>NZ_JBHULU010000010.1:209268-237518 GCF_042684605.1 Pontibacter locisalis
ACCCATGGCAACTGACGCACCAGGATTCTTATCTGTAAATGGAGCTGTGATGTCACGTGTGCTTACACCAAACTCATACACTGGTGTTACAATCGCAAAACCTACAGGCAAGTTAAGTTTATCTCCTGCACCTGTAGTTACACCAGAGCTTAAACGTACCAGTGGCAAAGGCTGTACGTCAAACCCAAGTCCTATGAAATCTTCTGTGATGTTACCAGGAGCATCGTTCAGGGCACGCACATAGTCTAGCCCTACCTCTACCTTGCTTCCAAGCTTCACACCTATACCTGCTCTGAAGCGCGTTGGCAGTGCAGTTGTCAGCTCGCTTACCGGCGAGAACACCAACGCACTGTCTATTATGGTCTTAGCCATGTCAGCCGCATCCTGGAAGTTATACTCCTCGGCTCCATTGTATTCCGGTAATTTAAAGCCTTTATCTTTTGCCTCCAGCAAGTTATCAGTCCAGGTCATGTTTCCTATGTCGGTAACGGAAACTCCTACTTTAACTATCTTTATAACTTCAGCAGACAAGCCTACGTCGAAGCCATGGCCCTTACCAACAGGACTTAATAAGCCATCAGCAGTATTATAAGAAAACTGTGGATCGTCCAGGTATCTTTCATAGTTAATATCCAGCACAGGCGAGGCTGCACTGTAAGCTTTTACCTCACCAGCTTTCGAGCTGAACTCGTACAGCGCCAGCCCCTGCAGGTAACGGTAGCCCGCTCCACCATATATGTTCAGGGCAGGCAGATCCAGTATCTTTCGACCGTAGGCAAAGTTCCATTCATTTACCCAGGATGCCTTTACCTCCGTTCCTTCAAATAGCTCAGACACATAAACAGTCTGTCCCGGTGCAAAATCCTGGTATAGCTGTGCATCCTGCCCCAGAAAGACCAACTCTGAGAAGTTCTTATTAAAAGCTACGTGGCTTAAAGCACGCTGCCGGTTACTAAAAGCAAAACCACCGATTTTAGGAAGGGTAACAGAAATAGCAAAGGTATTCACATCTGCTCCTGCGTTTAACACGTTATCGCTTGTAAACGCCCTGGCAAGGTCCTGTCTCTCCTCTAATGACAGCTCTGTATTGTTAGCTACCTCCAGAAACTTTCTCAGCGTTTTTCTGGAAAGTGCCTGTGTACTGGCTCCTACACCACCTTCACCAATAGTAAAGGAAATAATGGAAGTGCTGCGGCCAAGGTTTCCCGGGTTTACCCCTATGGCCTGAAAATCATGAACAAAGGTATTCATCACACCTCCCCGGCCTGTTACCGAGAAGCTGCTTAATTCCGTTTGTGCAAACGCGGCTGTCTGGGTTGCAACAGCAACAGCTACGAGCATCAAGAATCTTTTCATAAAAAGTAGAAGTGTTTGGTAATTGGAAGTTTAATTTAATACTGCTGTAAAAGAAAGTGCAAGAGATATCTCCTTGGAAAAGTACATCTAAAGCAAATGTCCAACCTTTATTTGATTTCACAAGTTCAGCCTTTTAAAGCTTTTAAGTAAGGAAAAGTAAACTTATTTATTAAATCATAGAAATCCTTTCCCAAAGTGCCATGCTTACATTGGCAGCTAACTTAGAAACTTTAAATTTGTAAAACTCTGGTAGCGAAACTTAAAAGAAGTAAAGACCTTGGCCAAACGATACAGCAGTGAAACATATGTTCAGGGAATATTAGCAGGTAACCGTGTTATGCTTAGTCGTGCTATTACACTGGCAGAAAGCAAACTGGCCTCAGACCAGGAGTTGGCGCAGCAAGTCATAGACGAAGTACTGCCCTATGCAGGAAATTCAATGAGGATTGGCATTACGGGTGTGCCTGGTGTAGGAAAAAGTACGTTTATTGAGGCCTTCGGAAACTATCTCATAAAGGAACAGGGAAAGAAACTTGCCGTCTTGGCCATTGACCCCACCAGCCAACGCACCGGAGGTAGCATATTGGGTGATAAAACCCGCATGGAGTCTCTTTCTGTTAACCCACAGGCTTTCATCAGACCCTCACCTGCAGGCAAATCTCTCGGGGGGGTTACTAAAAGTACCCGCGAAACTATCATTCTTTGCGAGGCTGCAGGTTTCGACGCCATTATAGTAGAAACAGTGGGAGTTGGACAGTCAGAAACGGCGGTGCATGCGATGGTGGACTTTTTCCTGTTACTAATGCTGGCGGGAGCAGGCGATGAGTTGCAGGGTATAAAGCGAGGAATTATGGAAATGGCAGATGCCATTGCAATTACAAAAGCAGACGAGCAGAATGTACAGAAAGCGAAGGCAGCCCGAGCGGAATACCAGAACGCGCTGCACCTTTATCCTTTAGCTGCCTCAGGCTGGATGCCACGTGTCAGCATATGCTCCGCTCTTCAAAATTCAGGCCTGGAAACTATCTGGCAGGCTATAGCGGATTATTTAGAACTGACTCACAACAACGGGTTCTTCGAGAAAAAACGCCGTGACCAGAACCTTCAGTGGATGTATGAAGCAATACGGCAAGGACTGGAGGATAACTTTTATACCCATCAACAGGTGAAGGAACAACTGCCAAATGTAGCAGAGCAGGTGAAAGAAGGGAAAAAGTCTGCATTTGCCGCTGCGGCAGAGCTATTGCGACTGGTCTAAAGTAAGAAGGTGCTGGCCCACATTCCGCGGACCAACACCCTCATTTGATCTTTTAGATATAAGTTATCTTGCTTCTTCCAGGCTAACCTTTGCCCATTTACAAATACCTCCTAAAGGCGGATTAAACTTGTACACGTTAATCTTCACCGATTGTACGAACGGGAACCGCTCGTAAACTTTGTCAATGATCCGATGGCCAAGGTGCTCCAGTAAGCGTGCGGGCACTTTCATTTCTTCCAGCACCAATTTGTAAAGCACTTCGTAATTTACTGTTTCATGTAAATCGTCGCTCTCAGCAGCACGGCGCAGGTCAGCATTAATAATTAAGTCAATGCCATACTTATTCCCGATTTTCTGCTCTTCGTCGTAAAAGCCGTGGAAAGCAAAAAACTCCATGCCTTCCAGTGCGATTTGTCCCATACCTGCGGTTATTTAACCTATCTCGTCAAAGAAAGAACCTGATGCTGGCTTTACGGTTGCTCCGTTTCTGCCGTAGCTGTTGCGGGATGGCTCTGTAAGAGGCGGCTGGATTTCTGGTTTATCAGGAGTAACTGGCTGCACATCCGGAATCGGTTGCTCTATCTCAGGCGCAGGTATACGGCCAGGATAATCCGGCTGTACAGGCTCAACTTCCGGAGAAGGCACATTAGGCACTGGCGTAGTTGGTGTAGGCACCTCGTTTGGTTGCGTTACATCCGGCGCCGGATCACCAAGCGGATCATAACCATTGCCGTTTCGGATTGCTACAGGTGCGTTTGCAGCAGTAGACTCTGTTAACTTATAGGTGTGGTTGTTATTCGTATCCATGTCTTTCAAGCTTTTTAGCAGCTCGGCGTTCTCAACTTTTACGTCGGCAGCTCTTGAAAGAATACTCTGTGTAGCTGATTTAGGTTTTGACTTAGTTTTCTCGGCTCTCTCCAGGGCTTCATTCGCCAGATTTCTCAGGTCGCGAACCATCGTATCCAGGTAACCCTCCATACGCTGGTAATCCTGCTCTAAAGTTTTCACCTCCTGCTGCATGTCTGCCACTACTTTTTCAGCTTCTCTTTTCGCTTCTTCCAACACCTGGCGTGCCTCTGTTCGAGCTTGGTTAAGCAGTTCATTTGCTTTCAATTCTGCCTCTCTGGCGCGCAACTCCGCAGACTTGCTTGCCTGCTCCAGAATACTGTTACCGGTATCTTCAGCTGTTTTAAGAGTCTTATATAATGATGATTCCACCTCACGCAGCTTCTGAGTTTCGCGGTGCGAAGCATCCAGTTTCATGCGCAAATCCTTATTCTCATCCAGCAGTTTTTCCCACTGCTGAGAAAGGGTCAGCAGAAAAGCGTTTACCTCGTCCTTATCTAATCCTCTGAATGCTTTTTCAAACGTCTTCTGTCTGATTTCTAATGGTGTAATCTTCATAACTCAACCTAAATTTATGTCCCAAACCGAAATGGTACGGTCATCGCTACACGAAACTAACTGATTCTTATGAGCCGACCAAAATAATTTATTTACGGAAGTGCCATGGCTGGCATTCCGCACTTTGTCTATTACCTTCAGTAATTTAAAGGTTTGTGCATCCCATAGCTTTATGGATTTATCCATGCTACAAGTGGCAAAATGAGTACCATCGGGGCTGTAGGTAATGTGGTTAATTGTATACATATGCGCTATCAGGTACCCCCTCTCCTTGTACTCTTGCTCAACCTCCCACACCCTAAGGTGTGCATCCCGCCCACCGGTTAACAGCAATTTACCATCAGGTGAATAAGCCACGGTAAATACTGAGTTAGTATGAGACTTTAACTCATACTTTAGGTCAAGGCTACCTGCATCAAACACACGTACAGTGTTATCACTGTATCCCGCTGCGAGTTCATCACTGAATGTGTTGTAGGCAAGGCAGCGCACGCTTTGATCAGACTTCCTGATAATAGTTTTCAGCTCAAAACTCTCACTGTTCAACACACAAATGCCTCCGTTTCCCATAGCAACAAACGCTTTATGCTGCCCGGCCACATGGCATATATCAAAAATAGCCACTTTGGGCAGGGCCACAGATTTCAGGACCTGTTTGTTATCCAAATCTATAACCTGAACCCCCTCCTGGTTCTGCCCGATCAGCAACAAGTTGCGTTCCGGCACATAGCGCAGTGCGTATATGGAACTGCTCACTTGTGCTACCAGTTCTCCAATCTCAGGTTCATTCAAGTTCCAGGCTGCCACCATACCGTCTCCGGCAGCTGAGAAGAACGTGCTGTTCTTACCAGACTGCTCAAGGGTGTAAACGCAGTCGCGGTGGCCTGTTAGTGTAGTTAGTTTTTGTACTTGTACCTTGCCGGCCATTTTGCCAATATGCTTTTGTAAGCTAATTTTTAGCTAAATTTACAATAAATCAGGCGAACAAGAAGTGTTCACGCTTATAAAACCTGTACAAGTATGCTTTATTGCCCATGCCACTTCTCCATTCAGTTCAACTTGACCCTTTTTCTAGTTTAGGCATCTGGCAAATAGATGAACCTACAGAAGCCCTACAGCAACTCCTTCCATCTTACATTAACGTAGAAAAACTTAAGCACCTACACCCTAAAAGGGAGCGGGAATGGATCGCAAGTCGTGTCTTGGTTTATGAGTTACTGAAGAACTTTACGGCGGAACAACTTATCCTACAGCGCAATGAACACGGGAAGCCTTATTTCCCGGATGCTTCCCTTCATATTTCCATAACTCATTCACCACAGCTTGCTGCTGTTATTATTTCTGAGAAGTACGAGGTTGGCATAGATATTGAACTTATAACCCAGAAGGCATTGCGTGTAGCAGATAAGTTCTTAAGTGAGGCTGAAAAAAGATATACAGCCGAAAATGAACAAGAGACTTGCCTGTTTTGGAGCGCAAAAGAAACATTATACAAGTTGTATAGCCGCAAACAGCTTATTTTTAAAGAGAACCTGGCCATACGTCCAACTCCTGAGCATAATGTGCTACAGGGGCAGATAAAGACCGGATTTTTTGATAAATTGTATCAGATTCATCACGATCAAATTCAGAATCACGTACTAACTTACTGCATCAGCTATTGATACAGCTGTATAATACCTTAAACAAACTAAACTGACATGAAATACTTAGCAATATTTGCCGCAGCCTGCCTGATTACAGCAGGTGCTCTTGCGCAAAACAGTGGCTACCAGTTGGGAGACAAAGTGGCTAACTTTTCGCTGAAGGGCAGTAATAATCAAACTGTTTCGCTAAATGATTTTGCAAATGCAAAAACAGTGGTATTGGTATTTACTAATAATCAGTGTCCTTACGCCAAGCTGTATGAAAATCGTTTGGTAACGCTATCGAGCAGTTATGCTAACAAAGGAGTACAGTTTGTATTTATCAATCCAGGCGTTAGTGATGGAGAGGAGGCACTACAAGATCTGACAGCTAAAAATTACAGCTTCCCCTACCTGGCCGATACAGGGCAGAAAATTAGCAGCCAGTTCGGAGCTACAAAGACCCCTGAAGTTTTTGTATTGCACAACACCGGAGACAACTTCGTTTTAAAATATAAAGGTGCCATTGATGATAATCCACAGGTAGAAACTGGTGTAAAAAATTATTACCTGCGAAATGTTATAGATGAGGTTTTGGCTAACAAGACAGTAACTACTCTGGATAAAAGAGCCACTGGTTGTTTGATTAAAAAATACTAAACAGCCTAAAGCAAAAAAAGAGGCCGCTTTCACTAAAGCGGCCTCTTTTTTTGCTCTTTATACTATTGGTTCATCATCCGTGATTATTGCCAGTAACTTAGTTACCTCCGTTGCCTTCTCCGGGTCATTCATTTTTTCGAAAGAAAAGGCCAGGTTCCGCAAAGCTCGTTTTACAATCTCTAAGTTTGAGCAAGGCTCATAGAAAATATCGATTGGGTTCAGGTTTAACTGCAGGATATAGTTGTCTATATCTGCCTTAGACAGGATTAAACCCTTATTATAAACATTAATGTAAAACTGCACCCCATCCAGCTTATAAGTAAGGATAAATAGGTTAGGCAGGTTTACCCCAAAAACAGGCATTCCTAAGCGCTGTGCCAGGGTCATGTAAATTACACAAAGGGTTAGTGGGTTTCCCCGTTTGGTTTCCAACACCAGGTGCAACATAGAGTTAGCTGGTGAGTGAAAATTCTTTGTGTTAGCAGAAAAACGCTTTTCCCTGAACAGTACGTTATTTAATGCCTTTACCTGATCGTACGGATGCATCTCTTCCTTCATATGCGTCCAGGCATCAAAATAAAGCTGATCAATTGTTCTGGAAATATTTTCAAACTCAATATCCGGGTACAGGTAAGAGTTTACCAGGTACATCCCCTCAAGCAAGTCTTTTGCACCTTTTTCTTTCCACTCCCTGAATCGGGCAGACAAGCCTTCAAACTGCAAATCGTGTATGAGGTCTTCAATCTTTTTCTGAAGATCCGGGTTAAGTGTTTCCTCCCATTCCTCTTCCAGATAGGGTATTACTCCTTCACCAAGACCTATTATCTGCTTCTCCACATGCGATGCTATCTCATAGTCACTGTCGTCCAGTAGCGAGATTAGCGCCTTGATTTCATTCTTCGTCACGATCTTTTCTCAATTAGAAATTCAAAATTAGAAATGGAGGGATTCCAAATATAGCCTAAGCTTTAAATATACTTGTACTTCCATTTCTGATTCCTAACCTGGGATTTAAACTCCTTTCTTTATGTCTGAATTACACCCACATTATAAGGCTTCTCTATCGGGGCATGGTTAGCAGCCTCGATACCCATAGAAATCACCTTGCGTGTCTCCAGAGGATCGATTATACCATCAACCCAAAGGCGTGCAGCTGCATAATACGGTGAAAGCTCCTCGTTGTACTTATCTGTGATGCGTTCCAGCAATTCCTGCTCCGCTTCAGGGGTTATCTCTTCGCCTTTCGCTTTTAGAGACGATACCTGGATCTGCAGCAGTGTTTTTGCCGCAGCGGCACCACTCATTACAGCAAGTTGCGCTGTTGGCCAGGAGTAGATCAGGCGTGGGTCGTAGGCTTTGCCGCACATGGCATAGTTACCGGCCCCGTAGCTGTTTCCTATAAGGATGGTAAACTTTGGCACCACTGAGTTAGACATGGCACTCACCATTTTAGCACCATCTTTGATAATACCGCCGTGCTCTGACTTGCTTCCTACCATAAAGCCAGACACATCCTGCAGGAACACCAGCGGAATTTTCTTCTGATTGCAATTCATGATGAAGCGTGCAGCTTTATCGGCAGAATCAGAGTAGATTACGCCGCCCATCTGCATCTCGCCTTTTTTGCTTTTCATGATCTTGCGCTGGTTTGCCACAATGCCTACTGCCCAACCATCAATGCGGGCTAGTCCACAGATTAGTGTCTGTCCATAAAGCTCTTTATAGGGTTCAAACTCAGAGTTATCCACTAACCGCTTGATTATATCCATCATGTCATAAGGCTTCACGCGGTCAGCTGGGAGTATACCATAAATCTCTTTCTCATCTAGTTCAGGAGCAGCAGGCTCCACTCGATTAAAACCGGCCTTATCAAAATCGCCCATTTTGTCAAAGATGTTGCGGATATGATCCAAGGCCTCCTTATCATCTTTACACTTATAGTCTGTAACACCTGATATTTCTGAATGCGTTGTTGCGCCGCCGAGGGTTTCGTTGTCTATGGTTTCGCCGATGGCGGACTTTACCAAATACGATCCGGCCAGGAAAACGGAACCTGTGCCTTCAACGATCAGGGCTTCATCACTCATAATGGGCAGGTAAGCACCACCAGCCACACAACTGCCCATGATGGCGGCAATCTGTACGATACCCATCGAGCTCATAACAGCATTATTGCGGAACATGCGTCCGAAATGCTCCTTATCAGGAAAGATTTCGTTCTGCATCGGCAGGAAAACGCCAGCGCTATCTACCAGGTAAACAATAGGTAATTTATTTTCAATGGAGACTTCCTGAGCGCGAAGGTTCTTCTTAGCTGTGATCGGGAACCAGGCACCTGCCTTTACAGTGGCATCATTGGCAACCACTACGCATTGGCGGCCTTTGATATAACCAATTCCGGTCACTACTCCTCCGCTTGGGCAGCCACCAACTTCCTGGTACATACCTTCACCGGCGAAAGCACCTATTTCCAAAAACTCAGATCCTTCATCCAACAAATAATCCACACGCTCACGGGCAGTCATTTTACCTTTCGCATGCTCCTTCTGAATTCGCTTTTCGCCACCACCAAGGTGAACTTTGCTTAATCTATTCTTTAGCTGGAAAACCAGTTGCTTCAGTGCGTCTTCGTTCTTGTTAAATTCGATATCCATTTGAGGTATTTAGATGAATAAGGGTAGACATATAATGCAAAATCCGCCATTAAAAGCGGATTTTACAAATATACAATATTTACATTATGGCTTTTTAGATTTTCCAGCACCACGCTTCGTTACCGGCACTGCAGATCTAATAGTATCAGGCACAGGCACATAAACAGTATCCGGCACAGTACGGAATTCCGACGGATATTTATCCTGCATCTCTTTCACTTCATCGAGTGTGATCACACGACCAGTTTCATCCACTTTATACTTGTCTTTTCTGCCAAACACAGAGAAGCTGACATAGCGTTTAGGATAGGCTTGTATATCCCGCAGAAGCAGGTTCAGTGCCTGTGTGGATTGGTTAAGGTTTTCATAAAGCTGCTCATCGTTCATCAATTTACCGATAGAGCCCTCACTGGAATTCAGCTTGGTTGCAGCTGCCTCTAATTCCTGCATGGCATCATTGGCGTTGGCAACTAAAGCGTTAAACTCTGCCTGCTTAAGAGTATCGGTAATTTGAGTCATATTGCGGGCAAGCTGGTTTATCTGACGCTCCGTCTGGCGCAATGAAGCCGTTAAAGCACTCATATTAGCCGTAATAGAATTAATGTTTTGCTGATTGGCCCGCAGTATTTCGTTTAAAGCATCAGTTGTAGCCTTGGTATTTGCCAGAATATCCTGCAGATTGCCTTTTGCCTCGCTATCTAACAGCCTGTTAACACGGGCAAGTGTTGTATCAACTTTATCAATGACAGGTACCGTCTTTGTTGAGATAATTTCTGTAATGCTGCTTTCCTTGTAAGGGATCAGTGTTTCACCGCCATCAAAAAGCTCTGTGCTGTTACCCAGGTATAAGGTTATGGCTTTGCTACCTAACAAATCAGAGTTTCCAAGTGCGGCGATGGTAGAGTCTCCGACAGTTAATTCCTTCAAGACCCCAATTTCTACCATTATCTGGTTATTCTTCTCTGTCATTAACCGCATGCTCTTAACAGACCCCACCTGTATACCATTCAGGATAACAGGATTAGAAGCAGTTAAGCCATCCACATTATCATAAATAACAAAATAGGAGTTTGTATCTGAGAAAACGTCTGAACCTTTCAGGAACATAAACCCGAAATACAGAATGACTATCGCTGCTACCCCGAGCAGCGCAACTTTTACTTCTTTAGATATATTCACGTAGGCGTATTGCTAATTGCATTTAGTTCATTGCCTCCAGTTCTTGCTTATACTCTTTGAAGGCACGATAAATCCCTGATGCCATATACGATTGGCCGGACTTATCGTTAAGGAATTTTTCTTCGGTAGGGTTAGTAAGGAAGCCGCACTCAATAAGTACGCTTGGCATGTAAGACTTCCATAGCACGAGGAAGCCGGCTTGCTTTACGCCACGGCTATGACGACCGACTTTGTGCCTGAACTCTTTTTCTACTTTATCAGCGAAGCGCAGGCTGTTATCTAAATAAGCACTTTGGTGCAATGCAAACAGAATATGGCTTTGAGGAGAATTAGGATCAAAACCATCGTAAGTCTCTTTGTAATTGTCTTCATGTAAGATTACTGAGTTCTCACGTTTTGCCACCTTCAGGTTACCTTCTGATGTATGTAACCCCATAGTATAGGTCTCTGTGCCGTAGGCTGCAGAAGGACCAGCATTCAGGTGAATGGAGATAAAAAGGTCAGCATTGTTCTTATTCGCAATCCCGGCACGGTCTGCCAACTCAACAAAATGATCTGTTTTGCGGGTGTACACCACCTTCACATCAGGCAGGTTCTTCTCTATCAAGGATCCAACCTGTAAAGCAAGTTTAAGCGCAACGTCAGCCTCATGAGAGAACTTTCCGTTACAACCCACGTCTTTACCTCCATGTCCGGCATCAATAACTACCGTGCGTACTTTATAATCTTTTCTGAATTCTAACTTGTTGGAGGAGCAAAGCAAGAAAACGATGGCCAGGAATGAAACAGTAACAATATTTCTCACAACGTTCGTTAGTTAAAAGCTAAAACAATAACTTTGTACAAAATAAATAAAACTTTAGGGAAGTCTGAAGAAGTTGCGCTACATTTTAATTTTATTACTGCTGCTGCAGTTCGCTTTACTTTCTCCCTCGTTAGTATCAGGGCAACGCTTGTCCCGTCCTACTACTGTACCACAGGACACTGCCACCGTCGGGCAGGATTCTGTCCGCCTTTCTGCACCCAAAGGTGATATCGAGACGACAATCAAATACTCTGCCAGAGACTCCATCCTTTTTGAGGTCGGGAGTAAGGTAGTAAACCTTTACGGCGACGCCAAAATAAACTATGGCACCATGTCGCTGGAGGCCGCTTATATCCAGATCGACTATGAGACCAATACGCTTACAGCCACTACCCTTCCCGATTCTACCGGAAAGGAAATAGGCACTCCTGTATTTACGCAAGGCAGCGAAACATATGCAGCTAATCGCATTGCTTATAATTATAAAACCAGAAAGGGGCGCATTTCTGAAGTAGTAACGCAGCAAGGCGAAGGATATGTACATGCTGCTGTCGTAAAAAAGAACCAAGATAACGAATTCTTTGGTTTACGCGCCCAATACACCACCTGTAACCTGGAGCATCCGCACTTTTATATTGGAACTTCTAAGATGAAAGGTATTCCGAATGACAAAGTTATGACGGGGCCCTTTAACCTAGTTATCGGTGATA
Source organism: Pontibacter locisalis (assembly GCF_042684605.1). Taxonomy (NCBI): domain Bacteria; kingdom Pseudomonadati; phylum Bacteroidota; class Cytophagia; order Cytophagales; family Hymenobacteraceae; genus Pontibacter; species Pontibacter locisalis. The sequence goes on from NZ_JBHULU010000010.1 coordinate 220,920, forward strand.
TTCCTACTCCGCTAGGCTTTCTGTTCGGACTCTTTCCAACCCCTCGCCAGAATAACAGAGCATCAGGTGTAATAGTACCAAGCTTCGGGGAAACAAGAGCTCAGGGCTTTTACCTAAGTAACGGTGGTTACTACTTTGCCTGGAATGACTATATAGGCACACGCCTTACAGGAGATGTTTACTCTTTGGGTGGGTACAAAGTAAACATGGATAACACTTACCGGAAACGATATGCTTATAGCGGCAGCCTTGGCTTTTCATACCAGTACTTTAAGAACGATGAAGCCGATGTTGAGCGTTCCAGAAGCACAACAGACAATTTACTTGCTGCGCTTCCGCCAACACAACGCACTATCTGGATCAATTGGTCGCATACGCCTATTCCAAAACCAGGACAGGGACGGTTTTCTGCCAGTGTTAACGCAGGTAGCAGCGGCCATCAGCGCCTGAACTACAACAGCCCTTCGCAGTACTTGTCGCCTACTTTTAACTCGAATATATCTTACCAGAAGAATATCGAGAATACCCCGTTCAGTTATACAGCGAAACTTTCGCAGAGCCAGACAACTTCAGGGGTGTACAACTTTATTCTGCCTGACCTGAACTTCTCGATGACGCCGACCAGCTTCTTTGAGATTTTTACGGATAACCTGCCAACCGGCCGCTGGTATGAACAGTTTACTGTCGGCTATAATCTTAATGCGCAAAACAGGGTATCCAATCTTACCCGACCTGCAGGTGACAATTTCCAGGGAATACCTGTTATCGGAGCAAGAGGAGATATTGACACTATTCAACTGGATAACTTCAGCCGACTTTGGGAAAACGGACAGCGATCCGCTACACATAACTTACAGGTAAACCTGGGAAGCTATAAATTGCTGCGTTATTTCAACTTCTCGCCTACTGTTAGCTACCGTGAAGCCTGGTTTGATGAACGATACACCTTCCGCTTTGACCCTGATTCACAGAAAATAGCAGTAGACACAACAAACTTTGGGCGTATTTACGAATACAATGCAGGAGCTTCCCTTAGCACCACTATTTATGGAACAGCCTACATAAAAGGCAAGCGGGTAGAGGCGATCCGCCACCTGATCAGGCCAAGCATTTCCTATAATTACAGGCCTGACTTTGGTCGTGAGAGCTTTGGTTTCTATCAGCGTGTACAGACAACTTCTTTCCCTATTGGCGACCAGGATCCTTTTAGATTACTTCCGAGGTTTGCTAACGTTCCTGGACCAGGACTGCAAAACCAGGTCTCTTTCAATATTCAGAACAACCTGGAGATGAAGGTTAGGTCAAAAGGAGATTCGGCAAAGACCGAATTTGAAAAAATTCGGCTTATTGATAACCTCAGCCTTACTTCAGCCTATAATTTTGCAGCTGACTCGCTGAAACTGTCGCCTATTAACATGTCGATGAACACTAACCTGTTCAAGATTTTCAATGTAAACTTTACGTCTACTTTCGAACCTTATAAGCGAGATTCGCTGGGCCGGCAAATTGATGAGTATGTATTTGATTTCTCAAAGTTGAAGCTTGCTAATTTGACTAACGCCAACTTCTCGGTTGGCGCCAGCTTTAATCCAGAAGCAAGAAGAACGCAAACCAGAACGCCATCTAACCTGCCTGCTCTGCAACCGGACATGGACCCACTGCTGCCGCAGTATGTAGACTTTAAAATTCCATGGACACTGAGCTTTGACTACACCATAGGATATTTTAAAAACTTCAGACCTGGCACAGCAGACAATATCACACAATCGTTGGGGGTGGATGGCTCATTAAACTTAACAGACAAGTGGAAAATAACCTACTTCGCCTCTTACGACTTCACCAGTAACAACATAGCCAATGCCAGGCTGCAGATATACCGCGACCTGCATTGCTGGGAGATGAGTATCGGATGGATTCCATATGGTTTTGCCCAAGGCTATAACATCACCATAAATGCCAAGTCTTCTCTGCTGCAGGACCTTCGGCTTACCCGAAACCGCTCTGCCAGAAACAATTTTTAGAGAAACAGCCACATCAGAATGTGGCTGTTTTTGTTTAAAGATTTTATAGCTTTACACTTTAACCATTGCTTCTACTATGTCTGTTCATAAAAGCGACGTAAAAAAGGTAACAACGCACCAGCTGCAGAACATGAAAGAGCGCGGCGAGAAAATCTCCATGCTCACAGCCTACGATTTTTCTATGGCTACTATTCTGGATGCTGCCGGCGTAGATGTGCTTTTGGTTGGAGATTCGGCCTCCAACGTAATGGCGGGTCATGAGACGACCCTCCCTATTACACTGGACCAAATGATTTATCATGCTTCCTCAGTGGTAAGGGGTGTGAACAGAGCTTTTGTAGTAGTAGACATGCCCTTTGGCTCTTACCAGGGCAACTCCTCTGAGGCACTACGCTCAGCCATCCGCATCATGAAGGAATCCGGCGGGCATGGTGTAAAGCTGGAGGGAGGAGCTGAAATAAAAGAGTCAATTACACGCATTCTTAGCGCGGGAGTTCCTGTAATGGGCCACCTGGGACTTACGCCACAGTCCATCTACAAGTTTGGCACTTATACCGTACGCGCCAAAGAAGAGGCTGAAGCGCAAAAATTACTTGACGACGCACAGCTTCTGCAGGAATTAGGATGCTTTGCTATTGTACTTGAAAAGATTCCTTCTGCCCTTGCTAAGCGCGTAGCTGAAACACTGCAGATTCCTATCATTGGCATTGGCGCAGGGCCTGACGTAGACGGACAGGTGCTGGTTGTACATGACATGCTGGGAATAAACAAAGAGTTTAAGCCCCGCTTCCTTCGTCGTTACGCAGACCTTCATTCTATCATGACTGGTGCCGTTCAGAACTACGTGAAAGATGTAAAGAGCAAGGATTTTCCGAATGAAAAGGAAGCGTATTAAATTCAATAATGAATTCTTACCGGCAAAGAAGTAGCAATTCCATCTGCTTGTGACCTGATCGCATAATCTACAATCTATCATTCATAATTAAGGCCAATGGCTTTAGATGTCCTGTTCGAAGATAACCATGTGCTAGTGGTAAATAAACCCGCAGGCCTGCTGGTGCACGGTGACGAAACAGGAGACACAACACTGGCCGATCTGGCCAAAGAGTATATAAAGCACAAGTATAACAAGCCGGGGAATGTCTTCATTGGTGTTGTGCATCGCCTGGACAGGCCGGTAAGCGGTGTTGTTCTGTTAGCAAAAACATCTAAAGCACTTTCACGGCTTAACGAGCTTTTTCGTAGCAAAAAGACTCAAAAAACTTATTGGGCTGTTGTACAGAACAAGCCAAAGGCTGAACAGGGTACGCTGGTACACTGGCTTGTAAAAGACAGTGTACGTAATGTTTCCAAAGCCTACAGCAAAGAGAACAATGCAGGAGCACGCTCTGAGCTTCACTATAAAATGCTTGCTGCCAACGCAGGTAAGTATCTGCTGGAAGTAAATCCTATTACTGGTCGTCCGCATCAGATACGGGTACAACTGGCATCTATGAAGTGTAGTATAGCTGGAGACTTAAAATATGGAGCTGCCCAGCCCTTACCTGATAAAAGTATTGCCTTGCATGCCAGGCAACTTATATTCGAACATCCCACTCTTAAAACACCTGTGACAGTTCGGGCTGAACCTCCTGAGGCACCCGTTTGGACGCCATTCAGAAACTTACTTTAACTCTGATTACCTTTTTCAAAAAATGATTTTTATCATTTCCTGAACTTTTACCGCTGCTTCTCTATTTTACTTTAAAATCGTGTTGTAGCTTTGCACCTTACGTGGCATGGTTATGGCCTCTATTACCATTACATTTTACAGTAATCATCACAACATCAACCTTCATCTAAATTAATGGCTATTCTTATCTTTTTTGTGGTGCATTGGTACCTGTCGCTTTTTGTACAGACATTTTTCCTGCACCGCTACGCTGCCCATAAAATGTTCACGATGAACCCATTCTGGGAAAAGACATTTTACTTGTTGACGTATATCGCTCAGGGTTCTTCGTTCCTGTCGCCTCGTGCTTATGCTGTTTTACATCGCATGCACCATGCATTCTCTGACACAGAGCGCGACCCGCACTCTCCGCATTTCTCCAATAATGCGTTCACGATGATGTGGAAGACGAAAGAGATCTATAATAATGTACTTAAACATCGTGTAGAGCCAGAGCGCCGTTTTGATGGCGACTATCCTGTTTGGCCTGTGATCGAAAAAGTGGGTGACTCTTACTATTCCAGAATTGGATGGGGTGTAGCATACGTGCTTTTCTACATCGCTTTTGCTACCCAGTGGTGGATGTTCCTGTTGCTGCCTATACACTTCCTGATGGGGCCAGTGCACGGCGCCATTGTAAACTGGAGCGGCCACAAGTATGGTTACCAGAACTTCGATAACAACGATAAATCAAGAAACTCTCTTTTCTTCGACTTCCTAACAGGTGGCGAGTTGTTCCAGAACAACCACCACAAGCTGCCTAACCGCGTTAACTTTGGCGTAAAATGGTGGGAATTTGATCCAACCTGGCCAGCAATCTGGACTTTAGATAAACTTCGGGTCATCAAGTTGAAAGAACCAAAGCCTGCTAAGCAAAAAGTTAGAGTAGCAGCCTAAAAAATTATCAATGCCCTCCTGTAACGGAGGGCATTTTCTTTTATATCAATACCTCCAGTTATATTTTAAATAGAGCGCTTCATTCTGCATTTCTGTTTCCCTTGAAGATCAGCAAAGTATATTTCTAAACAAGTAATAGATAATATAAATTACTTTTTATACCTTTGCGGTTCTAAAATGGCGGACGGGATCCGCCGACGTATAAACTAAATACAAAATGGCAGTAAAAATCAGACTGGCCCGCAGAGGCCGCAAGAAAGCAGCTATCTATGATATCATAGTAGCAGACTCAAGATCACCACGTGATGGTAAATTCATTGAGAAACTGGGCACTTACAACCCAAACACTAACCCTGCGTCTATCAACTTCGATCAGGACAAAGCGTTTCAGTGGATGATGAACGGTGCACAGCCAACTGACACAGTTAAGGCTATGCTTTCTTACACAGGCGTACTTTACAGAAGACACTTACAGATTGGTGTTATCAAAGGCGCTATCTCTCAGGAAACTGCTGACGCTCGTTTAGAAGAGTGGAAGAAAGAGAAAGAAGCTAAGATCGAAGGCAAGCGTCAGGGACTTGTTTCTGACAAAGAAGCTAAGAGAAGAGCTGCTCTTGAGGCAGAGACTAAAGTTAAAGAAGCTCGTGCAGAGGCTATCCGTCAGCGTGAGACTGAGAAAGCTGCTGCTAACGCTCCTGCTGAAGAGGCAACAGAAGAAGCTCCTGAGGCAGCAGCCGAAGGTGGCGAGTCTACTGAAGAGCAGGCTTAATTTATTTTGCCATGAACATTGATGCCTGCTTTCTGCTAGGACACATCCTCAAAACCCATGGCACCAAGGGGCAAGTAGTCGCGTTCTTTGACGTAGATTACCCCGAAGATTATGAAGATTTGGAATCAGTTTTCCTTGAACAAAAAGGAAGGCTGATTCCTTTTTTTATAGAGTCCATGGACCCTATAAAGAACAGCCGCTTCATCATTTCTTTTGAGGACATCAAAACGATGGAACAGGCAGAAGCTTTACGCGGCACCTCCTTATACCTGCCACTCGATGAGCTCCCGGAACTGGACGAAGACCAGTTTTATTTCCATGAAGTGATCGGGTACCAAGTAGTGGACGCTAACCATGGCAAACTTGGTACTGTTAAGGAGTTTTATGACCTGCCACAGCAGCAGCTAATGGCAATGGAGTACATGAACCAGGAGATGCTTATTCCGGTAATGGATGAGATCATACTGCGTGCAGATCATGAAGCGAAAGAACTTCATATCAGCCTGCCAGAAGGACTCCTGGAAGTATACACCGAACCTGCCAACCCCGAAGAAGCCGACGACTCAGACGAGGATACCGAGGAGGATAAGTAATGCGTTTCGATATTATCAGCTGTCAGCCTGACCTGCTGGAAAGCCCCTTTAGCCATTCTATTCTTAAGCGTGCCCAGCAGAAAGGCCTCGTTGAAGTTCATATCCACGACTTGCGCAAATATGCTATCAACAAGCACGGCCAGATAGATGACTATGCTTTTGGAGGAGGCGCCGGCATGGTGATGATGATCGAGCCAATTGACAAGATCATTTCTGAGCTGAAGGCCGAGCGTGCGTATGATGCCATAATTTATATGACTCCGGACGGGCAAACGCTTAACCAGACCATAGCCAATCAGTTTTCACTGCTACAAAACGTTGTTATACTTTGCGGCCACTATAAAGGAGTGGATGAGCGGGTACGGCAGCATTTTGTAACACATGAAATCAGCATTGGCGACTATGTACTTTCTGGTGGAGAGTTGGGTGCAGCAGTACTGGCAGATGCGATCATCCGCATTATACCGGGTGTACTCAACGATGAATCATCTGCCCTTACAGATTCTTTCCAGGACGGATTACTGGCACCACCAGTTTACACACGCCCGGCTGACTATAAAGGCATGAAGGTACCTGATGTTCTGCTTTCTGGGGATACACCTAAAGTAGAAGCCTGGCGTTTTGAGAAGGCAGTGGAGCGAACAAGACAGCGAAGGCCGGATCTGTTGAATGAGTAGGTCGCAAGTGGCCACTATTGATTTAAACAATTAACTGTCTGGGTTCTAAATAAAGAGACTCAACAGAAAAAACTATATTTTTTTTCCTGCAAATATTCTTATGTAATAAATATTTACATATCTTTGCAGTCCGAAATTTGAAGAAGATACTTTAAGAACATAGCCATCATGAGCGAACTAATTAAATTCATTGAGCAGGAATCTACTGACAAGCGCGCCTCTTTCCCAACTTTCCAGGCGGGTGATACTATCAACATTCACGTAAGAATCCGTGAGGGTAACAAAGAGCGTATCCAGCAGTTCCAGGGCGTTGTGATTCAGCGTAAAAACGTGAACACAAATGGTGAAACTTTCACTGTAAGAAAAGTTTCTAACCAGATTGGCTTAGAGCGTATCTTCCCACTTCTTTCTCCAGCTATCGAGAAGATCGAGCTGGTAAGAAGAGGTAAAGTAAGAAGAGCAAGACTGTACTATCTGAGAGGTCTTCAGGGTAAAGCTGCTCGTATCAAAGAAAGACGCTAAGAATACCTGTTTTCATAAGTTTTCCGTAGTTTTAGAAAAGAGGAGTTGTTTCGACAGCTCCTCTTTTTTTATTACCCGAATCCAGGTATCAAACCAGCACATTTGACCTGTGTCTGTTTATATTTGCAGCTGCATCAACTCTAAAACCGATGATGAAGCACTTGTTATACCTTTTTCTTCTTCTAACGCCAACCTTACTTCTGGTAAGCTGTAAAACAGACTATCAAAACATCCCTACCTATACCGGCACCAGGCAATTACAAGCCGTGATAGAAGTTCCTGCTGGAAATAACCACCAGCTAAAATATGACCTCAAAAAACAGGAATTCGTTAATGCCAAAGACGCTGGTAAAGATAAGCTAGTAGAATTCCTCCCCTTTCCCGGCAATTATGGCTTTATTCCTTCAACCGAGTTAGGCCAAAACGACAGAGGGCTTAACATTCTGGTGCTATCTGAAAGAGTGGAAACAGGGTCAGTTCTTGAGGTACTCCCTGTTGGAGTGCTCCAGTTAGAAACTGCAGGTAATTTAGAACCTGTTATAGTTGCGGTGCCCGCCCGCCCTAGTGACAGAACAATTAGCGCAACCACCATGTCGGAACTAACAAAAAAATATCCAGCTGCGAAGGAAATTATACGTCTTTGGTTCACGCATGAGAACCCTGCATTGAACACAAAATTCGTAGCCTGGCGGGATGAACAGTTTGCCGACCAAGAGATCCAAAGATGGATGAAACTGTAAAAACCATCATCTTGTATAAGAAAGAAAAACAAAAGGGCAAGCTACTCAACTTGCCCTTTTGTTTGAAGATAGGTGTTAAGATTACTTTATCTCCATAAGTTTTGCCCTTACAGCCTCTACGGCTTTTTCCATATCAAGCACCCGCTGTCTGCTTACCTCCTGCTGCTTCTGGTTATTAACCACATCCTTTTCCAGCTGTTTTAAGTCATCAGCATTTCGCACCAGCTCCGCCTCCAGTTCCTGCTTTCTTTTTTTGTTCTTTTCAATAGAAGCCTGGATATCGTTCGCCTGCTTTACAACCCGCTCCTGTTCAGACTTCGTAGCACGTAGAACATCTTCTGCTTCATTTATCTGCCGTAGTACATCCTCGCGATAAAGCTTTCTGGCAAAACCTCTCATGAAGCTCTCCGCTGCAGCATATTCTTTTGGAGTAGCAACTTTATTAACATAGGCTGTTCCCATATCCAGGCTCCACCACACATTACTACCTGTAGCAGTACTACCTACAGTTGAAAGTACCCGCATTGGCTGATTTGATATAGTATCTATCACAGCGCCCTCTACAGTTAAAGTACCCTTGCTTGACTTCACCTTTCCTGCCTTCTGCCCTAAGTAGTCTTTCCACGATTTTTCTACGGTTTTAGGATCTAGCTGCACAGTAAGCTGCTGACCGCGCCGAACTATTCCGTTTACAGTCTGTTCGCTCTCTTCTACTGTTACCTGCTGTGCCTGACAAAGGCCGGTTACCATTATTAACACTGCGAGTAAAATTGTTCTCATTTTCATTTGTTAAGGGTGCTTTTTGTACTTTCCAGGTTATGTTACCACCTACGAAAATAATTAATCAGCCTGAGAAACAGTGGGTATGTGGGGATTATTTTAGCTAAAATTTGGTTTGGGAATAGAACATACTGGCTTAACTTTGCAAACTTATAGCATAAGCAGCTTTTTGCTGTTTATACTTCATTTTAAACATTTGCCAGGTAATGGTTGTTGACAACGATATGAAAATCACCGTTTGCCGAAAGGAGCATTTCAATGCCGCACATAGGCTTTATAACAGAGCCTGGAGCGATGAACAAAATGCTGCAGTGTTCGGAAAGTGCAGCAACCCCCATTACCATGGCCATAACTACGAGCTAATCGTAAAGCTTACTGGCACTGTAGATCCTGACACAGGTTATGTTTATGACCTGAAAATGCTTAGTGATCTTGTACAGGAGGAAGTAATATCCAGGTTTGACCATAAAAATCTGAACCTGGATACGGAGGAATTCAAAGAGCGTAATCCTACAGCTGAAAACATAGCTGTTGTAATTTGGGATAAGCTACGCAGTAAGATCAGTAAGGACTATGATTTAGCAGTAACACTTTATGAAACTGAACGAAACTTTGTTGAATACCATGGATAACCAGGATTTGGAGCGTGACGAAGAAATGGATGATCACATCATGAGCTCACTGGAGACTCCGCTGCGTTCCGATGCTTTTGATCTTTCTGATAGCGATAAAATAGCGATCATTGAAAAGCACTTCGCTGAGATTATGCATACTCTTGGCTTGGATCTTACAGACGACAGCCTGAAAGGAACGCCTCACCGTGTGGCTAAAATGTATGTAAAGGAAATTTTCCATGGTTTGCACCCGGATAACAAGCCTACCGTACGACGGTTTGAGAACAAGTACAAGTACAACCACATGCTCGTGGAACGGGATATTACGATATACTCTTCCTGTGAGCATCATTTTGTACCAATTATCGGAAAAGCACACGTAGCTTATGTGCCAAATGAGCATGTAATAGGCTTATCTAAACTAAATCGTATTGTACAATACTACGCTCGCCGTCCGCAAGTACAGGAGCGCATGACCATGCAGATCGCTAATGAATTAAAGCAGGCTTTGCAAACAGAGAATGTGGCCGTTATGATTGAGGCGGATCACCTTTGTGTTATGAGCCGTGGCGTAAACGATGTAACCAGCAGCACAATTACAGCTGAATACTCAGGGTTGTTCCAGGAAGATCAATTCCGTAACGAGTTCCTGGCCCATATTCGCAAGAAATAGTATTCTACTTACTACCAATAGCAGGAAAAGCTCCCTCTACCATCGAAAACCTACTTAATTAGCTCCTTTACGGGTAAGGACAACGGAACACCACCTTACCTACGTATAGGATGAGTTCTATATTTCTTATGCTAAAAAAGTATTATGCCAGGTAAAATTCTAATAACAGGTGGATCAGGTCTGATAGGTATGCGCTTATCAGAAGTTCTGATAGACCAGGGTTATGAAGTGGCTCATTTAAGCAGGAAGCCTGATAAAGTTTCCAGCTATAAAACCTTTAAATGGGATATAAAGAACGACTACATCGATGAGAATGCCATCTCTTACGCTGATTATATCATTCATCTTGCCGGAGCTAACGTTGCGCAGGAAAAATGGACTGATGAGCGCAAGAAGGAGATACTAAGTAGTCGTGTAGATAGCACAAACCTTCTTTATAAGTGTCTTCAGAATGTAGAACATCATGTAAAAGGATTTATCTCATCTTCTGCTATTGGCATATACGGCAATTCCGGAGACCAGATAATGTCGGAAGAAAGCACTTACGGTGATGATTTTCTGGCAGAGGTGTGTAAAGCATGGGAGGCTTCCGCCTGGCAAATGAGAGAGCTGAATTTAAGAACAGTCATCTTTAGGCAGGGAATAGTATTGAGCAACAAAGGAGGTGCCTTGGCACAAATTGCCCGGCCTGTTCGGATGATGGCCGGTGCTCCTCTCGGCTCTGGCAAGCAGTATATGTCTTGGGTTCATATTGATGATATATGCCGACTGTTTATTAGAGCTATTGAAGATACGCAGTTTGAGGGTGTTTATAATGCTGTTGCTCCCCATCCTGTAACAAATGCTGAATTCACTAAAAAGTTGGCTAGTGCTATGCATAAACCACTTGTGTTACCTAAGGTCCCCGCCTTTGCCATAAACCTGATGATGGGTGAAATGAGTGAGGTAGTCTTAGCAGGCCAACGTGTTAGTGCAAACAAAGTACTTCAAACAGGCTTTACTTTTGAGTACAACTACCTGGAGGAAGCGCTTGAATCTTTTTACGAAGAAGAGTTATAAAATTGCCCCCTAAAACAAATAAGGCCCGCTTCTATAAGCGGGCCTTATTTGTTTTAGGGCATGCTCACTTACTGAAGCATGTTATCCAGGTTCAGCGTTTTTAATATATCATCTAAAGCAGTAGAATCTGGCATTGTAGACTTAGGTAAAACCGTAGTACAATTATACTCCTTGCTTATTTTTACAGTAGGTCCCGGAAAACGACCCATTGTATACCCCAGACTTTTATCCTTATAGATTTTTTCCATGTAAAGGCCATACATCGGCAACGCTGTTTTAGAACCTTCACCCAATTGCGATGTTCGGAAATGGATACTGCGGTCTTCTCCGCCAACCCAGACACCTGTTACCAGGTCTTTTGTAACACCCATAAACCAACCATCTGAGTGATTAGAAGTGGTTCCAGTCTTACCGCCTATTTCATTCCCTTTCCATAAGTCATACTCCCACAGCGCCTGCGAAGTGCCACCTGGTTCTTCGATACCTCCTTTTAGCATATGCATCATCAGGAAAGCAGTTTCCTCACTAAGCACCTTCTTCTGCTTTGGAGTAAACTGGTGTATTATATTACCATTCCGATCCTCGATACGGGTAATAAACATTGGCCTTGTGTGGAACCCGTAGTTAGGGAATGTACTGTAAGCCCCAACCATATCAAAGATAGAGACATCACTTGGCCCCAAACCAATAGATGGCACTTTCTGCAAAGGACTATTAATTCCCAGCCGTTTTGCATATTTCACCACTGTCTCCCATCCAACTCGCTCAGTAAGTTGAGCTGTTACTGAGTTCACCGATTTTCCCATTGCCCGACGAAGCGTCATGGGTGCACCTGTATACTCCCAGTCAGCATTGGTAGGAGACCAACTCTTCTTCTCGCCGTTCTCTACATAGTTGATCGTAATACGTTTGTCTACAATCTTATCGCAAGGAGAGTAGCCATTATCAATGGCAGCCACATAAACAAACGGTTTAAAAGTAGAGCCTGGCTGACGTCGTGCCTGCTTTACGTGATCATACTTGAAGTACTTGAAGTTGATGCCTCCGACCCAGGCTTTTATGTGGCCTGTGAACGGATCCATGGTCATCATACCCCCGTGCAGAAAGTGCTTGTAATAGGCCAGGGAGTCTAAAGGACTCATTGTCACTTTCTTCTCCAGAGAGTCATTATCCCAGGTGAAAACCATCATTTCACGCGGGGTATTCAGTTCCCGTTTGATGGCCTCTGTGTCATCTCCGTACTTCTTCTTCAGTCTTTGATAGTAGGAAGTTCTTTTGATCGTCTCCTCTATAAACCCAGGAATTTCACGATCCTTTTCATCTACCCATGGGTTCCGACCTTTCCAGTGGCCATCGAAGCGACGCTGAAGTTTACGCATATGTTCTTCCATAGCCTCTTCTGCATGTGTCTGCATCCTGGAGTCAATGGTAGTATAAACTTTTAAACCATCACGGTAAAGATCATAGCCATTTTGCTTACACCACTCCTGCAGGTAATCCGCCACTGCACCTCTGAAATAAGTCGCGGGACCATCATAGTGGTTCTCCACGCTATAGTCAAGCACCAAAGGAAGTTGGCTTAGCGAGTCGGCCGTTGCCTTAGGCAAGAAACTATACTTCACCATCTGGTTGATCACCGTGTTACGGCGGCGGGTGGCGTTTTCAGGATTAAACCTGGGGCTATAATAGGTAGGGGCTTTCAGGAGGCCGACAAGCACTGCAGCCTGTTCTACTCTAAGACTATCAGGAGAGGTATTGAAGAAAGTTTTAGACGCTACTTTTATACCAAACGAGTTAGAACCGAAGTCCACCGTGTTCAGGTACATCGCCAGAATTTCTTCCTTCGTATAGCGCTGCTCCAGTTTAATGGCTGTTAACCACTCCTTTGTCTTAGAGATAATGATGTTAAGCCCTGGCACGTATCCAAGCAAGCCCTTTGAGCCTTCTGTTCGTGTCTTATAAAGATTTTTGGCGAGCTGCTGCGTGATAGTACTGGCACCTCTGACTTCCCCATTCAGGCTACCATATACGGCTGACACAATGGCCTCAGGATCTATACCGGAATGTTCATAAAAACGAATATCCTCCGTAGCTACCAATGCTTTAATCAGCGTTGGCGACATATCCTGGTAGGAAACCGGGCTTCTGTTTTCTTTGAAGTATTTTCCTATCAGCTGCCCATCAGAAGTATATAGCTCAGAAGCCTGATCAGAACGCGGGTTCTCCAGCCTATCGAGACTTGGAGACGAACCGAAAAGGAACAACAGGTTGTGCTCTACGCTAAACAGGTAAAGCAACACAGTAGCAAAGCCCAGGAAAAAGCCTTTCCAGACAACGCTAACAATTCTTTTATGTAATGGCCGCTTGGGCTTTTCTACTTTTTCTTGCTCTTTCAGCATTGCTATCAAACAGAGGTAAACCCCTTAAAATTCCCTTTCTCACTTCAACAAAAACAACTGCAAATATACCTTTTGTAGCTAACATCTAAGGACTAATAGCGATAAAACTTATTAAACCGCAGATGAGAGCATTATTGTTTTAAGACGACTGGTTATCTTTGCTTTGTACGCTCGCATAAACAAATTTTCAAGATGCAAGATTCACTATCAGAGATCTTTAACAAAACAATTGGTTTACCACTCACAAAAGCTACCCGAAATGAGCAGGTACAGTATTTTCATTTTGGCACCACGCACTATACTACTCCGCAGGGACTGGTGCTGGACATTGGCGAAATGACGCTTGCCGTAAACTGTCCTTGGCAGCTACAACTGCCGGATGCAGACCTAATAAAACATGAGCATCTGTTTATCAGGAAACGAGAGGCGGGTTTACCATCTCCTGTATGGGACTGGAAAGTACCTGGGTCAAGCCTAAGAGATCAGCGCCTGATGGAATTAATCCATGACAACCCGAACCTGGTAGTAGAAAGAATAGAACAGCAGGATGTGTATGGGTTGATGGTATACTTTAGTGACGGAAGCATACTTTCTGTTTTACCTGATCCAACCGCACCAGTAGAAGAATATTGGCAGTTGTTTAGCAACACAGGAGAGGGACTAAAAGCCGGAGCTGGCCCTAATGGCTTTACAGGCTAAGGGTGATTCGTGTTGGCATTTCTATAATCTAAAAACATTTCAGGCGGCTCTGCAGTAGTTCATTAAAAAGATAGCTATTGAACATCCGCCTTCAACTTTTTGAACTGGAAGACCAGAATTGGTTCCCACATGTAGTACGTGAGGGAATGCAGGATTACCTGCGATTTATGATCAGCACCCTTGATACCTATGAGGCCGCCTTACCCTGCCTGGCCGAACTCCTAACGAAAACAAAGCAGCGGCACATCACAGATCTCTGCTCTGGTGCCGGAGGAGGTATAGCAAACCTAAGGGAGGCCCTGAGTAAAACAATGGGTACTCCCGTGCACGTTACCCTCACAGATTTGTATCCTAACCTGGATGCATATGAGTACTTAAAAATAGAGTCAAAAGGAGCTATTGATTTCATACCAGAACCCATAAATGCACTCGATGTACCCGAACATATCCGGGGCGTACGTACTATTTTCTCCTCTTTTCACCATTTCCCACCTCACATTGCAAAGAACATTCTTCAGGATGCTGCTGATAAGCATGCTGCTATTGGCATTTTTGAAGGTGCCAAGAAAAGCTGGACAGAATTACTGCTATTGTGGCTGACCTTCCCGATAGTTGTTCTACTTATTACACCCTTTATCAAGCCATTTAAAATGAGCAGACTATTTTTCACCTATATAATTCCACTTATACCCCTGGGAATTCTGTGGGATGGAACAGTGTCGCTCCTTCGCATATATCCGCCTGAAAAATTAAAGAAGATTTCAGAAAAGGTTCATGCCCCAAACTACATCTGGCGAACAGGCAGGGTCGGCAAAGGGCCAGGGAAGCATGTAATTTACCTTATCGGTTACCCTAGAGTTTGATATCAGTAAATACCTGAGAAAGGAACAACAGATGAAATATTTGTTTTTGCACCTATAAAACTTACATGAAGTTAAGAAGCTACCGAAGTGCACTTACGCTGATGCGTATCCCATTCTCGGTTTACCTGATGCCCATTTTCTGGTTTGCACTAAGCACGCTATCAGACTTTAATATAGAGCGCGCTTTAGGAGTATTCCTATTGTTACATTTATTGGTTTATCCTGCCAGCAATGGCTACAATTCGTATTATGATCGGGATGAAAACAGCATTGGAGGATTGAAAGCCCCACCTAAAGTTACACATGAGCTCATGCACCTCGTATTGTTGTTTGATGTGTTAGCCGTTTTGACAGGCACCTTAATGTCACCCTTATTTGGTGCACTGGTAGCTATTTACCTGCTTGTTTCGAAAGCCTATAGTTACGAAGGTATCCGGTTAAAGAAATACCCTATCATCAGCACCTTTGTTGTCACTTTTTTTCAGGGTGCGTTCACCTTTTTCATGGTACAGATCGGGGTAGGGCTAAAGTTATCTCAGATTCTACAGACACCTAACATTTGGTTTGCTTTGATTAGCACACTTTTTCTTTGCGGCTCCTATCCATTAACCCAGATTTACCAGCACCAGGAAGACAGCCGGCGTGGCGACAAAACGCTAAGTTTACTATTGGGTGTAAATGGCACCTATCTTTTTGCCGGCATAAGTTTGTTGCTGGGTACAGCTCTTTTGCTGTGGCTGTACATTACTACTGATCAGTTGCGGAACATTTTCATCTTTTTGATCTGCACAGCACCTGTGGTATTCTACTTTACGAGTTGGGTATTGCGGGCACAGAAAAACTTGCAGGCCGTGAACTACGACAACACCATGCTTATGAATAAAATATCCTCCTTGTCCATCAGCTTCGCCTTTATTTTGATGATCCTTTTTAGTGTATAATATTAAAGGCAAACCTGAAACAGCAGTTTCGTATATAGATGAAACATAATAAAATCTATGAAACTACTTTACGCAATACTGGCTGGTTTAGCAGCCACTGCCGCCATGACTGCCTTTTTATACCTCCTGTCTTTCCTGACACACCGTGTTATGAAGATGATCAGAATCATGGGCACAATGGTCATGAACCGAACACAACCAGACGGATCCTTGTCAGAGGCAGTAAGTACTAAAGTAGTTGGTACTATTGTAGTTTATTTGATGGGCATTTTGTTTGCCCTGGTATATTTAGCGGTCTGGGATGCAGACATTGGGTTAATTACTGCCTCATGGGGATTATTTTTAGGTCTTGCGAACGGTATAATTGCGATGATCATGTGGTACTTCTTTTTTATGCTGCACCCAAGGCCCCCGCTTATTAAACTCAGAACCTATCTTCTTACCCTGATAGCAGCCCACATAGTATTTGGCTTTGTTGTAACCTATGTCTACCACCTTCTTTTACAACCTGCCTACGAATTCTGGTGGTAGACACTAATCAGCCAATATCATTAAAGTATTATAGCAGCTACGCTACTTAACTATAACCTTTGTTAAGTAGCGTATAAAACAAACAGCCTGCCGGACGCAATGTCCGGCAG
>NZ_JBHULU010000010.1:237594-249693 GCF_042684605.1 Pontibacter locisalis
GCTGTTTGTTTTATACGAATGGTAATATAAGATTAGCCGTTCATCGAAATTAAGAACTCTTCGTTGCTCTTCGTGCCCTTCATTCTGTCTTTCAGGAACTCCATAGCCTCTACAGAATTCATATCTGACATAAACTTACGCAGAATCCAAACACGGTTCAGTTCATCTTTGTCCATCAGCAGATCTTCACGACGTGTACCAGATGCAGGAACATCGATAGCCGGATAAATACGCTTGTTGGCAAGCTTACGATCCAACTGAAGCTCCATGTTACCGGTACCTTTGAATTCTTCAAAGATAACTTCATCCATCTTAGAACCAGTATCGATCAGGGCAGTAGCAATGATGGTAAGTGAACCGCCATTCTCCACATTACGGGCAGCACCAAAGAAACGCTTCGGCTTGTGCAATGCGTTAGCATCAACACCACCTGATAAGATCTTACCAGACGACGGAACTACTGTGTTATAAGCTCGTGCCAGACGTGTGATAGAGTCAAGAAGTATAACCACATCATGACCACATTCTACCATACGCTTTGCTTTGTCTAATACAATGCTGGATACTTTCACGTGGCGCTCAGCAGTCTCGTCGAACGTAGAAGAAATAACTTCTGCTTTCACGCTACGGGCCATGTCTGTTACCTCCTCAGGACGCTCATCGATAAGTAAGATCATCAGGTATACTTCCGGATGATTCTCAGAGATTGCGTTAGCGATCTCTTTCAGCAAAACTGTTTTACCAGTTTTTGGCTGTGCCACAATCATACCACGCTGACCTTTACCGATAGGTGCAAACAAGTCTAAAATACGGGTAGATAACTGGCTTGGTCTTGTTGTAAGTTCTAAGCGCTCTTCAGGGAAAAGAGGTGTAAGGTGCTGGAAAGGAATACGATCACGAATTTCTTCTGTGGTACGTCCGTTAACAGTCTCTACCTTCAACAGCGCAAAATATTTCTCACCTTCTTTCGGAGGCCTGATCTGTCCTTTTACAGTGTCACCTGTTTTAAGGCCAAACAGTTTGATCTGCGACGGCGATACATAAATATCATCCGGGCTAGCCAGGTAGTTATAGTGCGTAGAGCGAAGGAAACCATACCCATCCTGCATCAACTCTAAAACACCTTCATTTATAATTATTCCGTCGAACTCCTTGAAATTATTGCTACTCACCTGTTGCTGGTTATTCCGACGTGGGTTGTTGTCATTACGGTTGCTTTGATCGCGCTGTTCATTACGGCTATCGTTCCGATCATTGCGGTTATCACGATTATCATTTCTGCTCTCGTTACGCTCGCTTCGATCACTCCTGTTATCGTTGCGATCATTACGATTACTGTTGTTATCGTCCCTGTTATCGCGACTTTCGTTGCGGTTATCACGGCGGCGTTCACGCTGTTGCGTCTGTTGTGGCCCATGATCTTTTGCTGGTGCAGGCGCTTGTACAAGTGTTTGCGTATCAGCCTCTTTTTCTTTACGGGCAACCTGTTCACGTGCAGGTCTTCTTTCTGTCCGTGCCGGTGCTTCAGTTTCTGCTTCTTCTACGGCAACAGTTGTGCTTTCAGAAGCTTCGTTAAGATTCGTTTCGCTAGTACGAGGAGCTGGTTTGTACTTTTTTGCTATTTTTTCAGGAGGGGTAATGGCTTGCTGATCCAGGATCTTATAGATGAGGTCTTGCTTGCTAAGCTTTTTAAAATTTTTAACACCCAGATCTTCAGCAATTTCCTTGAGTTCTGAAAGAAGTCTATCTTTCAATTCTTCAATGTTGTACATAAATAGTGGTATGGTAGTTAACTAAACTTGCCAGGTAACGCAGAGGCGAACACAGCGAGAGATTTATTTTATAAACTAGGAAATAGAATAGGTTGCGAAAGAGTTTGCAGGCTCAGGATGGGCCTTTTCATAAATTGCACTGCAATGTTATTGCAATGGCTGATAATTAACAAATATTACGTTGTCTTTTATGAAAAAAGTTTCAGATTTCTTCTAAAAGATTTATTAAATGCCGCTAACTACTCAAAAAAGTATATTTTTGTAAGTATACACAACAACAAACTATGCTACAGCTAACAGTTTTAAGGGAACAGACCGAGCAGGTAATTGCCGGACTGAACAAGAAAAACTACAAAAACGCGGCCGAGGAAGTGGCTGCTCTGCTGGAGCTCGATCAGCAGCGCCGCCAGGTTCAGCACGAGCACGACGAATTACAGGGTAAAGCAAACTCTATCTCGAAAGAGATAGGTATGCTAATGAAAAACGGAGAACGTGAAAAAGCTGAAGCTGCAAAAGCAGAAACCTCAGAGCTAAAACAAAGGACAAAGTCTTTGGCTGATCAGCTTTCGGCCATAGAACAGGAAATCCAGAACGCTTTATACAAGCTACCTAACCTGCCGCACGAGAGCGTTCCTGCAGGTAGAACATCAGAAGACAACGAAGTAGTTCTGCAGCACGGAGAAATTCCTGTTTTACATGAAGAAGCTTTGCCACATTGGGAGCTGATTCAGAAGTATGATATTATCGACTTTGAGCTTGGAAATAAAATCTCAGGCGCTGGTTTTCCCGTTTACAAAAAGCAGGGTGCGCGTCTTCAGCGAGCTTTAATTAACTTCTTTTTAGACGAAGCCATTCAGGCGGGATACATGGAAGTGCAGCCACCAATCCTGGTAAATGAAGCTTCTGGCTACGGCACCGGGCAATTGCCAGACAAGGATGGTCAAATGTATCATGCTACGGCAGACAACCTCTACCTGATTCCAACAGCTGAGGTACCTATCACTAATATTTATCGTGATATGATTGTGCCTACAGAGCAGTTACCTATCAAGAATACGGGACACACGCCTTGTTTCCGCCGCGAGGCCGGCTCATGGGGTGCCGACGTACGGGGTTTGAACAGACTTCACCAATTTGATAAGGTTGAAATTGTGCAGATTACCCTTCCGGAAAAATCTTATGAGGCACTGGAAGAAATGAGCACGTACATTCAGGGGCTACTGCAGAAGCTGGAGCTACCTTACCGCGTGTTACGTCTTTGCGGAGGCGACATGAGCTTTACCTCATCTCTTACTTATGACATGGAGGTATACTCTACTGCTCAAGGTCGTTGGCTGGAAGTAAGCTCTGCCTCCAACTTTGAGACCTACCAGGCTAATCGCTTGAAATTACGCTATAAAACAGAGTCTGGTAAAACGCAGCTGCTGCACACGTTAAATGGCAGCGCCCTTGCCCTGCCACGCATTGTAGCTGCCATACTTGAGAATAACCAAACACCTGATGGCATCAATATGCCAAAAGTGTTGCACCCGTACCTGGGCTTTGATAAGATCTCATAGCTTAGCAGGGTTTTAAACACTGGAGCATAAAAGAGGAGCCGCTAAAAAGAATCAGCGACTCCTCTTTTATAACTTTATTAGCCAAACTGCTCTACATACTGCTGATAATAATTTTTCAGCTTATATCTTTTCAGAACAGCCTCAGCCTCTGAAACACTTTCTGGCGTTAATTCGCGTGTCTGTAACAGTATCAACAGCCTGTCCTTTTCAACCTCAGCTTCACTACCGATCAAGCTTAGAGCTTCCTGAGTTATTATCAGCTTATTTTTCTGAATTGTCAAAAGGCCTGCAGCTAAAAGCTTCAACATAGCCTGGGCTACTTCATCGAGTGTGAACACAGTTCCATCAATTGCATCAGCCATTAACAGCACTTCTTGCAGCGGAACACTACCTTCACCCCCTGTTGCCAAAAGCAATGCTTCCAGAAAATGTGCTTCAGTAGTGTGCCAGTTTAAGTCATTCTTAGCCATTTTTTCCCTTACACTGTTACGTCTTCAAAAGAAATATCGCGCATACACTTAAAATGGCCTTTCGGGCATCTCTTATAACCAATCTTAGAGCAAGGCCGGCAACTGAGGCCATTTACCTCCAGCACTTTATACTTTGTTCTAAATGGATACATACCGAACTCAGGAATAGTATTGCCCCAAATACTTATAATATCCTTCTGAAAGGCTGCGGCGATGTGCATCAACCCTGTATCGTGGCTGAAAACTTTAGTGGCCTGACGCACCAGAGATGCTGAGCCGCTTAAACTATATTTTCCACAGGCGTTATAAACAACTGTTGCATTTTGATTACCGTCTGTTTGAAAGTGTGCTGCAATTTCTTCTCCTGTTGTAATATCCTCTTTGCCTCCCAGTAAGATAATTGGCTGCTTCAAGCGCTCACATAATTCAATGATCCGATCTGTAGGCAGACGCTTGGTATAATGTTGGGCACCAATGGCAAAAGCTATATAGCCATCTTGAAAAGGCTCCGGAAGCGTTTTCAGGTCTACCTCATCCTGTTGTGGGATAAAGTAATCCAGCCCTTTCCCATCATCTTTTACTCCCAACGCTACGGCTGCTTCTAAATACCTGTCCACAATATGAAGATCTGGCAGGCGGTTCCGCTTAAAGTTAACCATAAGCCATTTCTCATAATTAAGCTTGTTAAAGCTTTGCCCTGGCTTCCCCAACCTTGCTTTTATAATGCGGGTACGCAGGTTATTGTGCAGGTCAACTATGTAAGTAAAGTTCTCTGCCTTTAGCTCCCTTAATAGCTCTCGTAAGCTATCACCGAGCACATGCACCTTATCAACATAGGGATTGTATTGCAGAATATTCGCGAAGGCTTTTTTTGTACAGTAATGCACCTCTGCATCTGGCACCTGTTCTTTGATACATCGCACAACAGGTGTAGTAAGAACGATGTCACCGATAGAAGAAAAACGTATTATGAGGATTTTTGGCATTTTGTAAGCTCTGTTCTGGCGCGAGCCGTTGTTTACCCGCTTGTACTGGTGTGACTACTTTATGTTTTCCTTGCGGTTTCTGAAGTACTTCTCCACTTCCTCCACAGATCTCGCATTAAAAGTCATTTCCTTTGTTAATCCACCTTTGCGCCCGACTAATACGCCATAGCGCATATCATCATAACCGCTTGTATGATGGGCATCCGGGTTTATACTAAGCATCACTCCTTTCTCTAGCGCATATTGTACCCAACGCCAATCCAGGTCAAGGCGCCAGGGGTTTGAGTTTATCTCTATGATTACATTATTGGCCGCACATGCCTCAATTACCATTCTATGATTAATCGGATAACCTTCACGACGTAACAAAAGACGGCCTGTCGGGTGTCCTAACATGGTGGTATAAGGATTCTCAATGGCAGTTATTAATCTTGAGGTTGCTTTCTTTTCGTCCATGTTAAGACTACTATGGACACTGGCAACTATAAAGTCAAATGTTCTTAGAATATCCTCATCGTAATCAAGAGAGCCATCACCTAGAATATCTGACTCGATACCTTTGAAAATTTTGAATGGAGCAAGCTTTTTATTCAGCTCATCAATTTCTCTTTGCTGTCTTAAAACATCTCCTTCTCTTAAACCGCCTGCATAAGAGGCTGTTTTAGAGTGATCAGAAATACCTAAATACTGGTAGCCCATATCGCGGCAGAATGTAGCCATTTGCTCTAAGGTATGGGCGCCGTCAGAATATGTACTGTGGTTATGCAGTATCCCTTTCAAGTCGGAAAGCTCCAGCAGCTTTGGCAGCTTACTATTCAGCGCCAGTTCAAGTTCATTTGTACCCTCACGCAATTCAGGAACCACATAGGCCATACCGGCTGCTTTGTATACCTCCTCTTCTGATGCAAAATTCTCGTCACGAAGCAATGACAGCAGGTTCTTCTCATCCTTATAGGCTAGTACCAAATGTTCGGGCGCAGAAGAAGCAATCATTACTTCGTTGGCAAAAGCTTCTGTGGGCACCAAGCTGATCTCCGTTTTGAGTTGACTTACTTTATGTTGCCCCCGCCATACAAAAGGTCCGGAAGCTCTTTCATTCCATTCGAGTTCCTTTAGTCCACTCAGCTCCTGCTGTATAATCAAAGGGTTATCTGTAGCAAGTACAAACTGCAGCTCATCAACAATCTCCAGACATCGGCGCACCTGCCCTACCAGCTCCACCTTTGCTTCGGGAAAGGCTTCTTTTAATAACTGATGGAGTTCTTTGGCTCCTGCCTCAGCTTCTGCGTACAGCAGCTTTCCCCTGTTTTCCTGGGTAAACAGTAACGCCTGCTTAATATTCTCCTGTGTCTTGGCACCAAAGCCTTTTAGCTTGCTTACCTTATCTTGTTCGCAGGCATCCAACAGTTCTTCTACTGTTTCGGCACCAAGCTCCCGCCAGAGATTTCGGACCTTTTTGGGTCCAATCCCTTTGATGCGCAGCATTTCCACTACTCCCGGAGGCGTTGCAGCCAACATCTGGTCCAGTTCCTCAAAAGAACCGGTTGTATTAATTTCAATGATTTTTGCCGCTATGCCCTTGCCTACGCCCTGCATACTTTCCAGTTCATTTTGGCTCATGCCTTCCAATGGGGCTTCTACCAACTCCAGTACTCCCACAGCATTCGTATAGGATCGTACTTTAAATGGGTTTTCATCGTGCAGCTCCATCAGCTCAGCTGCAAGCTTAAACAGCTTTATAATCTTTTTATTTTCCAAAGCGCTATCTCGTATACTTACAAAGATAGAAAAAGCACACAAACCCTTAACTGTGGCATTTATATTACTGTACTTCTATATAAGGAAAGAAATCCCTAACTTAGCCATAGGAACCAATGCTCTATTATGAAATACGCTTCATTACTTTGCCTGCTCTGCCTTTTACTTTTAGCCAATACCTGTAAAAAAGAGACTCTTGAAACGGAGTTAATGGGTACAACGTGGCTTCATTCTTATGAGGAGGATGAGGGAGAAGTGTTGGTTTACCGGCCCAACTCTTATGACTTTCCACCTTCAAGAGGAAGAACTGGTTTTGAACTGGAAAAAGGAGGTGTTCTAAAACAGTATGACATAGCTCCAACGGATGGCCTTGAGGAACATATCGGCGAATGGGAAAAGGTAGACAAGGATAAGGTGCAGGTTAAAATAAAGGGAAACGGGCAGCCTTCACAGAACTACATCATTGAGATTGTTTCACTTAAAGATAATATTCTAAAGCTGAAGAGAACTTCCTCCATAAACCTATCCAACAACTAAAACAAAATACGATTAAGTACAGGAAATTACCATTAGCAAAGCGGCTATTTATTGGAACTGTTTTACTGGCACTGTTGATACTAATAATCAATTTTGACTTCGCTCCTGGTTTTTTCAAAGGCTTTGTAGGCGGCTTGCTCATTAGTTGAATTTTTACAGAAGCAGTTTTCTACTTCAATAGAAAAGCTGGTAACCACCTGTCCTACTTCTTAAACCTAATTTACTTAACCTTAAATTATATTTCTTTTTACCAATGCAGCACTGGCTTGTAAAATCAGAACCTGAAAAATATTCCTGGGCAAACCTTGTGAAGGACGGCAGAACAATGTGGGATGGCGTACGCAATTACCAGGCCCGTAATAACCTGCAGCAGATGCAACCCGGCGACTTGGTCTTGTTCTACCACAGTGTTTCCGAAAAATCAGTAGTAGGTATTGCCAAGGTAGAAAAGGCGGCATACCCTGACCCTACTGCCGATGACGACAAATGGGTAGTTGTGGACCTGGTGCCTTTTCGTGACTTTAAAGAACCTGTTACCCTGGAACAGATAAAAGAGGACAAGCGTCTTGAAAATATTGCTTTATTGCGCCAGTCACGCCTATCTGTTATGCCTCTTAAGGCAGAAGAATTTGATGTGCTCCTTGCCTTAGGCAATTAAGCCTTACAGGTAAAAGTCCTCGAAAAGCACAAAATATAACAACGAATGGCGCTTAAATGGAGTAAATGACTTTAGGCGCCATTTTATTACCTGTACTTCCTGGCATCCACCCTATTATGGCTAAAGTACATTATCTTTTATCTCTGCTGCTTGCACTGACTATTGCACCTCTTCTTTTTGCACAGGAGCCCACTCAACCTGTGCGCCTGGAGCTACCTTTTAATACCCAGGAAACCCGTACAGAAGTAATTGCTTTGCCTGATAGCAGCCTGTTATTATACTACAAAAACAGTAACGTTTGGAATACTAAGGCTGATTTCAACTTCACCAGATACAATCATAGGTTGGAGGAAGTCTGGAAATCTTCTGCCACTGTTGAGCCCGATAAAGAATATGTGCGTCACTTTACCGAAGCACCCTTTACTTATATAATATTCAGTGGGGAAAAATCGGAGGAGTTTACCTTTCTGAAACTGAACCTAAAGAATGGAAGTTCTGAAACCACAACACATACACTTGAAGATGTAGACGCCATTTATGAATTTAATGTGCTTTATGGCAAGTACTTCCTTATTGGCAGAAACCGTGAAAACCTCAGGCCTCTCCTGCTTTACCTGAACCCTGCAGAAAAAGAGGCCAAAATACTGCCCGCTGTTTATGGCGCAGAATCTACCTTTTCCGATATGTTGGCAGATCCTTCTAGTGGTCGTGTAGATGTGGTTATGACAGAGTCTAATGGAAGGGTTTCAAGGCTGCAGGTTAAAAGCTTTAATTCGCTCGGCAAGCTCATAAGCAACAACTTTATTTTGCAGCAAGATGACAAAAGCCTTTTAAACGCTGAAATTACCCCTGGTGACACTACCCAAAAAATACTTTTAGGAACTTATGGCTCCAGAGACCTTCGCTATACCAGGGGATTCTTTTCCTCTCCCCTTGCCAGTTCATACAGTAACGGAAGATTTTACAACTTGCTTCAACTTCAGAACTTCCTGAAGTACATGAAGTCGCGCCGGGAGGAGCGAACACGTAACCGGGAGTCTGCGCGGGTAAATTCAGGGAAAGAGACTACTTTCCGATATAGAGTATTACTTCATGATCTTATAGCCACTCCAGAGGGCTATGTGCTGGCTGGAGAAATTTATTACCCTCAGTACCGTTCTAACAACAGTTTTTGGAGTACCCCACGATCTTCCTTCCAGAATAGAACACACGAAGGCTTCAAGAGGACCCATGCAGTAGCTCTCGGCTTTGATAAGCAGGGAATTCTCATTTGGGATAACACTTTTCCACTTAAAGATGTATCAACTCCTGAATTGTATCATGCGCTTGAGGTAGGGTATTCACCGGATGGGCGGGTAATTATGGCATACCCTGACAAAGAAAAGATAATTTATCATGTCATGCACGAAGACGAGTTTGAAGACGAAGAGAATGATCTGGAAATCTTACTCTATAACAAGAACGACAAGGTACAGTTTACAGAATATCCTGGTCTCATAAACTGGTATGGAGCCAATTTTGTAGCTTTCGGATTCCAGAGGATTAAACCTTCCGGCGCAGAAGCCAAAACTATCTTTTACATCAACAAAATCAGCTTTTAAATTCTGTAATAGCTGCAGCCTAAGTCTATGCTTGGCAAGCGATCAAAAATTTGTCATACTGCCCGCAGCACCCCTACAAGAATAAACTCATTTACACCTGCAAAAAGACAGCCTAAATTTTATAGTCACTCATCAATCCTCTCTGAGGACAAATAACCGTCAAACGGTTTAACAATTAAGATTAACTCTCCTATATTTGCAGCAAGACTTCAGGCTATGCAGAAAAGACTTATAGTTAACCACCAACTTCTCGAAATAATGGTGATGCGCCTTTGCCATCAACTTATCGAGAATCATGGGGACTTTTCTGAATCTGTTATACTTGGCTTACAGCCACGGGGTATTTTTGTAGCAGAGCGTTTGCAAAAAACACTCGCTTCCATTTTAGAGAAGCAAGTTCCTACGGGCTATTTAGACACAACTTTCCATCGCGATGATTTCCGTCGCCGCGACTCACCACTCACAGCAAATGCCACTAAAATAGATTTCCACATTGAAGGTAAGAAAGTAATTTTAGTGGATGATGTTCTGTTTACTGGCCGTTCTGTACGGGCAGCATTAGACGCCATGATAGCCTATGGTCGTCCTGCTAGTGTAGAACTGCTGGTGCTGATTGACAGGCTTTACACACGTCACTTACCTATTCAACCTACTTATGTGGGCCGCCATGTTAATTCGCTGCAAAGTCAGCGGGTTTTGGTTGAGTGGAAAGATCAAAAGACACCAGAAGATAACATCTGGCTTATTACAAAAACCGACGAATAAATAACTCCCCATGCAAGAGCTCAGCGTCCGGCATCTGTTAGGTATAAAAGACATCACCCCAGAAGATATTCAGCTCATTTTTGAGACAGCAGATAACTTTAAAGATGTACTTAACAGGCCCATAAAAAAAGTGCCGTCGCTGCGTGATATTACCATTGCAAACGTTTTCTTTGAAAACTCTACACGCACACGACTCTCCTTTGAACTTGCTGAAAAGCGGCTCTCTGCTGATGTCATAAACTTTAGCAGTAGTGGTAGCTCCGTAAAAAAAGGAGAAACTCTTTTAGATACCGTCAACAATATTTTAGCCATGAAGGTTGACATGATCGTGATGCGTCACTCTAGCCCGGGAGCACCTCACTTTTTAAGTCGCCACATAGCAGCTAATATTGTTAATGCTGGAGACGGCACCCACGAACACCCAACTCAAGCTTTATTGGACACATTCTCAATTAGAGAAAAGCTTGGTGAAGTAGCCGGGAAAAAAGTGGTTATCATTGGTGATATACTACACTCAAGAGTGGCACTATCAAATATTTTTGCTCTACAAAAACTAGGAGCCGAAGTAATGGTGTGTGGGCCTATTACACTACTTCCTAAATATATAAAAGAGCTTGGAGTCAAAGTGGAGCTGAATATTCGTAAGGCTTTAGAGTGGTGTGATGTAGCCAATGTACTTCGCATTCAGCTAGAAAGGCAACAAATGAAATACTTCCCGTCACTAAGGGAGTACACCCTCTACTATGGTATTAACAAGCAAATACTTGATAGCTTAGGTAAGGAAATAGTTCTTATGCACCCCGGACCGATAAACCGTGGAGTGGAGTTAAGCTCCGATGCTGCAGATTCCCATCACTCAATTATTTTGAATCAGGTAGAAAATGGCGTAGCGATACGCATGGCGATATTGTACCTTTTAGCCTCAAAAAAGTAAAATTTTTTCCCATCACCCTTATTTATCATCCCAATATGGGAATTTCTCTCAGGCTCAAAAAAGCTTAATTGCCTTTTATAAGCTTTAAAGCTATATATAGGAATATATTTATTTTTGGCACAATGGTTGATTTAGTTGCATCGAACCTAAGAATGCAATTAAGTTAAGATGAAAAAGTACTTTACCCTTTTAGCAGTAACTTCAATATTTCTGGTTTCTACAAGCCTAGAAGCTGCAGCTTCCAATGGCAACAACAGCTCTAGCGAAAAGAAGGTAGCACTGGCTATTCTTATTAAGCAAGTAGACAGAGAAATCATTAATGAGCTACAACTAAATGAAATGCAGTACATTCAACTTAGAACGTTAAATAAGAAGTATAAAGAAGAAGTAGCCATTATAAAAGCTACAACAGAGACTGCTGCATACGATTCTAAAGTTCAGGAATTAAACAACAAGTATTTCGCAGAACTAAACAGTGTTCTAACAGATAAACAACTCACAACTTACACGAAGAACCGTTCTTTAGCCTTGAATTAAGGTAAATAACCAAAAAAGCTAAAAAGGCCAGTTCTCCATATTTGGGAACTGGCCTTTTTGTTAATGCTATACCTGCTGTTGTCTTTCCTTATGGTGAATTATTACTAACAGCATAGCTACTATTCCTAAACTCTTCTGCAGGCACCTTAAACAAAATCGAAGCTTCAGCAGTAGCTATGAGCTAGAAGCACGGCTATATTAGCATTGAAACATCTGAGCTACTCCTCTGTCACCTTAAACAGCTCTTTAACAAACTAAGGGAGTTCACTTACTTAAATAGCTCAAGCAAAACAGGCAGCCTTTTATAAGGCTGCCTGTTTTGCTTGGGCTATTTATGCAGAAGATACTATCTTATACTTAATTAGATACTATGGTATATCCAGCTGCATGTCGGGTGTATTGAGCTGGAAGCCCACCCTTCGGTTGATGCGTCTGGCCGTCTCGGTCCTGCGCTTGCTCAGGCGCTCGTTCACCTGCACCAGCGGCCGCGACTCGCCGTAGCCTCTGGTCACCAGGCGGTCC
>NZ_JBHULU010000011.1:0-5135 GCF_042684605.1 Pontibacter locisalis
TTTGAGAACGCGCTCGGGCAATTAGTACCGCTCGGCTTTGCTGTCTCCAGCTTTACACCTGCGGCCTATCGACGTCCTCGTCTTGGACGGCCCTTAAGGGAGATCTCATCTTGGGGCGGGTTTCGCACTTAGATGCTTTCAGCGCTTATCCCGTCCGAGCGTAGCTACCCTGCGCTGCGGCTGGCGCCACAACAGGTGCACCAGAGGCTCGTCCAACCCGGTCCTCTCGTACTAAGGTCAGGACCCCTCAAATCTCCGACGCCCACAACAGATAGGGACCGAACTGTCTCACGACGTTCTGAACCCAGCTCGCGTGCCACTTTAATCGGCGAACAGCCGAACCCTTGGGACCTTCTCCAGCCCCAGGACGTGACGAGCCGACATCGAGGTGCCAAACCTCCCCGTCGATATGAGCTCTTGGGGGAGATCAGCCTGTTATCCCCAGAGTACCTTTTATCCTTTGAGCGATGGCCCTTCCATGCGGAACCACCGGATCACTATATCCGTCTTTCGACCCTGCTCGGCTTGTGGGCCTCACAGTCAAGCGCCCTTATGCTATTGCGCTCTGCGCACGGTTACCAAGCGTGCTGAGGGCACCTTTGAAAGCCTCCGTTATTGTTTTGGAGGCGACCACCCCAGTCAAACTACCCACCAAGCACTGTCCCCCCCTGTGGGAGGTTAGGCGCCAAGCAACTCAAGGGTTGTATTTCAAGGACGGCTCCACGATGCCTGGCGACACCGCTTCACAGCCTCCAACCTATCCTACACATGAGTTACCCAGCGTCAATGCTAAGCTATAGTAAAGGTTCATGGGGTCTTTCCGTCCCGTTGCGGGTACTCGGCATCTTCACCGAGACTACAATTTCACCGAGCTCACGGCTGAGACAGCGCCCAGATCGTTACACCATTCGTGCAGGTCGGAACTTACCCGACAAGGAATTTCGCTACCTTAGGACCGTTATAGTTACGGCCGCCGTTTACCGGGGCTTCGATTCAATGCTTCGCCTTGCGGCTAACATCCCCTCTTAACCTTCCGGCACCGGGCAGGTGTCAGGCCTTATACTTCATCTCTCGATTTCGCAAAGCCATGTGTTTTTGTTAAACAGTCGCCTGGGCCTTTTCACTGCGGCTTCTCCAGTTGCCTGGAGGAAGCGCCCCTTCTCCCGAAGTTACAGGGCCATTTTGCCGAGTTCCTTGGCCGTGATTCACTCGAGCACCTTAGGATTCTCTCCTCGACCACCTGTGTCGGTTTGCGGTACGGGCGGCAAGCCATTTAAACGCTTAGCGGGTTTTCTAGGGAGCCTGATTAGGGACGATCTCCGCGCCCGAGGGCTTGGAGTACTTTCGGCGTTCAGCTAGCCCGGCGTACTTCACAACCGGGCCAATACCTACGGCCTTAAACGCGCTATTCCGTCAGCGCGCCGTCCTTTCACTTCTCCGTCACCGCATCGCTATGACGTGCCGGTACTGGAATATTAACCAGTTGTCCATCGAACTGCGCTTTCGCCTCGCCCTTAGGACCCGACTAACCCTGATCCGATTAGCGTTGATCAGGAAACCTTGGTCTTTCGGTGTGCGGGTTTCTCGCCCGCATTATCGTTACTTATGCCTACATTTGCTTTTCCAAGCGCTCCAACGCCCCTTGCCGGGACGCCTTCGTCGCCCTTGGAATGCTCCCCTACCAGTGCAGTAAACTGCAATCCGCAGCTTCGGTGCCATGCTTGATGCCCGATTATTATCGATGCCCTGTCGCTCGACCAGTGAGCTGTTACGCACTCTTTAAAGGAATGGCTGCTTCCAAGCCAACCTCCTGGCTGTCTAGGCAACTGGACCCCCTTTGTTCAACTTAGCGTGGACTTTGGGACCTTAGCTGGCGGTCTGGGTTCTTTCCCTCTCGGCGCGGGACCTTAGCACCCCGCGCCTCACTGCCGTGTATATCAAATGGCATTCGGAGTTCGTCAGGATTCGGTAGGATGTGACTCCCCCTAGTCCTATCGGTAGCTCTACCTCCATATGACTCCACCACGACGCTGCCCCTAAAGGCATTTCGGGGAGTACGAGCTATTTCTCAGTTTGATTGGCCTTTCACCCCTACCCACAGGTCATCCAAATACTTTTCAACGTAAACTGGTTCGGACCTCCATTTGGTTTTACCCAAACTTCATCCTGCCCATGGGTAGATCACAAAGTTTCGCGTCTACCCCCCCTGACTGTGCGCCCTGTTCAGACTCGCTTTCGCTCCGGCTCCGCTCCTCAAGAAGCTTAACCTTGCCAGGGAGGAGTAACTCGTAGGCTCATTATGCAAAAGGCACGCCGTCACTGCACGTAGCAGCTCCGACCGCTTGTAAGCGCATGGTTTCAGGATCTATTTCACCCCCTTATTCAGGGTACTTTTCACCTTTCCCTCACGGTACTGGTTCACTATCGGTCTCTCAGGAGTATTTAGCCTTAGCGGATGGTGCCGCTGGATTCAGGCGGGATTTCTCCGGTCCCGCCCTACTCAGGATACCACTAGGGCCAAAGAGCTTACGTGCACGGGACTATCACCCCCTATGGTCAGACTTCCCAGTCTGTTACACTTCAATCTTTGGTCCCACAGCGTGGTCCTACAACCCCGGCCGAGCCGTGACTCGACCGGTTTGGGCTCTTCCGCGTTCGCTCGCCACTACTTACGGAATCATTGTTATTTTCTCTTCCTCCGGGTACTTAGATGTTTCAGTTCTCCGGGTTCGCCCCCCTTAGGGTGACTACTCTTCAAGTAGCCGGGTTGCCCCATTCGGAAACCCGCGGATCAGTGGGTATGTGCCCCTCCCCGCGGCTTATCGCAGCTTGTCGCGTCCTTCATCGCCTCTGAGAGCCTAGGCATTCCCCATGCGCCCTTATCTGCGTTCTCGGCCGCTGCACTGTGGCAGCGGCCCGCCTCTTTTCTCGTTATTGCATGAGTTATCTTTCGATAACCTAAACTATTATTCTCTCTCCCATCATGTCAAAGAACTTTTCCTAGTCTCAAGCTCGTAGCGCCGGGCCGGGAGCTTTCACTCTCGCCTTCCTCTCTTGCCGTTCCTAAGTGTGAGGTAAAAACCTGCCGTTCTTACCTGTGCGTTGTGTTTGGTGTGGAGAATAACGGAGTCGAACCGTTGACCTCCTGCGTGCAAAGCAGGCGCTCTAGCCAGCTGAGCTAATCCCCCAGTGTGTATAGTGGGCCTGCGTGGACTCGAACCACGGACCTCTACATTATCAGTGTAGCGCTCTAACCACCTGAGCTACAAGCCCAGAATGAGAGCTGGGCGCCTCACAGCCACCATCGTAGGTTTTGAGGTTTGCCGAGACAGAAAAATACAAAGGAAGGGGGCATCCGCGCCGGGACCTGCGCCGGAAGGCCGGGCGTCGACCCTAGAAAGGAGGTGATCCAGCCGCACCTTCCGGTACGGCTACCTTGTTACGACTTAGCCCCAGTTACCAGTTTTACCCTAGACGGCTCCTTTGACGGTCACCGGCTTCAGGTCTCCCTGACTTCCATGGCTTGACGGGCGGTGTGTACAAGGCCCGGGAACGTATTCACCGCGTCGTTGCTGATACGCGATTACTAGCGATTCCGGCTTCACGAAGTCGAGTTGCAGACTTCGATCCGAACTGAGACCGGCTTTTTGAGATTGGCGCCCTGTTGCCAGGTGGCGACCCTCTGTACCGGCCATTGTAGCACGTGTGTAGCCCTAGGCGTAAGGGCCATGATGACTTGACGTCGTCCCCACCTTCCTCACTTCTTGCGAAGGCAGTCTCTCTAGAGTCCCCGCCATGACGCGCTGGCAACTAGAGATAGGGGTTGCGCTCGTTGCGGGACTTAACCCAACACCTCACGGCACGAGCTGACGACAGCCATGCAGCACCTTGCTTTGTGCCCCGAAGGGAGGCTCCATCTCTGGAGCTGTCACGCGCATTCTAGCCTAGGTAAGGTTCCTCGCGTATCATCGAATTAAACCACATGCTCCACCGCTTGTGCGGGCCCCCGTCAATTCCTTTGAGTTTCACCCTTGCGGGCGTACTCCCCAGGTGGATGACTTAACGCTTTCGCTTGGACGCTGACAGTGTATCGCCAACATCGAGTCATCATCGTTTACGGCGTGGACTACCAGGGTATCTAATCCTGTTCGCTCCCCACGCTTTCGTGCCTCAGCGTCAGTTTCGGCCCAGCGAGCTGCCTACGCAATCGGGGTTCTTGGTGGTATCTATGCATTTCACCGCTACACCACCAGTTCCGCCCGCCTCGACCGAACTCAAGCCCGCCAGTATCAACGGCAGTTCCACGGTTGAGCCGTGGGATTTCACCGCTGACTTAACGGGCCGCCTACGCACCCTTTAAACCCAATAAATCCGGACAACGCTTGCACCCTCCGTATTACCGCGGCTGCTGGCACGGAGTTAGCCGGTGCTTATTCATCTAGTACCGTCAGTTTCCCACGCATGGGCGTTTTCTTCCTAGATAAAAGCAGTTTACAACCCAGAAGGCCTTCTTCCTGCACGCGGCATGGCTGGGTCAGCCTCTCGGCCATTGCCCAATATTCCCTACTGCTGCCTCCCGTAGGAGTCTGGTCCGTGTCTCAGTACCAGTGTGGGGGACCATCCTCTCAGAACCCCTAGCCATCGTCGCCATGGTGGGCCGTTACCCCGCCATCTAGCTAATGGCACGCATGCCCATCTTCTATCGCCGAAGCTTTAACAGCTCTCCGATGCCGGAGTACTGTCTTATGCGGTATTAATCCCGGTTTCCCGGGGCTATCCCCCAATAGAAGGCAGGTTGCATACGCGTTACGCACCCGTGCGCCACTAACCAGGGAACCGAAGCCCCCTGATCCGTTCGACTTGCATGTATTAGGCCTGCCGCTAGCGTTCATCCTGAGCCAGGATCAAACTCTCCATTGTAAAAGTTAATTTACGCAAGCCCGAGGGCTTGCTCATGTGTCCGTTCGACCCCGGCCTTCCTTGTTTAAGGCGCAGGTGGTCCGAAGACCGGCCCTGCGCGGATTACCTTATCCTTTTGTATGTTTTTTCTGTCTCAACAATCTCTCAAAGAACTTGCCAAGGAACTACTTTCCTTGCCTGTCGCCTCGCAGCGTGTGTTTCCCTCTAACCCCTTC
>NZ_JBHULU010000012.1:0-59811 GCF_042684605.1 Pontibacter locisalis
CTTTGTCAATTCCCAACTATAACTTCGCCCCACCAAAGTCTTGCCTGGACGCCCCCGTCCGAAAGCACGCGCTTTCTCCCGGCATCGCCGAAGCAAGACTTCTCAGGCCCAAACTCCATTTATGCCATTGGCTCTTTTTCTGATCGTTGCTGAGCTTTTGTGGCCTTTGATGCCGCCCAGCCCCCTAAAAGCCTGAAAGACACGCCACTTTTAAAGCTCGTAAATTCACAATCACGGTCAACTATTGTATAAACGTAACTATTACGTTTATACCACCAAATCCGGCGGCTAAACGTAACCGGACTAACGAATATACTATATAGGAGGTAAAGAATATATACTTTCACAAAATAATACCAGAGGCAGAATCTATCGCGTCAATCACTACTCCACTATACAGGACAGCCTGCCCTTCCCTTATTTATTCGCACATTAACCCTAAAATACTTGTAAAAGCATGGTGGGGACTAAAGCCAAGGGTTACAGGCCCAGAAATAGCCTTTTAAAACTAACCAGAAAAGGAGTCCGTTAACAGGAATTAAACTGCGGGTAGTTAATTCAGGATATTCATAAAAGATACAGAACTATGATAAGTAAAGGAATACTTATTCGACTAGAAGTAAAGTCTGGCAAAGATGACGATGTAGAAACTTTCCTTCGGGCGACCAACCCAATGATTCAGCAGGAAGAAAACACAAAAGCTTGGTTTGGCATTCGGTTTGGCAAGTCTGAGTATGGTATTGTTGGCATGTTTGAGAGCGAAGAAGCCCGCGAAAAATTACTTTCCGGATCAACTGCTAACATTCTGACGCAGCAGATAAACACGCTTTTTTCTGAACCTCCCAGAGTGCAAAGATTAGATGTGTTGGCGAGAAAGATGCCTGTTACTGTGCCCCAGCAACCAGATACAAAAGCCATTTTGCTGACTTTTAAAGCTAAGGCAGGACATACTCAGGAAGTTGAGCGGTTTTTGAAAGACGCAGAAGCCTTGGCGCGTGAGGAGCCTGATACAACGGCTTGGTTTGCTATTCGACTAGACAACGATGAGTACGGTATTTTTGATGTCTTTCCCGATAACGGAGGAAGATTTAAACACCTAACAGGACAGATACCAAGAGAACTTGCAAAAAATGCCCTTTCGCTGTTGGGAAGTATGCCAGATATGGAATTGCCAACTGTGCTGGAAGAAAAGCTTGTGATATAAGACTTACCCGAGCACTACCCACATATGTTAATCCTGATTAAGGCAGGCTAAAGACTCTCATAAAAACGAATGACAGGCGCTGATTTAAATTAGCACCTGCCATTCGATAAATTAACATCCGCTAAAGCCACCAGGATTGGACAGCAATAGATAAAGGCCACCCAGATTTACTTATAAATAAAATTCTGAAGGGCTCTACAGCTAGATACCAGAAGATAATCAATGGTTGCATGAAAGCGGGTGCTGGTCAAATTTTTGTTTCCCCTGATACATGCGCCTTTAAGCAACCTGATTTCCTGCAAATTACCATTACAGCACAATCACTGCCCCTTAAACTTCGTACACCGCAGGAATGGCTAATAAATCCAAAGCTGTACTTTTATTGACCCTCCTGTTGCTGCCACTCTTTGGCCACAGCTGGGGCTTCTTTGCGCACCAGCGCATTAACAGGCTGGCAGTATTCGCCCTGCCTCCCGAAATGGTAGGGTTCTATAAGAAGCACATTCGCTATATAACGGAAAATGCGGTGAACCCGGATAAGCGCCGGTATGCTGTCGCGAATGAAGCGCCCCGCCACTACATAGACCTGGACGTTTATGGAGACAGTGCTCTTTACAAGTTACCAAGATCATGGCAGCAGGCAGTTGAAAAGTATACTGAAGACACACTGATGGCTTATGGCATCGTACCTTGGCACATCAATTTCATGAAATACCAGCTCACGCAGGCATTTAAGGAAAGAAACCTGGACAAGATTCTCCGCCTTAGTACCGAGATGGGGCATTATATAGCCGACGCCTGTGTACCACTTCACACAACTCAGAACTACAACGGACAGCTAACCGGGCAACGCGGCATACACGCTTTTTGGGAAACCCGTCTGCCAGAGCTCTTCTCCGACAACTATAACTTTTTTGTAGGGCAGGCACAGTATATTGAGCACCCTCAACTCAAGGCCTGGCAATTGGTAACCAGCTCCCATCTCGGCCTTGACTCTGTTTTATACTTTGAACGGGAACTTACTCAGGAGTTTGATGAGGAGAAGAAATATAGTTATGAACCACGGAACAACTTAACAACCCGCGTATACTCACAGGCTTTTTCACAAGCATACAGCAGAAAGCTACGGGGCCAGGTAGAGCGGCAGATGAGGCTAGCAATACTTGCCACAGCAAGCTACTGGTATACTGCCTGGGTAGATGCCGGGCAGCCAAGCCTGGGCACTCTCAGCACTAAGCTTTCGCCGGAGGAACTTCACCGCCTGGAGATGGAAAAGAAAGAGTATGAAACGGGGCCGCACAAGCCACGTGAAGAAGGTTACCAATAATAGTAGCTCCCCCTTCTTACAGGAAGCATTATTACATATATCAGCTCAACCTCCTTTTAGCTTTCTGACTACCCTCATCCTTAGTTCACGAACTAATTTTATACTTTTAGGCAGGTGGTTATACCTTAGTACTGGCACAGGTATCGTTACAGCACCAAAACTCCTGTAAAAGTGCACGATATCCGGCTCACTGTCATCAGGGCTTTCAAAGTCGAGTATAAAGTTTTGTCCGGCAAACTGCTTAATCATGTGATCCAGCATCAAAGTTCTACCATTTTGCTTACGGCCATGCGCAGCGGCGGCGTTAAAAATGTAGACTATTCTGTTTCGCCACAGTATAAAAAGACAGCCTGAGTTCTTCCTCCCCTCCTGGTCATAGGTATAAATCAGCTTTGCAAGGCCTCTGGCTTTAAGCTCCCTGTACAGTTCTCGTAACAGATCGTAAGCCTTCTCCGAAACTCCTCCATATATCCTATCCGCTGCTTCAGCTTTAAAGAAAGTAATAAGTGGCTCCAGGTCATCATCTTCCTGCAGTTCTAAGCCAGCCTTTACAGCTCGTTTAAGATTAATTTTTCTGTCGCGGGTATACTGCTGATACAGTTGCTGGTAAGGCTTATTAAGGTTTAAGTACAAGGTGTAGGTTTGCTCTAACCGGAGCTCAGCTGCCACGTTATTATCAGTATTAAACTGGTAAAGACTTACGTGCCGGAATCGTTTCTCCACCTCCTGCAAAAGCCTTTTATAACAAAACGCCTGAATGTTTCCGGTTATACTGTATACACCTAACTGCTGGCAAAACAGCGGCTGCTGCACATAAGGTATACCGAACTTCTTCCGCCACGGAACAGGCATCACTACCTCATATCTATCGTTCCCGTCTAACTCCACCACAGCATCCCAATTAGGCGCCACCACATCCAGGTACCAAGATAAGGCATACACCTGCCCCTCTGGTGCCTGAGAAATCAATGCATCCCATTGCCGCTTGTCAATCTCTTGGTGGAGGAGGTAGACTATACTCATTCCGCAAGCTCTCCCTTTACCGGCTCAGTTTCATGCAGCTTTAGCAGACTAAAAACAATTTCTCCTGTTTCATCCACAGTATAGGCTTTTTTAAAACGAGCATTCCAAAGTAACTCATCATACCGGTAAGAGAAACGGGAATGGATGTGGTGGCCGAATGCCTCGTCATATCCTTTAACAAGAACCAGCACCTCTGCTCTCTGCTCTTCAAGCTGCCCCGGGGTAATGTTGAAAAGAGGGCTTTCCTTGCTAATTGGATGCACAACTGTCCAGCTAAGCGGGAAGAAGTGCTGCGACGACTGCTCCAGCTTAAGGTTGTAGTAGTGCCGTTCATAAGTAGCATCCTGCACCGTCAGCAGCACCTTTACCTCCATTTCCATCAGCATGCTGTTTCGTTTATTAGCTAGTCTGAACTGAAGCACCTTACCTCCCTCAACAGGAGTAATAAGAGCATTGTTGCTGTAAAGTATACGAACATTGGGCTTAGAGAAGCGCCCATAAACCACTCCGGTAATAATGGCGAACCCAACCCAACCCAGAAGTGACTCCAGGGTAACAATCAAATTCACAAGCATGCCGTGTGGTGACAGTATGCCATACCCTACTGTTGTGAAAGTTTGCACACTAAAGAAAAAGGCATTCCAGAAAGGGGGAAGGTTTGGGTCTACCCCGTGCAAATTCTCAACACCAGCCCCTAAATAGAGTATCGCAAACAGGAGGTTGATCAGGAGGTAAAATCCTAACACTATTAATGACAGGCGTGCCACAGACACATAGCTGAGGTATTGATAGGCATCGTAGAGACGCAGCTCACTTCCTCGCTTAACAATGTTAAACGTCCCGTCTTTGTTAAGCATGCGCTTTGTCCAGCTGTTATACTTTTCCCCTAGTCCGGGATCTATGCTTCGCCCCCAAAACTTTCTCATAGGCATTAATCAGGTACAACAAGATACGAAAGTATAGAATATATCTGCAAAAGCGTGATTTCCCTTACAGGTCAAAATAATGTATCTTGCTGCAACATAAAAAAGCTTGATTTCAGATGATTCATAAGAACTTATCGCTTCAGCGATTTAAGATCCTGCTGATGCTCCTGTTTGTCGTATTCATAAGTCAACCGCGGGCACAGGCACAGTCCAACTCTACTGTAGATCTTTCAAAACTTGATGCTTATTACCAGAAGGCCCTCCAGGAATGGGACGTGCCAGGAATGGCAATTGCAATTGTAAAAAACGACTCCGTTGTTTTCGCAAAAGGCTATGGGGTGCTTAGTAACAAAACAGGTGGCAAGGTAGATGCCAACACCCTTTTTGGCATTGCCTCTAACTCTAAAGCATACACAGCGGCAGCCCTTGCCACCCTTGTAGACGCCGGTAAAATTAAGTGGACAGATAAGGTGACAAAGTATGTGCCTTACCTGCAACTTTATGACCCATATGTCACCGCAAATTTGACAATAGAAGATTTGTTAAGTCACCGGGTTGGATTTAAAACCTTTAGTGGAGATTTGCTTTGGTATAACACCACCTACAGCCGCGAAGAAATTATCAGGCGCATGCGGCACCTGGAGCCTGAATTCGGATTCCGTGACGGGTATGGCTATTCAAACCTTATGTTTATAACTGCGGGGGAAGTTATAGAGAATGTTACCGGGAAAACCTGGGAAAGCTATATCAAAGAAACTTTCCTGAAACCCCTGGGTATGAACCGCACTTATACCTCTGTCAATGATCTGAAGGGTGTTGATAATGTAGCCGCTCCACATGGTTTTGACGATAAAGGAAAGCCCTACGCCACCACCCTCACCGCCTGGGACAGCTGGAACCCAGCAGCGGGTATATTTACAAGTGTAAACCAACAGGCGCAATGGATGCGCCTGCAGTTGAACCTAGGCACCTATAAAGGAAAAGAAATTTTCAGTGAAGGCGCCAGTCGTAATATGTGGACTGCCCACAACCCGTTTCCGGTTTCTAAAAAAGCGGAGGAGATCACCCCTTCCACACATTTTACAGCCGCTGGTCTTGGTTGGTTTGTAAGTGATTACGAAGGCCGAAAGTTGGTATACCATGGCGGTGGCCATGAAGGTATGAACAGCCGTACGGTACTGGTGCCTGAGGAGAATCTGGGGATCGTAATTCTTACCAACAGCATGAGCAGCATTATGACTCCTGTTGCTAACTACACCATTGATCAGTTTTTAGGCATACAGAAAGGTCGGGACTGGAGCCAGTTTAACTTGGATGCCATTGCTAAAGCAAAAAAAGAACAAGAGGAGACAGCCTCTAAACAGCCTAAATTAAAAAGTAAGCGCAATAATAAACCAACGCGGGCACTGGCGGATTATGCAGGCACTTACAGAAGTGAGTTGTATGGTGATGCAACAGTTACACTGAGAGACGGTAAGCTGGAATTAAATCTTTTACCAGCCCCTACCTTAGGAGGAACCCTTAGTTTTCTGAAACATGACTTATTTAACCTTGACTGGAAGAATGATTATGCCCTGCTACACCCTACTAATGTGAGGTTTTTGATTGGTGAAGACGGAAGCATAGCACAAATGCGCCTGGATTCGAATAATCCGGATTTTCATTTCGATGAACTGAAATTTGTGAAGGTTACACCAGATGCACTATAGCAGTATCTGTAGGTAGTATAAAAAAGGGGCAGTGATATCACTGCCCCTTTTTCAATTCTTTCAAATCTTACCTTAGCCGAGAATTAAAGCCAAAGTGCTTACCGCTACAAAATAAGCTGCAATGATAGTGTAAGCTAAGATATCTTCAGAGTATAAATTTTTCATTTTGCTTTTGTTGTTTGTGGTTAGTGGTGAGATATTTTGCTCATAAATAAATATGAGATTTACATATACAATATTATGTAAAATTATCTATATATATAAATAACATGCTAAATATCTATGAAAGTTTATATGCAATTTATACTATTAAGCTAAAACTTATTAGAAAAACACAAAGACGCACAAAAGTGCAACATCCTGCACTACAGATGTTTATAACATCAGAACAAAGTTAAGTTCAAAAAGATATAAAAGGAGCAAAATAGAGACAAAGAAACCTAAGGAGGTAAAGGATTTACCTGAACAGATATAACAGACTTCGATACTTGTTTTGTGGCTTCCCCACAAATTAACATTCACTGCAGGGAAGCACTTGATTTAGGTAAGTATAGCTGCGATAACACTTACAACAGCAAAGTAAGCTGCTATTATAGCATAAGCAGCAGCTTCACTAGAAGAGTAAATCTTTTTCATGACTGACAAATTGAGATACAACACATTAACTACTAGTATTTTACGAGCAAAATACAGCTTATGTTTAAGTCTCTCTTAACCTATGAAAAAAGAATTCTTGCCTTGCTGGCTTTAAAAATAGCAAAGACTGCAGTAGCGGAAGGGCAGGTTTGCCTAGTGATTATCTGAGTAGCACCTGTAACTATAAACAAAAAGGCCATTCCTGCTAAGGAACGGCCTTTCTTCTATAGCTAAAGTTAGGTTTAGCTTTTCTTCCTATACACCTAAACTAACTTCTTGTAACGAATGCGCTTTGGCTCTACATCGCCCATTCGCTTCTTCTTGTTCTCCTCGTAGTCTGTGTAGTTACCTTCAAACCAATAAACCTGTGACTCACCCTCAAACGCAAGAATGTGGGTACAGATAC
This sequence comes from Pontibacter locisalis, assembly GCF_042684605.1. Classification (NCBI taxonomy): domain Bacteria; kingdom Pseudomonadati; phylum Bacteroidota; class Cytophagia; order Cytophagales; family Hymenobacteraceae; genus Pontibacter; species Pontibacter locisalis. The sequence continues at coordinate 7,232 of NZ_JBHULU010000012.1, forward strand.
GATCCAGGAACCAACGGTCGTGGGAGATAATTACTGCGCAACCAGCAAAATTCTCCAAAGCATCCTCAAGTGCACGAATTGCATTTACATCAAGGTCGTTGGTTGGCTCATCCAGTAACAGCAGGTTACCGCCTTCTTTCAGTGTCATGGCCAGGTGCACGCGGTTACGCTCACCACCCGACAGCTTGTCTACTTTCTTCTCCTGGTCACCACCCGAGAAGTTAAACTTGCTTACATAGGCACGGGAGTTAACCTGGCGTCCGGCCATCATCATGTGCTCTGTTCCGCCCGATATTACCTCAAACACCGACTTAGTGCTATCCAGTTGCGCGTGCTCCTGGTCAACGTAAGAGATCTGCACCGTAGAGCCTACCTCAAAATCACCTGCATCTGGTTTTTCCTGTCCTGTTATCAGCTTAAACAAGGTAGTTTTACCGGCACCGTTCGGACCAATGATACCTACAATGCCACCCTGCGGCAGAGCAAAGTTAAGGTCTTCAAAAAGCAGTTTATCGCCGTAGGCTTTGCTCACGTGATGCGCCTCTACTACCTGGCTACCCAAACGTGGGCCATCTGGTATAAACAACTCCAGTTTCTCTTCTTTCTTAGACACATCTTCGCTGGCAAGCTTATCATACTGGCTGATACGGGCCTTTGATTTAGCCTGACGGGCTTTCGGAGCCATACGCACCCACTCCAGCTCGCGCTGTAACGTTTTCTGACGCTTACTCTCAGTTTTCTCTTCTTTAGCAAGGCGATTAGCTTTCTGCTCCAGCCAGCTGCTGTAGTTGCCTTTCCACGGAATGCCTTCGCCACGGTCTAGTTCCAAAATCCAGCCAGCCACGTTGTCCAGGAAATAACGGTCGTGGGTAACAGCGATTACAGTACCTTTATAATGCTGCAAGTGCTGCTCCAGCCAATCCACTGACTCAGCATCCAGGTGGTTGGTAGGCTCATCCAGCAACAATACATCCGGCTCCTGCAGTAGCAGGCGGCAAAGGGCCACACGGCGCTTCTCACCACCCGACAGGTTTCCGATAATGGCATCTTCCGGTGGAGTGCGCAGGGCATCCATGGCGCGCTCCAGGCGGTTGTCCAGTTCCCAGGCATTATGGTGGTCCAGTTTCTCCTGCACTACACCCTGGCGCTCGATAAGCTTGTTCATCTCATCGTCCGTCATCTCCTCGGCAAACTTCATGTTGATCTCGTCGAACTCCTTCAACAAGGCCACCACTTCAGCCACGCCTTCTTCTACTACCTCGCGCACGGTTTTGGTTGGGTCTAGTTGCGGCTCCTGCTCCAGGTAACCAACACTATACCCCGGGCTCCAGACTACCTCTCCCTGTATCTGCTTATCAACCCCTGCAATAATCTTTAGCAAGCTTGACTTACCAGAACCGTTAAGGCCCAGCACACCAATCTTGGCGCCATAGAAAAACGACAGGTAGATATTTTTAAGCACTTGTTTCTGAGGCGGGTAAATTTTGCTTACCCCCGCCATTGAAAAAATGATTGTTTCGTTACTCATGCTATAGAATATATTTATTTCTTCTTTTTTTTATACTAAACCCTGAGCTATTTTATACATATAGGCGTACAGCTAATAACTCTCAGGCCCATTTTAACTTAATTGTTTTGTAATACATTACAAATATCGCAAAAATTCATGTGTTTGCGATTCTTAAAATTGCTTTGAAATCATTAAACTTGTAAAAACTGTATGGGTAAAGTGTGTCCGGACTCACTGTAGCACCAGTAGTTGAGCAGGCGCCTCCGCTTCTTTTTTCGTAAAGAAGCAGCAAGCGCAAACGCTGCTAACGAACCTGCGTATGCTAAAGTTAGTTTAAAACGATCGCCTTACCCTATTTTTCGACGCAAAACCCGATCCAGTAACATGGAAAACAACGAACTATTGGAAGAAGCCAAGAAGTATGGCTTTATTCAGGACCAGCAAGTGTGGCTGAAACCCTTCATGAACTACCCAGCCAGACAGGTAGGAGATGTGAAAGAATCTGAGGATGATTCGCTGGTTTACTTCGCTAAGCGTTTCGAGATGTTCAAGGACAAGGTAAACAACCTGCTGGAACGTATCGCAACCTCTGACAACAAAGGCTCCTTTTTGATGAAGGTGCTGCACATGAAAGAACAGGTAGGAAATTACGATGCTCTTGGTGATTTTGAGAAAATCTACTACACCCTGAGCCAGGCAGAGGAAGATATCAATGAAACTATCCAGCAGAACCGGGCTAAGAACCTATCGATAAAAATAGACCTGGTACAGCAAGCTGAAGGACTAAGTGAGAGCATTGAGTGGAAAGAAGCCACCGAAGCCCTGAAAGAACTTCGTGCCACCTGGATAAAGACTGGCCCTGTTGAGAAAGAACTAACTGATGAGATTGAAGAGCGGTTCAGAGATGCCGTTGACAAATTCTTTGAGCGAAAGAAAAACTTCTTTGAAGACAAGAAGCGCATGCTTAACCGCACCTATGAGCGGTACAGAGAACTCATACAACAATCTTACGCCCTGCAGAACTCAGAGGACTGGGAAGGAACCACAGCTAAGCTGAAGCAACTACAGCAGCAATGGAAAGAAGTAGGCGGTAACCTTCCACGTAAAACCACCACAAAATTGTGGTCTGACTTTAGACGTGCGCATAACCACTTCTTTGATCGCCTGAAACAGAAGATCAACAATGAGAAACAAGAGTCGAAGGAGAAGTATTACGACCAAAACTTGGAACGCAAGAAAGAACTGGCTGGCGAGGCTGAAAGGCTTTTGCAGCAAAACAGCCTGAATGATGCTGTAAAACGCGCGAAGGAACTACAGGCTGAGTGGAAAAAAGTAGGCCCTGTGCATCCATCCGTGTCAGACATGATTTGGGAGCGCTTTATTAAAGCCTGTGACAAGGTGTTTGAGATGAGCAGCCTTGAACATTATATACGTAAGCGTCAGCAGTCTTCTGATGAGTCTTTTACAGAGGAAGATGGCTTACAGGCACGAATCAGTGCATTAAAGGATTTCATTAAGTCTGATAAAAATGAGCTGGAGGTACTGGAAAGCAACCTGGGTAAATTAAGTGACTCACCAGGCAGCGATTCTTTCCGCAGCATGCTGCAAGGTAAGATCCGTAACTTTAACCGAAAGATTAATACGAAGCAGGAGCTGATTGAAATGTTTAAAGGGCAGCTCAGCGCGATAAGCAGATAAAAAGGGTAAAACTCATAAAGAGGCGCCAATTGTTAAGCAATTGGCGCTTTTTTTGTTTAGGTTAACATGTAAGAATTTCTGCTCCTGTAGCTGCTGTTTTAGCTGCTTCAATAAGGATGAAAAAAAGGCTTACCTTTTTGAACATTTGTTTATTATTTGCGTTGTGTTGGTAAAAACAGACAAAAAAGCAATTTTTTTTACTAAAAAATTTTAATTTTTATATTTATTTATACTTTTGCAATCCCATTTTAATAGCCATTAAGTTAAAGGAGAAAATACTATGTACTGGACACTAGAATTAGCATCATACCTGGAGGACGCACCCTGGCCAGCAACTAAAGATGAGCTGATCGACTTTTCTATCCGCTCTGGTGCCCCAATGGAAGTTGTAGAGAACCTGCAAGCCCTGGAGGACGACGGTCAACCTTACGAGAACATCGAGGAGATCTGGCCTGATTATCCTACTAAAGAGGATTTCATGTTCAACGAAGACGAATACTAAGAACAATCAGAGATTAGAAATTTATTACCGGATTCATTCCTGACATTTCTAATTTTTAATTGACCTCGTTTTGATCGTTGAAGTAAAAAATTTGGTTGCGGGTTATGGCCAGCGGGTCCTGATTCGCAACCTTTCTTTTTCTGTACCCTCCCCTGCTTTTGTGGCTATTATCGGCCATAACGGCGCAGGGAAAACTACGTTTTTCAGAGCTTTCCAACAAAAGATTGATTATCAGGGTAAACTACTGGTTCACCACCAGGACCTCAGGCAACTTTCCAATCCCGCCGAGAAAGGAATTCTTTCTTACCTTCCGCAGAAAAACATCATCAACTTTCCGATAAAGGTGCACGACCTGGTCGTAATGGGCCTGTTCAGGAAAAAGCACTTCTTTGAAGATTATGGGGCAGCAGATTATCAACAGGCTGCACAGGTGCTCGAACAACTACAGCTGTCGCACCTCATAGATCATGATTTCACAACTTTGTCCGGAGGTGAGCAGCAGTTGGTATGGCTTGCTCAACTGATGCTACAGGACGCAGACATCGTGTTGCTTGATGAGCCTACACAGCAGCTGGATGTATACTACAAAAACAAAGTTTTTGCATTGCTCCAGGAGTGGACCATACAAAAGGGCAAAACTGTACTTTGCATTACCCATGATCTTTACAACCTCTTGCCATTAAAGGGTTATATTCTAAACCTTTCGAAACCCGCTCCTGAACTGGAGCCAATAACGTCTGAAACAGTAAAGGCAAATCAGGCTTTTCTGGAGGCAGGGCGCCAACCGGTGCTTTGAATCCCGTAAACCGTTTAACTTAACCTGTCTACATCTTATCCTGAGCTGCAAAAGCTTCAGCTAATACAAGATCCTCAGGTGTTGTTATTTTGATGTTGCGGTAACTCCCCTCTACAAGCTTTATTTTTTCGCCTGTGCTCTCAACCACCGAGGCGTCGTCGGTGAAATGCTCTTGTTCCGGCTGCTCATAAGCACTGCGAAGAATACTTGCTTTAAAACACTGCGGCGTTTGCACCAGTTTATAGTTTGCGCGGGGCACTGCACGACTCCCCTCTCCCGTCAGTTCCCGAATAGAATCTTTAGGAGAAACAGCTACTACTGCACTGCCAAATTTAGCTGCAGCCTCATAAGCGGCACGAATAGTTTCTACCTCCACAAATGGTCGCACCCCGTCGTGCACTGCTACCAATCCATCTCCCATCACCGCACCCAGCCCATTTTTAACAGAGCCAAACCGAGTAGCACCACCGGCCACTGTCATATGGAAAAGCTTAAAGGTATACTTTCGGCACAGCTCGCGCCAGGTTGTGATCTGCTCCTGTGGCAGCACCACAATCAGCCTAACCGCCGGGTTATACCTGTAGAACTGCTCTATAGTATGCATCAGGATAGGCTTTCCTGCTACTTCGATAAACTGCTTGGGTAAACTGTGTTGCATGCGGGTGCCGCTGCCGCCAGCTACTATAATTGCGTATTCCGGAACTTGAACCATGCTACAAAGTTAAGGAGTTGAAAAGTTGATGAGGCACAAGGTTAGCTACATTTTGCTAAAGCTTCAACATCTGCAGAATGGATCAGGTGCAGGTTTCGGGTAATCTTTTCTAAATTCCAGTTCCACCAGGCTATGCTTTGCAGCTGTAGTACCTGCTCCTCTGAAAAGCGCATTTTTACAATCGCCGCAGGGTTGCCGGCCACAATGGCATAATCAGGCACATCTTTGGTTACGACAGCCTTGGTTGCCACCACAGCGCCATTTCCGATTCTTACGCCAGGCATAATTACGGCTTCGGTGCCAATCCAAACATCGTTTTCTACAATGGTATCTCCTTTCACAGGATAAGAAACACTGTCTGCGATACGCTCCCAGCCATTTCCGAAAATAGAGAAAGGATAGCTGGAGATAGGCTTTGTTTCATGGTTTCCGCCGTTCATGATAAACTTAACACCGGAGGCAATGGCACAAAATTTACCGATCAGCAGCTTGTCCCCGATGAAGTCGAAGTGGTACAGCACATTCTTCTCAAAGTTGTAAGGATCTTCCAGATCATCGTAGTACGTATAGTCGCCAACCTTAATGTTTGGGTTTTGTATGGTGTTTTTCAGGAACACCATTTTCTGATGAAATGGCAGCGGGTAAATAGCTTTGGGGTCGGGTCCGTTCATAGTTGTGCAGGTTTAGAAGTATAAAAAATGCCCCAGCTTTAGCGGCTGGGGCATCTGTATTCAATATAAAGTATAACTTACAGAATAAGCATTACATCGCCGTAGCTAAAGAAACGGTATTTCTCTTTTACGGCCTCCTCATACGCTTTCATAACCAGCTCATATCCTCCAAAGGCAGCAGCCATCATCAGTAGAGTACTTTCCGGCATATGGAAGTTAGTAACTAAGGCATTTGCAATTTTAAAATCGTAAGGAGGGAAAATAAATCTGTCGGTCCAGCCTTCATTTGCCTTTAAGCGGCCATTAGCAGATACAGAAGACTCCAGTGCACGCATGGTGGTGGTACCAATGGCACAAACACGCTTCTTGTTGTCCAGGGCACGGTTTACCATCTCAGCCGTATCAGCAGGAACCATGAAGTTCTCTGAATCCATCTTATGTTTCGTCAGGTCTTCCACATCTACCGGACGGAAAGTGCCTAGACCTACGTGAAGCGTTATTGGAGTTACATCCACTCCTTTGATTTCCAGGCGCTTCATTACTTCTTTAGTAAAGTGCAGACCTGCAGTAGGTGCTGCCACAGCTCCTACATTCTTAGCATAAACGGTCTGGTAACGCTCTCTATCCTCTGGCTCTGCTTCACGTTTGATGTATTTAGGCAGAGGTGTTTCGCCAAGATCGTTGATTGTCTTGTAGAACTCCTCATCCGAGCCATCAAACAAAAACTTTATTGTACGGCCACGGGAAGTAGTGTTGTCAATTACTTCAGCTACCAGGTCGCTATCGCCAAAGTAAAGCTTGTTTCCTACTCGGATTTTACGCGCCGGATCAACCAGAACATCCCACAGGTGAATGTCTTTGTTCAGCTCACGCAGCAGGAAAACTTCGATTTTGGCGCCGGTCTTTTCTTTGTTGCCATAAAGGCGGGCAGGAAAAACCTTGGTATCATTCACTACCATCACATCGCCATCATCAAAATACTCCAGAATATCCTTGAACACACGGTGCTCGATTTTACCTGAATCGCGGTGCAGCACCATCATACGAGACTCATCGCGGTTTTCTGAAGGATGTGTGGCTAAAAGGTCTTCTGGAAGATCAAATTTAAATTCGGATAATTTCATATATCAAATATTACGGTATTTGGTGTCTGTTGCCTTCGTGCTTTTTAATAAACCCCGGTCTCCTCTAATGGGTTTCTATACTCCTGTTTACTAAAAAACGAAAAATCAGACCGCAAATTTACTGAGTTTGACCGAAATATTCTTACTTTTAACCAAATTACTTAAGCTACATAAACTTGTTTTAGGAAAGACTATGATATACCTGCGCTTAATAGCGGAAAGTTTTCGGTTTGCATGGCAGGCGCTTCGTTCTAATCTGCTGCGTACCATTCTCTCATTGCTGGGCGTTACAATAGGTATATTCGCCATTATTTCTGTTTTTACCCTGGTAGATTCTTTGGAGCGCAATGTGCGTGACAGCATGAGCTTTATCGGCGACAAAGTAATTTATGTACAGAAGTGGCCCTGGTCATTTGGCCCGAATTATCCCTGGTGGAAGTACTTTCAGAGGCCTGAGCCAAACCTGCGCGAGTTTAAATTACTGGAACGCAACCTATCAAACGATGCCGGCGCTGCTATTTTTGCAGATAAAGGAAATAATACTTTCAAACAAGGCAGTAACAGTTATTCCAACGCCGGCCTATTTGGTGTTACTTACGAGTACAACAAGGTAGCCGAGATACCTATTCAGGAAGGCCGTTATTTTGTGCCGCAGGAAGTAGATGCGGCCCGAAATGTGGTGATTATTGGCCATGAAATGGCAGAAGCGCTTTTTCCTTTCACTGAGCCACTGGGGCAAGAGGTAAAGGTGGCCGGCCAGAAGTTAATGGTAATTGGTGTTATGGAAAAGCAGGGCGAAAGCATGTTTGGCCTACCTAACTTCGATCAAATGGGCATTATACCTTATGGCACCTTTGCGAAAATGTTTGATGTTGGCCCGGATGGCATAGGCTCTACCATTGCTGTTAAAGGCCGTGAAGAAGACCAGGGGCTGCTTGAGTTGGAATATGAGATACGGGGATTAATGCGTAACATCCGCGGACTGCGCCCACGTGATGAAGACAGCTTTGCTTTAAACAGACCAGAAATGGCTACGCAGGCAATCGGCGGATTCTTTGAGGTAGTAGGTTTGGCAGGCTGGGTAATCGGAGGTTTTGCTATATTGGTTGGTGGCTTTGGTATTGCCAACATCATGTTCGTGTCTGTTAAAGAAAGAACCAATATTATTGGTATTCAGAAATCGTTGGGAGCAAAAAATTACTTTATACTTTTCCAGTTCCTTTTCGAGTCTGTATTCCTGAGCCTAATCGGCGGAGGCATAGGCATTTTGCTTGTGTTCCTGCTCACACTAATTCCCCAGGACATGATGAAGGTGTCCTTATCAGTGAGCAACATTATTCTCGGACTTGGCGTATCGGCCGTGATAGGAATGCTTTCTGGAATTATTCCGGCAGTTTTAGCCTCCAACCTGGATCCGGTTATTGCGATCCGCTCCAAATAGATTTTATTTACACGCCTGGGTGTTTTGCAGCGCTTCCTCACAATGATGCAAACAACCCATCGCTTTATTTATTGAGATGAAGTGCGCCTTATGAATTGGCGCCAGGGGCTAAGGCCTCTATGATGAAGATGAAGAAAAAATTATGACAAAGCTTAGAAAGACAAGCAAAACGAAGCTACACGACCAGGAGCTTAATACTGGCAGCGGACAAACAATCCTTAAGCCTGATGTAAACGAAAATAAAGCAAGATCAGTAACTGATCTGCGTGAAAGTGGTCAGACAACTGCTCCGCCTGCCTCTCCGGAAGACAAAAAAATCCGCCAGGCCTTCGTTGACAAAGATTGGAACGAGATAAAGATTGCCGATTCATGGCAGATATTTAAAGTAATGTCTGAGTTTGTGGAGGGGTTTGAGAAGCTGGCTAAAATTGGCCCGTGCGTTTCAATCTTTGGATCGGCTCGTACAAAAAACACGCACAAGTATTACCTGATGGCTGAGGAGATTGCCGCCAAGTTAGTACGCCATGGCTATGGTGTAATTACAGGCGGAGGCCCCGGCATTATGGAGGCCGGTAACAAAGGAGCTCACTCAGAGGGAGGTAAATCTGTAGGTTTGAACATACAGCTTCCGTTTGAGCAATTTAACAATATCTACATCGACTCTGATAAACTCATTAACTTCGACTACTTCTTTGTTCGCAAAGTAATGTTCGTGAAGTATGCGCAGGGCTTTGTGGTTATGCCAGGTGGATTTGGTACACTTGACGAACTGTTCGAAGCGATCACGCTGATACAGACAAGGAAAATTGGTGCTTTCCCGATCGTGTTGGTGGGCCGCTCTTACTGGGAAGGTCTGTTTAAGTGGATTGATGAGGTGATGTTACAAGTTGAGAGCAACATCAGCGCGGAGGACTTAGACCTGATCCATATAGTGGATGATGCCACGGAAGCAGTGAAGGTCATCGATGACTTCTATAGCAGATACCTGTTGTCTCCAAACTTCTAAGAGAACAGTTCTATACTTACACAAAAGCCCGCTGCCAATACAGCGGGCTTTTGCTTTTGTACTATATTTGCCGTAGTTACCTGAAATTTTCGCTATGCCGGACCAACAGATTCTTCACTTTGATTTTCTGCGGAACAAGTATGGTCGGGAGCTCCTCCTGGATGTTGGAAGAATAGAATCGTTAGAGAACTTCATACTCTCCGACACACCTCACGTTCTTTCTTTCTACGACATCATGTTTCTGGAGAAGGGAAGTGGCACTTTTAGTCTGGATGGGGTGGTACACAAGCTGGAGCCAGGAAGGATTATTTTTACTTCGCCAGGGCAGGTGCGTGTGTGGAAAACAGAAAGTGACGTGCAGGGGTATACCTTGTTTTTTGAGGAAACATTTATCGCCTCGTTTTTCAATGACCCCCTTTTTCTGCACCGCTTCCAATTCTTTCATAACACTTCCAATCCAACTGCCCTGCTTGCACCTCCCACTGCACTTTATCAGTTCAAGAGTAATATACAGGCTATTGAACAAGAATTTATGGAACTTCAGCAAGATAGCCCGCACATGCTCCGTGCATTACTTTATCAGCTGCTGATAAGTTTGAACAGGCTTTACGCGCAGCAGCACAAAGCAGAGGCAGATACAGAGGGCAATCATTACATTTTTACATTCCGGAAGCTACTGGAGCAGCACTACCAGCAAAAGCACCAGGTACAGGAGTATGCCGAGCTGCTGCACGTTACGCCTGCACACCTTAACACCATTGCTCAAAAACATTTTGGCACTACGGCATCGGTACTCATAAAAAACCGACTGCTGCTTGAGATCAAGCGCCAGTTATTATACACATCCAAAACAGTAGCTGAAATCGCCTATAGCCTCAATTTTTCAGACACGGCCAACTTCAACAGATTCTTCCGCACGCAAACTGGTCTTTCTCCCAATGCTTACCGCAACAGGCAATTATAAAATGACCATCATTACCTATAAAACGACCTGTTAGATTCCTCTCCTGCTCCCGACCTTTGTAAGGTGCTATCAAATACAAGAACGTCTAAAGCATCAGACAAAATAAAACTATGAAAAAACTACTCTTCCTAATTTGGGCATTGGCAGCTAGCTGGGCAGGATTTGCCAATGATAACAGATTCTCTTTTAACTCCGGTAACTGGGAAACAGGTACAACAAAACCAGTAGTAGAAAACTACCTGGGGCAGGAAAGCCTATACCTGGAACGGGGGCATGTGCTGTATAGTAATCAGGAGATGCAGGATGGTATTTTAGAAGTGGACATTGCCCCTGATCCTGCCCGTGGAATGGCAGGTATCGTATTCAGGCACGATGGCAAAAACAACTACGAAGAACTATACATCAGGCAAGGCAAATCAGGTCAGCCGGATGCGGTGCAGTACACACCTGTGTTTAATGGCAGCAGTTCCTGGCAACTATACGCGGAACACCAGGCAAAGCATGTTTTCAGGCCAAACGAATGGATACACCTGAAAATAGAGGTACAGGGCACACTTGCCCGGGTATACTTAGATCACTCTGATATTCCTTCTATGGTTATATCTAACCTGCGCCAGGGAAGTAAGAGTGGCAAGTTTGGACTCTGGACACTGAACGGCGCCCGTTTCAGTAACTTCAGGTTTACACCCCTTGACCCTACCACTGCACCTACAGGCTCCATTGTTCCTGATGTAGCAGCAAATGTTGTAAAAAGCTGGCAGGTATCTCCTTCTTTTCTGGTGCAGGATGTTCAGGTAGAAAAATGGCCTAAGCTGCATCAGCTAACATGGGAAACGCTCCCGACTGATGCACAGGGCCTGCTCAACATAGCACAGTACCGTAGCAAGAGAGAAGCCGAAGCCTTCGAAAGGAACACCGACGATATGGTATGGGTAAAACTGGAGCTACAATCTGATAAGGAGCAAGTAAAGAAACTGTACTTTGAGTATAGCAACAAAGCACACCTTTTATTAAACGGCGCGCCTGTCTTTTTTGGCGACAATAGCTTCAGGGCGAAGAACGGTATGTATAGGGGTGAAATTGACAAGCAGCTTCGCACAAACGCCGTATACCTGCCGCTCAAAAAAGGGCAGAACACCATACTCGTTGCGCTTGCTTCCAGAGCCAACGGCTGGGGGCTTATGGCTCGGTTTGAAGACATGAACGGTATTAGTATCAAATAACTTGATTGATTTTTTTGAACATAGCCTTTGCCGATTCTGGCAAAGGCTTTTCTATTTACTAATATCCCATATGCTTGTATCTTACAATTCTAGTTAATATATATATTTAAACCCTTTAATGTAGTATAACAAGAAGCACTATGGCCAGATAAAAGACGACTGGGAGTTAAAACTCTTTAACCGCTGGGGAAAAGAAATATACCGTACCAGCAACTATACCAACGACTGTGCTCCTAAGGACAAAATCAATACTTTATTGTTTTACTACCTGTATCATCCTGCAACCGGCAGAAGCTACAGAGGCTCCCTGGAAGTGCTTCATTAGAATTTTATAGATATACAAAACCACTTACAGGCCGTATATTTTTTCAAAGGAAAGGCTATGCTTGATGAGGATAAGGAAAAAATAAAAAAGCTAAAGAAAAAGCTGAAGGTACAGGAGAAGAAGAACGCAGAAATACGTGACCAAATGGCAATGCAGCGAACTATTTTTGCCAACGAGCGGACACTGATGGCTTACCTGCGCACTTCTATAACTATTATTGCCGGAGGCTTTGCCGCTGTCAAGTTTTCTGATGATCTGTACCTTGAACTGATTGGGGCCACGTTGCTACCCATTGGCGCTATACTGGCAATTTATAGTTTTTTAAGATATCGAAAAAAGCAAAGATTGATTGAAGGCCATCACAAAAGCATAGAGCACACCAGCCACCACCATGCAGAGTTACATGAAAAAGAAGCATCCCGCTACGGAAATACAGATTAACTCCCTTCTAACAAACTTTATTCAGGCTAAACCAATTACAGCTCTTTTCTGTTAAAAAGGGTTAGCGTATTGGCTCTGCCAAGCGCTGATATTTTTTTAACTTTGCTATTTAAAAACCACTTATCCTGAATGGATTTCAACCAAGAGCAACAAACTGCTGTAACAGGCACAGCAATCGGCTCACAGGCCTCTACCGAAAACGGTGACGCACAGCAGATTGAAGTATACGGTGCCCGCGAACATAACCTCAAGAATATTTCTATCAAGCTGCCGCGCTATAAGCTGGTAGTTTTTACCGGAATCAGTGGCTCAGGCAAGTCATCCCTGGCTTTTGATACTATTTACGCCGAAGGACAGCGCCGCTACATGGAAACGTTTTCGGCCTATGCCCGCTCTTTTATGGGTGGACTGGAAAGACCTGACGTTGATAAAATCGAAGGGCTTTCGCCGGTAATATCTATTGAGCAGAAAACCACCAGCCGCAACCCACGCTCTACGGTGGGCACTATCACTGAAATCTATGACTTTATGCGTCTGCTTTGGGCGCGTACTGCCGAGGCTTTCAGCTATGTGACCGGTGAGAAAATGGTTCGCCAGAGTGATGAGCAGATTGTTAACCATATTCTGGAAAACTTTGACGGCAAGCGTATTGTAGTGCTGGCGCCCGTTGTAAAAGGTCGTAAAGGGCATTACCGCGAACTCTTTCAGCAAATCCGTAAGATGGGCTTTATCAGAGCCCGGGTAGATGGGGAAATGTTGGAGATTACGCCTAAAATGCAGGTAGACCGCTACAAGATCCACGATATTGAGATTGTGATCGATAAGATTGTAGTGAAAGAAGAAGATCGCTTCCGCCTGTCCAGTTCCATTCAAAATGCACTGACACACGGTAAAGGCACAGTGCTTATTCTTGATGCAGATACTGAAAAGACACACTTCTTCTCACGCCACCTGATGGATCCAGCGACTGGCATCGCTTATGATGACCCGGCGCCGAACTCCTTTTCATTCAACTCTCCGTATGGTGCCTGCCCTGTTTGCAACGGTTTAGGGGAAATACAAGAGATAACAGAAGAATCTGTGATTCCGGACAAGAGCCTGAGTATACGCCGCGGGGGAATTGCTCCGCTTGGCGAGTACCGCGACATCTGGATCTTTAAGCAGATAGAGGCCTTATTCAAGCACTTCAAGGTTTCTGTTTCTACACCTATCAAGGACCTGCCAGAAGATATCTTGAAGGTGTTGCTCTATGGTTTGGAAGAGGATCTGGAGGTTAATACCAAAAAGGGCAATTATGTAGTCGAGTTCGAAGGGATCATTAACTTCCTGAAAGGTCAGATGGAATCCGATTCTGATAACATCCGCTCGTGGGTGGAGGACTTTACCCAGACAAGCACCTGTCCGGAATGTGATGGTTACAGGCTTAAGAAGGAATCCCTTCACTTTAAGATCGATGGCAAGAACATTGGAGAGCTGTCGGTACTGGATATAAACAAGCTGGCCAACTGGTTTAATGGACTTGAGGATAGAATAAGCGAACGGCAGAATGTAATTGCCCGGGAGCTTCTGAAAGAGATTCGCAAACGAATTGGTTTCTTATTAGATGTTGGCTTGGACTACCTGAGCCTGCACCGCCCGGTAAGAACGCTGTCAGGAGGAGAAAGCCAGCGAATACGGTTAGCTACCCAGATTGGTACGCAGCTGGTGGGCGTGCTGTACATCATGGATGAGCCAAGTATAGGCCTGCACCAGCGCGACAACGAGCGCCTGATCAATGCCTTAAAGGATCTCCGGGACCTTGGCAACTCCATTATTGTTGTGGAGCACGACAAAGACATGATCATGCAGGCAGATTATGTAGTGGACATTGGTCCTGGCGCTGGTATCCATGGTGGGCAGGTGGTTACAGCCGGCACCCCTGATCAGATGCTAAAGGCAGGAACTACAACTGCAGATTTTCTTAGCAACCGCCGTGGCATAAAAATACCACGCATCAAACGCCCGGGCAACGGTGAGAAGTTGATATTGTCAGGTGCCACAGGTCATAATCTGAAGAATGTAACGCTGGAGCTGCCACTGGGTAAAATGATCTGTGTCACGGGAGTGTCGGGCAGTGGTAAATCTTCGCTGATTCATGATACGCTTTACCCTATCCTGAACACGCACTTCTTCCGGGCAAAACGAGAGCCGCTTCCATATAAGAACATAAAAGGTCTGGAGCATATTGACAAGGTGATAGAAGTAGATCAGTCGCCAATTGGCCGTACACCACGTTCAAACCCGGCAACCTATACAGGTGTGTTTACTGATATCCGAAGTTTGTTTGCACAGCTGCCGGAGGCAAAGATCAGGGGCTATTCCCCAGGCCGGTTCTCTTTTAATGTGAAAGGCGGACGCTGCGAAGCGTGTCAGGGAGCTGGCATGCGAACCATTGAAATGAATTTCCTTCCGGATGTTTACGTACCGTGCGAAGTATGCAAGGGCAAGCGCTACAACCGTGAGACGCTGGAAGTTCGCTTTAAAGGCAAGAGCATCACAGACGTACTGGACATGACCGTGGAACAGGCTGTAGACTTCTTTGACAGCCAGCCCCGAATTCTGCGCAAAATCCAGACGCTGAATGAAGTTGGCCTAGGCTATATTACACTTGGCCAGCAGGCTACGACTCTCTCTGGTGGAGAGGCGCAACGGGTAAAGCTGGCCACAGAGTTATCAAAAAAAGATACGGGCCAAACCCTTTATATCTTAGATGAGCCAACCACAGGTCTGCACTTCCAGGACATTGAGCACCTGACAGAAGTACTTCACAAGCTAACCGACAAAGGCAATACAGTGCTTATAATCGAGCACAACCTGGATCTGATTAAAATAGCAGATTATATAATTGATATTGGTCCGGAAGGTGGTGAAGGTGGTGGAACCATTGTAGCCAAAGGCACTCCGGAAGAAGTGGCTAAGTCAGGGAAAGGCTATACGGCCCGTTTCCTGAAAGAGGAGCTGACAACGAGCCACTACCACGAAAACGGCCAGGATTAGCTATCATAAAAACGATAGCTGCTTGAAGTATAGCAGCTATCGTTTTTATCAATCTATTTTCTCTTCTAGCCTTTCTGTGGCTTCCTCATGCTGCCGCAGCAGGGGTAGCTGCCTCGAAGCAAACTGCTTTATCTCCATACTGTTGCCATTCTCTGCCATATCATCGTATCTTCTCAGCAGGTCTTTGTGCTGCTCGCGCATGATTCGTATAAACTCTACATCAAAAGAAATACCCTCTTTTTCCATCAGGTCGTTGTAAGTTTCTTGATCAGCCTTACCAAGCGTCTGAGGAAGCACAATATTTGTCTGGCTAGCCACCTCCTGCAGTTCATTGTTCATCTGCCGGTGTGTGTTTTCGGAACGTTGCGCAAAGTTCTTTACCTCCGGACTTACACCGCGGTTTATGGCTGCTTCGCTTAGCTGCACCAGCAGCATGTTGGCACTGGCAGCCTCCGCGGCAAAAAGCGCATCGTTTTCCATATTCTCTATGCCGACAGCTTCGAACTGCTGCACGCTTTGCTCTTTGGCTAGTTCAACGCTATCTTCTGAGTCACAGCCTGTCAGAAAGAAAGCTACCCCTGCCGCAAAAAAAAGAATGTATCTCTTCATAGTCATAGTATTTAAATAAAAAGCATCTGCAAGTATAGGTACTTACAGATGCTCGTATATGTTTTAGATAATGTGTCAGCGCCTCAGCTATTTGTTCTTCACCATCTCATTTGTTTCCTGAGCCTCTTCAACAGCACCTGTTCCTGGTTACAAGAAACCACACTGAAAAATAGCGCGCCTAATACCAGACCTGTTGATGCTTTTCCCTTCTTAGTTTTTTATTAGTTAAATATTAATGATTATTTTTAGCTTGCTACATTTACGCCTGAGCAACACATGGGTAAGGAATGCCTCTTTTTGCATTCTTATTACTTTGCCAAACGTTAATGCTACGCACCACATACATACCACACCCCTGAAAACCAAACTTGCAGTATTTTACAGCCTTTACTTCAACCTTACTATTCACCTATTTAAGTCTACCCTTCTATGATGAAAGCTAAAAAACATGTATGGATGATAACACTGCTAATGCTGTTCCTGTGTGCAGGAAATGTAAAGGCGCAGGAAGAAAGCTGGGAAGAGGTAGAGCCTGACACAGTTATAGATGCCGCCCACGATTTGATCCTTAAGCTGCAGCCACTACTGATTGGAGAAGTCCGTTTATCTTATGAAAAACTACGTGTGGCTAAAGTGAGTAATGAATACGGTATTGGTTATGTGTACAGGGCC
The DNA here is from genome assembly GCF_042684605.1 of Pontibacter locisalis. Taxonomy (NCBI): domain Bacteria; kingdom Pseudomonadati; phylum Bacteroidota; class Cytophagia; order Cytophagales; family Hymenobacteraceae; genus Pontibacter; species Pontibacter locisalis. Next base: position 23,962 of record NZ_JBHULU010000012.1, read on the forward strand.
TTCCTGAAAGAAGATGGTTCCTATACAGCGTTGGATGGGAAACGTGTAAATGGCGTAAGCATTAGGATGAGCCAGCGCCACTACACTACTAAAAAACAAAAGGCTCCATTTGGGTTCTTCCATGGCCCTTTGTTTGGGTATAGATTTTTGGTGTTTGAAAAAGATGCATTAGGAGTAACCGACGCCTCCAGAAGCATTGGCAGGCTTTACCAGAACTCAATGGACCTGAGCTATCAGCTGGGCTGGCAGTTGTTACTGGACGACCATTTTACAATGGAAGTGGCCGGCTCGTTGGGAGGCAGGGCAAAATATGCCAGGGCAACCGGTGCTGAAGAGTTGCTGGTAGATAACATTTATGGTCATCACCTTATGCAAGACAGAGATGCCATATTTTCTGTTGTTCCACTGCCACAGCTCAAGTTATCAGTAGGTTATTCATTCTAGGCACCTGAGGTTGTTAAATATTTTATATATAGGATTTAACCTTTTAGTGTAACGCTTATCTAAGCAGTGTAACCTTAACCAGAAAACATGAAAATCCACATTTCAAAACAACTGCCACTCATGCTACTGCTAGGCAGTACGCTGGCTTTTACCGCCTGTCAAAAAGAAGAAGATGTACAGGAGAGCATTGATGTTGAGTCGGCAGAGGCGAATGCCATCGCTGATCTTGAAATGGCAAGTGTGGATGAGTTTGTTGAGGATGTTATAAGTGCTGAACCACAACTAAACGGACGTGTAGCGGCCCCTGAAAGTCTACCAGATTGTGCAACCCGTACCTACAACAGCGACACCCGCACCGTAACCATAGATTTTGGAACAACAAACTGCCTCTGCCGCGACGGTAAATCACGACGAGGTAAAATTGTTTCAAAGTTTGAAGGTCGTCCGCACCAGGAGGGCTCTAAAGTGATCACCACACTTGTTGACTATTATGTAAATGATATGCGAATCACTGGTACACGCACTGTAACGTATGTTAGCCGAAACAAAAAGAATGTTGTTGTTCTTGATGCCAGTATAGCAACTCCCGGAGGAACTATAACCTGGAGAGCGGAGCGTGTAATTGAACGTATTGCCGGAGGAGACACCCCTCAAATGACGGATGATATATATCTGTTAAACAGTCGTGCTGCCGGGGTAAACCGTAGAGGAGTTGCTTATACAAGCGTTACGGAGCAGCCTCTTAAGAGAGTGCTTGCTGTAGGCTGTGCCCGTCATTTCGTTTCAGGCATAATCCTGATCAAAAATGAAAATGGCCATACCTTGAGGCTAAATTATGACCCAACTGGTGGTGAGCCTTGTGATAACATTGCAGAGGTAACGCTGAATGGCAGAAGGACTAAAATTATACGGCTATAGAAAGCTGTAATACATATAAAAGCAGAAGGGGCTGCCGGTATGTTATTCCGGCAGCCCCTTCTGTTATCAATTACTTATGTAGCTGTTAAGCCCCCTTAAATTGCGGTTTGCGCTTTTCATTAAATGCGGTTACACCTTCCTTATAATCTTCAGAGTTGCCTGCTATTTTCTGGCAGTAGGCTTCGTAATCCAACATCTCATCCAAAGAAGAGTTAAAAGACTTGTTGAGCATCTTTTTCATCAGCCCGATGGCCTTGGTTGGGCCAGCAGCATAACGGGCAGCAAGCTCGGTCACTGCATCGTCTAACTCTTCTGGCGCTACAACTTTGTTTACCATTCCTAACTGCAATGCTTCCTCAGCTGACACTTTAGAGCCAAGTGTGCTAAGTTCAAAAGCTTTCAGAGAGCCCACCACCCGTGGCAGGAAGAAAGAAGATCCGGAATCAAGCACCAGGCCTACATTTACAAATACTTCAATCATACTTGCTACCGTAGAAGCTACTACCATATCGCAGGCTAGCGCCAGAGAACAACCAGCCCCTGCTGCCACACCATTCAACTTACAGATGATAGGCTTTGGCAGATTACGCATAGCGCGAATGATTGGATTATAGCGCTTTTCCAGAGATTCAGAAAGGTCTCTTTTACTGGCACTGGCTATTGCTTTCAGATCCTGTCCGGAGCAAAAGGCCTTACCAGCACCGGTAAGCACTACCACCCGCACATTCTCATCACGACTTACCTGCTTTAGAGCATCCTGTAAGTCATAGCTCTGCTGATCGTTGAAGGCATTGAATACATCAGGCCTGTTTAAAGTGATGGTAGCAATACCATCCTGCACATCATATAGTAAACACTCGTAGGTCATGCTTTTTCAGTTTTTGTATGATTATCAAAGTTAAGAAATCAAGGGCTATTGACAAGAAGCAGATTAGATTACGTGTGCTACACCCTGTGTTTATTACTTTTTAAATAAATTATTGATATATACTAGCAACTTCACATCTCTCCTATGTATCTTTACCGCCTATTACTTCGCGCCCAAATACTTATTACCTGCTATACCCGCTATAGCTCAGTAAGCAACAAAACCTAAAACTATATATTACTATGAGAAAAATTTTTACACTTCTGCTGTTCGCAGCAGCATTTCTGCTGTGCCCAACACTTCAGGCACAAGACCTGTCAACCTCTCTTCAGAACCCGTTTTTCAAGGCTGTTTTAGAGCGTAATAAAAAGCTTTTAGCTACAGAAAGTTCCCGGTTTGCAACAAGTCAAACAATACGTGTTGCGCAAACAGAGACATACAGTTTGTGGGGTGAAAATGACCAATGGGACGATAAAACAAGAACATCGTACACCTATAATACCAACGGCTTAGTGGAAACCGCTACTGTTGTAGAATTACCCGCAAATGTTAACCAGGCTCAGTACATTTATTCTTACAACAACCAGGGTGTAGCCACTGACCTGGTGCTTAAGCAGTGGAATAACAATGCATGGGTAAATTCTATGAAAATAACCTTTGCTTTTGAGGGTGAGCAGCTAAGCAGCTTTGGAATTTATAACTGGGAAAACGGAGCCTGGTTGTTGATGCAGGGAACCCGTAGCACCCATACCCGCTCAGGCGACAGGATTACTGAAACTGTTTCTGAGTTTTACTCTATCGTACCACCAAGTGTGACCCAAGGCTGGGTGTTAGATGAGAAAATTACCTATGGGTATGCCAACAGTAGTGATAACAGACCAACAAATATCACGACATACGCACGTATAGGTTCTAACTGGGTTGCACAGGAAAAGGAAACCGACATTGCGTACGTTGGCAGTACCTATACAAGAAGCAGCTACTTTTATGAGGAGCTAGATGCTTCTACCAACGTATGGAACAAGTATAAAATTGAATACCAGCACATTACCGATGCAGCAAACAGCACCCGTACCACTATAGAAACTAACTATAATGTTGAAGGCACAACCCTTCTTCCCTCTCTACGCTTTACTACTACTGAATTAACCTCTGGTGAAAAGTATGTTCTTGAGCCTATTGTAAGGAGCTTACAAGAAGTATATGATGCCGATGCAAATGAGTGGGTAACAGACTCGGAAGAGAAAGCTACTATTTCCAGAGACAGCAACGGTGACATTACTCAGATAGTTTACCAGGAGCTCTCTCCTGCAGAAAACGCTTGGGTAAACACGGAGCGGTTTGTATATACAAACTTTGCCCCTATCACAATCACCGGTGCTTCAGATGAAATACTTGCACTGGCAACAGAAGTATACCCCAACCCAGTTCAGAAAGCTTTAACCATATCTGTAGATGCGACTAAAGTTCGCAATAGCAGCCTGTATATCTATAGCAGTACGGGTAAGAAAGTCTATGAGCAGAACAACTTAAAAGCAGCCACAACTGTGGATGTCAGCAACCTGCCAAGCGGCATATACCTGGTTAAACTGTCTGATGACAGGAACAGCAGTATAACTCGCAGAATTGTGAAGCAATAACTTAAGAAGAGTAAATAAAAAAGGGCAGGCGCTTTAAAGTGCCTGCCCTTTTTTATAGAGCTATATAAGTAGTTACAAGGGCCAGCATCAGCCCGCAGCCAAAGCCGGCATATACCTGCTCTGGCGTGTGGGCGTGCAACGCCAGCCTTGCAGAGAGCACAGCCCCGGTTAAAACAACGGCAACAGCAATTGGCATAGACATCCCGGCGTCTGGCATAATCATGTTTAGGGTGAGCAGAATACCTAAAGCGCCACCCATACCCACACTGTGGGCACTTATTTTCCAGAATAGTGACACCAGGTAGGTTACAAACACAGAAGCAGCAATAATGCCCATTACAAAGTAGAAAACAGCATCAAACACTTCTTCCTGGTACAGCAGGTAAGAGGTTATGGCATAGCATACACCTGTAAAAAGCAGGGGTAGACTTCGTTGCTCACGTCGCTCCATCTCCAAGGAATCCAGGCGGCCCATGCGCACCATGAAATAGGCGCCGATGCTAGGAACCATAAAAGTTGAAAGGAAAATCATGCTGAGTACCACCCACCGGCTTTGCATCGGAAAAGTGAGCATGGAGGCCGGCATGTAGTAAAGAATAAAAGCAAATAAATAAGTAGGCAGGAGTAGCGGGTGGAAAGCTACTGACAGCACCATTGCCAGGGAACGGTTCACTTGTATGTTTTGTGAATTAATGATTATGAATGCTGTAACAATGAACGCCTGCTGAAGTTTATTTTATTCCAGAGTTCATTTTACAGGCTACAGTTCCTTCCTAAGCCTTGCCACAGGTATATTCAGTTGCTCTCTGTACTTTGCTACTGTACGACGGGCAATATTATACCCTTTCTCATTCAACAACTTCTCTATCTTTTCGTCAGAGAGTGGTTTACGCTTATTCTCATTATCGATTATCTCCTTCAGAATATGCTTCACTTCCCGACTACTGGCATCCTCTCCGGAGTCAGTGGCAATACCCTCTGAAAAAAAGTACTTGAGTGGATAAATACCAAATTCAGTCTGCACGGCTTTGCTGTTAGCTACCCGGCTGATAGTACTGATGTCCATTCCGATCTCTTCGGCAATGTCTTTCAGGATCATCGGCCGCAGCTCGCTTTCGTCACCCTCCAGGAAAAAATCATGTTGGTATTTTATGATGGCTTCCATCGTTCGCAGCAGCGTGTTTTGCCGCTGGCGAATGGCATCTATGAACCACTTGGCCGCATCTAATTTCTGCTTTACAAACGTTACGGTTTCCTTCAGCTTCTTATCCTTCTTGTCTGATTTGTCATAGGCATCAAACATATCGGCATAAGAGCGGCTTATACGCAGATCAGGAGCATTACGAGAGTTCAAAGACAACTCCAGTTCTCCGTTGTTATTATTCAGGATAAAATCAGGGATGATGTACTGAACGCGTGTCATGCTGGCCCCAGCTCCTCCCGGTTTCGGGTTCAGTTTGATGATAAGATCTATAGCCTTTTTCAGCTCATCCTCTGATACGTTGAACTTACTCTGTATCTTCTGGTAATGCTTTTTGGTAAACTCGTCGAAGGCTTCGTTTAAGATACGTTCTGCCAGCACTGTTGTAGAATCCTGCTCACGCCGCACCAGTTGCAGTAACAGGCACTCAGGTAAGTCGCGCGCACCGATTCCTGCCGGATCAAAAGTTTGTATCATGTGCAGCACCTGCTCAATCTCCTCCTCCGTAGTTTCGATGTTCTGGGAAAAAGCAAGATCATTTGCAATAGAGCTGAGATCACGGCGAATGTAGCCATCGTGGTCGATGCTGCCGATAAGCTGCATCCCAATGGCAAACTGCCTGTCGTCAAGATCCAGAAAGCCCAGCTGGTCCATCAATGAATCTGTAAGCGTGGAAGTCATGGCAATCGGCATCTCCTTGTCTTCCTCATCACCGCCACGATCACCCTGCATTTTATAGCCGCTTATCTCATCATCGTTGAGATAGTCGTTAATGTCAATGTCATCATCCTTCCCGTAGTCATCCTCATACTCATCAGAGTCGCTGTATTCCTCCGAAGATTCTTCACGCCCTTCCTCCAGTGCAGGGTTAATCTCCAGCTCTTCTTTTATGCGCATCTCCAACTCAGCAGTAGGTATCTGCAGCAGCTTGATAAATTGTATCTGCTGCGGCGATAGCTTCTGGGATAAAAGTTGTCTTAAATCGAGTCGCTGCATAGTTTCTAATGAAAAATTGATGCACTTCTGTGCACTTCCAAATTTAGGATAATTTTACTCGCATTTACAAAAAAGGTTAAAATATCGTTACTTTGAGGGATTTTCAGAAAAGCACTTTACCAGAACAGTACGGTTCACCTGAAAGAGGTATAAATTTCTGGCACTTTAACGCTTGAAACCTATAAAAAGAACGGACAGGATAGGCTGCTTATTCTTTATAGTTTATACTTTTACAAGTAAACTGTAATACCAGGAGAGGCAATAATAACCATTACACATGCAACGCACAAAAGTAAAAGATCTGCTACAGGGTGCCGAGGTAGACAAAGAGGTTCTACTGAAAGGCTGGGTGCGCACAAAGCGCGGGAATAAGTTTGTGAATTTTATCGCCGTGAACGACGGTTCAACGATAAATAATTTGCAGGTAGTGGCTGAAGCCGAGAAGTTCAACGAGGAAACACTTAAGGATGTAACTACTGGTGCTGCCATTGCTGTTACTGGTAAATTAGTAGCCTCTCAGGGCAAAGGGCAGGCCTACGAAGTACAGGCTACAAGCATCGAAGTGTTAGGCAAAGCTGACCCGGAAACATACCCGCTTCAGAAGAAGGCACACTCGCTCGAGTTCTTGCGTGAGATTGCTCACCTGCGCTTCCGGACCAATACGTTTGGCGCAGTTTTCCGTGTTCGTAACACTTTGTCTTTTGCTGTTCATAAGTTTTTCAATGAGAAAGGCTTTGTGTATATGCACACGCCAATCATTACCGCTTCTGACGCTGAGGGTGCTGGCGAAATGTTCCGTGTAACCACACTGGACCTGGACAACCTGCCACGCACAGAAGAAGGACAAATCAATTTTGAGGAAGATTTCTTCGGCCGCTCCACAAACCTGACAGTTTCCGGACAGATGGAGGGCGAGGTAGCAGCCATGGCTTTTAGTGACATCTACACGTTCGGGCCAACGTTCCGTGCCGAGAACTCAAACACAACGCGCCACCTGGCAGAGTTCTGGATGATAGAGCCGGAGATGGCTTTCTACGACCTGAAGATGAACGCTGACCTCGCTGAGGAGTTTATCAAATACATCATCCGCTATGCACTGGAGAACAACCGTGAGGACCTGGAATTCCTTGCACAGCGCCAGGCGGAAGAGGACAAGAGCAAGCCACAGAATGAGCGCCAGGAAATGACGCTCATCGAGAAGTTGGAGTCAGTAGTAAATAACGACTTTGAGCGTATTACCTATACCGAGGCAATCGACATCCTGCTCAACTCGAATCATTACAAAAAGAAGAAGTTCCAGTACGACGTGAAGTGGGGCATTGACCTGCAGAGTGAGCATGAGCGCTACCTGGTGGAGAAGCACTTTAAGAAGCCGGTGATCGTGACGGATTATCCAAAAGATATTAAGGCTTTCTACATGCGTATGAACGACGATGGTAAGACCGTTGCAGCCATGGACATTCTTGCTCCGGGTATTGGTGAGATTGTAGGAGGTTCACAACGTGAAGAACGTATGGATATTTTGGTTGAGCGTATGAAGAGCGTTGGCATTGAGCCGGAGGCTATGTGGTGGTTCCTGGATACCCGCCGTTTTGGTGGCTGCCCGCACGCAGGCTTTGGTCTTGGCTTTGAGCGCGTGGTGCAGTTTGTGACTGGTATGGGCAACATCAGAGATGTGATTCCTTTCCCGAGAACACCGCAGAATGCAGAGTTTTAATAAAAGCTAACACAACATTAAAAAGGCCCGGCATAATCACCGGGCCTTTTGTTTTACCTCCTCCTTCCACTGTTCAGGACAGAGCCAGCCTGTGGGGGCTAGCGGTGACACTAAATTTTCTGATGCATTGCCTGTTATTTATTATACTTTGGCCAAGTTTTTGCACCTTGTCAGGTATAAATTTTCAGGAGATTAATTATGCGTAAACTATTCCTAAGCATGCTCTTAGTTGGTGTCTCAGCATTTGCAGCCAATGCCCAGCAGGAGTTTGCCAATATTGAACTGCCTATGAACCGTGCGGAGGACCTGGTGACCCTCGCCGATGACAAGGGCAATGTTGTTATCTACTTTTACCAGCGTGGAGAGCTGAACTTTGCAGTTATTTCACCTGAAGGCAAACAGATTGCCAAACACCAGATCCCTTACCGCTTCAGTGATGAGCCACAGTTATTAGGCACCCGCGTCACTGATGATGAATTTGTGTTTTACAGCCGCTATACGAATGGCCGTCGTGAATACCTGCGCCCTTTTGCCATCAACCGTGAGACCGGCGCTTTCCGAAGCATTCAGGATGTACAGATTGATGTAGAGCGAAACACAAATTTTGTGGGTGGCTTTGGTGATGAAGACCATTTTTACATGCTTTATTCAGATAGAGATGGCAATATGCACCTGTACCGCGATTCAGATGAGAATGTGGCGCACCTGGAGCACAAGGTTTTTGCTTCAGAGGAAATGCCCCGCACCCGCGACCGCTATGCCCGTGAGTCTGATATGATTTATGTTCACCCTGATCTACAGCACAATGTATTTACAGGTCACCACCGCAGTAAAATATACTCACGTGGCGATAAGATCCACATGATCTTTGACGGCTTTTATCTGAAAGGCAAAGACAGCGACGAAACCACTACAGAAATTCTAACGCTGGATTGGGACAAAGGCACAACGCAGTACCGTACCTTACCTGCAATTGATCAGCGCAGAGCCCCAAGCTTTAACTCTTTCCTGCATAACAATACACTTTTCCGTGTGAACATGGAGAAGGACCAGTTTAAGCTTACTGCTTACGACTTTAACACGCTAAAGCCGGTTAAGGAATATACATACAGTGGAGACGAGGAGATCAGTATCAAATCTACTCCTGTTTACCAGCGTGGCGCCAGGGCTTTGTTCTCTTCTGATAACACGGTAATAGAGAAAACATCTAAAGTGATGAAAAACCTCTCTAGCGGTGTACCCGCAATTACAGTTGATACCTATGCCGACAGTACGCTACAGCTTACGATTGGCTCGTATAGCGCACCAGAAGAGCGAAGAAACTTTGACCAGGACAGAAACCGATTAGTGCGAACTCCAGATCGTTATGTGCAAACTTCGCGCGGCCTGATGCTATTGCCCGGACGTTGGGTACCGGCTTATAATATTCCGAGTTATTACCTGAACTCGCCTTACTACAGTCGCTATTTCTACGACCCTTTTAACCAGGGAAGCAGAGTGCCTGCCGGCCCGGGAATAAGTACTTACTTCAGATCTGTGCTTGATGCTGATAACCTGACAAAAGTAGCAGCAGACACGGATAAAGAGCAGGTAGTGCTGCAGGATAAGGTTGAAAAGTATGAGCAGGACCTAAAGCCGGAGCCGGAATTAAAAACGGTTTACCGCTATGGCGATAAGCTGCACTACGGTTACTACGACCGCAAAACAAAGACCTTCCGGATAGTTGAGTTTGCCCATGGGCAGAAACCACAGGCACAACAGAATCCTCAATAATTAGATATAAACAGAACGCCCCGCAAATTCTTGCGGGGCGCTCTGTTTATGTGCTATCGTAGCTTCTACTGTTGGTCCATCATTTTATTCAGTCTCTCCTGTAATGCAGGATCCTGACGATAGGCAGCCATAATCTGCTCATACTTATCCAAAGACATTCCGTCTTTTTGTATGGCAACCTCTACTTCTTTCTGTAGTTCTGGCTGCATCTCCATCATGCGCTGTGCTGCTTTATTGAAGGCTGTCATTTCCTGGGGAGTGGCCTGTGTGTCGGTTAGTTTCCCTTGCTGGTGGGCCTGCGCCATTTCGTTAAACTTGTTTACGTCCAGCTTCTCTTCCTGGAGAATCTTCATCATTTTCTCCTCGCCTTTACGCTGTATGTCCATCAGTCGCGTGCTGGCATCTGCAAACTGCTTCAGCTCTTTATCAGTGAAATTTTGCTGCGTTTGCTGTTGAACAGGAGGTGTTACTTGCTGTGCTTTGGCTGTTGTGCCAGAAAAAAATACTCCAACCATAAAAGCAGCAGCTACTGCTCCTTTTATTCTATTGCTCAAATTCATAAAGTTCAGGATTAAAATTAAGAGGTGAAAAATGATACTCTTAGTTCATGGTCAATTTAGAACTAATTAACCTATACCCTTATTAGCATCAAATAGTTGTGCAATTTTCCGCCGCTTTAATAGATCAACAAACACCGAACAAAACGATGCAAAACTAAAAAGCACCACAAATAGGAGAAAGTTAGAAACACAAACCTTTAAATATTAAAAGAAGATCATTAACAGAGGATAAATAGTTTTTCTCTTATATTTAAACTCTATAATATTCAACCTATGAACAAACCTTTACTTCCTGTTTTAACTATTCTTCTCCTTCTCCTGTTCTCTTGCCCCTCCTTTTCGCAAGAGTATCGCCCAGGTTATATTGTTCAGGCTTCGGGAGACACCATACAGGGGCTGATAAAATTCCGTGAAAACGATCGCTCTTATAAGAGCTGTATTTTCAAGAAGGTTGAAGACGCGGAATTAAAAGAATACTCTCCTAGTAATGTAAGCGCATACGGATTTGATAATGATAAGGCCATTGAGGTAAAGACCATCAGTACTAATACAGGAAATAATGAAGATGTATTTGCTGAGCTGTTGGTAAAAGGTAGGCTAAGCTTATATATGTACTCTGACCGCTTCTTTGTGGCAAAAGATTCTGGCCAACTTCAGGAGCTTAGTAATAAAAAAGAGGAGGGCTATGTAGAAGATAAAAATGTTGTGAATGGCTCAAACGAATACATCAAAGTCCTTAAAAGCTCTAATAAGCACATTGTCATCCTTAATACCTTGATGAACGACTGTCTCAGTATGCTTGATAAGATAGAAAGGGTATATTTATCACAGCGAAGTTTAGTAAATCTAGTTAGTGACTACAACAACTGTGTTGCTCCTGGCGAAAGCATACTATTTAAGGAAAAAAAAAGGTGGTTAATAGGTAAACCGGGTTTTGCCGGTGCTGCAAACGCTGAAACAATTTTTCTTTCCTCCGATTATCCTGAATTTGCCTACTATCATAACGCCAGCTTTAACAAGAGGTATTTTCCTTCTGCAGGACTTGTTCTGAACCTAGCTTCTCCCAGACTTAAAGAACGCCTTTCGCTACAAGTAGAGGCCTTTTATTCGTCTTATGACTTTGTCGGCTATTCTGAACATACATCTAATTCAGGTAACACTTATAACAGGAATGATTATTCATTAGAACTCTCCTCACTTAAGTTTAATTCTGCATTTCGCTACACCTTCCCGGCACGATTGGTTCAGCCCTATGTAAATATTGGGATTTCAAACAGGTTCTTGCTAAGCAGCAAATCTTTGAGGATAGAGGAAATCGAAACGAACAAAACTGTTGAAACAAATGAGCATACGGATACTTTCCTGCAAAATCAACATACTGGAGTGTTTGGAGGTGTAGGAGCTAACTTTAACTTTTTTAGACAAGCGCTTTTCTCTGAGTTAAGGTACGACAGGGGCTTGAACATTGCCTCTCCGCCACAATTGAACAATGTTGGCAGAACACTAGACGGCAAATCCAGCACTATTAGCCTCATTGCAGGTTTCTATTTTTAATTGTTTCAGATCTATACTTCTTATGAATAGAACATTATTTACCCGCGTAATTCTTTTTCTTTTACTGCCACTGTTCCTGACATTCTGCCAAACAAAAGAGAAGATTTCACCCCGTGAATATCCACGGGTATACACCGAGGCAGTAACAGACATAAATAATTCCGGCGCTACTTTTACAGGTACTATAAAAACACTGGGTACAGCTCCGATCACAGATCATGGCTTTGTATGGAGCGATAAGCCTTATGTTTTTGTAGATTATTCCAGCAGGGCTTCCTTGGGTGCTAAGCAGGCTTCTGGCGACACTTTTAACACTACAGCCACCTTTGCCATGCAAGCGGGCAAGACACACTACGTCCGTGCTTATGTGCGTAGCGGAGAGTATGTTGTATATGGTCCACTGGTATCTTTCATCAGCAATGGAAGCTTACCGCCTGTGCTCAACAGCTTTTCTCCTGCAACAGCCCGCATCAATGAGTATGTAACCATCACCGGGCAAAATTTCACTCAGGATCTAACTCGGCTGAAGGTGCTATTTGGCTCTACCGCAGCTACTGTTATCAGTGCAACACCTGATACGTTAGTCTGTATGGTTCCATACAACTTACAGACAACGCAAGTTAAAATAACCGTACAGGTAGTTGATAAGTCAGTTGCTTCAGCAAGTGATTTTACGCTAATCAAGTAGGCTGAAGTAGCAGGAGTACTACAACACCTCCTGCACCTGGTACTTCTTAAGTTTTTCTTTGTGCACCAGTTGCTCCTCGAGTAGCTGCTGTACTTCAGGCTTGTTATAATCTTCTATACTTTGGATGTGCTTCATTACCTTCTTCATGATCTTGTCTTGCTTTCTGCCTGTTTCCATGGCGTAAGAGTATGGAAAGTCAGAGAAGGTAACCATGGAGTAAAGCGGAATCCACTTGTCTGGATACTGTTCAGAAATTTTAGTCTCGATCTTTTTGCGAAGCAGGAAGCGCGGGTCAGCAACTTTATCGCGCATTTCAAAGAAGTTCATGACAGCCAAGTCGGCAATGGCATCCGCATCTGGTTTGCGCTTTGACTCGAACTCCTTAAAAAGCGCCTCCCAGTTCTCTCCGTCAAATTTATCCAGCATCCGGTCCAGAACAGTTATATCCTCAAAACCGGCATTCATACCTTGTCCATAAAACGGAACTACAGCATGGCTTGCATCTCCTATCAACAGTGACTTACCATTGTAACTCCACGGAAAGCACTTGACAGTAACCAAAGATCCTATTGGGTTAGAAAAATAGTCTTCTGCCAGGTTTGGCATCAGTGCCACTGCATCCGGGAAAACTTCCAAAAAGAAATTAAGCAGGTCAGTGTCGTTTTTTATAGCCGCGAACGAACGCTCTCCTTCGTAAGGGAAAAACAAAGTGCACGTAAAACTGCCATCAATATTTGGCAGAGCGATCATCATGTAACTGCCACGGGGCCAAATGTGCAGCGCGTTCTTCTCCAGCACCCACTCCCCACCTGCAGCAGGAGGAATAGTAAGCTCTTTATACCCATACTCCAGGTAACTCTGCTCATAATTGAAGCGTTCTGTTTTCTGCATAGCACCGCGCACGACAGAGAAAGCCCCGTCAGCTCCAAAAAGCAGTTCTGGTTGTATGGTTTCAACAGCGTCCGTTTCAATGTTCCGCAGTTGCACTTCGTTTGTGCGCAGGTTCACATCCAATGCCTGCTGGTTGAAATGATAGGTTATGTCTTCATTGGGCTCCGAAAGATTCATCAGCGCCACGTTTAGCCCTCCCCTGGACACAGAATATATGGCCTGCCCTTCTTTACCATAAGGCTGGTAAGTCAGGTTGCCCTGCTCATCGTGCATCATACGGCCATACATGGGCACAGCCACCTTCCGAACATCTTCTTCTATGCCAATAGCCCGTAAAGCACGCCAGCCGCGGTCGCTAAGAGCCAGGTTTATAGAACGTCCTCCATCTATGATTGTCTTACGCATGTCAGGGCGGCGCTCATACAGATCTACCTTATGCCCACGTTTGGCCAGGTACAAAGACAGCAGCGAGCCCACCAGGCCAGCCCCCATAATGGCGATGTTCTTTCTTTTGCTCATAGTTTTGTCAGGTGCTTCGCTTCTTGTTAACGTAAAATAAGTGTTTACGAATCGTATTGGCAAATGCTTTAAACATTCACATTCCGGAATGTGAGGTTAATGCGAGGTTCCACAGCCCGCGCCGTTTTAGGAACCTGGTGTAGCCAGTGGTGCTGTGTAGGCCCCTGCATCAGCAAAAGGCTACCGTGATTTAAGGTAACATTTACCGGCTCGATATCTTTTCGGGTTTTATGTCTGAACCGAAACTTTCTTTCTCCTCCTAAACTCAGGCTGGCAATAACCGGCTCCTGCCCTAGTGCCGCTTCATCATCAGAATGCCAGCCCATGCTGTTCTGCCCCGTACGGTACAGGTTTAGTAATACACTGTTAAAGGTATGCCCGCTAGCCAGCTCCACCTTCCTTTTTAACTCCTGCAGCACTGGCAGCCACGGCTGTGGCCTGTTGTGAAGCCCTGAATAAGTGTATCCTTTATCACCATACCAGGCCGTTAACCGCGGCATAGGCTGTAGCTTACCAAACAGCTTTATGCTTTCCTGCTGCCAACTTACCTGTTCCATCAACTTTCGAAAATATGCGTCACTTTCTTCTCCTGAGAGAAAATGAGCAATATAAGACACCTCGGCATCAGGCATGTAAAGCTTTTGTGTTTTCTGCATCTTATCAGCTCGAATGTTGTAACAAAGTTGGCTTAGAGGAAGCGATTTTGCTGTTAGCTTGGCTCATTTTTTACAGGCCCCGGCACTTGTAATTTGCCCCGGCGATTCCTACGATAGTCCAGGTACCTCATAGCTCTAGAGGCTGTCAGGCCATGGAGAATAATAGAGACCATTACTATGAATCCCACTACTGACCAAAGTTGATTTGCATCTACAAAATCAATTTTATCTAACGCAAAAGAAAGGTAAAAAAAAGAGCCGATGCCTCGTATGCCAAAGAAACTAATCGCTATTTTCTCATGAAAGGGCATGCTTATGCCCAACATACCGATCAGCCCTGCCAACGGCCTGATAATGAAAAGGAACACAAGCCCAACCACGGCTCCCTGCCATGTCAGGAAGTTTAACAGACCAAACACCAGGCTACCGCCAAACACCAACAAGAGCATAACCATAAGAATGTGCTCCACCTGGTTAATAAAGTCATGCATTTCAACGTGGTACTCATGCTCCGGTTCAAAGCTGCTCATAGTAACGGCGGTTACAAAAACGGCAATAAAGCCATAGCCATGTACTAGTTCTGTAAAGCCATAAGATACCAATGTTGCCGACAAGGCAAGAAAGCCATCCTGTGCTTTGGGAAAGCTGGTTTTTTTGGGCAACTGAAAGATCAGATAGGCCAAACCACGTCCCACCAAATAACCCATTATAGTTCCCGCTGCAATACGATACAACAGATCGCGTAAAAGCCAGTCGCCGAACCAGCCACCTTCAGTACCAGCGGCAACGGCAATAACTACCGCCAACCATGTAAACGGGAAGGCCATACCATCATTTAAACCCGCCTCGGCTGTCAGGGAAAACCGCACGTCATCTTCTTCTTTTTCATTTGGTGGCCCTACCTGCACCTGCTCCGCAAGAACAGGGTCTGTTGGTGCAAGCACTGCTCCAAGAAGTACAGCTGCGGCTGGCGCTAAGCCTAATACACCCCACCCTAAAACTGCGAGGCAGGCAATGCACAGCAACATAGTAATACTTACTAACCTTAAAGGTACCTGCCAATTCTTCCAGCTTACTTTTCTTCGTAGCTTTAAGCCAGAGCCCATCAGGGAAATGATAACGATCAGCTCTGTCAGGTGCACCACATAATCCTCCTGCCAGATAGGATCAGGCTGAGGCAACTCGTAAGGCAGCAGGTACACCAGCATGCCCAGCACCATAAAAACAATAGGATATGAGATAAAAGTACGCTTAAGCAGAGAAGGCACCCACGCCATGGAAAGCGCTGCCAATCCTACCACCGTAATCACGAGAATATATGTCGACATAGTTTATTTAATCCTTCAAACAATCAGAATTTCAGATGCTCTGTAACACAGGCTACAGTTCTTTGCAGCCTTGTACGTAGGCTACCATACGTTTATTTACATTTTGTGCCTATCTTTAAGCTTTCGTGTAAGTATATTTATAGCTTTGAAAGCATTAGAAGAATTTTTTATTGCGTTTAGTAACGCAGCATGGGGAATGCCTCTGCTCATCCTTTTAATGGGAGGCGGTTTCTTTTTCATGCTGTATTCTGGATTTTTGCCGTTCCGCTACCTTGGGCACGCCATTAATGTGCTGCGCGGCAAGTATGATGACCCTAACGACCCCGGTGATATAAATCATTTTGAAGCTTTATCCAGTGCTCTTGCTGCCACAGTTGGTATGGGTAATATCAGCGGAGTAGCTGTTGCTATAGCCTTGGGAGGACCAGGCGTTTTGTTCTGGATGTGGGTAAGCGCCTTTGTAGGTATGGCCACAAAGTTCTTTACCTGTACGCTGGCCGTAATGTACCGCGGCAGAGACAGTGTCGGGCATTTGGAAGGCGGACCTATGTATGTGATAACAGAGGGCTTAGGAAAGAAATGGAAGCCGCTGGCCGCTTTCTTTGCCATAGCAGGCTTATTTGGTACGCTCCCTATTTTTCAGGCAAATCAGCTGACGCAGGTAATCCGGGAGGTAGTCTTAATCCCAAATGGCATCGCCACTACCAATACCTTCTTTTGGAATCTTGGAATAGGGCTTACGCTGGTTGTAATAACTTCCATGGTGATTTTTGGAGGGATAAAGCGCATCGGTCATGTGGCAGGTAAAATGGTGCCTGGCATGGTAGTGCTTTATATGCTGGCGGTATTCTACATTATGGCCATGAACTATGTTAGCATTCCGGCAGCTTTTGCCCTTATTTTTGAGGATGCTTTTTCAGCAAATGCGGTTTTAGGTGGTGCGGTTGGCGCTATAATTATTGCTGGTGCGCGCAGAGCTGCATTTTCTAATGAAGCAGGCATTGGCACGGCCTCCATGATGCATGGGGCCGCCAAAACCGACGAGCCAATCCGTGAGGGACTGGTAGCTATGCTGGGCCCTTTCATTGACACGCTGGTAGTTTGTACGCTTACAGGTCTGGCCATAATACTTACAAACGCATGGCAGACATCTGATGGCAATGGTGTTAGCATGACAGCACATGCTTTCAACACCTCTATGCCAGGTATCGGGAGCTACGTGCTGGTTGTCTGTGTGTTGATATTTGCTTTTACGTCTCTTTTCTCCTACTCTTACTATGGTACAAAGTGTTTCGGATTCCTATTCGGAGCAAAGTACAAACACTACTATAACTACTTCTATGTAGCCACTATAGTCTTTGGCGCTGTAGCCTCTATTACAGCTGTTATTGCGCTTATCGATGGCATGTACGCCATGATGGCCATCCCGACCATGGTCTCTGCTTTGCTGCTTTCACCGAAGGTGATGCGTGCTGCCCGGGACTATTTCAGAAGAATGAGGGAGTTCAGAGAGGAACAGGTAGAGAAAGAAAGATTACAAGCATAAAACAGCAGGGCCAGCACTTAATTATGCTGGCCCTGCTGTTTTATAAAATATTTGTCCGGAGGCAAAAGCTGATGGCTCTTTTGATCAACTTATTTAGTGTGCCTGCAAACACTCATGCAAAATCTCTGAGAAGCGGTACACTTCCTCAAAGCTGTTATAAAGCGGAGTCGGCGCTACACGAATAACGTTTGGCTCACGGTAATCTACTATTATGCCAGCCTCCATTAATTTATTGAAGAGAACCCGTGCATCTTTTTTTACAAGAATAGATATCTGACATCCACGTGCCTGCGGGTCGCGCGGCGTTATCATTTCCATCACATCCTTTCCTGCGTGCACATCATCGATCAGGTACTCCAGATATCCTGTAAGCTTTTCACTTTTAGAGCGCAGGTTTTCCATACCGGCCTCATCAAACATCTCAAGAGAAGCACGGTGCATGGCAAAAGGTATGATCTGGCCATTGCTCAACTGCCACCCTTCTGCGCCCTGCATGGGAATAAAGCCTTTCTTCATTTTGAAGCGCGCCTGGGCATCATGCCCCCACCAGCCTGCAAAGCGCGGCAGGTCTGGGTTATTGCCGTGTCGCTCGTGCACAAACACACCCGATGTGCCTCCCGGACCAGAATTCAGATATTTGTAAGTGCACCAAACGGCAAAGTCTACGTTCCAGTCGTGCATCTTCAAAGGCACGTTACCCGCTGCGTGCGCCAGGTCAAAACCAACTACAGCACCAACCTCGTGTCCTGCTTTGGTAATGGCTTCCATGTCAAACACTTGTCCGGTATAGTAGTTGATACCACCCATCATAACCAGCGCCAGTTCCTCACCGTGGGCCTTTATACTTGCCAGAATATCCTCTGTACGCAGCGTCTGTTCTCCCTCCCTTGGGAAAAGCTCAACAATTGCCTCATCAGGATTAAACCCATGAAACTTTGTCTGGGACTCTAGTGCATACTGATCTGACGGAAAAGCTCCACCTTCAGTAATGATTTTAAAGCGCCTGCCTTCCGGCCTGTAGAATGACACCAGCATCAGGTGCAGGTTAACCGTCAGTTGGTTCATGATTACCACCTCGCTCTCCTTGGCACCTACAACACGGGCAGCGGCAGGAGCAAGAAGCTCGTGATAGTTAAACCACGGTTCCTTGCCTTTAAAATGTCCTTCCACAGCCAGGTTTGCCCATTTGTACATTTCATTATCAATGTACATCTGTGCAGATTTTGGCTGTATGCCCAGTGAGTTGCCACAAAAGTATATGGCATCGCGCCCATTCACTTGTGGGTAATGAAAACGCTCTCTAAAATGGTATAACGGATCTTGTTTGTCTTGCTCTTGTGCAAAGGCAAGGGTATTCTGGTAATTCATTTGTGCGGATTTTATTCGTATGGCTGTGGTAGCAGCCCTTGGTTTAATTATTACGCTAATATAAGCATTTGCAGTGGAAGGAGGTGATTGATATGAGTTTCCCATTGCCTCACAAGCCTGTAAAACCAAAAGAGGTCCAGGAAAGAGGCTATAGATCCAGATGGTTTAACGGGCTAAAAGTCCAGGCAAGGATAGTATGGATGTTTGCAAAGTCAGCTGCTAAACTTCCTCTCGCAGCTTTACTCCTCCCCCGGTGAATTGCTCCTTCTTCAGGTTAAGCCATTCCAGCGCAGTACCACTAAGCATCCGCTCTTTAGTAGCCAAATCATAAGGCATAGACTCAATCAGCGTCCCGGGCTCCAGCTCACCGAGCGGGAAGGGATAATCGGTGCCCAGCGCAATGCTGTTAGCTCCAACAAGGTTTACGAGGTAATCCAAAGCAGCAGGATCGTGCACGAGAGAGTCTAGGTAGAATTTGCCCAGGTAGTCGCGTGGGTTCACGTTGTTATCTATAGCGCAAAGGTCGGGGCGCACATCAAACCCATGGCATATACGCCCGATCGTTGCGGGGAAGGAGCCGCCACCATGGGCAAAGGCTACCCGTAGCTTTGGCAGTCGCTCTAATACACCCCCAAAGATCATGGAGCAAATTGCCAGACTTGTCTCGGCAGGCATACCTACCAGCCACGGCAGCCAATACTTGCTCATCTTTTCTTTGCCATACATGTCCCAAGGATGCACGAAAATGGCTGCCCCCAGCTCTTCTGCAGCCTGAAAGACAGGGAAAAGCTCTGGTGCCTCCAGGTTCCAATCGTTTATGTGGGTGCCAATCTGTACTCCGGCCATGCCCAACTCTTTTACACACCGCTCCAGCTCTTTAATAGCCAGATCAGGAGCCTGCATCGGCAACGTGCCAAGGCCAACAAAGCGGTCGGGATAATCTGCCACAATACCGGCGATATGGTCGTTCAGCATTTTAGATAGATCTAATGTATGCTCCGGCTTTGCCCAATAGCTGAACATGACCGGCACCGTACTTAGCACCTGCACTCCTACTTTATGCTGGCTGCACTCATGCATGCGCACTTTGGGGTCCCAGCAGTTATCCTGTATCTCCCGGAAGAACTTATCATCCATCATCATGCGGGCACAGCAGGGCTTGTGGTGCTCCAACCTGATAAAGCCACCATAGCCATACCGTTCGCGCAGATTGGGCCAGGTGGCAGGTAAAATGTGCGTGTGTATGTCGATCTTCAGCGGATCGTGACCAGAAAGTATGTTTGTAGTAGGCTTGTTCTCTTGCATGCTGATAAAGAAACGAAAAAGCTGCTATACGTTGTACGGCCGAATCAGGCAATCCAACAATATAAGCATTTTATACTTTCTACGCACGTTTGGCGCAAAAGCTAAGCCTGGTGTAGGTGTTGAGTCCAGGTACTTCTTAAAATACTATAGTAGACAAGATCTATAAACTGGCCGTTCTTTATTTCCCTTTCACGCAGGCTGCCTTCGCAGGCAAAGCCAATTTTTTGTAGCACTTTCTCCGACTGTTCATTGCCACCCTCCACGATAGCCTCTATCCGGTTCAGGTTAAGGTTCTCAAAGCCATACTTTATAGCAGCTCCTGCTGCCTCTGGTATGTAGCCCTTGCCCCAGTACTCAGGTAGTAACCAGAAGCCTATTTCACCTTTCCTGTGCTCTGGTTCAATGCTGCTAAAGCCACAGGCGCCAATTAATCCTGATTCCCCCTTCAATGAAAATGTCCACCAGATGCCGGTTTGGCTTTCAATCAATTCCTGGTAAAACTTCATCTGCTCCTGCACTTCTTCCAGTGTATGGTAGTGCACGGCATAGTACTTTGTCACACGCTCATCAGATAATCCCTGAAGGATAAAAGCATCATCTGAAGATCTTATTAATCGGAGCTCCAGTCTTTCGGTGGTAAGGTTGGGGGACATTTGTTAAGTATAATGTTGAGCAAAAGCACAAACCTCCCGCACCAGATTTTTGCGGCACGGGAGGCTTGATCTTAATAGATGGAGCTTATTTAGTGGCCTCTGCAGGTTTAGCCGGTGGCTGCATGACTGTACCACATACATTGCAGGTGCGCAGTTCTTCATTCTCCCAGAAATTATTCATGATCTTGGGCAACTGCTCTACTATATCGGTAACATCGGCATACTCTTCGTGCAGCTTATTACCGCAATTCTCACAGAACCACAAAAAGCCGTCTTTTTCTCCTGGCTTGCGGTAGCGCTCCATGACAAGGCCTATAGTGTTGGCCGGGCGCTGCGGAGAGTGGGGCACACGTGGCGGAAGCAGAAAGATTTCCCCTTCCTTTATGGGAATATCCACAGGCTTGCCATCCTCTATGATTTTTAATACTATGTCTCCTTCCAACTGATAAAAGAACTCCTCCCCTTCATCATAGTGATAGTCTTTTCGGGCATTAGGACCTCCCACTACCATAACTATAAAGTCCTCGTTGCCTTTAAAAACCTGCTGGTTTCCTACGGGTGGTTTAAGCAGGTGGCGGTGTTCATCTATCCATTGCTTAAAGTTGAAAGGTTTTGCGATAGCCATAGTTTTGTTTCGTTAGGTTATTACATTGAAGGTACGCAAAAGCTGGCAAATATGGTAACACAAACAACTGGCGAGCATAAGACCTGTGCAGTTTTGAGGCCTTTTCCGTACATTTAAACTATGAACTTAGACCTGACAGACAAACAAGCCATTGTGTGTGGAAGCACACAGGGAATCGGCAAAGCGATAGCTGTTGAACTTGCACAGTTAGGGGCAAGTATTACGCTCATTGCCCGAAATGAAGACAAACTGGAAGCAGTGACTAAGGAGTTAGACACCAGCAAAGGGCAACAACATGACTTTGTAGTGGCTGATTTCTCTGATCCATATGAACTGAACTTACGGGTACAGGCATACCTGAAGAAGAAGCCAATAGTACACATACTTGTTAACAACACAGGAGGTCCTGCTGGTGGCCCTATTACAGAGGCTGTTTCAGATGAGTTTATCAATGCTTTCAACCAGCACCTGATCACCAATCACCTTTTAGCAAAGGCGGCTATCCCCGGCATGAAAGAGGCAGAGTATGGCCGCATCATCAATGTTATCAGTACCTCTGTAAAACAGCCATTAAAAGGCTTGGGTGTGTCTAACACTATTCGTGGCGCGGTGGCCAGTTGGGCTAAAACCATGGCCAACGAGTTGGGCCCATATGGTATTACTGTAAATAATGTTTTACCCGGCGCTACCCGAACAAGCCGTTTAGAATCTATTATTGAGAATAAGGCGATGAAAAGTGGGGTTAGTATAGAATCAACGGAGGAAGAGATGATGGCTGAGATACCTGCAGGCCGTTTCGCGGAACCAGAAGAAGTTGCAGCCGCAGCTGCCTTTCTGGCTACCCCTGCCGCTGCTTATATCAATGGTATAAATGTACCGGTAGATGGTGGCAGAACCGGATGCCTGTAAAGTAACAGGTCCTGTAAAACCGGTCACGCTCCCATCTTATACTTTAATTTTTAATTTTTCACTCGTGAAGCTTCAGAACTATATAAACGGCCAGTTAACAGAGCCAACAGCAGGACAATACATAAACAACTATAACCCTGCTACAGGTGAGCTATACTCTTATATTCCGGATTCTGATGAGCAGGACGTGGAGCAGGCGGTAAAAGCGGCACAGGCAGCTTTCCCATCTTGGTCTAAGACAACTGCCGAAAAACGGGGCCAGATTATGATGCGCATTGCTGACCTGATCGACCAGAACCTGAACCGCCTGGCTGAAGCTGAATCCATTGACAACGGAAAGCCCCTGAAGCTGGCAAAGAAAGTGGACATACCTCGGGCTAGCAGCAACATGCGCTTTTACGGCACCGCCATCCAGCACTTTGCTTCGGAGGCGCATTACATGGAGGGCACAGAAGCGATAAACTACACGGTCAGGCACCCTCATGGTGTGGCTGGCTGTATATCTCCCTGGAATCTTCCGCTTTACTTGTTCACCTGGAAAATAGCACCAGCCATTGCCGCAGGGAACTGTGTGGTAGCTAAGCCATCTGAAATAACGCCTGTCACGGCTTACCTGCTGTCGGAGCTCTGCATGGAAGCAGGACTGCCAGCGGGTGTGCTGAACATTGTGCATGGCTACGGGCATAAAGTTGGAGCAGCCATCGTGGCACATCCGAAGGTACCTGTTATTTCCTTTACCGGAGGCACCAAAACCGGACGTAGCATTGCCACCACAGCAGCACCTATGTTCAAGAAACTGTCACTCGAACTAGGTGGTAAAAATCCGAACATCATCTTCGCCGATTGCGACTTCAGCAATGCCCTGCACACATCTATACACTCCTCCTTTGCAAACCAGGGGCAGATCTGCCTCTGTGGCTCCCGCATTTTCATTGAGCGGTCTCTGTATGACAAGTTTAAAGATGCTTTCATAGAGAAAGTAAAAGCTTTAAAGATAGGCGACCCATTGGAAGATGGCACCAAAGTAGGAGCCGTTGTCTCAGAGCAGCATATGCAAAAAGTACTTTCTTATGTTGAACTGGCAAAAGAAGAGGGCGGCACCATACTTACCGGAGGGCACCAGGTGCAGGTACAGGGACGCTGCGCCAATGGTTGGTTCATTGCTCCTACTATTATCGAAGGACTTTCAGCGGAGTGCCGCACCAACACCGAAGAAATATTTGGCCCCGTTGTGACTCTTATTCCCTTTGACACAGAGAAGGAAGTTATAGAATATGCCAACTGCACCGCCTATGGACTGTCCGCCACCATCTGGACGCAGAATTTAACCCGCGCCCACCGTGTTGCACACCAGATCCACTCTGGTATTGTCTGGATCAACACCTGGCTCCTACGCGACCTTCGCACTCCGTTTGGAGGCATGAAAAGTTCAGGTGTCGGTCGTGAGGGTGGTTTTGAAGCACTTCGCTTTTTCACTGAGCCACAGAATATTTGTGTAAAGCTTTAGTAATGCTATGTTTTTTGAAATAACGTGAGGAATCTGGGATTCTATGTTCTTAATAACCCAGATTTCTTATAACACCACCGGCTCTTTCTAACTATTACATGAAGTGTGGCCGGAAAGACAAAAGGAGCTAATCTCTTTTGCGGTTAGTACTTTGTCAGCCCTGTTTCGTTCATCATTCTGTAACATTTCACTCCTAAATTTATTATACATTCATAGGAGGGGTTGATATTACCCTCATGTGATGCAAGAAAACAACGCCACTCAAGTAGCAACTATACCTTTTATCCTTTCTCTCTTAGAAGAAAGCGAGGAGAGTCTGCGTGCACAGGATATTGCACCAGAGGACTTAGTGGCTATCTATAATGATTTCCTTACCCGAAAATCTGAGCTTACAGATATTGCCC
This sequence comes from Pontibacter locisalis, assembly GCF_042684605.1. Taxonomy (NCBI): domain Bacteria; kingdom Pseudomonadati; phylum Bacteroidota; class Cytophagia; order Cytophagales; family Hymenobacteraceae; genus Pontibacter; species Pontibacter locisalis. Next base: position 48,032 of record NZ_JBHULU010000012.1, read on the forward strand.
TTTTCATTTCGCGGATGATGCTAAAGGCAAGTGGGGTACATAGTGTAAAATACCGGATAAAGGAGCCGCAGCACCTGCTGAAAAAGATTGTTCGGAAGAAGAAAGAGTATCCACAAAGAAGAATCACAATCAGCAATTACCTTGACCTGATCAACGACCTGGTTGGCATCAGGGTCTTGCACCTCTACAAGGAGTCGTGGGCAGAGATCGGAGAGTATATCCAGGACAAATGGAGGCTAAAACGTGAACCCTATGCCTATGTAAAAGACAGAAATAGGAATATCCACACTGATGAGTTTACCTCCTTTGGATGTAAGGTTTTGGATCATCCCTTAGGCTATAAAGCAGTACATTTTGTTATTGAAACGAAGCCTGAAAAACAACGCTACTTTGTTGAAATTCAGGTCCGCACTTTATTTGAAGAAGGCTGGAGTGAAATTGACCACAACATACGATACCCAGACAACACAAATAACGAACTGTTGGACTCTGTGCTTCAACTTCTCAACAAAGTAACAACCCAGGCTGACGAAATGGCCTCTCATATGCGCATGCTCATTAACAGGCTGAATGAATATGAGCAGCAAGGCAAAACAGGCAACTTAGCAACAGACTTACAAGCTTTTGTAGATAAGCTGCCAGTTCAGGAAGAAGAGAGGAAAAAGCTTTATGCCTGCATTGCCAGCATGACGGGTAAAGCAAAAGAGTAACTTTATTTGCGGTCAGGCACCAGGTTGTGCGCTACCAGCTGCCATTTTCCGTCCAGCAATTTCCATACTTTCAGGTAATGGCCTGCTTCTTCTCCTTTGCTCGTAGGCTGGGTATAGCTTCCGTAGGTGTAGGCCATGTCAGCAGCCGGGGAAAGCTCATGCCCCAGGTTAGTATACACTACATTGGATGCCGGCTCAATAACACCATCTTTATACTTGTAAGGGTATTCACCGTGGCGGTAGATCAGGGTTTCATCACTGTAGGGTTGTACCTGTTGCATATCCAGAGTAAGCAGATCTTCTTTAGCTCCTTTTACTTTCTTTGCTTTTGGGTCTGCAGGAGTTGGTTGGTAGGTTTCCTCTTTTAAGAGACTCGGAGAAAAAGAATTACCCATATCGATGGCTACTTTCCACTGCCCGTCCGGTTGCTTGCGCCACACTGAAAGGTAAAAGCCTGCTCCGAGCACTTTTTCGTCTTCTGCACTTGGTTTAAGCTTGTAAGGCCCAGTAGTATAACCCCAGTCAAGGGAACTGGAAATATCTGCATAAGCTGGATACCATGATAAATAGACTGTACTGGCAGGTGCTGCGGCATGCAGCTTTTTCGCGTTAGTAGGTTTGGGCGCGAAAACAAGTCCGTCTTCCGCCATATGCTCTACAAAAGCATAGTTCAAACCTTTGGCTTCGGAGGTGGCCGAAAAGTTACGTTCGGCGTTGGCTAAACTCTCCAGTGCCTTATCGCGGGTGGTGTTGGCAATCTGGAAAGCGCACAGTAAAAGCGCCAGCAAAAGAAAAGCGGTAATCCTCATAGTTTTAAGTGTTTAGTGGCAAAAAATAAGGCCAAATATAGTTGTTATTTCTATACCTGGCCTTATCAATTACCTAATTTTTAAGCACTTATACTTTTATTTTACTGCCGCCAGCTTACCGGTTCTTATACTTTCTTTCAGGAATTCCAGCACAGTGTCTCTACCCTCGGCCAGGTCTTTTATACTTTGCTTCATTTCTATATCTGGCTGCACTCCTTTATCCGCATTTGCTTCTGTAAAACCTGCCGATAGCCACTCTGCCACAGCGCAGTTACCCCACAGTTTAGTGTTTGGCAACTGAAAACTGGCCGGCTCTCCAAAGAACTGCATACTGCCACCAGTAGCCTCTCCTATCATAGTTCCCAGTTTATAAGCTTTAAAGGCCGAGGCCATCATGTGCGATGAGGAGAAAGTTCGTGGGGCCGTCAACATGTAAAGTTTTCCTTCAAACAGCAGTTCTGGCTTGGCAAGTGGCTCAGGAGCTTTAGCCTCCCACTCTGATCGATAACGGTTGTTCTCAAAGCCTTCATTCTGGGAGATCCTATCCATTGTACTCTTAAGACCTTTGTTGTAAGGCATTGCAGCAAGCACAGTGGAATATCTTGTTATTTTGGCATCTCCTTGTTTGTATGGCTTTGTAGTTGTGTATTGCAGCACCATGTCTCCTACTACAGAGTTGCCACCCCCGCTTCTGCGCATATCGATAGCCAGGTGCTGTATATTCTTTTCCTTTATAGCGGTAAAGGCTGAGTCCAGGAATACTTCCAGGGCCTTTGTACGGTTCAGGCTGAACAGCTCCAGCACCGCCAGGCTCTCCTTTTCATGTATGGTTAAATTGTAGCTCCTGGAGCCGGCACTCATAAGTTTCCACAAGTCACTGTAGCTTATACCATTTAATACCTCCTTCTGCTTTCTGGAGTCACCATAGTTCTGGTACTCTACCTCCACTTTATCTCCCCAACCGTAGGCTCCCCATAGCGTAATCCCGAACAACCTACCCATGTTAGCTGCCTGATTCTTTTGATTATCTGCAGACCATACGAACAGCATCTTTTTAAGCAGAGCCCCTGTTTTGACCCCATTTATTTTGGTAATCTTAGCACCAGGTTTTACACCTGATGCGTCAGTCGCTTTTGTAACAATAAGCTCCTGCCCTCTCACCTCTACCCCAAACGGGAAGAACTTGCCACCATTTTCATGGTACTCCTGCAGGCCTTTGTCCTCCAGATCAATGCCCAGCCCGGTGTGCCCATCCCAATACTGCGACAACAGCGGAGAAGAAATAATGGAAAATTCTCTGGCAGTTAAAGGCGCTTTTAGCTGCTTTCTTACCTTTTCCCACTCTTTGTCAGCCTTCTCTTTACTTATGCGCAGGTATAAATTTGGATGTGTGGCGTTGACCCAGGAATACATACTATCCAGGTCCTGACGCATTTGCTCCGGCGTAAACAGTTCTTCCTGAGGTGCCTGTTGTGCAAAAGCTAGTTGGGCTGCCGCGAACAGCAGCAGGAACAGCGGTAATACTTTTTTCATAGTTTATACTTTAGTAGCGGTTTATGTAGCTATAGATGGAGGTGCAATGTAGAAGGTTGCACCACGACCTAAAAAAGAAAAGGCCCACCGTTTCCGGCAGGCCTTTCATACTTCAGTTTATACTTTACTTACTGGTTCTTCTCCTCAGTCGGATTGATCAGCTTACGCTCCAGGAAGTTCGTCATCATATTGAAACGGTGCAGCGAGGTAATGCCACCACCTACACCGTGGTTACGGTTAGGATAGTAGAAGCTCTCAAACTGCTTGTTGGCACTTATCAGCGCATCCTGCATCGCCACCGCGTTCTGGAAGTGTACGTTATCGTCACCTGTACCGTGGATCAGCAACAGGTCGCCCTGAAGTTTATCAGCAAACATTAACGGAGAGTTATCATCATAACCTGCTGCATTCTCCTGTGGTGTCTTCAGGAAACGTTCTGTGTAAATCGTGTCATAGAATCTCCAGCTGGTAACTGGTGCAACCGAAATACCTGCTCTGAACACGCCATCTCCTTTGGTTAAGCCCAGCAGCGTCATGTAACCACCAAAGCTATGGCCCCAGATACCAATGCGGTCTTTGTCGATGTAGGACTGTTTGCCCAACCACTTAGCTGCTTCTATCTGATCTTCAATCTCATACTTACCCAGGTTGGCATATGTCGCTTTCTTAAACTCAGCGCCACGGGCACCTGTACCACGGTTATCCACGCTTACCACAATCATGCCTTTGTCGGCCAGCACCTGGTGCCATAGGTAGTTGTTGCCACCCCAGCTGTTGTTCACTGTCTGTGAGCCCGGACCACCGTATACAAACATCAGCACAGGGTATTTCTTGTTTGGGTCGAAGTCAGTTGGTTTGATCATCCAGCCATTCAGCTTTGTGCCGTCTGCCGTGTTCATTGTAAAAAACTCCTGCTTGGCAATATTGTACTGCGCCAGTGTGTTCTTCAGCTTCTGGTTATCCTCCAGCACTTTGATCAGCTTACCGTCTTTTGCTGTGTGCAGGCTAACTGAAGGCGGTGTGTTGGCGGCAGAGTAATAGTCTAAGTAGTACTTAAAGTCGTTACTCATGTTCACGCGGTGCGTTCCTTCCTTATCAGTCAGCCGCTGCTTCTTTTTGCCTTTGCTGTTAATGCTGTAAAGGTGGCGCTCCAGCGGAGAAACTTCTGTAGACATGTAGTACAGTCGGTCGTTCTTTTCGTCGTAGCCAACAAATTCGCTTACCTCCCAATTACCATCCGTAATCTGACGCACCAGTTTGCCATTCATGTTATACAGGTACAGGTGGTTAAAGCCTTTTACCTCTGAAGAATGAATAAAGTGCTTACCATCTTTGAGGTAGGTTAAATCATCTGTAACGTCAATATATGCTTTGTCTGTTTCCTTCAGCACTACATTAGATGAACCAGTAGTAGCGTTAGCATGTAATATCTCCAATGTATTCTGCAGGCGGTTCATCTTCTGGATAGACAGCAGGTTAGCGTCATTAGTCCATTTGATGCGCGGGATATAGACATCATCCTCGCTGCCTGTATCCATTTTAACAATTTTGCCGCTGGCTACATCATACACCGACACCTTTACCTTTGAATTAGCCTCACCAGCTTTCGGATACTTGAACTTGTTGTCCTGCGGGTAAAGTTCACCCCACATCTGCATATTGAATTCCGGTACGTTGGTCTCATCGAAAGTATAAAAGGCAATCTTCTTACCATCCGGTGACCAGTGGAAACCTTTGGCAAAACTAAACTCCTCCTCATATACCCAATCAGAATAACCATTGATGATGGAATTGAATTTTCCGTCAGCAGTGATCTGAGTTTCTTTCATATTAGCAAGGTCCACCACGAACATGTTATTCTCGCGGGCAAAAGCAACGCGCTTAGCGTCTGGCGAGAAGGAAGCATACATCTGCTTTCCACCATCGCTTAGTTTCGTCAGCTTTTTTGTCGGGATATCATAGATGTAGAAATCTGCTTTGGAAGACCGCCGGTAGATCTGCTCTGTATCTGTAGAGAATAATACCTTCTGCTCGTCTGAAGAGAAAGTATAGTCATCAAAACGAATTGGCTTACTGCTACCTGCCGGCACCAGGTTCTCGCCTTCTATAATGGTGCTTACAGGCTTACCTGTAGTTACATCATACTTAACAATATCGTATACCTTGTTCTGCTCGTCTGGCACCTGAGAGCTATAGTACTGGCCATCTTTCATCCAGTTTACGCCATACACAGACTGCGACCGGAAGGTACCTTTGCGGTAGATATCTTCCAGGGTAATGTCTTTTTTCTGCTGGGCCTGTGCTACAAAGGCGAAGCACAAGAGTACAGCAGCAAAAAAGTTTGCTCTTATTTTGATATGCATGTGTTTGTAATTAAGGTTTGATTTAGCTCCTCTAAGTTAGAAGAATAAAGTGGTTTAGCCATAAATACAAAGCCAAAACCGTACCTATCAGCAACCTTTACCCCGAATTTTTAAAAACAGTAATAAAAAAAGCGGCAGCCCCTTCGGAGCTGCCGCCTTTAACTAAACCTGATACAGATCAGAAATTATAGCCTATCGTTAACATCAAGGTGGTCTGTTTCTGCTGTATGTCAACCACTGGCTCTCCACCACCTGAACTGAAAACATACGGTGAATAACGGCTGTCGCTGTTGCTGCGCACATAAGCAATATCACCATAGTAGTTCTTCAGGCGAATACCTGTACCCAGCGAGAAGGAACTTATACCACCACCAAAAGAAGCATTTTTATAAGGATCACCGGAATGTGCATAGCCTGCTCGGAACCTGAACACGTCGTAACGTGCCTCTGCACCAATTTTATAGTTTACAACCGACTGATACATATCAGAGATACTGCTGTTTACGCCGCTGAAGTACTCTCCCGTAGATCCAAAGTCATCTTCGCTCTCGGAGAAGCGCATGTTGCTATAGTTCACAAACTCTACGTCAGCCGTAACAAAACCATACTTCCCTATAAAGCCTGCCACACCCGCAGAAGCCCTGAAAGGGGTGGTAAGGTTATAGGTAAATTCACCAGGCAACTCAATGGCACTGTTATTTTCCGGAACGCCCGTAGTTGGGTTTACTGTAGTAGCATACAGCGACCGCTGATACGTATCGGTGAAAGTATAGATTGTTGGCGTTTGCAATGTTACTCCAAAACGCAGGGCATCTACAGGCCTGGCAATTATACCTACTTTCAGGTTGATACCTCCCCCGGAAGTAGTAAACTCATCCCGCAGCTCCAAACTGTAGTCTCCGTCTACAACTACTTCATTGTCCGCATTAAATCGATCTATATAATATCCAGACTCACGGAAGATACTTTCCTGGGTGAAGTTTGTAGTTAAAATACCAAGCGATGCGCCTAAGTAGATCTTGTCTTTGTAGCTTGTACCAACTCCAATATCAAACTGGTTTTGGGACCCGCTTCGCCTGATTTCTTCTCTTTGATCTATATCACCTAAGCTGTAAAGTGGTCTTGCATCTGAAGTAGGATTCCCAAACTCATCTGTAAAATTGATCAGGTACGTGCCGAAAGCTAAACCTTCCAGCGTGATAAAATCACCAAACTCTGCATCTAAAGAGGCTTCTGTTCTACCTCTTACATTCGCCTGATCAGCAAAATAATCTACAATGGTGTTAGGTGGCTCTGTGGTGTTGCGGTAAGAGAGGCGCTGATTAAAGTTGTTGAGCCTGGTAAAGCTGATTCCGAGGCTTGTACCTCGCCAGTCACTATTGTCGTTGTCGTCTCTACGGTTGCTAAGCACCAGACCTGCGTGCGGTATAGTTACAGCATTCTGCTCTTCGGTATAAGTCATACCACCTATTTTAGCCTGGGTGGTGCTCAACTGCAATCCAGGACTAATACTAAATTCTGACCGGCGGAACATGCCCAAACCGGCAGGGTTGGAGGAGATAGTGGATATATCGGCTCCAAGTGCCGTCTGAGCCCCTCCAATGCCTTGGATACGGGCAGAACCAGTGATTCCTAAACGGGTGTAGCGCAGGGCATCTACCTCGTTTTGAGCAAAGGCGTTGCCGCCCCAGCCCAGCAAAAGTGCCAGGCTGGCAAGAAATATCTTATTCATGTTCATGGGGTGTTTCTATTTATTGTCCTCTTGATGGGCGACCTCCACTACGCTTCTCACTTGAGCTACTACTGCTTTCGCGACGATCATTTGATCTTGATGGCGGCGGAGTGTACTCACGACGTTCCTGTCTGGCCGGCCGCGTTTGTACAGGGCGCTGTTGCGGTACGCTGTTCTCTCTTCTTATCGGAGTATACTCCGGACTACGTGTACCTCGTGTACCCCTGCGCTCACGCGGCTGTGGTTGAATTACACGTCGCTGCTCCTGCTCTCCCCCCACCCTTTCAGGCTGCTGAGAAGAACGGTCCCGGCTTTCACGAGGAACATAGTACTCTGTTCTTCTTGGTCGCTCAGGCATCGCTTCTTTCATATCTGTACCAGCTTCTGGCATTACCGTAGCATCACCAGTTCTTCTTGAAGGACGGGCAGGTCGTGCATTTTCTGTTGTTGATCTTGTACCTTCCGGACCCACTACTTCTCCTTCGAAAGCTTCGCCGCGTATCGGACGACCTGCATCTCTCCTGCCGTCTGTAACCACGGTGCCACGCGCATCGCGAGGTCCATACTGTGTTCTTACAGGGTTTACAATAATTGGCCTGTCGTAATACCAGTTATGGCCAGCATATACATTATTGTAGTACCCTCCATAATAACCATGATAGAATGGGTTATTCGGGTACCAGCGGTTGTAATAGGGTCTGTGCCATCCGCCCCAGCCATAGTTATAGCTGATTACAACTGAAATACCGTTATTCCAGTGAGACCTGCGGAAGAAGGGGTCATAAAAGAAAGGGTCGTAGTAAAATGGATCGTAGAAAGGATCATAGAAGGCCTGGTTGTAGCGGCTGTAGGCATAATGGCGAGGCGTGTAAGCACTACCCCAATATGGATCTACAAAAGAATAGTTTGGCCGATACCAATTATCACGTGGATTATACTCCCTGCCGTCATAATACTCATCACCATAATAGTTATCCGTAACAGCATTGCTTCTGTTAGAGTATTCAGAATTACGCACCTCCCTTTCAGCCTCCTCCGTATTATCATAGTTCTGGTAAGACTGATTACTGGCTGTTGCCTGTGGCGCTACATACTCTGTTTTGTCCGATGAGCTGTAGTACATATCATCGTACTCTGATGACAGCATTGCTGTAGGACTACTGCAGCCTAGCGCCAACAATGCAAGAGCGGGGGCTAGTGTGTGTATCGTAAACTTTTTCATGGCCTTCTCGTGTAAAACTTCCTCTATATCAAAGATAAACACACAATGGCGCAAAACCTTATCAATAGTCTAATATATTAAACGTAATTTTGAACCGGAATGATATCAGGTTCGTGGCTGTAAACAGTGCAAATACTATTCCAAAAGCATTAACTAATAGCGATATACAATAATAATTGTAAAAAAATGAGCAAAGGGTTACCAAAAAGAAGCGAAGACTACTCCTTATGGTATAACGAGCTGGTAAAAAAAGCAGGTTTAGCTGAGAATTCTGCCGTGCGTGGATGCATGGTGATTAAACCTTACGGCTTTGCCATCTGGGAGAAAATGCAGCGTGTGCTGGATGATATGTTTAAGGCCACGGGCCATGAGAATGCATACTTCCCTTTGTTTGTACCCAAGAGCCTTTTTGAAGCTGAGGAACAAAATGCAGAAGGGTTTGCCAAAGAATGTGCTGTAGTAACGCACTACCGCCTGCAAGCAGACCCGGATAAACCAGGGAAATTACGCGTAGACCCTAATGCGAAACTGGAAGAGGAGCTTATAGTACGTCCGACTTCCGAAGCCGTAATCTGGAACACCTATAAAAATTGGATTCAAAGCTACCGCGACCTGCCCCTGCTGATAAACCAGTGGGCAAACGTGGTACGCTGGGAGATGCGCACGCGCCTGTTCCTGCGTACAGCAGAGTTCCTGTGGCAGGAAGGTCATACGGCACATGCCACTGCCGAAGAAGCTATAGAGGAAACGGTAAGGATGATGAATGTATACGCTGATTTTGCCGAGCAATACATTGCCTTACCTGTTGTTCGGGGTGTTAAAACACCAAGTGAGCGCTTCGCTGGAGCCCTGGACACTTATTGTATTGAAGGTCTGATGCAGGATGGTAAAGCACTGCAGGCAGGTACATCGCACTTCCTGGGCCAGAACTTTGCCAAAGCTTTTGATGTGAAGTTTGCGACCAAAGAGGGTGGTCTGGAACATGTTTGGGGAACATCTTGGGGTGTGAGCACCCGCTTAATGGGTGCATTGGTTATGGCTCACTCTGATGATGAGGGTCTGGTGCTTCCGCCTAACCTTGCTCCGATCCAGGTGGTAATTGTGCCAATTTATAAAGGCGAAGAACAACTGGCGCAGATCAGCGAAAAGGTAAACCAGCTGAAGCGCGAACTGGAGGCAAAGGGTATCAGCGTGAAGTATGATAACCGCGATACTGAACGCCCTGGCTTTAAATTCGCTGAGTGGGAGCTGAAAGGCGTGCCTGTACGTGTTGCCATCGGGGCACGCGACCTTGAGAATGGTACAGCAGAGATCGCCCGCCGTGATACAAAAGAGAAGGCGACGCACAAGTTCGCTGAATTGGCAGACTTTATTCCTGCCCTGCTGGATGAGATTCAGAAGAACATCTTTAACAAAGCACTGGCTTACCGTGAGGAACATACTACCAAAGTAGATTCTTATGAAGAGTTTAAGGAGGTATTAGAAACCAAAGGTGGTTTCGTGTTGGCCCACTGGGATGGAACAGCAGAAACAGAAGAGCGAATTAAAGAAGAGACAAAGGCGACTATCCGTTGTATTGCTATAAACACTCCAGAGGAAGATGGTGTTGATATGTTAACCGGTAAGCCTAGTAAACAGCGCGTGTACTTCGCAAAGGCATATTAATTCAAAGCTTTAAATAGCTTATACCTTAAGCGCCACCTCCATGTATGTAGGTGGCGCTTTTGCTTTTTATCATGTATTACCAGAAGCTTGCTTAATGACTATTCTAACGTATAAATACTATCTGTTAACAAAAAAGAAGCAGAGATTAACTATCCATTAGATTTCACTATATTTACCTATACAAGCTCACAGCATATGCCATTAGACTGGATTACCGTTATTTTGCTGATCGGAATCGGACTGCTACTGATAATCGTGGAGCTGATCTTTATACCAGGTACTACTCTTGTAGGTATTCTTGGCTTCATTCTAACGTGCATCGGCATCTGGATTGGCTATGCTGCACTAGGTACAACTGCTGGCCATGTTATCCTTGCTGCCACTGTACTGATAGCCGCTGTAGCGTTTGTTTACAGTTTCCGGTCAGACAGCTGGTCACGCTTTGCTTTAAAAGACCAGAACAGAGGCAGGGTAAACGAAGATTACCAGCATGCACTACAGGTAGGGGAAGAAGGCAAAACGGTCTCCGCATTAAGACCACAAGGCACTGCCATCTTTGCGGACAGGCACCATGAAGTGCAAACTAACGGAGAGTTCGTAGCGCCTAATACACCAATTCGCATAATCAAACTAAACCAAAACAAGATCTTAGTAGAAGAGATCAGCTAACCTAATCAGATGGAAAACTATTCAGTACTCTTTCTTATAGCGGGTGTTATTGTCCTGCTTGTTATCTTCTTGTACTTTGTGCCAATCAGCCTTTGGATCACAGCCCGCTTCTCAGGGGTGAGAGTTGGCTTACTGGAGCTGGTATTCATGCGTATCCGTAAAGTGCCACCAAGCCTGATCGTGAACTCCATGATCAACTCGACCAAAGCAGGCATAGACCTGACAACAACAGAACTGGAAACGCATTATCTGGCAGGCGGCAATGTGCCTACCGTAATCAAGGCACTTATCTCTGCAGACAAAGCAAACATTCCACTTTCATTTAAGCAAGCCACAGCCATAGATCTGGCAGGCCGTAACGTATTTGAGGCAGTAACTACTTCTGTTAACCCGAAGGTGATCAATACGCCTAATGTTGCCGCTGTGGCGCAGGATGGAATCCAATTGATTGCAAAGGCCCGTGTTACCGTACGCGCCAACATCAACCAGCTAGTTGGTGGTGCAGGAGAAGAAACCATACTTGCCCGTGTGGGTGAGGGCATTGTTACTTCCATCGGTTCCTCCACTTCTCATAAGAGCGTGCTGGAGAACCCGGATATTATTTCAAAGCTGGTACTGCAGAAAGGCTTAGATGCCGGCACTGCCTATGAGATTCTCTCCATTGATATCGCTGATATCGATGTGGGTGAAAACATTGGTGCGAAATTACAGATTGACCAGGCTGGTGCCGATTTGAAAGTAGCCGAAGCGAAAGCCGAAGAACGTCGTGCCATGGCAGTAGCCGTAGAGCAGGAGATGAAGGCAAAAGCACAGGAAGCCCGCGCAAACGTAATTCAGGCGGAGGTAGAAATACCACAGGCATTGGCAGCAGCTTTCCGAAGTGGCAACCTTGGCATCATGGATTATTATCGCATGCAGAACATCCAGTCAGACACTGACATGCGAAACTCTATTGCCAATCCGGGCCAGCAGGGAGGTGGCGCAAACAGGCCAAAAGAGTAATTCTATATCTTACCACTAAAAAGGCCCGCTTCTGCAGAAGCGGGCCTTTTTAGTGGTGGGTTATGTACTATTTTT
>NZ_JBHULU010000012.1:59903-114001 GCF_042684605.1 Pontibacter locisalis
CAGGTTTCCTTCACTGTCCACAAGTTCCAACTTAATTGTGTTCTCACCCATTGGCAGACCCTCCATAATATAAGGCAGCCATCTGTCCAGCATAAACTCTGTACCATTAATAGTGGCACGCACTTTATTGCCGGTAGGAGAAAGTTCAGTATTAACAAGATAGAAGTCCAGCATCACTTGCTTAGTATCCTTGCCTACATACTCTCCTTTCGGGCGGCTGTAAAACATGTGCGGAGCATCCATGTTGAACTCCATTTTCTCAGATGGGTTTCCTGCCGTTACCATCCGTAGGTCATATGCATCTTTATGCTTCAGGCTTTCATGGTAAGACCTTGATAAGAATGAAAGAATTACGTGGTCGCCCTCCGCCAGTTCTTTGGTAAACTCAGTATTATAATGAGCGGTGTATGGTTCATTATCTACAATATTATGGATATGCTGCCCTTCCGAAGAATTTGCCATGTGTTCTGCATGTTCGGCGGGAGTCATTTTACTGAGCTCATAATTAGCTAGATCATAATCAAACTGAACAGGACCAGCCGCTACTTTACCACCTGCTTGTGGCGTGTTTAAAGTAAGCCTCGCATCTGGGAACTTTGGGGAGTCGTCAAAGCCGTAAACTTTGATTCCGTCCTTACTCATAACTTCCCCTGTAGGCATTGGCTCTTCGGCTCTTGCAGACTCAGCAGGTGTATCTGCTCCCATATCCTGTGCTTGGCGGGTAGAGTCGCAGGCTGTAGATCCAAAAACAAGGGCCGAGGCCAAAACTAAGTACGTTTTTTTCATGATTTAAATGTTTAGTTGCAATCCAGCTAATTTAGCGATTTTATTTTTTTCGTATATTGCACGCGTCGCGTGGGCCACTAAGACTACGTGAAGATTTCTAAAAAGTATACAGCTAGAATTATATGAGCGACATTTTGTTTGATGAGGTTCCTTCCCTGGACTTGGCTGATTTTACATCAGGAGATAAGGAAAGAAGAGCTCGATTTGTAAAGCAACTCGGCGACGCGTACCAAAACATAGGTTTTATCGCATTACGCAACCACGGTCTTAGCGACGACCTGACTGAAAAGCTATATGCTGCTACTAAAAAATTTTTCGCTTTGCCTGATGAGGTAAAGGAGAAGTATGAGCATCCTGAACTTGCAGGCCAGCGCGGCTATGTAGGCAAAGGAAAAGAAAAAGCAAAAGGCTTTAACACCGGTGACCTGAAAGAGTTCTACCACGTTGGTCAGGAGCTTAGCGACATCCCGGACAGTGATCCAATCAAAGAAGAGTATCCGGAGAACATATTCCCTGCTGAGGTTCCTGAATTTAAGGAAGTAACTTTGGAAGCTTACAGGAAACTTGAAGCTGCAGGAAAAGAAGTTTTACGCGCCATTGCTATTCACCTAGGCCTGGAGGAGAATTATTTCGACGAAAAGGTAAAGTATGGCAACAGCATTCTGCGCCCTATCCACTACTTCCCAATCGAAAACCCGGATAGCGTACCAGCTGATGCAGTACGTGCAGCAGAACATGGTGATATTAACCTGATCACTCTATTGATGGGTGCCAGTGCTGATGGTCTGCAGGTATTGCGCCGCGATGGCCAGTGGATTCCGATTACAGCTTTGCCAGAGCAGGTGGTGGTAAATGTTGGAGACATGCTTGCCCGCTTAACAAACAACAAGCTGAAGTCTACTATTCACCGGGTGGTTAACCCGCCGCGCGAGTTAATGCATACTTCACGTTTTTCTATTCCGTTCTTCATGCACCCTCGTTCCGAAATGGACCTTACCTGCCTGGAGAGCTGCATTGATGAAAAGAACCCAAAAGCATATCCTGATGCTACAGCAGGTGAATACCTGAATGAGCGCCTGGTGGAGCTTGGACTGAAAAAAGCATAAATACAAGCAAGAATAATAAAAAAGAGAGATAGCGTAAAAGCTGTCTCTCTTTTTTTATTTTTATGCCATGAGTTTGCGCTACTATATCTTTTTAAAAGACGTACTGATGTTGGCCTTAACAGCTTTTGGAGGCCCGCAAGCGCACATTGCTATGATGTTTAAACTCTTGGTAGATAAGCGCCGCTACCTCACAGAGAAAGAGCTGATAGAGTTAAACGCTCTTTGCTCCATTCTACCAGGCCCAACTTCTACGCAAACAATTACAGCAATCGGCTTTAAAATAGGAGGACCAAACCTGGCCTATCTTACTTTGCTGGTTTGGATTACTCCAGCGGCCACCATAATGGCCATAGCCGCACTAACTATTTCTTACTTACAGGACCAGGGAATTTCATTAAAGTTCCTAAACATTATTCAGCCGATGGCAGTCGGATTTGTTGCTTACGCTGCCTATATGATCAGCTCTAAGGTTGTGAACACAAAAACTGGCATTGTGCTGATGGTTATCTCTGCCATACTTGCCTATTTCTTCAGCTCACCTTGGGTATTTCCTCTGTTGCTTATAGCTGGCGGTGCTATCACGGCATTAAGATTCAGACAGCACCCCATGGAGAAGGACAAAAAAATAAAGATTGAGTGGGCAAACTTTATACTTTATGTAGGCGTGCTGATCACGGCAGCCGTTCTTGGTGGCGCTACCTCGTCTTTGCCTGTCAGGCTTTTTGAGAACTTCTACCGTAACGGTAGCCTTGTTTTTGGTGGAGGCCAGGTACTCATCCCGCTGCTTTACGCAGAATTTGTTGATTTCAAGCATTACCTGACCGGCGAAGAATTTTTGTCAGGTTATGCGATTGTGCAAGCGTTGCCCGGTCCTACTTTCTCGTTTGCTTCTTTCGTAGGCAATCTTGCCATGCGAAAGTTTGGAATTCCCGGACAGCTGCTCGGGTCCTTTGTAGCCACGGTTGGCATTTTCCTCCCAGGCACCTTCCTGATCTTCTTTGTAATTCGTTTTTGGGATGAACTGAAAAAGTATCGCGTTGTGCGTGCTTCGTTGGAGGGTATCAGTGCCGTAAGTTCGGGCATGGTAGTAGCGGCGGCTATTCTTCTCTACCACCCAATTGAGAACACGGTGCTGAACTTTGGCATTGTGGTTGTTACTTTCTGCCTGCTGATGTTCACTAAAATTCCACCTCCTATTCTTATCCTGACTGGCCTCTTACTTGGCTTTGTAGTTTATTAAAAAAGGTCAGCTAAATTGCTATAGCCGACCTTTTCTTGAATTCATTTCAGAGTTTCTTTACTTCAGCAGCCCGAGCAGGTACTCCCCGTATCCGCTCTTTCTCAGTGGCTCAGCGATCCGCTGCAGCTGCTCGGCCGAGATGTAGCCCATACGCCAGGCCACCTCCTCGATGCAGCCGATCTTCAGGCCCTGCCGCTCCTCGATCACCTGCACGAACGTGGCCGCCTGCATCAGCGACTGTATGGTACCCGTGTCGAGCCAGGCCGTGCCGCGGTCCAGGATGCCCACCTTCAGCTTGCCCCTCCTCAGGTACTCGCGGTTCACGTCCGTTATCTCGTACTCCCCCCTTGGGCTCGGCTCCAGGGCCTTTGCGATCTCCACCACCTCGTTGTCGTAGTAGTAGAGG
The DNA here is from genome assembly GCF_042684605.1 of Pontibacter locisalis. Lineage (NCBI taxonomy): Bacteria > Pseudomonadati > Bacteroidota > Cytophagia > Cytophagales > Hymenobacteraceae > Pontibacter > Pontibacter locisalis. The sequence continues at coordinate 63,442 of NZ_JBHULU010000012.1, forward strand.
CCAGGCACGGCGAAGTTGCTCTTGGGCTCCTTCGGCTTCTCCTCAATGGAGATCACGTTGCGGTCCCCGTCGAAGGCCACCACCCCGTAGCGCTCCGGGTCGTGCACGTGGTAGGCGTACACCACGCCCCCGTCCGGGTCGTTGTTGGCCTGCAGCAGCCTGCTCATCCCCGAGCCGTAGAAGATGTTGTCGCCCAGGATCAGGGCCACCTTGTCTGAGCCGATGAACTCCTCCCCGAGCACGAAGGCCTGCGCCAGCCCGTTGGGCACCTCCTGCACCTTGTAGCTGAACGAGCAGCCAATCTGGCTCCCGTCACCCAAAAGGCGCTCGAACATGGGCAGGTCGTGGGGCGTGGAGATGATCAGGATCTCCCGGATGCCGGAGAGCATGAGCGTGGCCAGCGGGTAGTAGATCATGGGCTTGTCGTAGACCGGCATGAGCTGCTTGCTCACCGCCAGCGTCAAAGGGTGAAGCCGGGTGCCGGAGCCCCCGGCAAGTATGATTCCTTTCATCAGGTTCGGGTATTCTTTACTGTGCACCAGCAGCATCACATCCAAAATATGGCGCAACGCTGCTGATACACAATTAATTTATAATTCGTAATTCATAATTGGCACCTATCGGTGCGTGTACTGCTGCTCGTAGTAGCTCTGGTAGTTGCCGGAGGTCACGTTGTCCAGCCACTCGCTGTTTGCCAAGTACCAGTCCACGGTCTTGCGTAAGCCCTCCTCGAAGGTCACCGACGGCTTCCAGCCCAGCTCGTCCATCAGCTTACTAGAGTCGATGGCGTAGCGCAGGTCGTGGCCGGCGCGGTCTTTCACAAAGGTGATCAGCTTTCTAGAGTGTCCCGGCTCTCTTCCCAGCTTCTCGTCCATCACGTCGCAGAGCAGCTCAATCAAATCAATGTTTTTCCACTCGTTCACGCCGCCTATGTTGTAGGTCTCCCCCACCTTGCCCTCATGAAAGATCATGTCGATGGCGCGGGCGTGGTCGATCACGTAGAGCCAGTCGCGCACGTTCTCGCCCTTGCCATACACCGGCACCGGCTTCTCATTCTTGATGTTGTGGATGGCCAGCGGAATGAGCTTCTCGGGGAAGTGGTTCGGCCCGTAGTTGTTGGAGCAGTTGGAGATCTTCACCGGCAGCCCATAAGTATGGTACCAGGCACGCACAAAGTGATCAGAGCTTGCCTTGGAGGCCGAGTACGGAGAGCGCGGGTCGTAGGGAGTCTCCTCTGTGAAGAGGCCGTCCTCGCCCAGCGAGCCGTACACCTCGTCGGTGGAGATGTGGTAGAACAGGCGGCTGCCCAAATCATCTGCCCAGTGCCTTTTGGCCGCGTGCAGCAGGTTCACCGTGCCGATCACGTTCGTCTGCACGAAGGCCAGCGGATCGGAGATGGAGCGATCCACGTGCGACTCGGCCGCCAGGTGGATCACTGCGTCAAACCCATGTTCAGAGAAGATCTCCTCCACGAAGGCCGCGTCAACGATGTCGCCCTTGAGGAAGGTGTAGTTCTCCCTGTCCTCGATGTCGGTCAGGTTGGCCAGGTTGCCGGCGTAGGTCAGCTTGTCGAGGTTGTAGACCTGGTAGTTCGGGTACTTTGTCACGAAAAGGCGCACCACGTGCGAGCCAATGAAGCCCGCCCCGCCCGTAATCAATATCTTCATGCTTTTGCTTTTGCTGTTTCTTCTTGAAGGGATAACTGCCAATCCCAGGCACTTTTCATAGCTTCTTCCAAGGTGCTGGTTGTCTTAAAGCCCAACACTTCGGTAGCCTTGGTGACATCGGCATATATTTTAGGCACGTCACCTGCACGGCGAGGCCCGATCTTATAATTCAATTTTTGCCCGGTAGCATGCTCAAAGGCATGTATGGCCTCTAAAACAGTATTCCCTGTACCAGTACCCACATTGTAGAACTCTATGCTCTCTGACTTGTTCTGCAACAGTCTTTCTACAGCCACCACGTGTGCTTTTGCTAAGTCTACTACATGCACATAGTCACGAATACAGGTACCATCCGAGGTATTATAGTCGTTTCCAAATACAGTAATCTGCTCCCGAATACCTGCGGCTGTTTGAGTGATAAAAGGCACCAGGTTGTTTGGCACCCCTAATGGCAGCTCCCCTATCTTGGCTGATGGATGTGCCCCGATTGGATTAAAGTAACGCAACGCAATGCTCTTCATGCGGCTGCCACTGCTGGCAAGGTCAGCAAGAATCTCCTCACACATTTTTTTAGTGTTACCATAAGGGGAATTCGCTTTCTGAACCGGTGTTTGCTCTGTTACCGGCAGCTCTTCTGGTATTCCATACACAGTGCAGGAAGACGAGAAAACAAGGTTAAAAACGTTAAATGCCTCCATCACTTGAAGCAGCGTCACCAGCGAACCAACATTGTTATGGTAGTACTTCAGCGGTTCATCCACAGACTCGCCAACTGCTTTATAGGCCGCAAAATGAATGACGCCTGCAATATTTTGCTCCTGCTCGAAAACACTTTTAAGAGCCCCGGCATCGGCACAGTCAATCTTATGGCATACTAAGTCCCGTCCGAGTATAGCTTTTATACCCTCCAGTGCGCTTTCCTTCGAATTGGAGAAGTTGTCGATGAGAACAGGTTCGAAACCTGCCTCTACCAACTCCACTACTGTATGCGAGCCAATGTATCCTGCTCCACCTGTTACTAATATCTTTCCTTTAGACAACGTTTTAAAGTTTGTTATAAGTTGATCAATGCTATTTACCTGTATCTTCTTTCAGTTTGCACTGCCCCTCAAGGAGCAAGTACAACTCTCCTGTTTCCGGACAAGTGGCCTCACCTTCATCACTGAACTCCAGTTTGTGTCCGTAGCGGCTAACCCACCCTTGCTGCACCGCCGGCACACCATAGGCTAATGCAAAGGCAGGTATGCTTTTGGTGATTAAAGCCCCTGCTCCTACCATGGCATATGGCCCGATTTCCACTCCACAAATAATTGTGGCGTTAGCACCTATACTTGCACCCTTTCTTACCGGTGTGGGCTTAAACTCACTTTTCCGATTAACGAAACTGCGGGGGTTAATCACGTTAGTAAAAACCATGGATGGCCCCAGAAACACGTCATCTTCACAAGTAACGCCTGTATAGATTGAAACATTATTCTGCACCTTCACATTCCGCCCCAGCACCACCTCCGGCGACACCACTACGTTCTGACCGATGTTACACTCATCGCCAATAACACAGCCACTCATGATATGTGCAAAATGCCATATTTTAGTTCCCTTTCCAATTCTGGCGCCCTCGTCGATTACAGCAGTATCATGTGCAAAATAGTCCATTGGCTTCAAAGGTGTACTTACAAAGGTACAAGTTTATAGTATAAGTAAGTCAGGATATAACAAATTCACTACACATGTAGCTGCACATTATTTTGTGGCTTCTACCATTCTATCCTTCCCAAAAAGATCCTGCACCACCTCAGCCTTACTGTATGCAAGCTCCAGCAGCAGTTTTGCCACCTGCGCCCCGTACTGTTCATTTATTTCAAAGTATAGCTTACCACCTTTCTTCAGTAGCTCCAGGCCAACAGCAGCAATGCGTTTGTAATATTTAAGAGGATCGGCATTAGGCACGAAAAGAGCGAGATGAGGTTCGTACTGCAATACATTTTCACGCATGTGCTGCTTCTCATCTTCCCGCACATAGGGGGGGTTGCTGGTAACAATATCCAGTGACTCCGGAGCTATACTTTTTAAAGGCTCAAACACATCATGCTGTAGCCACTCCACAGGCAGGTTTAACTTTGATGCATTGGCTTTAGCCACCTCCAGGGCACCTGCAGAAACCTCCAGCCCCATCACTTTCTCTGCCTCAAGATTAGCAGCCAACGCTAAAGGTATGCAGCCGCTTCCTGTGCAGATATCCAGTATGTGTAGTGAATTTTTACCCTTATGCTGCTTTATCACTCTGTCCACCAGTTCCTCCGTCTCCGGCCTAGGAATCAGCACCCGTTCATCAACCTGTAGTTCCAGACCATAGAAGTTAGCTACACCCAACACATACTGTACCGGCTCCTGTTTCTGCAGCCGCACAACAGCTTGTTTTATCTCTTCCTCCTGCGCCTGCGTTACCTGGTCATCCCGCTGCATACTTAGCTGTACCCGTGTTTTCTGCAGCACATGCTCCAGCACCAGCTGCGCAATGGCTCCGGCCTCCGGCTCCGGATAAACTTCGTTTATGTTCTCGCGGATAAAATACTGCAGTTCCTGGATAGTAGCCACGGTTATACTTTATTTAGATTTAGGTATCTTTGCAAAAGTAAAAATTTTACAGTTATGAGTCCTGCATTAAGTAGTACGAGCTGATGTTGACATTGTCTGAAAGACTCAGGTACAGCTTACGCTATTTAGTTTTATATCCATAACTTCTAACATTACATTTATCTCTTTGTGACCTCATCTGATGAACTGTACATGCGGCGTGCCCTGGAACTTGCCAGGCTGGGAAGCGGCTCTGTTAACCCGAACCCAATGGTAGGCTGCGTAGTAGTGCACCAGGGACAGATTATTGGGGAAGGATGGCATAAGCAGTATGGCGGACCTCACGCAGAGGTGAACGCCATTACCGCCGTACAGGACAAAAGCCTGCTGCCCAATAGTACCGTCTGTGTTACGCTTGAGCCTTGCTCCCACTTTGGCAAAACACCACCCTGCGCCGACCTGCTGATCAGTAGCGGAGTGAGGGACGTGGTTGTCTGTAACACGGATCCTAATCCGGTGGTAGCAGGCAGAGGCATTAAGAAACTATTTGAGGCCGGAGCTCAGGTAAAGGTTGGTGTACTGGAGGATGAAGGGCTGGAATTGAACAAACGTTTCTTTACCTTTCACAGCAAACAACGCCCTTTTATACTTCTGAAATGGGCTGAAACAGCCGACGGTTTTATAGCTGCCGCTAATTTTAAACAGGAGCAGATCAGCGGTAAACTGGCGCAGCGCCTTGTACACAAATGGCGCTCCGAGGAGCAGGCTATCATGGTCGGCAGTCGTACCGCTCTTTATGATAATCCGCGCCTGAACACGCGTTTGTGGGGTGGCAAAAATCCGTTGCGCCTGATAATTGACAAGCAACTGCTACTGCCCAAAGAGCTGCATTTGTTTGATAAAAGCCAGCCTACTATAGTGTATAATTTCCAAAAGCAGGAAGAGCAGGATAACCTACATTTTGTAAAGTTACAGGAGGAGGAACTGATGCTTCCGCAGATCATGCAGGACCTGCATCAGCGCAATGTTTTGTCTATAATGGTAGAAGGGGGTACTTTTCTGCTTGAGAGCCTGCTGCAGACAAACCTTTGGGATGAGGCAGTGGTTTTCAAAAGCAAGTATAAAACATTGGCATCTGGCATCAAAGCTCCTAACATGACCTTTGGCAGGTTAAATGAAGCTCAAACCTTAGGACCAGATAGGTTGCTGCACTACCTAAACGTTTAATAATCAATAATTCAAATAATTCAGTCATTCACTAATCACTTATTTAACATTCATCCATGGCCGAATCACTTTTAGTAGACCAGAACCTCAGCAAAGAGGAGAAGTATAAAGCGCTGCTTCCGCAGATCGAAGCATTGGTAACCGGAGAGTCAGATCTGATCGCTAACATCTCTAACATGGTAGCTGCTCTGAAACAAGGGTTGGGCTTCTTTTGGGTAGGCGTTTATTTTAATAAGGAAGGGCAGTTGGTTCTCGGACCTTTTCAGGGCCCTGTTGCCTGCACACGTATTCCATATCACAAAGGGGTATGCGGTGCCTGCTATACTCGTCAGGAGACAATCTTAGTTCCAGATGTAGAGGCTTTCCCTGGTCATATTGCCTGTAGCAGCGATTCGAAATCAGAAATAGTGCTACCAGCCATTAAAGATGGAGAAGTAAAACTGGTGCTCGATGTTGACAGCGATAAGCTTAATGATTTTGATGAAGTGGACCAGAAATACCTGGAGCAGTTGATGAAATTAATAGAAAGCTGGTATTAGTGATCAAACGAGGAAGCACCCTTTCCTACTCTTCTATATTCAGTTCAAACGCAACTCTTAGAAATTAAAACAGGAAGGCCGCTGCAATCTATTCTTGCAGCGGCCTTCCTGTTCTGTAAGTTATTTTTGCAGAAATCTCCTATCCGAAGAATGTTGGTGCCTCTGTCTTTAACTGGGCAATAACTGTTTGTCCGCCTTTTGTTTTCTGACCAAGCTCAACCTTTATCTCTGTATCAAGGGGCACGAAGATATCAACACGTGAACCGAACTTAATAAAGCCAAATTCCTCTCCCTGGCTTACCTCGTCACCGGTGTTCACATACCACACAATACGACGCGCCATAGCGCCGGCAATTTGCCTGAACAGAACCTCAGGACCGCCAGTGGACTCTACCACTACCGTGGTACGCTCATTCTGCGTGCTTGACTTCGGGTGCCAGGCTACAAAATAATTACCCGGATGATACTTAAAATACTTTACGATACCTGAAACCGGATTCCGTGTGATGTGCACATTGATCGGTGACATAAAGATAGAGATCTGCTTACGCTTATCTTTGAAATACTCTGGCTCTTCTACTTCCTCTATCACCACTACTTTACCATCGGCAGGCGCCACAAGCAAATCCTCGTGTAATAATAGATTACGATAAGGGCTTCGGAAGAACTGCAGGATCAGCAGGAAAAGTACTACGGAAACACCAGAGAAGATTCGGTTAAAGGTATTGTTTTCAGCGTTGAATTGGTAAAGCAGCAGGTTCAACACCAGTAAGATCAATAATGTAAAAAATAAAATTTTTCGTCCTTCTTTGTGAATTTTCATCTTGGTTATGTTTGCCCCAGGTACTTTTATAACTTATAATAGCTCATCCAGTTACGTGGATGAGCTATTATCCTGTGTCAAAATTATATAAAGTTTTGCTTATTCTTACAAAAATGTTCTCTTAGAAACCACCACGGTACTTATACGTCATGGCTACCTTATCAATAGCTACGATGTAAGCAGCGATACGCATAGGCACATTATATTTCTGAGATGCAGCATATACACGCTCAAAAGACTCATTCATAATACGCTCAGCACGCTCGTTCACGCGATCCAGCGTCCACTTAAAGCCCATACGGTTTTGCACCCACTCGAAGTATGATACGGTTACACCTCCAGAGTTTGCCAGGATATCCGGCACTACCATGATACCTTTTTCGTTGATGATGTTATCTGCTTTATAAGAAGTTGGTCCGTTTGCACCCTCCACAATCAGGCGAGCCTGGATTTTATCCACATTCTTAATGGTGATAACATCTTCTACAGCAGCCGGCACTAGTACATCAACTTTGGCAGTGAGCAGCTCATCCGGATCCATCTGCTCAGCACCTTTGTAACCTTCTAAGCGGCCATTATGGGCATTCTTGTATTCAATGGCTCCCTCAATGTCAATACCGTTATCATTCCAGTAAGCTCCGCTTACATCGCTGATACCAAGAATTTTAACACCACGCTCAGCCATAAGCTTAGCAGCCCATGAACCTACGTTACCAAAGCCCTGCACAACAGCAGTAGATTTAGCAGGGTCCATGCCCAACTTATCCATCGCAGCCATAGCCGAAACCATTACACCACGACCCGTTGCCTCCACACGACCAAGTGAACCACCAAGCACAAGCGGCTTACCAGTTACTACAGCGTGTACAGTTGAATTCTTTGTTTTAGAGTACTCGTCCATCAACCAGGCCATCTCACGGGGACCTGTACCCATGTCTGGTGCAGGAATATCCTGGTCAGGACCGAAAAGGTCTACCAGAGAAGCTGTGTAAGCTCTTGTTAGACGCTCGATCTCGCCGGCAGACATAGAATATGGGTCGCAGATGATACCACCTTTTGCACCACCATAAGGAATATCCACTACAGCGCATTTCCAGGTCATCCAGGCAGCTAGTGCCTTTACCTCATCAAGGAACACGTCCGGAGCATATCTGATACCACCTTTTGACGGGCCCAGTATAGTAGAGTGTACTACACGGTATCCCTCAAACACACGCACTTTGCCATCATCCATCGTAACAGGAACGTTTACGATCACCTGGCGAGCAGGAGACTTCAGGACGTTGTACGTTTCTTCATCCAGTCCCAGCACCTCAGCAGCAATATTGAAGCGCGACATCATCGACTCGAAAGGATTTTCTCTGTCCTTGATCGGTGCAGGCTCTTTGTATAACATCATCTACTATAAAATTTAGCGGTGAGTGATTATTAATTCAGGCGGTAAAGTTGAGAATTATCCACACAACCTCCTAAGGGGGCAATCAAAATTTTTTCAGAAGATTTTCAGGAAAGCTACGATAAACGGAATTGCCATTAAAAGGCTGTCAAAACGGTCCAATAACCCTCCGTGTCCGGGCAGTAATGTACCGGAGTCTTTAACCCCCAGGCTACGTTTCAACAATGATTCAGTTAAGTCGCCCAGAACACCAAAAACAGCGACAATTATGGCAACGCCTATCCACTGATACAGCTCCAGGTTTGTAAAAAAGAAAGAAAGTAGATAGCCCACTACAATAGCCAATAATGTGCCTCCCGCCCAGCCTTCCCATGTCTTACCTGGTGAGATACGCTTGAACAGCTTATTCTTTCCGAAATTCTTTCCAAAGATGTACCCTCCGGTATCAGAAGCCCAGATCAGGAGCATTACCCCCAAAATTGGCTGCCAGCTATACTCCTCATCTAAAAAGCCTATTGTGTGCAACAACCCAAAAGGAGCTGCCACATACATAACACCCAGAAATGTGAAGGCAATATTTGTGAACGGCTGGGGCTGCTTCCTGTAAAGCTCCAGTATGAATATCAGAAAAAGCACAGGCAATGAAAGAAAGAGTAACTCTGGTGGCATCATCTCTTTTTCTACCAAAAACATGGAGACGAAGAACAAGGCTCCTAAACTTATACCTGCACCACGGTGCGGTCTTATTCCCTGCACACGCACCAAAGCATAAAACTCATAAATTCCCAGTAGCGTGAGCCCCAAGAAGAGGAGAAAGTAAGTCCACTCTCCAAACACTATACTTCCTACAAATATGGCGGCGCCCAGCACCCCTACTATAACTCTTTGACTAAGATTACTGAGTGTGGATATTTTCTTACTCATGAAAAGGGTTTTGCCGGCTCAGCGACAGGTGTGGGTTTAGTTCAATTAAAAAAAGGCTACGATAGCCGCTAAACTTCGTCTTCCGTCCGGATACCAGACTCTGCCTCAGCAATACTTTCGGTTCGCACAGGCAGTGGCGTAAACTGCTGATACAGGAAGTAGAGAACACCTATGCTCAGGACAAGTGATAGCGCCACACTTACCCAGGGCATTGCTTCTGTACTTTCTACATCAAAATCTATTTGCCCGGTCTGCTGTAAGTAAAGCAGCAGTACCGTAAAACCATTGTTAACAAAGTGCGCTATTATCGGAACAATTATGCGACCAGACCAAAAGTAAAGATATCCGAAAAGAGCGCCAAAAATAGCACGGGGAACAAAGCCAAAGAACTGCATGTGAATGGCAGCAAACACGATCGCCGCCACCCAAATAGCCACATGCGTGTTACCTGTCCAGCGATGAATTTGCCGTTGTAGCACACCTCTGAACACTAGCTCTTCTCCAACAGCAGGAATAGCCGCAATAACTAAAAGACCTACCAATAATTTTGGCACTGTACTAAAGTCAGCGATCAGTTTGGTAAGCTCTGCCAGTTCATCCTCTTTCGCTCTGGCCCACCGGGTGAACTCTTCCATGAAAGCAGGCAGTTCCATGTTGGCGTTCCAATCGATGATGATCGAGTTCGCCGGCATGATCAGTATGATCAACAAACCGCTTAGAAGCACCAGACCTACCCCTGGCTTCACCTTCCAACTAAGGTAAGTATCCAGGTTATACCCAAAGGCTTTCAGCAAATACAACGGGGCAATCACAAAAGAAAAGAACTGTACTATCCCCTGGAACATCAGCATGGCACTAACGCCATTTGGATGTGCCGCAGGATTTTCTACAACCTCTACCAGTTCAAAAATACTGATTCCAAAGATCCAGTTAACAAGTAAACTATAGATAAAACTTGCTACAAAATAACCTGCTGTCATGAAAGCCAGCAGCAGTAAAATTACCCAAAATGGGTGTAGATCTTTGGATATGAAACCTTTCATAGAGTAGATTAGGTTTAATTGACGTAAATTTACGCTAAAATTTAAATTTTGCTTTGGTAAAGATAGCGAACATAGAATTAGGTGAGTTTCCGCTGCTGCTGGCACCCATGGAAGACGTGAGCGATCCGCCGTTCCGTAAAGTGTGCAAAGCCAACGGAGCTGACCTTATGTACACTGAATTCATTTCGTCTGAGGGTTTGATACGCGATGCCGCTAAAAGTGTGCAAAAACTTGACATTTTTGATTACGAGCGTCCTATAGGAATTCAGATTTTCGGATCTGATATAGAGTCTATGCGCGAGGCAGCTATTGTGTCTGCACAGGCTGGCCCAGACCTGATTGACATCAACTACGGTTGCCCGGTAAAAAACGTAGCTTGTAAGGGCGCAGGCGCAGCGTTGCTACGTGATATACCCAAGATGGTGAAGATGACCGAAGAAATTGTGAAAGCCACAAATCTGCCGGTTACAGTAAAAACGCGCCTCGGCTGGGACGAAAACACAAAGTACATTGTAGATACAGCCGAAAGGTTACAGGATATAGGTATCCAGGCGTTAAGCATACATGGCCGTACACGGGTGCAGATGTACAAAGGCGAAGCTGACTGGACCTTGATCGGAGAAGTTAAGAATAATCCGCGCATGAAGATCCCGATCTTCGGCAACGGCGATATTGATTCTCCGCAGAAGGCACTGGAGTATCGCAACAGGTATGGTGTGGATGGGATTATGATAGGCCGTGCCAGCATTGGATATCCCTGGATCTTTAATGAGATCAAACATTATATGGCAACCGGTGAGACTTTGCCGGGTCCTACCCTTGAAGAACGTGTGGAAGTGTGTCGCCAGCATTTTACTCATTCTTTGGAATGGAAGGGGGATAAGCTGGGTATATTCGAGATGCGCCGCCACTACACGAACTATTTCCGTGGTCTGCCGCACTTTAAACCGCTGCGAATGCGCCTGGTGCAGTCTGAGGATATTCAGGAGATCTATGACACCTTAGATGAGATAGCTCAGACCATGGCCTACGAAGAGGTTTAGATAAGCTAAAATCAAAGTACTACTTTTCCGATAATTTAAGAGTTGGGGATTGCACAATTTAGTTGAAGCCCCAACTCTTTTATATTTTCCCCTCCTCTGATCTTAATACATCTTTAACTTTTAGTTTTACAGCTATCAAAACAGCAACTCAACATAAGTCAGAAGCCGCAGCAACCAGTACACCAGCACTGGCCTGGTTTCTTATTATTATACTTGCCCTGATCTGGGGTACTTCCTTTATCCTTATCAAAAAGGGACTTATTGTTTATTCTTCGGGTGAGTTGGGAGCATTAAGAATTGCAATCGCTTTTCTAACGCTTTCCCCTTTCGCTGTAATGCATCTTCGGAAAGTGGAACCGCATCGTTGGAAATATCTGGCTGGCAGCGGTGTATTAGGGAACCTGCTACCGGCGTTCCTGTTCGCCTATGCTGAAACCCGCCTGGCAAGCGGACTTGCTGGTGTTCTTAACTCCCTGACCGCCTTATTTACTTTGCTGGTTGGGGCTATCTTCTTCAGCCAGTCTATTACCTGGATGCGAATGCTTGGTATTATCATAGGCATAGTGGGCACAGCTGTTCTTATTTTTTCCGGTAATGGCAGCGCCGACATGGACAATAAGTATTATGGCCTTTATATTGTAGTAGCCACTATTTGCTACGGCGGCAGCGTGAATATTATAAAGCATCGCCTGCAAGGAATGAAGCCGTTGGTAATGTCGAGCATGGCCCTGCTTACCGTTGCCCCTTTTGCTTTTGTTTATCTGTTTACCACAGATGTAGTGCAAAAACTGCAGTACACACCCGGCGCCTGGGAAGCATTGATGTACATTGCCATACTTGCCGTGTTTAGCACTGCAGTTGGGTTAGTGTTATTTAACAAGCTCATCCACATATCTACTACCCTTTTTGCCAGTTCCTCTACCTACCTGATTCCAATTGTAGCACTTATGTGGGGCGTGTTAGATGGAGAGACCATACAATTGTGGCACTACCTCGGAATGGTTGTTATTTTAATAGGAGTATTTATAGTAAACAGGGCGAAGTAAGTACTTGGCTTTATAAAAAGAATGGGGGCAGCTGTTAACAGCTGCCCCCATTCTTTTAGTTCTCCTATAAGTTATTCTCTTACAAGTTTTAGTCGGTGCGACTCTCCTCCTATACGAACAACTACAAAGTAGATGCCTGTTTGTTTGATACTGTTAGCTATGTTCAAGTCAAGTACAGATACTCCGGCTTTTAACTTGTGGGTCTGCTTTAACATCTTTTGCCCTGCAGTATTATAAATTTCCACCTGTGCATCTACTGCAGCTACTGCACTTATATTCAACTGCAGCTTATTCTGGAATGGGTTAGGATAAGCATATACAGAAATGTCTCTCACTACTTCAAAAGCAAGTGTGCGCGGCCCATAGTAAGTGGTTTTACCATCATAGTCTTGCTGCCTTAAGCGGTAGTACCGTGTTCCGGTTTTACCTTGTTCTGCATCCTTAAAGCTATACTTAGTAGCTGCACGCGTTGTGCCAGTACCTTTGCTTACAAATCCAATCTCTCTGTAATTAAATCCGTCTTCTGAAACCTCAACCCCAAAACCCTGATTCTCTTCCTCGGTAGCTGTTTCCCAGGTCAATTGCGCATCCAAACCATTTCGCTCAGCTTTAAAGTAGATCAACTCTACTGGAAGAGGATTTGGGCCGGTTGGTCTTCCTAATGTATAGCGGCCTAATCTGCTTATGTTACTAAGTGTTACTTCATTATTTGCACTGTTAGGAGTACTATAAATGAAAGTCTTCCATTCAGAATCACTCCAGAACAATTCAGAATAAAATCCTACTAATTCATTTTCTATAAACTCAGCGTCACCATCGTGATCTAAGTCTAATTCATGATCGAAATAGTTTAATACAACCTTACCAGTAAAATCATCATTCTCTCCAACTGGGTTTACAACAAAGCTTCTTAGTATACTTGCCCCGACCTGTCTTGTATTTGCAGGGGTCCCTGTTACTCTTACTACATTAATATCCTTACTAACTGAAGCGGATGGGTTAAGAGTTATACCTAAGCCACCAAAATCCTGGAGAGCAGTAGTAGTTTTAGTCGTTTCAACCGTTCCTGTAACATAGGCATTCTCTGCTTCACTGATAGTACCACTTGCCTGACTTAGAACAATTCTGTTCGATCCAGTTATTACTTCTATCACATTATCAGCCAAAGGTGAGACTGTATTTGTTGAAAGAACCAGCTGGTTTTTCACGTTTACAGTGGCACCTGTTCCTGTTATTGTCTTCTTGCCCTTTACAGAAAAGCGTAGATTATCATAATCTACAGCTGCCACTTTTTGAGCCCTATCACCGTTAAAATTAACAGTAGTAGTGTTAATGGCTAAGTTTGTAGCAGGTGTTGTAACTGTAAAATCTCCGGCTATGCCAGTTTCACCTGCTAATAGTGTCTTAATACCAGTGTTACTAAATGTTAAGTGATGGTAGTTTAGAGGCAATGCGTTTTGAGCCAAAGGACCATTATAATCAACAGTTGATGACAAGCTTGTTGCATCTACTGCAATTGCCTTACCTGCTTCTACAGTAAACGCTTCTGCTACTCCAACAATATCATCCAATGTCTTTGTGCCGCCAGTTGTAAGCGAGAGGCTTTTATAATCTATCCCCGCCACTTGCTGATTTGTTCCATTATATTCTATTGTTGCTGGGGCTATGACTCTATCCCTTATTACTGCTTTTTCTGCTGTCTTGTCTAACACAAAATTGCCGGCAATTTTAGTAGTACCAGTTAAACCCGCTTCAAACGTTTTAAACTCATTTGCACCTAGGCTATTCTCTAACCTTAAGTTTCCGTACTGCACATTCTTTATTTCTTGGGTACCGCCATAGTAAATTACATTACTAGCTGGTGTCAACGCTGTTACATCTACATCTGGTAAAGTTTTATCCCCTCCAATTTTTATTGTAGCTCCATCGACTACTGTTAGAATGGTTTCTACTGGCTTTATAACTGTTACTGGATTACCGTTTTCATCAGTTGTAGTCTCTTCAATATCTGGGTGAGCAACTATACTTTTATTTTTAAGATCAAGTGTGCCCTTTGCTACTGTTACACTTAAAACTTTGTTTATATCAGTCTCAAGATTTACAAACATTGGCTGTGTGTCTTTAAATACTTGTAACCTCCCTAAACTAAGCGGTGTTACTGGGTCAACTCCTGAAATTATACTTGAAGGACCTGCACCAATGAAAGTTATAAGCGAGTTTGCTGAATTAAATTCTAATCCATTGTGCACTAAATTGCTATAAATACTTACTGGCTTATTAATAGTTAATTTTGATGATGGGGCAACTGTAAGGTTTCCTAGCATTGTGGTACCTGAACCGCTTATATTAGAATTTGGTCCTTCCATCGTAAAGTTTGCTCCAATTCCAAATGGGACAGGATTTAAAGGATCGGGATTTATACTAATGATGTACCCTTGATTAATGATGTCACCTTTTATAAAAAAGTTTGTTCCTATCAAACCTTTACTAGCCACCTCTGGTATCGCATTTAATTTCCCCGTGCTCTCAATAACTAAGTTACCGTTTAACCTCCAGTCCTTTATTGCTAAAACGTAGTCAGGGCTTAATGTCGTTGTTGTTATACCCTTACTGTTAGATATAACTAAGTTATTCAGCGTTGGAGAAACATCTCCAAATAATAGAATCTGGCCAGTTCCTCCAAACTTTAATGTTCCTGTACTTGTAAAGCTTCCAAATCTAAAGGGATGAGCTTCGGGAGCATCTGCAAAAGGATAAGGGGTGGAAAAATCTAAAATTCCCGAACTTTCAAAGACTCCATAATTTAAAAAAGCGGAGTATAACTTGTGTGTATATGACCCTGCAAAGAATTTAGCACTAGGCATAATTGTAAAAATACCTGCTACTCCCCAACCAACACTAGCAGTTACACCTGCAGTATTACTTATGATAACATCTGCGAACTCTGGTGACCTTGTTGAATTTAGAGTTGGTGATACAACTCCAGCAAATTCTACTGTTGGGGCTTTTTCATTATATGGAATAATTGGAGCTAATAACTGAATTGTTTGTTTACGACCACCCAAGAATTTAGCTTTTCCATTACTGAACAACATTCCTGAATTTTTAAAATCACCTGCTATCTCAACATCAACTGAGGTTTCAAAAAATCCATTGGAAAATATACTTGCTTGTTTAAACTCTCTGTCTTTAGGGTTTGGTTCATCAGGTTTAGCATAAACATCTCCGTTACCTGTAATATCTATACTCCCGTTAATCACTAATTTTTCTGCACTGAAGTTATACATTGCAGCAACACTTATAATCATGTTGTTTACTGTTAACGTTTTACCTGTTATATTTTTCCTTGTACCGGTAAGTACCAATGGTTTCGCAAGTATTAGAGTACCTGTGGGCGACACTGCTTGATCATAAATACCTGGCGAGAAAACACCATCATTAACAAAATGTCCATGTAGTGTTAATGTCTGATTATTAATATCAAATGTTGCATCTTCTTTCAGAATCAAACTATCAAGTACAGAAGTTGCTCCATCTAAAGACTTTGACACAGTTTCACCTTGTAATAAAGCGAGTTTTCCATAAACTACTGGCTTAACTTTTTGGGCTATTGTTCCAGAATATAAGACTTTACTTGTACTAGCTAATGTATTTGTATTATAGTTGGCTGGAAAATTATCTGCTCCTTTTAACTCGAGCGAAGCTCCTGCTGCAACTTCGAATACTCCACCTGCTGCACTCCTGTTTGCTTTAACTGCTTCGCTAAGAAGTAACTTACCACTAGAAATTGTTAAGTTACCGTTTATAATAGCATCTGATGTTATTACTGTTGCGTATCCTGCAGGACCATTGTTTATGACTAAATTATTGAACACTGACCCAGTAAGACTTTGAGCGCCTGCTCCGATAAATCTTACTGTACCAGTTCCTGGAATAAATTTACCGGCAGTTGATCTGGTCCAGTCTCCTTTAACATCAATGTTAGCTATGTTTGCATTTAGAACTCCATCGATAATGATATTGCCATCTACTGTAAGCGTATTAGATTCCTGAAGCAACATTGTACCAGTGGTTATCAGCATATTCCCTCTCACTTCAGGACTGTTTGCTGTACTGTATTGAGCTACACCACCAGTTTTGTTTACTTCTAAATGATAATATGGCACATCCGCCACTGTTTGCGTGTTGCCACCTTCGTAGATAACTTTTCCGCCAACTCCACTATTAAACTTGTCTGAAGTACCACCGAAATTGTAATTTCCCCTAATTCTGAGAGTTCCAGTTCCTAATTCAATTTGAGCTTGGTTTTGAGTTACAGAGTTTACTGCTATTTCACCACTCGCTTTAAATATATTGATTTTCTGTTTGGCATCATCCATGATCAAGTTGCCGACAGTTAGTGCTTTATCTGCCGTAATAATCGCATGCACTGCAGAGGGATCAGAATCATTACTAATTGGAAGTAGATTACCTCTAACAAACAAAGAGCTGGTGGTATTGGCAAAGTTTAAGTCGATTTCAGTACGATGCTTGTACTGCATGATTTTAATCTTTGCATCAACATCTACTACTGGTTCAAAGAATTTTGTAGAAGTAGCGCCATTTAGTCCTGCCAGATTATCAGCAGGTGTAATAGAGCCAAACTCTGCTATATCTGAGATTGTTGGAGGAGTGATGGCATCCGACTCTACTCCTGCTGCATCAACTACACGCCAATTACCTGCTTTACTCCACAATGTATCTACATCTCCCTGCCACTTATAAAGTAGCGATTCATCAGATAATGTCCAGTAGTGCTCTAATCCGTTTGTTTGCTTTGTAGTTTCTACCCAGTTAAGCGTTATATCGTAGGCTGCTTTACCTGCTGATACCCAGTCGCCCTTACCATTTGGAGAATAAAAAGGTTTGATACCTTCTTCATCCAACTTTTCTACGTTACCATTCAACTCATCATCATCTGCATAGTGCATTCTGAAGACAGGTTCTGTGTAGGTATTTGCTGATGTACTAATTTTAAACAACCTGTTGATAGGAACACCTGCCGCAAAGCCTGTAACAGTCTGTTCTACTGTTGTTATTGCAACCGTATCAAGACCAGTTACAGTTGTAAATGACAACTGAACATCGGGCGCATTAAAACTATAAACAACTGTTGGTTTAAAACCTCCTGTAACAGACCTCTTAATAGTACCTTGTACCCAACCAAAGCCACTACGTTCTCCTGTTACGCGCACTTCTACTGGATTCGCTGCAAAAGGATCCAGTCCATCTACTATGGTTGTGATAGAACCTTTTGTTAAGTTGAGATCTGTGGTTGTGATATCATAATTTAATGATACAATGCTGGCAGAAGTTTTATCTACAGTAAGAGATTTAAACATTGTTTTGTTTAAAGGAATACCAGTAAATGAGGTGTTTCTTGTACCAGACAAAATTAAGCTGCTAGAAGCTGGATCTACGCTATTCTTCTCTGCATAGAAGTAGCCATAATTAATCCAGTCTCCTTCTAAAGTATGAGTCAAATTTGCGCCAGCATAAAAATTAGATCCGGTTTTTATAGTAATATCACCATTAACCTGTAAGTCATTATTTGCCAGTTTATTTCCCGCTTTGTCAAATACCAAGTGGTGGTAGGTAATAGGAGCAACTGTTTGAGCTATTGTACCATTATAAGTTACTGTGTTGGGTATGTTAGCAGTAACATTAAGCAGACCTGACACTGTGAGTGTACTGGCAACTCCCATGTTTGAGTTTGTCACCATTCTTCTGTCTGTACCTGATACTATCACATCAAATAAATTGTGAGTACCTGCGAATGTTGCCGTAGCACCTCTAAACTTGACAGTGCCAGCCGTAGCAGCTGTAAGATTATTTCCGCTTAGATCAGAATCTACATAGAAAGAAGAACTTGTTAATGTTGTATTATCTATTCGCAAGCCAAAAAAAGTAAGGCTTACAGGTGTAGCAGCATTGTTATTTATATTTTTACTGCCATCCCCTGCCATCGTAACTGTGCCGCCTGTTGCAACAAACGACCTGTCACTATTCACAGTAAAGTCCCCTTTAACAGTGAAAGAGGTTGTAGTAGTTGTACTACCATTTGCAATGAAGTCATTCAGCACAATACTATTCCCAGCTATCGTTTTAGCCGCACCTTCCATTGTCAGGCTGCCTACACTTTGTGAAAGTGTGCCCGCGCCAGTTGTGCTCAAGTTACCTTTTATAACCAGTGTCTGAGTGCCAGGAATTGTAATAGTGGTTCCTAAACCAGCTATTTCTAAATTATTAAATTCATTCTTTAAAGTCGAAGTTACGTTTGCTGTTCTGGAAATTGCTTTACTAGTTCCTATTAATCTAACAGTACTAGTGTTACCTGTAAAATCAGCATTATTAGTCCAGTTACCACCTACCACGTGCGTAAAACCTAAACCTCCATTAAAAGATGCTGATTCGCTTAAAGTCACGTTCCCATCAACCTGTATGGTATTCATGGCTGTAAAGGAAGCATCATTTAAGATATTGAGGTTTCCTGAAACTACCATTGCAGCATTTTGCATGGTTTTGTTTCCAACCGGTGCAGCGATAGTAGAACTAGGTCCGGTAAGATTTAAATGCCCATATTTAACTGATTTAATATTTTGGTTATCACCATAATATTCTGTCGTACTTGTAGGCCCTAAATCTATAGTAGTAAAGTCTAATGGGAAGTTATCAGTACCACTTAATCTGAATGTAGCATTGTTGGCTACATACATTGTCCCACCACCAGCTGTTCTGTTTAATGACCTATCTACAATATCAAGCGTACCAGCATCCACAAATAAGTCAGAAACAATGGTTGTTTGCACAAGCGGAGTTCCTGTAGGGGCTAACAGTATTTTTATGCCATTGCCACTAATGCGCAATCTACCATACTGTACAGATGAAAGAACATTCTGATCTCCTGATGTAAATAAATCAACTGTAGACCTGCCATAGTTAACCGTACCTAAAGGATCTATAGTAGGAAATATGGCATCACCTGAACTAGACCAAGCATAGTTGTCCTTATAGTCTACGGCTTTGACATATATAGTACCAGACTGTTCCACAACAAAAGTAGGGTTTGCTTTGAAAGCAACTTTGTGTTCCATCGGATCAAAAGTGCCTGATACATACATCTTTGGATTATCACTTGCTATAACTACATCAGGCTGTGTCTTATGCTTTCTGACTCTGTTTACTGGTATAAGGCTCATGCCACTCAACATCTTTACCGAGCCACTGATCTTAAGGTAACTGAAGCCCATGGAAGAGGATGGGAACTTAATAGTTTTACCTGTGCCCAAAAACTCTGTGTACGGCCAGATTTTACTTGTTGTATTACCCCAGGCATAACCAGGATTAGAGGAATATCCTGTTTCTTTATATACCCCACTGTTTATCGCATCTGTTTTTACTTCAAAGCTACCTCCATAATAAGCTGCTGAGCCATGGTTTTCAACTTCACCAAGAGTCCCAATAGTCACATCCCCACTAACGTTGAAGTCACTCGCACCTATAAGTAATTTACCAGCTTTTCCTACGCCAACAGTTAAAGATTTTATTGAAACAATAGAACCAGGAGCAATGTCTGGGTTATTATTAGAAGTGCTTGTAACAACACTAGTAAATCCATTGTCCCCAACTTGAGTACCATCATCACCTATTATAACATCATCAGTTGGGCCTGGAACACCAACAGGATACCAATTGGCAGCAGTATTCCAATCTGTTCCTGTTTGCTTTGAATTAGATCCACGCCAGTATTTCTGTGCCTGCACATCTGTATGCTGCAGGAGCATGAATAGCAGTGTCAAAACCAAACTAGTGAGACCAAACTTGGTAGCTTGTAAATGTGTAGAAGTTCTCATAGGCACTATAAAACTTATATCATTTGAAAAGTGTAATACTAAACCATTTTGTTGCAACTATAAATCATTTTAAACGTAGCAACAAAAAAATGTAATTATTCAAACATGCACCAAAACAAGCACCATTGCTTATTTTTATTTTTTTAATAAATATTATAAAATAAGCAATCTCACACTTTAGAAGTGTAAGTATGAGAAATCTGCTTTGGTACATTAAAGGCACATTTTTGAATCTTATAGAAGATATGAATACCTCTCAATGATTACAATATTTTTAGCATCTTAAGTGGGCAATATATTTTTGAATAAAAAAAATATTGCCCAAAATGAATATAGGCCTATAAATAATTCATAAAATCCTATGAAATCATGTTCCTTATTAAATCTACCTGCTTAAACCCTCAAACCAGTCTAAAATTTTGAATTAATCTTATACAATGTTTAAACATAGTATGCTTGCATAACAATAGTTATATATACAATAAATTCAATACTAAAGCTTTTATTATTGGAGAAAGAAGGTTTTTCTTCTTTTGAAGAGCACCAGTTGATAAAGGGAGTCAGTACGGGCGTAAGGGATTGTTTCTTAATGTTAGAAAATTTTGCTTACTTAAGGGTTTGTAAGTACTGATTCTGCTAATAAATGAAGCTACCTAAGATATTTTTGTGCCTTTTAACGCTACTTCTGTTGTCGCTAAATTTGCACGCACAGAATACGCCACAAAAAGGTTCTATTGACGAACTGAAGCTACAAGTTGTAAATGATACAGCATTTACCCTTAGTGCTACCGATGGACTTGGCAATCTGATCAAATATAGTGGCCCGTTACCGCTACGCATAAATGGCGAGCTTCAGGAAATAAGCTTTACTGAAGGGGAGGCACAATTCTCTTTGAAAGAAAAAGCGAACCTCGTGCAGGTTACTGCAAACCTGGAGACACATACTATTGCCCGCTTATACAGCATGGATGAAGAATCCCCTCTGGGTGTTTCTGAATTTCCAATGTGGCTTTCTATACTTCCTCCACTTATAGCCATCGTATTGGCCCTTATTTTCAGGGAAGTACTAATCGCACTGTTTGCAGGAATCTGGATCGGCGGCTTTGTTATCTATGGATTGTCCTTTAAATCAATTTTCACTGGGCTGTTGGCTGTAGGCGACACTTATCTGATGGAAGCGCTGACAGATGCTGATCACGTGTCTGTCATCCTATTTTCTATGATGATCGGTGGCATGGTTGCCATTATTTCAAAAAACGGAGGCATGGCTGGTGTAGTAAACTTACTCTCAAAATATGCCAGATCTGCCAAAAGCTCGCAGTTAGTTACGTGGGCATTGGGTGTGGCCATTTTCTTTGATGACTATGCAAATACCCTTATTGTTGGAAACACCATGCGGCCTGTTACCGATAAGCACCGCATTTCCCGTGAAAAACTCGCTTATTTAGTTGATAGCACTGCTGCACCCGTGGCAGCCATTGCATTTGTTACCACTTGGGTTGGTGCAGAGTTAGGATATATAAAAGATGCCGCCATATCGCTTGGCATCGAAGAAGGGGCTTACTCCCTATTCTTCCACTCTCTGGAGTACGCTTATTACCCAGTGCTAACCCTTGTTTTCATGCTAATGCTTATCCTGATGAACCGGGATTATGGCTCTATGCACCGTGCAGAGGTAAGAGCACGTGAAACCGGAGCGGTTACAGCCGCCGGCCTAGACCAAAGAGGACAGGAGAAACAGGAAATGGAAATGGCTGAGTTTGCGCCAATCGACCCTTCTCGCACAAGAGCTATAAATGCATTGCTCCCGGTATTGGTTGTTATTTTTGGTACCATAATCGGCTTATTGTATACAGGTTATAACCCTGAAGTATGGGAAGACAACAGTGTTGGCTTTATGCGCAAGCTTTCCATAACTATCGGTGACTCAAACTCCTATATAGCACTAATCTGGGCATCTCTTGGTGGCGTATTGGTTGCAGTTGCTTTAACTGTAAGTCAGCGTATCATGAGTTTAACCGAGACAATGGAATCCTTAATGGCTGGCTTCAAAACCATGCTTCCTGCCATATTGATCCTTGTGCTGGCTTGGTCTTTAGCAGCCGTTACCCAACAGCTTTATACTGCAGAATACCTTACGTCCCTTTTCTCAGGTAACATTTCACCTCAGTTCCTGCCTGAAATCACTTTCTTCCTGGCAGCAATTATTGCCTTCTCAACTGGCTCTAGTTGGGGTACCATGGCAATACTTTATCCGCTCATGCTACCTGCGGCTTGGTATGTGAGCCAGGCTGCCGGGCTAAGCATGGAGGAGACGATGCCTATTATATATAATGTGATATCTGTTGTATTGGCAGGTTCCGTGTTTGGCGACCATTGCTCCCCTATTTCTGATACGACTATTCTTAGCTCCCTCGCTTCTGGCTGTAATCACATTGATCACGTTAAAACGCAGCTGCCTTATGCTATCACGGTAGCATTGGTAGCCAATTTGATTTGCACAAATCTTTCTAGCTGGGGAGTTCACTGGCTATTAGTGTATGCTATCGGAGCAGCAGTGCTTTGGGGGGTGATAAAGCTCATAGGAAAGAAGAACACAGTAGAAGTTGTTTCTGCTAAAGTTGCTTAAGCTAAAAGGGCTACCCGGAAAACGAGTAGCCCTTTTAACTTTATAACTCTAGCTCATAAAAGTCGTGCACGACAGCCCGTGCTCCATAGCTCTCCTTATTAGCAAGAAGCTTTTCATTTAACAGTAAGCCGTGCTGCCCCATTGATGCTCCTAAATCAAAATAGAGCTTATGAGGGTACACTTCTTTCAACAGATAATCAATTAAAGCACTTAAAGCTCCTTTCACTTTCCCTCGCTCCGTGTAGCCAATGTACTGGCAATGAGCAACTGTTGCAGTTTCATAGATCAGAACTCCTGCGGCGATCTCTTCTTCCTCATCAGAGGCTACAAATAATTTGATATGTTCTGGGAACCTATTTGCAAGGAGCCTCACCTCTTCAGCTGTATGTACAGGAACGGCATTATACTTTATTAGCAGCAGTTCAGAAACTATTTGCATATATTTATCAAAGCTTAGGGAGCAGGCAAAGTGCCACGGCCTAGAACGCGATTTAACAACTTCCCATCTACGCTTTTTGCTGTACCCTAAAGCTTTTGAGGGTTCAATAACAGAGAGAAGGTCACGGCGTGTAACCTTGGCCTCACACCTAAACAACGCAAACAGATCTTCTTCAGCGGGTGCTCTATGATAAATGTGTGGAATAGATTTGTACTCTAATCTTCTCATACCCTGCTTTTGCAGGTACAGCTTCATTACCTCAAAGGCTTCTAGCATGGTACCTGATTTCATTCGTGCATCGGTTACAATACCTCCGTAAGTTAAACCAGCATGAGAGCACAGCACCTCCCCCTGCTCATTGGCAGGCATTAATCCTATAAGCCTGTCCTTTTTGAAAAACAGCAGCGAATGATCAGTGAAGCGTTCTGCATGGTATTCCATGTAATCCCGGAGTAGCAGGAATGTACCATTCTTTGACGCTTTAACAAAAGCATCCCATAAAACTCTATACTTCTCGTTATACCTTACAACTTCAATCACAGACTTGGCTTTCTACATTTTCAGAACGAATGAGAGGGATGCTACCTTGCCAGGCTCAGCTCCATCGCTTTATAAAAATCAACTACCTCTATTTTATCTATTCAGCACAATGCGGAACGTTGTTCCCTTGCCTACCTCTGACCATTTCACGAATAACTTTCCACGGTGGTAATTATCGATGATGCGCTTTGCCAGTGCCAATCCAAGGCCCCAGCCCCTTTTCTTAGTAGTAAAACCCGGCAGGAAAACAGACGCAACCTTACTTTTGGGTATCCCCTTCCCCGTATCGGTGATGTCAACGGCTATGTTTGCCTTCCCCAACAGGACCAACTGAATATTTATACTCCCGCGGCCTTCCATAGCATCTACTGCATTTTTGCAGATGTTTTCTATCACCCAATCAAACAGCGACACATTCACCTTTGCTGTTATCTCGGGAGGAAACGTACTTTCCACTGTAAAAGCCACTTTGCGGGAGATGCGGTTCTGAAGATAATTGATCGCATTCCGGGTAACCTCCAGTATGTTTTCATCGCGCAGCAAAGGTACGGAACCAATATTAGAGAAGCGCTCAGTGATGATCTCCAGGCGTCGCACGTCCTTACCCAACTCTTCTATTATGGGCTCATGCTCAAATTTAGGACTCGATTTTATATACTCATACCAAGCCATAAGAGAGGAAAGCGGCGTACCCAACTGGTGTGCTGTTTCTTTTGCCAGCCCCACCCACACCCGGTTCTGCTCCGCACGACGGGAGTAACTGAAAGCAAAATAGGCCATCAAGGCAAAGCAAGCTATTACAATTAGCTGCACATAAGGATAAAAACGAAGCTGCGACAACAAGGCCGAGTCTTTATAAAATACATAATTTTCAGATCCTTCAGCCCAAGGCACTACAATAGGAGCATGCTCCGACTTCATTTTCTCTATTTCTCGTTGTAATAGCTCAGCTTTTCGTTTTTCTGAAATGTTTTTGGGTAAATCTATGTTCTTAGAATCGAGGATATTTTCATTCTCATCAGTTAAAATAACAGGCACTGTCGTGTTGGCTGACAAGATTTCTTCTTCGATGAAGACAATATTGTCGTCGCTTGGCGCATTGATCATGTAGCGGAGACCTTTTGCATATAACTGCACCAGTTCCTGTTCACGTTCAGATAATTTGCTGACTAAAATATTTGTGTAAGTGATGGTGGCAGCTCCAATAATAAGCGCGACAATAACAACAACAAGCTTAATCCTGTTCTTCTGAGAGTAAATGGGTATCATGCAGTGTACACGTAAATTATTTTAAATTAGTATAAATTAAACATTAAGGGCAAGTAAGTTTCTTTTTAATAATATGAGCCTTAAATTTGCACCTTAGTAGAACACACGTTATTATGCTTCAGAATTTTAAAGCAATCAGCCTGTCTTACAAGAAAGCGCCGCTGGATATCAGGGAGTTGATTGCCTTAGATGAAATATCCTGCAGACAGTTTCTCCAAACGCTCAAGTCTTTTATCCAGGCTCCTGATGTGTTGGTTCTTTCTACCTGCAATCGTACAGAAGTATATTACAGTGCCGACACCGACTATAGCCAGGAAATTGTTAAGCTGCTTGGAATCACCAAAGGCATTGATAATATCTCAAAATACCTCGATTATTTTACCATCCTGAACGAGCACAATGATGCCGTGCAGCACCTGTTTGATGTAGCGATGGGTCTTGAGTCACAGGTAGTAGGAGACATGCAGATTTCAAATCAGGTGAAGGTGGCCTATCAATGGTCTGCCGATAACGAAACAGCTGGTCCTTTCCTGCACCGCCTGATGCACACGATCTTCTTCACAAACAAGCGCGTTGTACAGGAAACTTCTTTCCGGGATGGGGCTGCCTCTACTTCTTATGCAGCTATAGAACTGATAGATGAGCTAACCACTGATGTTATTGATCCTAGTATACTTGTGGTGGGACTTGGAGAGATTGGTGCTGATGTATGCCGTAACCTGAAAGGCTCAGGCTTCAAAAATATCAAGATTACAAACCGCACACAGGCTAAAGCCCAGGCTTTGGCTGAGGAGTGCGGCTTAGAGGTGCTCCCTTTTGAAGATATCGTGCGGGGCATGAAAGAGGCTGATGTTATCATCTCATCTGTAGCTCGCGAAACACCTTTCTTTACAAAGGAAATGGTAAAGCGCCTGAATGTGCTTTCCTTTAAGTTCTTCATCGACCTTTCGGTACCACGTAGCGTTGAGGCCGATATAGAAAGTATACCGGGTGTGTTAGTGTATAATATTGACACCATACAAAACAAAGCCTCCGAAGCATTGCAGCGCCGCATTAATTCTGTACCGCAGGTTCAGCAAATTATAAAGGAGTCTATTGATCAGTTTAACGACTGGTCTAAAGAAATGATGGTTTCTCCGACGATCAATCGTCTGAAGAATGCTTTGGAAATGATCCGGCAGGAGGAGATGGCCCGTTACATGAAAAAGCTAAGTCCTGAAGAAACGAAGCGCCTTGATAGTGTAACAAGATCTATGATGCAGAAAATCATAAAGCTACCTGTACTTCAGCTTAAAGCAGCCTGTAAGCGAGGCGAAGCTGAAACTCTGATAGATGTACTGAACGACCTGTTTGACCTTGAGAAACAATCGTCAGAAGTAGATCATTAATAATTGGTAAACAGCTGTATTTTCTTAGTGAATAAAAATACCAAAGGTCTTCGCATGCTTCTTTTCAGAAGGATTACGAGGACCTTTGGCATTCAACATTCTTGCAAATAGGCAAGCAAACCCCTGCCTGTAATTTTGCTTTTAGATGTCGATACAACATTCTTCAAGGCAATCGATCACATCAATTAGTTTAGGGATAGCGAGAGAGTAGTAGATTTTAGTACCTACTTTAAACGAGGACAAAACTCCCTTGTCCTTCAGTGTGATAAGGTGCTGAGAGGCGATGGCCTGCGGTAGATCTAAGTGCTTATAGATCTCAGTAACAGTCATTTTATCCTCTTTGCCCAGTAAATCGACAATAGCAAGCCTTTTTGGATGTGCCAATACCTTCAGCATGGCGGCCGCCTTATCTATTTTCTTGGATTCAACTCTTGACAACAAACTTTTCATAATTAAAATTTATACCTAACAGTTTCTACATACATTTAATCAATACAATTCATAATAAGGTATATACGACATTTACACTATTTTGCTGAGTTGCTTTCAGCGCAATTTTATATTTTCGCCTATGGATACTTATCATGTTATCGGGCTGATGTCCGGCACGTCGCTAGACGGTGTAGACATTGCACATTGTAGATTTACGTATAAAAAAGAAAATTGGATATATGAGATACTACATACTAATACATTAACATATACCAATACTTTAATTGACTCTCTCCGTGATGCGGAGACTACAACGGCACGCCAGCTAATTGGACTTCACCATGCTTACGGAAAATTCCTTGGCCAACAGGTCCGACAGTTTGTAACACAACACGGAATCGCACCGGATTTTGTTGCCTCCCATGGTCATACAATATTCCATCAACCAGATCAACACGTGTCTTTACAGATAGGGCATGGTGCCTATATCGCAGCAGAGGCACAATTACCTGTTGTCTGTGATTTCCGAACATTGGACATTGCCTTAGGTGGACAAGGCGCCCCTCTGGTCCCAATCGGAGACGAACTCCTTTTTAGGGACTATGATTACTGTATCAACTTGGGAGGTATTGCTAATGTTTCTTTTGCCATGAATAAACAAAGGCTGGCATTTGATATATGCGCCTGCAATATGTTATTAAACACAGTGGCAAATCAGGTTAACGAGGCATATGACGAAAATGGAAGGCTTGCCAGGGCCGGTGTAATGCAAAAGGAGCTTCTTGATGCTTTGAATGAGCCGCCGTACTTCACCGTACCACCGCCAAAATCCCTCGGTAAGGAATGGGTACTGGAGCATAGCCTTAAAACGCTCAACGAAAGTGCGGCTAGTGTTCAGGATAAGCTTAGCACTGTTTGCCATCACATCGCTTTCCAGATAAAACAGTCCCTCCCACTACTCCATCAGGGGCAACACCGGGTATTATTGACAGGAGGCGGTGCCTTCAATGGTTTTCTGGCAGAGTTAATTCAGCAATACCTGGGGCAACAGATTAGAGTAGAAGTACCTGCACCGGAATTAGTTTCCTTTAAAGAGGCCCTTATTTTTGCTTTCCTGGGGGTACTGCGTTGGCGCGGTGAGAATAACTGCCTGAAGAGTGTAACCGGCGCCTCGCAAGATAATATTGGGGGAGCTGTTTATGTGGGGTAAATCATTTCTGTATCCTCTCCTCTTATTTTATAACTTTGCGTGATTAAATAAATCAACTTCCGTTGCATGAAAGACCTTTTAGAGAAATTTGAGAATAAAAGACCTGAAATTGTTTTTGAGTGGAAAGATGCCGAAACAGAGGCTGAAGGTTGGGTAGTGATCAATTCGCTACGCGGCGGTGCTGCTGGCGGAGGCACCAGAATGCGCAAAGGCCTTGACAAGAGGGAAGTAGAGTCGCTTGCAAAAACAATGGAAGTGAAGTTCACGGTGTCTGGCCCAGGAATCGGCGGAGCTAAATCAGGAATTAACTTTGATCCTGCCGATCCTCGCAAGCGAGGGGTTCTGGAGCGATGGTATAAAGCAGTTATTCCACTTCTAAAGAATTACTATGGCACAGGAGGAGACCTGAACGTAGATGAGATTCACGAAGTAATTCCTATCACTGAGGATTATGGCCTGTGGCACCCACAGGAAGGGATTGTAAATGGCCACTTCCATGCCACTGAGCCACAAAAAATAAATAAAATTGGCCAACTGCGTCAAGGGGTTATAAAAGTTATTGAAGACCCTCACTACTCCCCATCCACTGCCCGCAAATATACTGTAGCAGATATGATTACAGGATTTGGGGTAGCAGAAGCAGTGCGGCACTACTATGATATCTGGGGAGGGCAGTTTGAAGGTAAGCGAGCTATTATACAAGGTTGGGGTAATGTTGGTGCCGCCGCAGCTTACTATCTCTCTTCTAAGGGAGTGAAAGTAGTAGGTATCATCGACAGAGCTGGAGGGTTGATAAAAGAAGAAGGCTTATCATTTCATGAAATCACCGAGCTATTCCTGAACCGCCAGGGAAATGCTCTTAACCCGGAAGGCTTACTATCCTTCGAGGAAGTTAATAAGCGTATCTGGTCTGTTCCTGCAGAAATATTCATACCTGCAGCAGCTTCACGTCTTGTAACACGGGCACAGGTAGAACAAATGATCAGCAGTGGCATGGAGGTTATCTCTAGCGGAGCGAATGTGCCTTTCCAGGACCCTGAAATATTCTTTGGTCCAACCGGGGAATTTGCAGATCAAAACCTTTCCGTTATCCCTGACTTCATTGCAAACTGCGGTATGGCAAGAGTTTTTGCTTACCTGATGGAGAGTGAGGTAGAGATTACCGATGAAGCCATTTTCTCTGACATTTCTACTGTTATCCGTGAGGCATTGATTAAGACGCACGACAAACACTCTCAGAAAACAGAAATTGCTAAAACTAGTTTTGAAATTGCACTGAGCCAGTTACTATAAATTTTCTATTATGAACTGGAGGGAGATATTAGAATATCAATTTCTGGGTAACACTGTAACTGAATACCTGATTTCAGCAGGTATCCTCTTATTTGGGTTCATCTTCAAAACAGTGCTGTCCAAAATTGTGTCCAGCATCTTATTTAAACTGGTGAAGCGCTTTTCTCATGAAGACAACTTACCAGAATTCAGGCGCCTGCTCATTAAGCCGCTCGAGGTATTATTGTTCCTCGTGTTTCTTTATCTGGCTTTTCAGGTGCTGGATTATCCTTTAGACCCAAGTGATCTCCGCAAGAACGACCCGTTCCTGAAAACGTTTATGTTTCGCACCTACCAGGTCTTCGTGATTGTAGCCTTGGGATGGGTAATCTTGCGTTTTGTAGATTTTATTGGACTGATCTTCAAGCATCGCGCCGAGAAAACTTCATCGAAGCTAGATGACCAACTGGTTCCTTTCTTCAAAGACTTCTCGAAGGTGATGGTGGTAATTTTTGCTTTCCTGATAATGTTGGGAGCTGTGTTTGATGTGAATGTAGCTGGTTTGGTGGCAGGACTTGGTGTGGGAGGTTTGGCTTTAGCCTTTGCCGCTAAAGAAAGCCTGGAAAACCTACTGGCCTCTTTCACTATTTTTCTAGATCAGCCTTTCGTGGTTGGAGATCTCGTGCAGGTAGGTGAATTAATTGGTGTAGTTGAGAAAATTGGCTTTCGAAGCACACGTATCAGAACCCTGGAGAAGAGCTTTGTAACGTTGCCTAACAAGCATATGATCGACAAGCCACTCGACAACCTGACGCTGCGCACATTCAGAAGGGCTAAGTTTGATATTAATCTTACCTACGACACCACCTCTGAGCAGATCCGCGCTATAACCCGGGATATACAGGAATTTATTGATAGCCACCCAAGGACAAATCAGGAGGGCCGAATCCGTTTTCTAAGTTTAGGAGCTCACTCCAAGGATATCATGATCCTTTACTTCGTAGACACTATGGATTGGAATGAGTTTATTGATATTAAAGAAGAAATAAACTTTAAAATAGTAGAAATTGTGGAAAGGCATGGGGCTGATTTTGCTTTTCCGACACAAACGTTGTATTTACAGCGCAACGCAATACCCCCAAAGAAATATTCTGCCTCAGGGGAGCACTCATATCTTGGGACCCAGACAGACCTAAAGTAGCTATAAACAAAAAAGCAGGAGAAGCTCCTGCTTTTTTTTCACCCTTATATCTTTAAATTTAATTTCTATCGGTTTTGCTTGCAACTAATTTTATATAATCTACAGTTACCAATCAACTCCTTCTTCTCTACATCAAGTTTTGATATTTTGTAGATTTGGTTTGTTTAACGGGCCACCACAGCTATAGTTACCTATACTTTATAACTTTTCCGCTACACAATACACTTTTTCATGTAAACACACTTTATTCTTAAGTGAATGAAAATTATAACCTTTCCTATACTAACATAACTCTTGCTTTAGCAACAGAAGATAGCTGATGTTAACGGAAAGATAACAAAAGATGTACTAATTAAAATCGAAATATTCCCCCTCCTGCAGCTCTACTTTCTTCTCTTTGTCTTTAGGCTTTTTGCCTTTCAGGAGTTCTTTGAGCTCCTGCCCTTCCTGCTTTAGATCAGTCTTTATTTTCTGACGTACCCGCTCATTATCGTAAGCTATTTTAAAATCACTCTCATTTCCTTTCAGCGTCAGAAATAAACTGCTGTTACCGGCGTCAGGGTCTTCGGCAACCACTCCGTAAACAGAGTCCTTATCAGGCCTGCGGTTGTTAAACAATGGCAACTTAATCTTGTAATCCATCTTCTGATCAAAGGTATGAGTACCTGAAACAGAGACAGTAGGAACAGCAGAAAGGCTGGAGCGAATATCCATCTCGGGAATATAAATAGTCCGTTGCTGAATCCAGAAACTATTATGCAGCTCTGCAAAGCGCATATTCTCTAGCTCAGATCGCTTTACAAATGCCGACATCTTTTGCATTGGAGCAAAGTTTATTAGCTGCCCGTTTCGTACAGTAGCCATAATTTCAGCTTGCAATAAGTCCGTCTTAGGATTCAGCTGGCTATCGAAATAAACATCTGAAACTATGTTTGCTGTGAGTTGGCCCCGGAGATGGCGGTCCATAATGAAATTTTGCTGGAAATTCTCAAACACGTAAAAGAGACTGTCTACGCTCATGTTGTTGAGTTTTGAAGCAGTGCTCACTTTAATATGATTCCGGTTACGTGCATCTAAGCTCCCTCTTACTGCAAAGTTCCCGCCGACAGCGCTAAAAGAGATATTGGGAGAGGAAACCACTTGGTTTTTCAAGGTTACTTCACCTTTTATATTTTTAGCCTTTAAACGGCGGAATTTTACTTTATCAATTGTGGCACTAAGGTCAAAGGCAACATTCGGGGATACAGTAAACCTGTAATCACCACTATTACCCTTACGCGCTGCCTCAGGCGTATTAAGTCTCTCGCTAAGCAGCTCGTCACAGTTCAGGTAATTGCTTTTAAAATCAGCTTCTACCAACAGACGCTGCTTCTCAAGCAGAAGCCAGGCCATTACATTCTTAAACATCCCGTTGATCACGAAGTCCGATTCGCCCAGCCTTCCCCTGAAATCTGACACTGCTACGTCATTCCTTTTGAACATAAAGTTCCCGTTAAGGCTGCCAAGCGGCATAGGGAGATCCTCTAACGCAAGCGACACATTATGTAAGGTTATGTCTCCGGAAGTGGACAAAGTACTGTATCCTGGCCGTGCTTTAAACTCATTCAGGTTACCTGAGAAAGCAATACGAACATCTGCCAGTCCACTACCACTACGCACTTGCTGTAGCTTTGCAAGCCCTAACACATATCCAACATCCAGCATACCTTGTACATCAAAGGCTATGTTCGGATTATTAAAATTGCTGTACTTCAGGTTTCCTTTAAATGGCCGCCCGTTAAGCACGCCTGTTAGGTTGTTCAGCTCCAGTGTTGAACTGGAAGCATTATGCCTGTCTCCATTAGTAAAACTTCCTGTAAGATTAATTTTATCTATCCGCTGTTTAACATCCGGATGGTAGAAGGAAGCATCTTTGGCTCCAAAACTAAAATTGATAGACGGATTTTCGGTTCCAGACGCACTACCTTTAACGGTCCCATTGAAGTAAATATCTCCCTCGCTGCGATACTGACTAAATTCCTCAGTTATGTTTTGTGGCAACAATGAAAGGAACGACTGTACATCTGTATTTTTCCCATTGAGTTTCAAATCAAGCGTAGTAGTGCCGGCATAGCCTATAGCCCCTTCTATTTCGTACGCAGCACCCTCTACTTGCACCACCGAAGGCTGTAGCTGCACAATCTGTTCCTGCCTGTTTATTTCCAGAGCCGTTGCTAGGTTTATTTTTTTGTTCTTGAAGTACTCACCAGACCCTATTCTTATGGTATGGATGGTGGCATCACCATTTGTAGTAACTGCCACTATCTCATTAGACACAGTTAATGCAGCTTGTAGGTAGTGAGCATCTACTTCATATGCCTGCTGTAGCTTCTGATCTATGTAGTGCACCACCACCTGGTCCAGTGTGATCTGCTCTAAATCAAAAGAAAACTCTTCATTAGCGGGTGCGGTAGAATCTGTTATAAAGACCTGATAGTTCACCTGCCCATCCGGCAATACCTTTACATATATTGCCCCCTCTTCCATAAAAAGTTGCTTTATAGTGTAATTACCAAGTAGGACATCAAAAATGCTGAAGGTGAAATACAGTCTTTTTGCATTGGCAAGAGACTCCTCGCTCTCCGGTAATGCCTCATGTACATTTACCTGCTCCAGTGAAACGGCTATTTGCGGGAACTTCTCAAAGAGTGATAGTGAAATTTGAGAAACCTCTACTTTGGTTTTTATGTGTTTATTGGCTTCAGCTACAAAAAGCTCGATTATTTTATCCTGATATGCATACACTAAACCCAATGCTACGCCCATGACAGCCACAAAACTGAATGCCACATAAAATAGCACTTTTTTAACACCTCTTTTCTTCACTGAGCGAAAGTTCAGATTTTTAGCACCTTATAAAACCTAAAGGTACTGTAGTAATAACATGCTTACAAGGGCAACGGAGGTTTGAAAAAATTTTTAACAATTTTTTTTCAAATGTTTTGCAGTTTCGAAAATAACCCCCATATTTGCATCATCAAACGGGGACAAAAGGTCACTGAAAAGAAAAAAAGGGGTGTTAGCTCAGCTGGTTCAGAGCACCTGCCTTACAAGCAGGGGGTCACTGGTTCGAATCCAGTACGCCCCACAAAAGGACAACTTAAAAGTTGTCCTTTTTTTATGTCTATACTTTTCTGCTTCTCCTGTTCTCTTTCCTCGTCTGGCGTTGACTAACCTTAAAACGCTACACTTCAGACAAAATTATAGCATGCCACTCTACCTTAAGTGGCTTAGTGTTTATCCCAATTGTAACCGGCTGCGACCTATTATTCTGAGGTCAATGAAAGGAAGTGGTCGTGAAGGGCAAGTACTTGCGGAATTACTAGCTGCTGATCATCGTTGAAGATGACATGATCAGCACGCGCCATTTTTTCCTCTTCGCTTAGCTGTCTTTCTATAATGGCACTAATATCAGCTTCAGTTCTATGTTTATCTCGGTGAAGAAGGCGCTTTATTCGGACATCCAATGGTGCAAACACTGCTATCATTTTGTCTATTTGCTTCCAAGCTTCCGACTCATACATTAATGCGGCTTCTTTGATCACATAAGGCTTATCAGCGTGCATGGCTACCCATTTGAAGAAGTCGTTGCGTACATGCGGGTGCACGAGGGCATTAAGCTGCTGCAGCCGCTGCGGATTATTGAATACGATCTTTGCCAGAAAGGTACGGTTCAATTCACCTTCCCCGGTGAATGCTTCCACGCCATATGCATCTATTAACTCCTGCTGTAGGCCCTCATCATGGCGCATTACCCACTTAGCACGGGCGTCAGAGTCATAAATTGGTACCCCAAGCAGTGCAAACATGCGACTTATGATAGTCTTACCTACACCTATACCACCTGTTATACCTATTTTAAGCATAGCTTTATTCTACTACAGCTTTTATACGGTCAGGCCACAAGGTTACATTTCTGACACCCACCGGCTTCTGCACCAATTCTGGCACCAGCGTTGAATCCTGCCGATTATAGTTTCTGTAATTAAGAACAACTTTGAAGTTGTCGCGGTTAAGCAGAGGTATTGAATCTTCCAGCAACTGGTAACGCACCAGCACATACTGCGGACGCAAACTTATCTCTCTTCCAGCCGGTTTGTTGATTACCTCCGGCACTAGTTGTCGCTCTTCCTGTACTAGATTTCTCACATTGAGGCTTACTTCAGCTTCTGCTACGGTTGCCTTTACCATGGCCTTATTATCATAGTTCAGGGGTACTTTAATTTTTGCAGGCTCTGTAATCTGCTGTTCCGGCAACTGTACGTAGAGCGGACTTGGCAGGCTGTCTACCATAGAGGAGGGCCCTGTAAAAGTAACAGAGTCAGGCTCTATTAAAACAGGACCAACTACTGCGTGCTTATCACCTGTTACCTTCTGGCTTGGGTCCAACCGCAAAGGTATGGTTCTGGACACCCTTTCGTCAAAGTTAAAGTACAGCGTATCCGTCACCACGAAGTTAAGCTGTAAGCCATCTAAAGCATTCACTAAAGCCGGCCGCAAAGCGGACCCGAGCAGGTAGTTATTCCGGGGAAGGTTCCGGATGTATACTTCAGCAGGTTGCACTTCTACTCTGAGAGATTTACGAAGCAGCTTCCAGCCTTTACCGGTAACATTTATGACAATCTCTTCTGGAAGAGGCTTTATAGGTATAAGTTCTGCTTCGTCGAATACGAACTTAACGGGGTAAGTAGTTTGTGTGGAGTAGCTTTTATTAAGAGCATTGAGGAGCCAGAATGTAGAAGCCGCCACAAAACAAAGCAGTACTACTCTCCAGTACTGCTTTGTTTGCGGTCGGAATGGCTTCGCAAACCATAAAACTATATTTCTGACTTTCTCAATTGGCAATGTTTCTAAACTTTTTGTGCCTTAGCAGTTGCTTCCATTGAAATAGCAGACTTATCAAAAGTTAATCTGATGCCTTTATCTACTTCAACTAACACAGTGTCATCCGCTACATCTATTAATCTGCCGTGTAAACCACCAATGGTGATCACGTGCATACCTTTAGTTAACTCGTCTCGGAATTTCTTCTGGTCACGCACTTTCTTCTGCTGTGGCCGAATCATGAAAAAGTAAAAAACAAGGATGATAGCACCGAACATCAGAAGCTGTGGCAGCATTCCTCCATCTGGTGCGGCTTGTAGAAAAATAGTTTGCATGGGTGTTAATTCTCTTAGCTGTACTTTGGAAGCTTAATTTCTTTTTACAGGTCCGTCTGCACCGGCTGTAGGAATGTTATTTGTCTCTACAGTACCTTTCAGGGTAACCTGCGTGATGTTAGGCACTGTGTTAGCGCGTACTGTTACCACCGGAGACTGCTGACCAACTTTTCCTTTGCTATCGAACTGCACCTTTATTTTACCAGTTTCACCTGGTGCGATAGGCTCCTTTGGAGACTCAGGAACAGTACAGCCACAAGAAGCAGATGCACTTTCGATAATAAGCGGAGACTTACCTGTGTTAGTAAACTCAAACGTATGCTCTACTACTTCTCCTTGCTTTACAGTACCAAAATCATAGGTAGTTTCAGCAAAAGAAATAACAGGCGCATCTGCCGGAGCGGCTACCTCTGTAGTAGTAGCTACATTCGGATTCTCTATTGGCTGAACAGCTGGTTGTGCAGCCATTTCTGTTTCAGTGATAACTTCGTCCTCACCTGTTTTATTATCGCAGCCTGCAGCAAATATAGCCACAGCAAAGCTCGCTGCTAAAATTAGGTTCTTTTTCATATTAAAAAATTGTTAGGGTTAAAGTTTAGAAATGATATTCTTAGCAAACTCCATGGTGTTAGCCTTACCCCCAAGGTCACCGGTACATTCTTCCGGGTTAGCCAGTGTTGCCTCCAGAGCTGCCTCGATACGGTTTGCCTCATCTTTCAGGTCCAGATGATGCAGCATCATAATGGCAGAGCGCAGTAAAGCTGTAGGGTTAGCAATTCCCTTACCTGCAATGTCAGGTGCTGAACCATGTACTGCCTCAAAGATAGCCATTTCATCACCTATATTGGCTCCAGCTACCACACCTAACCCACCAACAAGGCCGGCACAAAGGTCAGAAAGGATATCTCCAAACAGGTTTGTTGTAACAATCACGTCAAACTGCTCAGGCTTTATAACTAACTGCATGCACATGTTATCGATGATCTTGTCATCTGCCTGGATATGCGGATACTCCTTTGCAATCTCGTTGAACACGCCCAGAAACAGTGCACCTGCGCTTTTTAAGATATTTGCCTTATGTACGGCAGTTACCTTTTTACACTGATGCTTGTTAGCATACTCAAAAGCTGCACGAACAATTTTCTGGCAGCCTACCCGGGTAAGACGGGCCACTGAGTCTGATATCTGCAGACGCTCATCAAACATCTCCAATCCAGAATATAAACCTTCTGTGTTCTCGCGGAACAGAACGGAGTTAACGTTGTCAAAGCGGGTGTTTATGCCTTTTGTAGTTTTAGCCGGACGTACGTTGGAGTACAAATCAAACATCTGGCGCAACTGTACATTTACGCTCTTGAAGCCTTTTCCTACAGGTGTAGTGATTGGCCCTTTCAGCGCAACCCGGTTCTTGTTAAGAGAAGCTATCAACGTAGCTGGTATCAGCTCGCCAACAGTATCAAAAGTGGTCTGCCCTGCGTTTTCTTCTTCCCATGCTACAGGTACGTTGGCAGCTTCAAATATTGCTTTAACAGCATTTGTGATCTCAGGTCCTATCCCATCACCGGGAATCAGGGTTACTTGTCTCATGCTTATAGTTCTTTCCTACTATTAATTTCGTTAATCAATGAATCAACATCGCCAAGAAGTTTCTCTGCTTTGTCTTTTGCATCCTGTATCACACGCTGCCCTTCAGATTTAGCGCTGGACGGCAGGCTGTCTTCTTTAGCCATTAACTGTTCCAGCAGGTCAGAAAGCGTATCACGATACCTTTCCAGGCGATAGCTTAGCCAGCTACGGGTTTCTCTTCCTTTTTCCGGGGCGAACAGAATGCCAAAGGCTGCACCAACAGCGGCACCAGACACAAAGGCCAGAAAGTTGCTTGTCTTCTTACTCATAGTTTATATATTCTAATATACCAAAGGACAAATTTTTCTCCTTACTACGGCTATTTCGCATTAGCGGCCAAACCGGAACTATGGCTTACTTATTATCGATCAGGCCTCGGCCCGACTTACGTATATCTCCTTTACTTGTAAGCTCCTGTGCCATCTTGTCAAGCACACCATTAACAAACTGCTTACTTTTTGGCGTGCTGTAAAGTTTTGAGATCTCGATATACTCATTGATGGTTACTTTTACAGGGATGCTCCGGAAGATGTGCATTTCACAAAGGGCCATCTTGAGTATGATTTTGTCGAGAATGGCAACACGCTCTACATCCCAGTTCTTTACGCTGGCAGCGATCATAGCCTCATACTTTTCATCATCTTGCAGCGTCTGGTGATAAAGCTCTTCAAAAAAGGCCTTATCATCTTCCCAGTTTGCAGACAGGTCCAGCAGCACTGGTTCTTCCTCTGTCTCCTCGCCGAAGGTTTTTATTGTTTTATTCACAAGGCTCTTTACGATAGTTTTATTTTCTATCCAGTTCAGATCCTGCTCTTCAAACAAAGATTGTAAGTTTTTTTCTTTAAAGATAATGTTTTTGAAAATATGTTTCACTATCTCTGCGTCCTCCTCCGGTGTAGGATTAGGTGTCGCCAGGTAACTTAAAAAAGCCTCATCCTGCTTCAGTACATTTCTGTAAACAGAACGGATTTCACTGATGTCAGAACCCCAGCTGATATTGCGTCTGATGATGTTCTGCTTGTACGACTCATTGTTAAGCAGGCGGTGCACTACACGATTGTTCAAAAATTTCTTTACATCAGGACCCGTAGCGGCAGTAAATCGCTTTTCCTTCTTCTCTTCTTCCTCTTCTATAAGGCTCATAAGAACTTCCAGAATCTGCAGTGTACCCAAATAATGGTCATATATCCGCTCTACTGCATTCAGCATTAAGTTTCCATAATGCTTATAGTCTTTCTTGATGAGGTTTTTGTAGTAAGCGATGGCTCTGTTTACCGCATCAATAATTTCCTTATCTGTTTCTTCCGTTTCGAACTGGTCAGTTTCATACCATTCTTTAAAAAGAAGCTGTGCGATTTGTTTCTTGCCTTCAAGAAGCTTTTTATCCTGCACCTCCATTGAGTTCAGGTCTGGGGCAAAATCCTCGCTTATCTGGTCTAGCGCCAGCAGATAGTCTGAACCTTTGGCCTGCTGATAGGCATATATTGCTTGCATTGCCTTGATTCGTAGTGTTCTGCGGTTGAGCATAATCTTATTTTAAAGAACGTGTATTTATGTAATTCTACTTCAAGTGCTACGGCACTTATGGTTTCTGCTTATTTCTTTAAGGAGTTTACCTAAACTATAAGAAAGAATGCAAAGCAGCCTATTTATAGTTCCTTTTTCCGAGACTCCTTGTAAAGCAAAAGTGCCACAGGTTAATGCAGCACTTTTGTTTTTGGGACTATATCAATTCCTATTTTCCTGCTAGAAAGTAGAGCGAACTTTTCCGATGCTCTGGATACGCTTTTCAGCCATCTTCATTGCAGCGGCCTGATTGTGAATACCTTCTTTCTCTGCAAGTTCAAAGATATCTAAAGTGTAGCCGTAAATACGCTCAGTTTGTGCGTAAGCACTCTCGCGGTTATAGCCTACTAATTCAGAGTATACGTTGATCAAACCACCTGCATTGATCAGGAAGTCAGGAGCATAAACAATTCCTTTATCGATTAGAGCCGGTCCGTGTATCTTCTCATCACGCAACTGGTTGTTAGCACAACCAGCAATCACCTTACACTTTAAACGATCGATTGTATTGTCGTTAACAGTACCACCCAGCGCACATGGAGAGTAAATATCTACATCAAGATCATAGATCTCATCCATGCTTACTACCTTCGCACCGTACTTGTTAGATACTTCACGTAAACGATCTTCGTAAATATCAGTGATAAAGATCTGCGCGTTTTCTTTAGCCAACAGCTCAACCAAATAACCACCTACGTGGCCAACCCCCTGCACAGATATTTTCTTACCCTCTAGTGAGTCAGAACCAAAAGCTTTTTTTGCAGCAGCCTTCATACCCATGTAAGTACCATAAGCCGTAACCGGAGACGGGTCTCCACCTCCACCCATAGACTCAGGAAGACCTGCCACATGCTCTGTCTCCATATGAATGTACTCCATATCTTTGGTAGTCATCCCTACGTCTTCAGCAGTGATGTAAGCACCATTCAGGTTCTTAACAAAACGGCCGAATCTGCGAAGCAAAGCCTCATTCTTGTCTTTTTTGGCATCACCAATAATCACGGCTTTACCACCACCCAGATTTAAACCAGAGATGGCAGCCTTATAGGTCATACCTCTGGAAAGACGCAACACATCGTCAAGCGCCTCTGCCTCAGAAGCATAAGACCACATACGTGTACCACCCAGCGCAGGGCCCAGTACTGTGTTGTGTATGCCAATGATAGCCTTCAAGCCTGTTTCCTGGTCATGGCAGAAAACAACTTTCTCATGATTGTATTCTGATATCTGACCGAAGACTGACTTGTCCTTCAGTTCTACTTCTTTTAATTCGACCATTTAGGTAATTGATTAAGGGTTATTCTATCTTTGTGTAAATGAGGTAAGTTATGAGACCCCGTTTCGCGCCACAAAATTAATTCTTTTTTTGATTTATTCAATTTGTACTTTGTAAGTCCACGTAAAAGCCCTGAGGCTTTAATTATTTGCTGTGAAATCACTACGCTACTTAAATAAATATTTACTCAAGTATAAGTACAGGCTCTTCTGGGGAATTGTATTTACGATTATTTCTAACTACTTCCAGATACTTCCTGCCCAGGTGGTGCGGCATGCCTTTAACCTGATAAAGGAAGGGATAAACCTGCACGGTCTTTACGAAGGGCTTGAGCAGCAGGAGCTTGTTTATGATATTTTTGCAAGCAGTATCTTGGTGTATGGGCTAGTAATATTACTAATGGCCTTGTTGCGTGGGGTGTTTTTATTTTTTGTTCGCCAGACAATCATCGTCATGAGCCGCCTGATTGAAAACGACTTAAAGAACGAGATCTATGAGCATTACCAGAGCCTGCCACTAAGCTTCTACCGCAAAAACAACACCGGCGACTTAATGGCTCGTGTTTCAGAAGATGTGAGCCGGGTACGCATGTATGTAGGCCCGGCTATTATGTACGGGATTAACCTGGTTGTGCTGTTCCTGATGGTTATCCCCTACATGTTGTCTGTTAATGTTAAGCTGACGCTGTACACGCTGATTCCTCTTCCTATACTGGCCGTGAGCATTTACTATGTAAACAACATCATCCAGCGAAAATCAGACGAGATACAGAGAAGCCTTTCCGGAATAAACACCTTTGTACAGGAGGCGTTCTCCGGCATCAGGGTTCTGAAGTCATTTGTCCGGGAAAACGACTCCCACTCTAAGTTTACAACAGCCAGCAATACCTACAAAGACAAATCACTGGAGCTGAACTTCGTTAACTCCCTGTTCTTCCCGCTAGTGCTGTTCCTGGTTGGTCTCAGCACAATAATAACTATATACATTGGTGGCCAGGAGGTAATTAACGGCAGCATTACCACGGGTAATATTGCGGAGTTTATCATTTATGTGAACATGCTCACCTGGCCTGTTACCTCCTTAGGGTG
This sequence comes from Pontibacter locisalis, assembly GCF_042684605.1. NCBI lineage: Bacteria > Pseudomonadati > Bacteroidota > Cytophagia > Cytophagales > Hymenobacteraceae > Pontibacter > Pontibacter locisalis. The sequence goes on from NZ_JBHULU010000012.1 coordinate 104,753, forward strand.
GACGGCGAGCCTGGTTCAACGCGCAGCAGCATCGCAGGAGCGCATCAATGAGTTTCTACACACAAAGAATGATATTCTTACACGTGAAAATATCAGTAAACCTATCATGGGTGATATCCGCTTTGAGAATGTAGACTTTGTATACCCCGACACGCACATTCATGCGCTGAAACATGTTTCCTTTAACATAAACCACGGTGAAACACTGGCGATTATAGGCAACACCGGTTCAGGAAAAAGCACTATTGCCAACCTGCTCCCACGCATGTACGATACAACCGGAGGCAGAATTCTGATTGACGGTGTAGATGTACGCGACTATAACATCAAAAGCCTGCGCAGCCAGATAGGTTATGTGCCGCAGGATGTATTCCTCTTCTCTGATACAATCAGCAACAACATAGGCTTTGGTCTGCCAAGCATCACAGAGGAACAAATGGTGCAATCCACTAAAGATGCAGATGTATATGAGAATATTATTCGCTTCCCGGAAAAGTTTGAGACCAAGCTGGGAGAGCGTGGCATTACTTTATCCGGCGGCCAAAAACAGCGGGTATCTATTGCCCGCGCTTTGGTAAGGGAGCCAAGCATACTTATACTTGATGACTCACTGTCAGCCGTGGATACAAAGACTGAAAACGCGATCCTGAACAGCCTGCGCCGCATTATGGCTAACCGTACTTCCATTATTATATCTCATAGAGTATCCTCAGTAAAATTGGCAGACAGAATTTTAGTTCTGGATGACGGTGAGATCGTACAGCACGGCACACATGAGGAGCTGATTAATCAGGATGGGCTTTATAAAGTGCTTTACGAGCGCCAACTGCAATCAGAAGACATGGAGTAGCCTACCGGTTTTATTAAAGCATTGGCTAAATTTTAAGGTGCCGAGGCATGGCATTTACAGAATGTGGGATTTTTTTAGTACAGATTCTGTTATACCCTCGTATAGCAAATTTATTAACCCTTAAAAATTTTGTTTATGGCCATCGACTTACAGCAAATCGGTAAAAGATTCAGGTTTTACACCAACCTTAAAGAACTGGACATGGACCAACTCAAGGCCATGACCGGCAGTGATGAAGCCACACTGGCCAATATCATTTCTGGAAAGAATTATTTACTAGACGACCTCGTAGCCATAGTAAAAAACTTTAAGGAACTTAACCCTCAGTGGCTCATTTACGGCGAGGGCAGCATGTTTAAACCTATGAATGGCGATGGCACTTGTGACGACCATCACAAAGGGTGCCTTAAGAAAGACAAATCTGCTTACTTACAGCAAATGAAGGACATGCTCATTGAACTTGATGCAGCAGAAGTTGCCAAAGGGCATCATCCAGACGTTGAAGCCTTAAAAGCCAAATTAGATCAATACAGAGCAACACATTAATTGTGTTGCCTGCACTATAACTAAATCAGGTCTTATCCTAACTTAAAATATTCTGCCCCAACTGCTTCTTACTTGTAGAAGGGGCGGGGTGTTTACTGTACTTCGACATCTGTTCACACAATTCGGCTGGCCTGAACAGTTATCTATCAGGTGCAATACCGTTAAGGATCAGGTTAACTGTAAACAGCACGTCCCGCTCAATCTTCTCAAAGTCTATAGAAGATAGCTTATGAAAGTCTGCCCGCTGAAACTCATCAAATTGAATCAGGTCTTTAACCACCATAATAGAGTACCCTACCCGCTCCGCCTCACATGGCACAAATGTGCCATGCGCAATGCCCTCTTTTAAAACCGAGGCGTAGTAGTTTGCTTCCTTGGCTCTGGATTCCCGGAATAGTTCCTGGAAAAGCGTGCGCGTTTCTATAAGGACTCTTATAGAAATTGTGTGTTGGGTAACGATCTCCTGATAATACCGCAACGAGGAACGGATATAAAGCAGTAAACGCTTCTGAGGGTCTGGCTCCTGTTCGGCAATACGCTTGATGCGCAACAAGCTCTCCTTCCACTCCTGCGAAAACGCTTCAATAAAAAGAACTTCTTTACTTTTGTAATAATAGTATAAGGTGGGCTTTTTCAAGCCTATAGTATGCGCAATGTCGTCTAGGGTGGCTTTACTATAGCCCATCCTGCCAAAAACTGATTTTGCTGCTTCCAGAATCAGCTCTTTTTTAGCCTCTGCTTTTTTACCCACAATGTTGATGGTATGGTTTCAGGGCCGAGTATGGTCACCTTCCCAAATTTATAGTATAATTAAATACTTACAACTATTACTGCTGCTTTACCGGCACTTCTAAAACGCCTCTATCATCCTCGGGAAACCATTCAACATAAAACTCCTCCAGTTTCAGCTTCTCCTCTTTAGCAAAATCAAACGCGGCAGCATAAAGCTTTCTTGGCGACAGCACCACGTTCGCGTTTACCTCTACGTGCACAACCTTTCTGCCTCCGGGCACCGTGCGCAAAGTATACCCTGCAGGTAAGGCTACGTTGGAATCAGGCACAATTACTCCAATAAATGCCCTTAAGCTATCGCCGCTTTTGTCAGGGTCATTATAATAAATGTTACCCAACACACCTTCAAGCTCATTCTTGTCCAGCACTTCTGCAGCTCTCTGAAAAGCTTTTCCTAAGGCCTCATCATCCACTGAACCAATGAAAGGCTGCCCCGCCACATACATTTCTTCAGATGTTTTAACCTTTACATCCGGTGCTGTAAAGCCGCCGATATATGTATAAAGCACCAGCAGAATGATAGCTACGCCGGCCATGATGTATAAAAAGTTTTTCATAAGTCAATCATATTCTTGTACTGCATGTGGTACAGTTGAGCATAATAGCCATTGTGTTCCAGCAGCTCATCATGGTTACCCATTTCCTTAAGCTCTCCTTTATCTAACACAATAATCTTATCTGCTTTCTGTATCGTGGACAAGCGATGTGCAATTACAATAGAAGTACGGCCATGCATCAACTGGTCTATAGCATACTGTATCAGCTCTTCTGTTTCAGAATCTACGCTGGAGGTAGCTTCATCTAGTATGATAATCTCAGGGTTATACACCATAGCCCGCACAAAAGAGATCAGCTGCCTTTGTCCCACAGAAAGAGTGGCACCACGTTCCATTACCTTGTAGTGCAGCCCTCCTGGTAAGCGTTCTATAAACTTTCGCGCCCCAACAAGATCAGCAGCTTCCCATATCTGCTTTTCCGTAATATTTTTATTCCCAAGGCTGATGTTATCGGCGATAGTGCCGGAGAAAAGGAACACGTCCTGCAGCACTACACCAATATGATGGCGCAATACACTTAGATCATACTCTTTCAGATCATGGCCATCAATGATAATCTGCCCTTTATTTATCTCATAAAAACGATTCAGGAGGTTGATTACAGATGTTTTACCCGCCCCTGTCGCTCCTACAAAGGCAACTGTCTCACCTGCCTTCACATCGAATGACATATCCCGCAGCACCCACTCCTCATCATTGTAGGCAAACCACACATGCTCAAAGCGCACATTACCTTTTATCTTTTCGGGGGCGTAGCTGCCAGTATCTGAAATCATTTCTTTGCTATCAAGGAGGCGCATTAAACGTTCTGTACTCACAACGCCCAGCTGCAGCGTATTGAAACGGTCAGCAATCATGCGTATAGGCCGGAAAAACATCTGGATGTATAAGATAAAGGCCATCAACGTTCCCAGTGAAGTTTCATCTTCAATCACTCCGTGAGCACCGTACCATACCAGCAGGCCTAAGCCTGCCGCACCAATTATCTCTGCTACCGGAAAGTAAACGGAGTAATATAAAACTGAGCGGATATTAGCACGGGTGTGCTCTTTATTTATCTCCTTAAACTTATCCATCTCGCGCTCTTCGTTGTTGAAGATCTGCACGATACTCATACCCGTTATGTGCTCCTGCACAAAGGAATTCAGCCTCGCAACTGCTGTTCGTACCTCCTGAAACGTATCCTTGATCTTTTCCTTGAAGATATAGGTGCTGATAAGCATGATCGGGAAAGTGGAGAGACTCACCAGAGCCAGTTCCCAATCAATGTAGAACATGAAGCCTACAATAAATACCAACTGGAGGATATCGCCTATCATAGCTGCCAAGCCCTCGCTAAAAACATCCGAAAGTGTTTCCACATCAGACACGTTCCGGGTAACCAGTGTACCAATAGGAGTTCTGTCAAAGAACTTGAGCCGAAGATCCAGAATATGGCGGTAGAGTTTGATTCGGATATCACGCACCACGTGCTGCCCAAGCCAGCCCGCAAAGTAGGTATGCAGGTATTGCACAATGGCATGCACAACCAGCAACACGCCCAAGATCACGAACATCCTGTTGAGCCCCTCCCAGTCATTCTGCAGAATTTCATTATCTACAGTATACTGGATCAGGAAAGGGCGTACTGCAGCCAGTATAGCCGAAGCAAAGGTTAAGAAAACAATAAAGTAAAATATCCGCACGTACGGCTTCACAAACGTGAACAATCGCTTCAGCACGTCTGAGTCAAATACTTTACCGTTATTTTTTGGTTTGTCTTCCAAAGTAGATGCAAAGGTTTAGGTGGCAAAGATGCTAATACTTACTAAAACAGTCTCTTCTGTACGTACGCTAATCTTTAACCGGTTGTAAAGTTAATGGTTTTGAATCAGGATTTTCAGGAATAGAGGACGGACGAGATTCTTTTTGTTCTGCCCTTGCATTGAGTATAAAGAAGGCTGAGGCTATTATAGCCCCAGCCTTTAACACTAATACAGCTACTAAATGGAGCTTATACCTTAGCTAAGGCCTGCTCAATATCTGATATAATATCCTCCGGGTGCTCTACCCCAACTGATATTCTTACCATGCCCTCCCCTATACCCATTTTCGAGCGGTCGGCCAGGCAAATATCAGAGTGAGTCATGGAAGCAGGATGTTCAGCAAGTGATTCTGTGCCACCTAAACTTACAGCCAGCTTTATCAGCCTGAGGCTATTTAAAAACTTAAATGCTTCTTTCTCACCGCCATTTAGATCAAACGAGATCATTGAGCCCGCAGCTGTACACTGCTTTTCGTAAATGGCCTGCTGCTGTGGGTGATCCTGCAGATCGCCCAGGTAATAAATCTTCTCTACTTTCGGGTGCTGCTTTAGGTAGGCGGCCACGGTTTCTGCTCCGCGTGCCTGCGCTTCCATTCTTATTTTTAGCGTTTCCAGGCTTCGCATTAACATCCAGCCCGTCCAGGGGCTAGCCATAGACCCAGTGAAAGTACGCATCCCTTTTACAGCTTTCATGAGAGGCGCAGAACCAACACAGGCACCAGCAATCAAATCAGAATGCCCCCCGATATACTTTGTAGCAGAATACAAAACCAGATCTGCACCATGCTTAAGCGGGTGCGAAAAGATCGGTCCCAGAAAAGTATTATCTACAGCTACTACTACTTTTTTATCATCTGTAGAATGCTTTTTAGCCAGCGTAACACAAGCTTCAATATCTACCAAGTGATTAGTTGGATTGGCAGGAGTTTCAACGTAGATCATCGCCAGTTTATTAGCCACTCCCGATTTATCCAGTAATTCAGAAACTTCTTCTGAGGTAGCACTTGCCTGGAAGCCGATACTCCGAATGCCAAATTTTGGAAGAATATTTTTGATGTAGTAATCGGAACCGCCATAGATTGGCTCACTGTGAAGAATAACATCTCCGGGCTTAAGAAGTGCAAGCAAAGTAGTACTGATCGCAGCCATGCCACTGGCAAATACGGCTGCGTCTTCTGCTCCATCCCATAGCCGGAGGCGATTCTCCAATATCTCCAGGTCAGGATTGTTTAAGCGGCTGTAGATCAAGCCCAGTTGCTCCTCTGCATCTTTTTCACGCAGGCCGTAAGCAAGCTCAAAAAAAGCCTTTCCTTCTTCAGCGTTTTTAAAAACAAAAGTGGAGGTTTGATAGATTGGTGCTTTCACGGCCATTTCTGACCACTCCGGGTTGTACCCGTAACTCATCATTAAACTTTCAGGCCGCACGTGTTTACCGTTTAAATGCGGCCCAAGATGGTCTTCTTCCAATTGCATAGTTTTTATGTTTTTGTTTAGGTGATTCTTTGAAAAATCTGCTCCGGGTATTCTACTTTAGCTAAGAAAAGCCCTTCTGAGGGAGCTGCTGCACTTGACCTGCTTCTGTCCTTGCTGGCTATAACCTGCTCAAACTCCTGAACTGTTAGCTTTCCACGGCCAACATCTACCAAAGTACCAACAACCAAACGTACCATGCCTCTCAAAAACCTATTTGCCCTGACCGTAAAAAGTAGTACATCCCCTTTCTGTTGCCAAACAGCCTCATACATGTTACAGCGATAGTGTTTGGTGTCGCCTTTTACCTTACTGAAAGTTGTAAAGTCCTCATGCCTCAGGAGTTGTTCAGCCGCTTCATTCATCTTATCTGTATCCAAGGGTCGGCTGTGGTACCAGGCATGTTGCCGTTTGAAGGGATCTTTCCGGAGAGTGATGTAATAGTGGTAGGTACGGGCAAAGGCATAATAGCGGGCATGTGCCTCATCAGTTACAGAATATAAATTAGCTGCAGCGATATCTGCTGGTAAAATCCGGTTCAGGCGAAAGAGTATATGCTGCGGGTCTAGCTGCTGCTCTGAATCAAAATGGGCGAACTGCTGGCTGGCGTGAACGCCTGTATCAGTGCGTCCACTACCTGTAGTAGTTACTGATTCACGCAGCACTTTACTCAGGCAGTCATCCAGCACCTCCTGCACCGATAGGGCATTAGGCTGTACCTGCCATCCATGAAAACGAGTGCCATCATAGGCGATTTCTAAAAAGTACCGCATGTGGCAAAGGTATAAAAATATACCCGCACACGCTTGATGCATGTGCGGGTATATGATTAAGTGGCAATTTAGTTGTAACTGCTTAATTAGTACCTGTTCGCTTCCTGGTAGCTTCCTCTAAAATGATTTGTCCTAGGCTACGATTTTCTCTTCTGCGGCTCTCATCTCTTCGGCTTCGCTCCTCACGCGTTCTCTCCCAGCGCTCATCATCCCTTTTTCTTTCGTCTCTTCTGGCTTCTTCATCTCTGCGCCTGTTCCAGATGTCATCATCACGATCATCATCTTTATCGTGCTTCTTCATGCGCTTCCTATATTCTTTCTCCTCTTCTTTTTCCCTTTTCCATTCAGCATGAGCCCGATGCTTCTCATCAACAAAGGATGGCTTGCCTTTGGCTTTTCCTTTGCCTTTGCCGTTACCATTTCCGTGTCCATCGGCCATCACAGCCTGTCCTGTAAATGCAAAAGATAGCATCAAGGCGAGTGTAAGTAACTTTTTCATATGCTTGTTGTTTAGGTTCAGCTAACATAATGCAAAGCGGATGCCAAAACTCCTGCTGCTGACGAACATCTTAGTTTCTTACTGCCTGATTTAATAGAAAAAGGCCTCTCCAGTTAACCAAAGAGGCCTTTTTCTATTAATTAAAATATTTCTATACTTTCTCGTAGATCACCGCTACTCCCTGCCCAACGCCTACGCACATAGTGGCCAGACCATACCTGGCACTGGCGCTGCGTTTCATTTCGTGGAGCAATGTAGCGGAGATACGTGTACCGCTGGCACCCAGTGGGTGACCAATGGCAATAGAACCTCCGTTTACGTTTACTTTTGCCGGGTCCAGGCCAAGCTCGTTCATACATGCCACCGCCTGCGACGCAAACGCTTCGTTTAATTCAATCAGGTCGAGGTCGTTTATACTTAAGCCCGCACGTTTTAATGCTTTTTGTGTGGCTGGCACCGGGCCCATTCCCATATGTGCCGGATCTACCCCAGCTACAGCCGCAGAAACCACCCGTGCCATTGGCGTAAGGTTATACCGCTTCAGAATCTCCTCGCTTACTACAATAGAAACTGCAGCACCATCATTTATACCCGAAGAGTTACCAGCAGTTACCGACCCTCCTTTTTTAAAAGCAGGGCTAAGGCTAGCCAGCTTTTCTACCGATGAAAGGCGTGGGTGCTCATCTGTGTCAAAAACGATATTCTCACCTTTTCGCTGCGGGATATGTACCGGCACGATTTCGTCTCTGAATTTACCTGCTTCCGCGGCGGCTTTATACTTTACCTGTGAGCTATGGGCAAACTCATCCTGGGTTTCACGTGAAATGTTATAGCGATCTGCTACATTCTCGGCTGTCTCGCCCATAGCAAACGGGTAGTGCAGCTTCGATAGCTTCTCGTTAGCAAATCTCCAGCCGATGGTGGTATCGTAAATTTCAGGAGTACGGGAGTAGGCTGTTTCTGCCTTAGCCATTACAAAAGGAGCGCGTGTCATACTCTCAACGCCACCTGCCAGGTATACTTCTCCATCTCCAGAGCTAATAGCCCGGGAGGCATCAATGATTGACTGAAGACCGGAAGCACAAAGACGGTTCACGGTTACTCCACCTATTTCCTGTGGAAGCCCTGCCAGCAGCAACGCCATACGTGCCACATTTCTGTTATCCTCACCTGCCTGGTTAGCTGCGCCCATTACCACATCCTCAATTAAGGCTGGGTCTAAATTAGGATTACGGGCTACTATTTCCTTCATTACAAGGGCAGCCATGTCATCCGGACGAACCGAACTTAACGTACCGGCAAACTTACCAACCGGGGTTCTCAGGATATCTACAATATAAGCTGTGTACATCTATTTTTTGGTTTTACAGGTCTTTGTCTAATTTTGCATCTCATTGCAAGTTAAATTAACCCCTTTATGATACAAAGAATTCAATCCGTATTTCTGTTCCTGCTGGTGCTATCGATGGTTGCCATGCTGTTTTTACCACTATGGTCTAAAGTAGATGCTACCACTGGTGAGGAGGTAGTACTTACTGCCTGGAACATCAAATCATACGCAACAGAGGAGAATCTGGTGCCTGGTACCGTTCCGCAGCAAAACACCATGGCTATAGGCATGCTTGCGATAGCAGCGGCTGCAGTTGCTCTATATGAGATTTTCCAGTTTAAGAACCGCCTAAACCAGATGAAACTGGGCCTGCTGAACACGCTGATATTGGCAGCCTTGCTAGGTACTTCTTTCTATTACGCTGCCTATGTTGGTGCAGAACTGGTAAAAGCCGATAACAATGGTTCTTACGAGGCTGGCTTTTACATGCCGATGCTGGCCCTATTGCTTAACGCACTGGCTAACCGTTTCATCAAACGTGACGAGGACCTGGTAAGGTCAGTAGATAGACTGAGGTAATTTTTATAAGTAAACAAGCGAGAGTTGTTAACTCATAAACAGAGAAGAA
>NZ_JBHULU010000012.1:114170-128594 GCF_042684605.1 Pontibacter locisalis
TCTTCTCACCTCCTGCCGCTATACCTCTCCAGCTCCTGCACGCTGCTATCGAACCTGAACAGGTCGTAGATGTAGTAGAAATGCTCTTTATCGCAGAGGTAGTCGTAGGCGTACTTGGCAAACTCTACACGCGTGGTTTCATAGTCGAACTGCTGCAGCACGCGCTTCAGGTCTTCGGCAAGTATACTTCCGTTGCGCACGGCATCGCGGGCTATACTTAGTTTGGTGCTCTCGAAGTCGCGGCTGCGCATAGTTTGTATCAACCGGTCCACTTCCTGAGCTGTCATAAGATAACGGCAGTTACCACTGTACCGGTCGTCATACCGTGGAGGAACAGGCTCATAATCGTAATCACGGTCATAGTCGTCATAGCGATCTGGGTAGCGAGGTAGCGGCCTTGGTACAGGTGGCACTAAAGGCACTTCGCTGATCAGGCGCAGGTAGGCCTTACCGCTTCTGCTCACAGTACGAAGCACATAATTTGCCTCTACTCCTGCTGGCACTACTACTTTTTGCCCCATCTGGTATACACCCTGCCGCGTTCTTACCTTAAACTCCACGTAATGCCTGCCCGGCTTAAGCGGTGCAATGCGCACATAGTTAGATGCGGTATGGTTTACGGTTCTGTTATCCAGTTTTACCTGGAACACCTCTCCTCTTTTGGCGGTGAAGGTTAGTACAGAGGCTTGTGCAAACACCGGCAGCGCCAGCAGCACAAGCAAGAGGGTAGTAGAAGCTTTTTCATCGGAGTATAGGTTTTTGCTTATACTTCCGCTAAGCCAATTATTATGCCAGAGTTTTGGGGCTAAGTGTAGACTTGGTTTGTTTACAGCAGTTTTTATAGCTTATAATTGATTCCAGTATTAAGGGATTTAAAGATACGGCGCCCTTTAGGCGAGAACTGTTCCCAATCTTAATGGAACGAGTTCAGTCCTTTAGATTCGTTTTGAAGGCAAACCACTCCACATATCCATTAAAACGCTCGCTTACTCTATAGTTAAACCCTACACCTGCAGTTACAAATAAATTATTAACGCCACTTTCTCTTATATCCCTTGATGTAATTACTCCATGTAGCGTTTCACTCAGTTCTGCCTTAGTACTGCCTATTGCAGTAACAGCAGAACCTGTTCCATAAATAGGGAAACGCTTAAAATCCTTAAACAGTATTGCCTGAGCGGTAAGAGGAACAGCTAACACATGTGTCTTTGAAGAAGCACTATACTTTATTGTATCAGTATCTCTATGATTCAGAGACCACTCAAGGTTGTCTTTACTGCCACCATAGCCTAAACCAGTCACAAATCTGCCCCACAAAAAGAATAAAGACAAGTGCAGTTAGTGCTGTTTTCATAGTATAAAATTTAGTTGTTCAGAAAAGGCTAATATTTAACCTCAACTTGTCTCCTTTTTCTTATCCGTTAAATTTTAGAGAAGCCAAACATATTATATAAAGCCAATATAAAAAAGGAAGTATCCCACTCCATACTAACACGACCTTGACCATTTCAATAAGCTAAGCGAGGACAATAATCTGCTTAGCGGCCATTTAGGAATCCAATTGAATACGGCTACGGCAAAAAAAAGCCACAGGCTACGCACCTGTGGCTACTCTAAAGTAGGTATATACTTTGCTATCCTTCGTAGTAAAACTCGCCTTTGTCGCTTTTAATGGTAAGCTCGTTGTGCTCGCTTGCCTCTACACGGCCAACTATCTGCGCATCTACACCAAATGATTTCGAGATATCGATCAGGCTCTGGGCGTGTTGCTCTGGCAGGTAAATCTCCAGGCGGTGGCCCATATTAAACACTTTGTACATCTCTTTCCAATCGGTGTGGCTTTGCTCCTGTATAATGCGGAACAGCGGTGGCACCGGGAACAGGTTATCTTTAATGATGTGCACCTTCTCAGTAAAGTGAAGCACTTTGGTCTGAGCGCCTCCGCTACAATGCACCATGCCGTGTATATGCTGGCGTTGCTGCTTCAGTATCTCTATTACAATAGGCGCATAGGTACGTGTTGGTGAAAGCACCAGTTTGCCTACTTCCATACCTGTCTCCTTGTCAATATCAGTCAGGCGGTAGTTGCCGGAGTATACCAGGTCTGCAGGTAATTCAGGGTCGTAGCTTTCGGGGTAAGAGGCTGCCAGGTATTTATGGAACACATCGTGGCGTGCCGAAGTTAGGCCATTACTACCCATGCCGCCGTTATACTCTGTTTCATACTTGGCCTGTCCTGAAGAAGAGAAGCCTACAATTACATCGCCTGGCTGTATGGTATGGTTCGAGATAACTTCATCGCGGCGCATGCGTGCCGTTACGGTGCTGTCTACAATTATAGTACGCACCAGGTCGCCAACATCTGCTGTCTCACCACCTGTACTATAAATACCTACGCCATTATCACGAAGCATCTGCAGCACTTCTTCGGTGCCGTTGATGATAGCAGCTATTACCTCACCGGGGATAAGATTTTTGTTTCGGCCTATGGTAGAGGAAAGCAGGATATTATCAGTTGCCCCCACACAAAGCAGGTCATCCGTGTTCATCACCACAGCATCCTGAGCTATACCTTTCCAGACACCAAGGTCACCGGTTTCTTTCCAGTACATGTAAGCCAGCGATGATTTGGTGCCCGCTCCATCGGCGTGCATGATAGCGCAGTACTCCGGGTCACCAGTTAGGATGTCGGGGATAATTTTACAGAATGCTTTAGGAAAAAGTCCTTTGTCGATGTTCTTGATGGCGTTGTGCACGTCTTCCTTGGAGGCAGAAACGCCGCGGCGCAAATATCTATTTTCTTCCATAGCTAGGGCTGATTTGCTTACAAATTTAAGAAAGCTACCTGTATAACCGAATCTTAATTAGAGATATTAAATATGTCAGGCAACCAGCAGGTAATAACCATCATCTAAACCAAGTATAATAAAAATCAAAATATATAGTTAAGCTTATATACTCTTTCAAATACTTCTAAAACTATGAGAAAAAAGCAACTACTACCTATACTCGGCCTTATCAGCCTAATGACCACCCCTGCTTTAGCGCAGGAGGATGCCTTAACCTCTAAACCAGGTGCCCTTGCTCCGTACAAGACCGCTATCGGCTTCCGTTATTCCCCTAGTAATAAATTTGGTGCTGATCTGGCTATCACTGCCAAACATTTTATCCGGCCTGAATCTGCTATCGAAGCGCAGGTTGGGATTACAAATTACAACAGAGCCTACTTTGCATCAATACAGTATGTATGGCAGCCTCAGTTGCTAACTTCAAACAGGCTCAGACCTTACGCGGGTATCGGTCTTGGTTTATCAGGTACTGAATTCAACAGAAATGGAGAGCAGCAGCCCTTTTCTACAAACCTCGTTGGCCTGGGCAACATCGGTATTGAATATACTTTCCCTAAGGTTCCATTATCCCTTTCTTTAGACTACCGCCATGCTATTTTTGGCTATAAAACAGATTCATTTAAAGACCTCCCGATTAACAGGCTTAACAACATCGGCATAGGTTTGAAATACAACTTTAAGTAAGAGCATGTTTTTGCCACTTCATAGACCAATGCAAATAAAAGAGCCGCACAAGTATAAACTTATGCGGCTCTCTTCTTTGTAGCGCTACACTGATTACTCTTGTATACGCACAACCTTAAATTCTGTACGGCGGTTACGCTGATGTTCTTCCTCTGTAGTAGCATTTTTTACTACCAGCTGATTTTCACCATATCCCTTGGCTGTAATGCGCGAACGATCAATGCCTTTTGAGATGATGTACTCCACAGCAGACTCTGCCCTGCGCTGCGACAGATCCAGGTTATAGGCATCGCTACCACGCACATCTGTATGCGAGCTAAGTTCAATAGAAATTCCAGGGTTATCTTGCAGCACCTGCACCAGTTTATCAAGCTCTAAGGCTGCATCCGGACGGATATCTGCTTTATCGAAGTCGTAGAAAATATTCTCCAGCACGATTGGCTTTTCTTTCACGATCTCATTCAGCACCAGGGTAGCCGTCAGGCGAACTTCATTTTCCTCCTCAGTCAACTCTTCCTGTTTTGGCATTTTACCCACTGTGCTAATGCGTTGGCGAGCTGTAAAGAAACCGGGTTTCTCTGAAATCAGGAAATAAGTAGAAGCCGTATCCAGGGCAAAAGTAAACTGGCCACTCTCCCCTGTTTTTGTGCTACGAATTGCATTACCCGCTTCGTCCTGTAGCGTTACCTCATGGTTCGGCACAGCAGCACGTTCTTTTGCTCCTTCTCTCTGCTGATAAAGTGTTCCATCTACAATGAAGTTAACCCGCTTACGAGCTGATTTTGACATGAAGTACAAATCATCTCCACCTTTACCACCCTCCCGATTTGAGGAGAAAAAGCCTTTATATTCATTTTGAAGGTAAATTCCGAAATCATCCCCGGGAGAGTTTATAGGCTGCCCCATGTTTACCGGCTTCCCATTTTCAACTCTGAACAAATCTAAATTACCTAAGCCAGGCAAACCATCTGAAGCAATGTACAAAGTCCCATCCGGGCCCACTGACACAAAACTTTCATTACCAGGCGTATTGATAGATGGGCCAAGGTTCTCCGGCGTAGAGAAACGGCCATTGTCATCAAGAGTTGATTTATAAATATCGTTTCCGCCCAGGCCGCCCTTACGGTTCGAGGAGAAGTAAAAGGTTTTGCCATCTGGAGAGAAAGCAGGGGAAGAATCCCAGGCACGAGGATCATTTATGCTTAAAGGCTTTGCCTCACTCCAGGCACCGGACCGGAAGAAGGAGATAAACAAGTCAACGTTTTGGCGGCCTTTCTTAGTACCTTCGTTACTGCGTGCAAAAACCATGGTGCGCCCCTCGTCAGTAAAGGTTGGCAGCGCATCGTGCATTCCCTCCAGGTTTATGCCCTCATACTTGCGAACATTGCCTCCCAGAGCAGCTAAGGAATCCGTTAATGGTGTGGCAAAAATATCAATAAAGCCTTCACCATTGCCCAAGTAAATTTTATCAGCTCCACGTGTAGAAGAGAAAACCAGTTCGTCGTTCCGAATAGCCGGGGCAAATTCTGAGGCATCAGTGTTCAGCGCCTCAAGATTCTGAATTTCATAGCGTGGCCCTCTGTCTAGAATGTCTCTCACGCTGCTGAAGCTTTCAATCTCACGGGCAGCCCTGGCTTTTAACTCGGGATTTGACCCAACTCTCAGGTAGTCCTGGAACTGCCCCATAGCTTTGTCATATTGTCCGTTTGCTTTTAAAGCAAGACCATAGTAAAAATAGGCGTCCTCTTTACGATAGTTGGCATCCAAAGCAGCTTTATAATATGGCTCTGCCTGCGAAATACGGTTAGAGAGCCTGTAAGCTTCCGCAATCTTGTAGTTTACTTCCCCCGGATTGTCTGCTTTATCAAGAGCTTTTGTGTAAAACTCGATAGCACTTTCATACTGCTCCTGCTCAAATTTCTTATCGCCTTTGCTGATAGTTTTACTTGCCCCGCAGGAGCTCAGAAATACAACCAGCAGCACTAACAGTGCCGCCGCTTTTAATTGATGCGCAAGATGCCTCACGTGTAGGGTTAGGTACATGAACAAGTATGGTTAGTGTTTGCCTTATCAGAAATATTTGGCGAGCCAGCTAGCACCCGCAGGCCTTGGCCATGACGCTTGCAGTTCGCCATATGTATTTACTAATGTATCAAAGTATAATGTATCTTGTTTTATTTCGCCGGCTGCCACCTTACTTTTAAGATCGCTGAGGCTGACCTGCTCTACTTCTCCTTCCTTTAGGAAAGCCAGCTGTGTACGATCAAAAAAAGAAATACTGAAACGCTGTTCCAACTCCTTCACAAAGTGCACTGACTTATCAATCGAGCAGCCACTGGCCGATGTTTCAGACTCATTGTTTGCTAACACCAGAAACTGGCTGTAAAGCAACCTTGCAGAAGCCTTTAAGCCTTTCCCATGGCTGCTCCATTCAGTTGCAAAACGCTCCAAAAGTGGTTTTATTTCACTCTGTTCTGCTTCGGTTAGAGGCCTGCTAGCTTGATAAATCCAAAGACGCGCATGCTGCGGCAATTCGTCAAACGGAATATACATGGTAATTGTTAAATGACTTGGCAGTTAAATTAAAATATGACTGACAAAAGATTAAAGCTGTACCTGTACTGGCCACCTTACCTAAACAAATAAATCAAGCTGTAACCAACACACTAACATTACAGCAACTTATTTACTTAATCCTTCTGCCTGTGCGATGAGTTCGGCTATATCAAAAACCTTTACGTTTTCTTCCTGCTCCTTGTTCTTTACCCCATCGTTCATCATCACCATACAAAAAGGGCAGGCAGTAGCAATCAAACCTTCACCTGCACCGAGTACAGCCAGGGCTTCCTCTGTTCTTTCAATGTTAACGTCTTTACTACCTGGCTCCGGTTCTTTAAACATTTGCGCACCTCCGGCTCCACAGCAGAGGCCATTCGCACGGCTGCGCTTCATTTCCACCAGATCAGCATCCAGCGCAGCCAGCACATCGCGCGGCGCCTCATAAATATCATTGGCACGACCTAAGTAGCAAGAATCGTGGAAAGTGATACGACGGCCTTTGAATGCCTCGCCTCCCTGTACACGAACTTTACCCTCGTTCACCAACTGCTGCAGGAATGTAGAGTGGTGGATTACCTCATAATTTCCTCCAAGGTCGGGGTACTCGTTCTTAATAGTGTTAAAGCAGTGCGGGCATGCTGTTACAATCTTTTTGACATTGTACGCATTAAGCACCTCAATATTAGTAAGCGCCTGCATCTGGAACAGGAATTCGTTGCCAGCACGTTTGGCTGGATCTCCGGTGCAACTTTCTTCTGTGCCCAACACAGCATATTTCACACCCACGTGCTCCAGTATTTGCACAAAAGCACGGGTTACTCTTTTATAACGGTCATCGAAAGCGCCTGCACAGCCAACCCAAAACAGGATTTCCGGTTCTTCGCCATTCGCAGCCATTTGGGCCATAGTAGGCACTTTCACTAATCTTTTATTTTCTTCCATCTGAGGGATAATCTATACTTTGTTTTGAAGGGCACCAGCTACAATTGTAAGACGCAGAACGACTTGTTTGTGCCTGATGCCATTGTTCCTATCTAGTTTTTGCTTGGCACGTAAAGTTCATCGGCCCAATTAAATCGATCGGCTGGAGAGAAGGCCCAGGGAGCACCGTTGTTCTCAATATTCGTGAACATCGCGTTCAGAGATGCCGGAGCAGCAGATTCTTCCAACACCAGGAAACGACGCAGGTCCATGATCGTTGATACCTGATCTATGTTTACCGGGCAGGCTTCTACGCAGGCGTTACAAGTAGTACAAGCCCAAAGTTCTTCCGGAGTGATGTATCCACGCAAGAGCGTTTTTTCTTCCGTTACCTCTACACGCTCAACACCGAGCTCTTTGTAATGATTTGGTGCAAAGATAGCCGGATGCTCTCCTTTCTCCTCCATCCTGTCACGGGTATCCATGACGATCTTTCGCGGCGACAGCAACTTACCTGTTATATTAGCCGGACAAACAGAAGTACAACGACCACACTCTGTACAGGTGTAAGAGTCCATTAGCTGCTTCCAGGTCAGGTCTTCCACATCTTTTGCCCCAAAGCGCTGCATCACCGGATTGCCCTCTGCATCCATCTCCGGTGCGGGCGGCTGGTAGCTTGGGTCAAGCATTGCCTTAATTTCATGCGTGATAGCAGGATTGGTAGTGAACTTACCCTTTGGCAAAAGCTTAGAGTAGTACACGTTCGGGAAAGCCATGATAATGTGGAAGTGCTTTGAACTTGGCAGGTAGTTCATAAATGCCAGGATACCTATAATGTGAAACCACCAGCCAACTTTCTCGATCACTAGTAGGCGTCCTGTGTCATCACCAAAGATATCCACGAACAGCTGGCTGATCGGGTATGCCCCAACCACCTCTTCTCCGGCAAGCAGCACCTGCTTCAGGTCCGCGATGTTGAAAGCGAATAGCGCCAGCATCAGCACGATTTCCACAACCAAAATAATATTGGCATCTACTTTCGGCCATGCACGCATTTCGACACCCTTTGATAACCGTGGCACGTGCGTCACATTTCGTCTCCACAGGAAGATAACACATGCAATGATAACAAGGGCGGCCAGAATTTCATTTACAGCCATTAAACCGCTATAAAGAGGACCAGCAAAGCCTAGCACTCTGTGTGTGCCGAAGATGCCATCAATCAAAATCTCAAGCACTTCTATGTTGATTACCAGAAAGCCTACATACACAAACAGGTGCAATATGGCAGGCAACATGCGTTTAAACATTTTCTGCTGGCCAAAGGCAACAAGCAGTGTTTTATTTATGCGCTCTGAAGGATTATCTGCGATCTCTGTATCGCGCCCCAACAGCACATTTTTCCGGATCTTGCGGATCTGCCACACAAACAGGCCAATACCAAGGGCAGCCACAATTAAAAAGATAATATTCTCTATTCCTATCACGGCAAATTATTCGTTATACATACTAATTTGTATATAAAGATAGCAGAATAATGAGAAAAAAGTACTCCAGGGGCACTTTTTAAAATATTTTTCTCAAGAATGTTTGCTACTTAAAAGTTAGTTACTACTTTTGCATACCCTTTAGCAATAAGGGGTACAACAAGAGCTGGTGATGTAGCTCAGTTGGTAGAGCAAAGGACTGAAAATCCTTGTGTCGTTGGTTCGATTCCAATCATCACCACCAGCTAAACCCTCTCCTTAACAGGTGAGGGTTTCTTGTTTTTCTACCTCAAAGGTTTCTGATTGCACCCGCAACCTTTACTTTGTTTTGCAAGATGAAGATACATTAGAAAAAGGAATAACTCGGCAAATTGTTTGATGAATGCCCTAACTTCTATATAAACTTAAAGAGGCATCAGGATAAAGAAGCTCAGGGCTTAAGGCAAACTCTATGGCAGGGGCGGTATATCTTTTCTGATTCATTAACTAATCCTCACAATTAGCCCTAAATTCAAATAAAGCAGCCGAGTAGCCATGCTGGTAAGCCTGATAAAAATGGAAACAAGCAGAGTCTGACATTTGCTGCTCTAATTCAGCTCTCCCCAAAAGGTATAACACCCGGCCATTCTGCTTATCAACATATAGCGCCATTCGGTAATCTTGTTCGGCCGCCAGATAATCCATTAGTTTGTAATAACCAAAACCTCTATAAGTTAAAGCCGCCACCCAATCCTTAGTTCCCACTTTCTCATGCTGAAGAAAAGTGGTTAGATCGTTAACAGCCGCATGATACTTCTTTAAGAAGAAAAGCCGCACCTCTCCCCGGGCAAGGTAGGCACTCCACAGTTCCTCATTTAGTTCTAAAGCATGAGTAAGATCTCTTTCCGCCTGCTCATACTTTGCCAGGTGCTGATAGCTACGCCCGCGCATGAAGTACACCTGAGCTGACGGACGGTCACGGAGAGAAAAAACTTTGTTCAGGTCACTCAGTGCCGCATTATAATCCTCATTTATATCCAACTCAATACGGGCTCTTGCCTCATAGGCAGCAGCATTATCTGGCATGAAGTGAATTGCATCTGAAAGTAAACGGTGCGCGCTGCTATACTTCCCATCTTCCATGTAGGTCAAGGCCGTTTTATACTTATCTTCACCAGTCACATGATCCATAACGAATTTTAGCAGAAGACTAAAAGTGAGGAGTACCGCAATGAAAGAAACGGTAATGTACCAGTCTTTGCGGGAAAAGCGCTTTTCTTCGCGTCTTATAGGGCGGTAATACCGCTCTGAAACACCTGCAGGCTCACGGGTTTGGTAGTAGCGGGCGTCATACTGGCTGGGCTGTTGTTGCCTTAAAACACGCTGCCGCTCCCGCAGGTATTGCAGGCGCAGGTCGTAGCGGGCGCGCTTGCCTGGGTTAGATAAGGTCTGGTAAGCTGTGTTCACCAACTTAAACATTTCCTCAGCCTGCATGTTTCCTGGATTCCTGTCAGGATGGTACCGGAGGGCAAGTTTTTTGTATGCAGCCTTTACCTCCAGCATGGTGGCAGTCACGCTTATGCCTAAAATGCTATATAAGTTCTGATCCAATCAGGTAAAATTCTGAAGAATGTTAGTCTTAAAATTAACTAAAAACAGTCAATCATTATCAAATTCCGTACTACACTTTTATTCAATTATACTTAACGTAAATTTTTACAATTACCCACGTATACAGAAAAAGCATTAAAAAAAGCTAAAAAAACTATGGCTATTCAAGACAACGGCACTCGCGAAAAAAGCAATAATCTTATTGAGCATCTAATGGGTTATATCGATACCCGTATTGATATCATACGATTAGAAATACAAGAAAAGCTAAAAGCAACCTTTGTTAGTTTGATTCATGTAGTATTACTAGGCATAATAGCTTTCATGTGCGTTATTTTTGTTAGTATTTTCTTAGGCTTGCTGCTCAACGAACTGCTCGATAGCACTTTCTGGGGCTTTGGCATTGTAGCGCTTTTCTATATAATACTGCTGATAATACTGATTGTAGGGCTGGATAAAAAAGTTTTTGAAGGTGTAGCCGATAAAGCTTTCGACAATACGATATATAAGTCTGACAAAAGAGAGAAAAAAATATGAGTGAATTAATTAATCCGCTGTACGAGAATGAGCGGGAATTTCTGGAGCGTCAAAAAAATGAGTACAAAAACGCCTTGATGGGTGACGTTGACCACCTAAAAACACAGGGCCAGGATATAGGAAAGAAAGTGGCAATGGCAGGGGGTGTTTTAGTAGCAGGCCTCCTTTTGAAGCGCATGTTTAGTGGCGGCGACAAAAAAAAAGATAAAAAAGAGAAGAGAGTAAAGAAGGCAAAAAAGATAGAATATCATTCTATTCCGGTAACAGCCGAAATGGCTGACTATGACTCTTACGTGCACGAACAGGAGGATGATTATACCTTTTCCTCTGAGCGCATGCCACATGCTAAACACGAAAGCAAGACAAAGAAAGAAGTAAAAAGCTTCCTGAAATCTGATTTTACAAAAATGATTTCTTCGCAGCTTATGACACTGTTGCTGATGTACGTTTCAAAAAAGGTGGAGGAACATCTTAATACTGTCTCTGAAAATAACGATATTGCAGCAGCGCCTGTTCAGGTCGATATTGTAGAGACAGAAGAATACATTGTTCCTAAAGAAGATGCCATTTAACACCCTTTACCAAAAAAAGTATAAATCAGGCAGAAAGCACTTTGCAGTCCTGTTAGATCCGGACAACCTTACAGAGGCTTCCTGCCTGAATCTTCTTTCTTTAAGTGAAGCCCATCAGGTTGACTTCTTTTTTGTTGGCGGTAGCCTTATTACCTCAGACAATCAGGCTGAGCTCATCAAGATCATCAAAGAGAACAGCAAAATCCCTGTTATTCTTTTCCCTAGCAACAGCCAGCACATCGATAAACAAGCAGACGGTATCCTGCTGCTTTCCCTGATCTCCGGACGCAATCCTGATTTCCTGATCGGGCAACATGTTGTGTCGGCTCCTATATTAAGAGACAGCCAATTAGATATCTACCCAACAGGTTATATGCTAGTTGACACAGGACGCCAGACGACAGCTTCCTATATGAGTGGAACTACTCCCCTTCCTTATGACAAACCTGCTATAGCCGCCTGCACTGCTATGGCTGGCGAAATGCTGGGCTTAAGGTACATCTATATGGATGGAGGAAGTGGTGCCATGAAGCCAATCTCAGCAGAGATGATCAGCGCTGTGCGTAAAGCCGTAGACTTACCTATTATTGTTGGAGGTGGTATTGATACTGCCCAGAAAGCTGAGTTTGCCTTGAATGCCGGGGCTGATGTGTTAGTTGTAGGTAATCATATAGAAAAAAACCCCGGCTTTTTGGCCGAGGTTTCTAATCTTGTAGCTTCGTATAACGTTACCTTAGCTTAGATATTCATCGCTGATTCACGACGACGCATCTTACCGGCTGGTATACCAAACATCATTTTAAAGCGACGACAGAAGTAAGCTGTGTCTTTGTAACCAACTTCCTTACCGATTTCGCGGATACTCTTTTTCGTAGTGCGCAGTAAGAATACAGCACGCTCCATACGCTGGTACTCGATATAATCCTGTGGGTTAATACCGGTCAGCATTTTGAAGTACTGGCCTACATAATCCTCAGACACATTAGCCACGTTTGAAAGCACCTTGTTAGACAAATCACCTCCAAGGTTCTCCTTAATGTAGTTAAACAAGTCGATGAGGCGAGGATCCTTGAAGTATGTGCTGTTTGTAGCTAACTGCTCCACAAACATTCTGTTTCTTAGAATATGGCGAACGATCTCTACAACAATGTTCTCGGTGTAGATGTTGATCAAACGCTCTTTACCTGGCAGGTCCTGCATGCTCTCTTCTACAACTTTGATGACCAAGTTAGCCAGCTTGTTGTTGCCTGAGATCAGGAATGCAGGTAGATCAAGTGAGGCGAAGAAGTTAACTGAGTCAAAAACCTTTGCCTCAAAGCTCACAAAGCTGTGGCTCTCCTCTGCATCACCAATCAGATCCAGATCATTGTTACTTTTGAAAAACTTCTCTTTGTTCGTGATCAAATCATCGTTAGAGATAGTCTTTCCTTCTCCGGCTGGACCGTAAGTCACCTTTGTGCTACGGCCACCAGGTATAAACAACAACTCCCCTTCTTCAACCATTTGCTCTTCGTCCCCAAAGAAGATGCTACCTTTATGAAGCAGGATTAAGTTATTGCCTACATCGTAGGAGTTGCGAACCGTGAATGGTTGCTGCAACACCAGATTCTTCGCCTTAATGAACCGCACCCCAAGCGATTCAATAATTTTATTGTAATCTTCCATGTGTGTTACCAACTAACTTTTATACTATAAACCCTTTAATTTGGCCTAAAGCTAAGACTAATCTTTATAAAATTCAAAAATTTTTTAAGAAATAAATTTTAATTCAGAAAAGTCTATTCTTAGCTTAAACAACATTGGAACAAGGCTTTAAAGGTTTTTTTACTTCAGCAGTTCTCTTGAAATTACTATTTTTTGTATTTCAGAGGTGCCTTCATAGATCTGTGTAATTTTTGCATCACGCATCAAACGCTCAACATGGTACTCTTTCACGAATCCATAACCTCCATGAACCTGAACGGCTTCTACCGTTGTTTCCATTGCTACTTTTGATGCAAAAAGCTTTGCCATTGCACCTGACTTACCATAGTCTGCATGAGAATCTTTGTCATAAGCTGCCTGAAGGCATAGAAGACGAGCCGCCTCAATGTTAGTAGCCATGTCAGCCAGCTTGAACTGTATAGCCTGATGCTTTGCTATCTCCACACCAAATGCCTTACGTTCTTTAGCATATTTCACAGCAAGCTCATAAGCCCCGGAAGCAATTCCTAAGGCCTGAGAAGCGATGCCGATACGTCCGCCTGCAAGTGTGGCCATTGCAAATTTAAAGCCGAAACCGTCCTCACCAATTCGATTCTCCTTTGGTACTTTAACATCTGTAAACATCAAAGAGTGCGTATCGGAGCCACGGATTCCCAATTTATTCTCTTTAGGTCCTATAGCAAACCCCTCCATATCAGGCTCAACTATTAAAGCATTGATACCACGGTGACCTTTCTCAACATCAGTCTGCGCGATAACCAGATACACAGAAGCCGTGCTCCCGTTTGTGATCCAGTTCTTTGTTCCGTTCAGCAGGTAATAATCTCCTTTGTCCTCTGCAGTTGTGCGCTGAGAAGTTGCATCAGAACCTGCCTCTGGCTCTGACAAGCAAAAAGCACCTATGATCTCACCAGTAGCAAGCCTTGTCAGATACTTCTGTTTCTGCTCCTCTGTACCATATGTTTCCAGCCCCCAGCATACTAAAGAGTTATTCACGGACATAACAACAGAAGCGGACGCATCTACTTTAGAGATCTCCTCCATGGCCAGTACATATGAAACAGCATCCATGCCGCCTCCGCCATATTTAGGGTCAACCATCATCCCCATGAATCCTAGTTCCCCCATTTTCTTGATTTGCTCAGCTGGGAATTTCTGATGCTCATCGCGCTCAATAACGCCTGGCAACAACTCCGTCTGTGCAAATTCACGTGCAGCGGCTTGTACTGCCAAATGTTCTTCTGTTAATTGAAAGTTCATGCTTATTTATATAAAGAATGAGTTGAAACAATAAATTTTCATACAAAATTAGGAAATACAGTTGTATTAAATCAACCTGATATGCTTTTAATTGTTATGCCTGCCGAACATTTATACGGATATAAAATTGTACTCAAGGATTAAACAGGCTTGAAACCACTTCATAAAATAAAAAGCGCCACCTGCACAAAGAGGCAGGTGGCGCTTTTTATTTTATACTTTACAAGGTGCCATTAATCGCGGCGCCCCATCAGAAGTGAC
>NZ_JBHULU010000012.1:128650-159844 GCF_042684605.1 Pontibacter locisalis
ATAATACAGCAGTGTAGCCAAAGAGCCTAAAGCAGCAACCACATAAGTTAAAGCTGCCCATTTTAAAGCATCTTTTGCCATTCCGTGCTCCTGCTTTGTAACAATTCCACGCTGATCTATCCAGGCCAAGGCACGCTTACTGGCATCAAATTCTACCGGAAGCGTGACAAAGCTAAATAGCGTGGTAAGCCCGAATAAAGCAACACCGATGGCCAATGGCACTGGCGTCGCCTGAATCATCAGGATACCAATCAGAATGATCCACTGCATATACCTGGAAGCAATGCTTAGAGCCGGCACCATAGCGGAACGAAACTTCAAAAACGCATACGCTTTAGCATGCTGCACAGCATGACCGCATTCGTGGGCAGCAACGGCAGCGGCGGCGGCACTACGTGCCTCGTACACATACTCACTAAGGTTTACTGTTTTATCCGAAGGATTATAGTGGTCTGTTAAACGGCCTGCTACCGACATTACTTTTACATCCGTAATCCCATTGTCATGCAGCATCATTTCTGCCACTTCACGCCCGCTAAGGCCTGAGCTAAGCGGTGTTTGAGAGTACTCTTTAAACTTGCTTTTTAAGCGGGCACTAACACCCATGCTTATTAGCATAAAGGCTATACCTATTATATATATTCCTATCATGGCTTTTTTTACTAAGCTTTATTCAGGGTTTTTCTGAGTTGATTCTATTTTCCTAACAATGTTTGTAGTAGAATAACCTTTAACAAGCGGTACGGTTTTAACCTCACCGCCTTTGGCCATTACTATTTCGTGCCCGACAATCTGTTCTACGCTGTAATCGTCTCCTTTTACAAGAATATCCGGCTGCACCATTTTAATTAGCTCCAGCGGCGTATTTTCATTGAAGAGCACTACAGCATCTATATACAAAAGAGATGCCATAACTCTGGCGCGTGACATTTCGTCCTGCAACGGGCGGCTCGGTCCCTTTATACGGCTGATAGAAGCATCTGTATTAAGACCAAGCACCAATTTATCGCCAAGTTGTCTTGCTTTCTCCAGGTAGTCCACATGGCCCAGGTGTAGCAGGTCGAAACAGCCGTTCGTGAAGACTATTTTTTGCCCTTGTGCCCTCCACTCGTTAAGCTGCTCCTGCAGCTGCGGTAAGGCAAGTATTTTATCGCTTGAGTTCATGAGTTGACGTGTTTACCTCTGCGGCCCGTTGATTAACAGTTCTTCGGCGGTGCACCATACTTGCAACAAAACTAACTACTCCCATTAAAACGACCAGCAGTGTTTGAGAAGTATGCACCAGCAAGGCATAGGCCATACCCTCTTCTTTAGGCACTCCATATAAAAGCAGTGTAGCCTGCACCAGCAAATGATAAACTCCTACACCACCCTGTACTGGTGCTGCCATGCCCAGTGTTCCTATTACAAGAATAGATAAACCTGCGCCCCAACCAAGATCACTTGTTGCCGGCAATGCAAAGAAAACCACGACACTCATGCAGTAGTACATTAGCCAGACAAACAACGTATGCCCCCAGAACACTGCCTGGTTTTCTAGCTTGGTTATGCTGAATACTCCTTTAAGCATCCCTTTGAAAAATTCAACAGCTTTGCTAAAGTAGGAGCTCTTGCGTAATCGGCTAAGGTATCGGAGTATAACAAAAATAATAACAACGGTAGCTCCAAGAAAAACCCACAGCACCCAATAAAGAGAAGCCAGCACCTGCTCCAGGTTAGTAAACTTATCTGATAAAAGATCCAGGAAAAAGCCTTGTATCCGTTCAAACTCAACCAGAAAAGCAACACCTATTGCCAGCAGAAGCATCAGCATATCAATAAAGCGCTCTGCAATCACGGTGCCGAACCCGGTATTTACAGGCACACCATCGGTTCGTTTAAGCATGCTGCACCGTACCACCTCTCCCATGCGCGGAAGCACCAGGTTAGCCAGATAGCCAACCATCATGGCACGGTAAGTATTTAAAATGGAGGGATCATAACCAGTTGGCTTAATTTGCATATGCCACCTGAAAGCCCGGCTTATATAAGCCACTACTCCCATTACGAGAGAAACTCCAACCCAGAAGTAATTGGCGTTTCTGAGTTCTGCCCACATTCTCTGAAAATCCAGTTCTTTGAGTGCGTACCACATCAAAAAAACGGATATGCCTAACAGCAGCACATATTTCAGAACCGAGAGCAATTTTTTCATACAGCAGTACTACACCAGGCGGTTATGCTGGTCCGGGAACACTAGTGTAGGTGTGTGGTTTTTAGCATCTTCAAACTTAATGCTACAATAAGAAATAACGATTACGATATCACCTACCTGTACCTTGCGGGCTGCAGGGCCATTCAGGCAAACGGTACCGGTGCCACGCTCTCCCTTAATTACGTATGTTTCGAATCGTTCACCGTTGTTGATGTTAACGATCTGAACTTTTTCATTCTCCACAACATTGGCGGCGTCCATCAGATCTTCGTCAATCGTGATGCTGCCTACATAGTGTAGCTCAGCCTGTGTTACCTTGCAACGGTGGATTTTGGATTTTAAAACCTCAATATACATGGTTTGTCTTGTAATAAAGCGCAAAGTTAGACAATTGCCAGCAGATTAACTACCAATGACCCACTGCCTGTCCTATACTTTGGCCAACAAGTTACTCTTCTTTTAAATTCACCAGTAAATTGTCGATCAGGCGAACAGGTCCTACAAAGGCAGCGATGCAAAGCGCCACTTCCTGCACCTCTGATAAATCCTGAACAGGCTGCAGGGTGTTTACATCGGCAACCTCAAAGTACTCGAGTTCTACCTGGTCCTGTTGATTTAAGTAATTCCGAATGTCTTCTTTGATAGCCGCTACAGCTTTTTGCCCCAACTGCCCCCTGGCCATTTGCAAAGCGTTGTACAGATTTGCCGCGATTTGCCGCTGCTCAACATTCAAGCGTTTGTTTCTAGATGACATAGCCAGTCCATCCTCTTCGCGAATGGTAGGATAGCAAACCAACTCCAGATCGAAACTCAATGCCTGCACCAGTTGCCTGACAATTGTTACCTGCTGTAAGTCTTTCTGCCCAAAGTAGGCTTTGTGCGGCTGCACAAAATGAAAAAGCTTACTCACCACAGTTGCGACTCCATTAAAATGGCCAGGCCTGTGTTCTCCCTCCATCACAGCCTCCAATGGTCCGAAACTAAATTGAAGCAGCGGCTGTTGTGGATATACCTCCTCGGCACCTGGAGCAAAGAGATAGTCGCAGTTTACAGTTTTCAGCAACTCGACATCCTGTTCTAAAGTGCGGGGATAGAGTTTGTAATCATCCGGATTGTTGAATTGAGTGGGGTTAACAAAAATACTGCAGATCGTTACGTCGTTCTCCTGGGCAGAGGCACGTAATAATTGCAGGTGCCCCTCATGCAAAGCACCCATTGTGGGCACAAAGCCAATGCGCTTGCCACCACATCGTAGTGCCTGCACCTTTTCACGGATGGTGCTAACCTGCTTTATTACTTCCATTTGATGGTATGCTTAAATACTACCTGCTAAAGGCCGGCAAATGTAAGTTATAACGCATAAAATTGAAAATTAGAATAAAAAATGCTAATTTTGCACGTCCCATTACTGTTGCTTATTAATTTTTAACTACATATCATGTCTAAATTGCGAATCCTTTACGCTGCCACCGAGATTAATCCTTTCTTACAGACCACTAAAGTAGCTGAGTTTTTACAAACACTACCACAGGGAATGCAGGAGCGGGGAATGGAGATCAGAATTTTTGTTCCGCGGTTCGGCCTAATTAATGAGCGCAAGAATCGTTTGCATGAGGTGGTTCGCCTGTCTGGAATCAACATCGCTGTAGGCGAAGATGAAAAACCCCTGGTAATAAAGGTTGCTTCTATTCCTAATGCAAAATTACAGGTATATTTTATCGACAATGAAGACTATTTCCACAGAAAGTCCGTTTTCGTTGACAAGAATAATAAATTCCACCAGGATAATGATGAGCGCGCTATCTTTTTCTGCAAGGGCGTACTTGAAACAGTGAAAAAACTTGGATGGGCACCTGATATTGTACACTGCAACGACTGGATGACTGGTTTGATACCAATGTATTTAAAGACGACTTACAAAAAAGATCCTATTTTCAAGGATTCAAAGTCTATGTTTACGGTGTACAACCATAACTACAAGCACAAATTCAATGGTGACCTTCTTGAAAAGGTGAAGATGCTGGATATTGATGACAGTATGCTGGAGAATCTAAAATCAGCAGACCTTGACAGCTTCCTGAAGATTGGTATGGAATATGCTGATTCTGTAATCAAAACAAATGAAAATTTCAGTGAGAATATTGACGCGCTTTTCAATGAATTTATGCAAACCAAAAGCATAAGCACTGTTAGCGCCGATGACACCCTGTTAGACTCTTACTATAACCTGTATAATGAACTTAGCCGTTAGAAGATTTTTATTATTCTTCTTTTCCATCGCCACCCTTGCATCTTGTGAAGACCCTACAGATATCGGTATTGATCTGCAGGATGAAAATCAAATAGGCACAAATTTTACAGACACCATTTCCATCAATACTGGTACTGTACTTTTAACTGACTCTACCCTGTCTTTTAAAGTGCCCCCGGCACAGGCAGGTATATTGGCAGACCCAGTATTAGGTACCCTGAAGGCGACTACTTTTACAGAAGTGAGCTTAGGAGGAATGGACGTAAAATTTGGTGAAAACCCGGTTGCAGATTCATTAGTCCTTACCTTGGACTACAGCCAGATATTTGGAGACAAAACAAAGCCTCTGACACTTAACGTGTACCGTTTAACAGAAGGCTTTGACGAAAAGTCGTCTTATTTCACAAACTCTTCACTAGAAAAACAAGCTACACCGCTTGGTTCAGCCACGCTTGTGCCTAAAATCTTGGAGAAGAAGAAGTCATTTGCTGACTCAACAACAGCCGAGAGACTTGTGAAGATTCGCTTTAACCAAGACTTCGTGAACGAACTGGTGGCTCAGGCTGGCACTGGAAATCTGGTGACGCAGGAGACTTTTGAAAGTTTTCTGAAAGGTTTAGCGATTGCACCTGCAGGAGATCCCGCAAGCGTTCTAGCACTAAACCTGGCAGCTGACAGTACGAAACTAGTGCTGCACTATAAAAATGGTGCGGAGAAGAAAAAGCACATATTTAGGTTTGCTCATTCAGGGGCAATCAGCTATTTCACAAAGTTTGAGGGAAATCGTGCGGGCACAGCTGTGGCAGAGTTAGACCAGAATACTGAGTTTTTACCTGCCAGCCAGACAGGTGGAGAAAGCTACATACAGAACAATACCCAGCTGCTTACAAAGTTGATATTCCCTCACCTGGAGAAGTTTAAGGAAGAGAACAAGAACATTGTTATTAATAGAGCAGAATTGATCGTTCCTGTTAAGCCGGCCTCAACCTCTTTCTTACCAGCTCCACCGCAGTTGGTGCTCTATCAGACAAACAACACAAACCGGATTCTAAAAAACAGAAGTGGTAACCCTCTGGCAGTACAACAAAATAGAGTTGGCGCGTTGGAAAGCACAGCTTTTCCTTCACCACTTATTTACGATGCCAAGAGAGACAGATATACCATTGACATAACCTCTTACTTCCAGGCGATGCTTCTGGATAAGAAACCTAATGATGGTTTATTGTTAGCACCGGCTAATGTAGCTGCTTCTCAAAGTGGCTCCTTCCAAATTACTCCGGAAATAAGACCTTATAGAACTATAATAAGCAACACGCCGAGCAATAAGGTTAAGCTAGTAGTTTACTATTCAAAACTTAATTAGAAATCAGAAAATTTTGAGAAAATAGGTACCTTTGCGGGTACCTATTGTTTTTTATAAGAAGAAAAAATATGTGTGGAATTGTAGCATATGTGGGGCATAGAGAAGCTAGCCCGATTATTATAAAAGGTCTGAAACGGTTGGAGTACCGTGGCTATGACAGCGCCGGATTAGCTCTGATGAACGGTGGACTAAGCGTGTATAAGAAAAAAGGCAAAGTAGCTGAGCTTGAAGCTTTTATTGCAGACAAAGATACACATAGTACAATTGGAATGGGCCATACCCGTTGGGCAACACATGGAGAGCCAAATGATGTTAATGCGCACCCACACTATTCCAGCTCAAAGAACATCGCCATCATTCACAATGGCATCATAGAAAACTATGCATCTTTAAAAAAGCTCCTAATAGAGAAAGGTCATACTTTTGACTCAGATACAGACTCCGAGGTTTTTATCAATCTGATTGAGGATATCCGGATAAATAATAATTGCACCATGCCAGAGGCGGTTCGTCTGGCAATGCATGAAGTAGTAGGTGCTTACGCTATTGTGGTGTTGTCACAGGATAGCCCCAACCAGCTTATAGCTGCTCGTAAAGGAAGCCCATTAGTAGTAGGAGTAGGCAAAGGAGAGTATTTCTTAGCTTCTGACGCAACTCCTATTGTTGAATACACCAACGATGTAATTTACCTGAATGACTATGAGTTGGCTGTTATCAACAACGGTGAACTTGAGATAAGAACGAAGGAAGATGTAAAGCAGACACCTTATGTTCACCGCCTGGAGATGGCTCTGGAGTCGATAGAAAAAGGAGGTTACGAGCACTTCATGCTAAAGGAGATCTACGAGCAACCTCGTTCTATCTTAGACAGCATGCGTGGACGCATGATAGCAGAAAGCGGCCATTTGATGATGGGCGGAGTACGCGAGTATGAGAACAAGTTTGTAAATGCTGATCGTATCATCATTGTAGCTTGTGGCACATCCTGGCATGCAGGCTTGGTGGCAGAATACCTGATTGAGGACCTTGCACGCATACCTGTTGAAGTTGAGTATGCTTCGGAGTTCCGTTATAGAAACCCTATCATCACAGAGAAAGACATCGTAATCGCTATTTCCCAGTCTGGTGAAACTGCTGATACACTTGCTGCGATAGAGCTTGCTAAGTCTAAAGGCGCTACTATTTTTGGTATTTGTAATGTGGTAGGCTCTTCTATTGCCCGTGCAACAGACGCAGGTGCTTATACCCATGCTGGTCCGGAAATTGGGGTGGCCAGTACAAAAGCATTCACAGCACAGGTAACGGTGCTTACCATTATTGCTATGATAATCGGCAGCAAGCGCGGCACTTTAGAAACAACTAGGGTACGCCAGCTGATTGCTGAATTAGAAAGTATCCCTGCCAAAGTAGAGGAAGCGCTAAAACTGAACGATCAAATCGTTGAAATTTCAAAAAAGTTTAAGGATGCCACTAACTTCCTGTACCTGGGCCGTGGATATAACTTCCCGGTTGCCCTGGAAGGTGCGCTAAAACTAAAGGAAATTTCTTACATACATGCAGAAGGCTATCCTGCTGCAGAAATGAAGCACGGTCCTATTGCTTTGATAGATGAGCAAATGCCAGTGGTAGTAATTGCCACGAAGGATAGCTCCTATGAAAAGATTGTATCGAATGTACAGGAGGTAAAAGCTCGTAAGGGTAAAGTTATCGCTATTGTAACAGAAGGTGATACTACTATACCTTCCATGGCAGATCATGTGATCGAAATACCAGAGACCAGTGAGCACCTGATGCCGCTTCTGTCTGTAATCCCATTACAGCTCCTCTCTTACCACATTGCTGTCATGCGAGGCTGTAATGTTGATCAGCCACGTAATTTGGCTAAATCTGTAACAGTAGAATAGTAATTCAAAAACTATTACAATAAAAAAGGGAGCTATATCATCTCCCTTTTTTATTGTAATGCCCCCTACTGCATTTGGATTAAGCAGTTTCTCCTCTTAAAAACTTTGTCTTCAGCAGCGGGCATATCTTATACCTTTCATCCTTAGTATCTTCATAAACAGCATTTAATACCTGATAAACATTGGCGATGCCAATCTGCCGTGCCCATTCAAAAGGCCCTTTTGGATAGTTGGTACCAAGCTTCATTCCAAGATCAATATCTTCTACTTCTGCTGTTTTCTCCTGTAGCGTATAATACGCCTCATTGATGATCATGCAAATCATACGAGGTGTAACCAAACCTACTCTGTCATCTACTAATAAAAAATCAGTGCCTAGGGCTTTACATACTTCTTCTAATTTATCTTTATCGCTTTGGTTAAATAAGCTTACCTCCAGAACGGGACGGTTAAAAAGGGTAGGCAATCCATTAAAGCCAATAAGGGTTACGGACTCTTCAAGATTATTCCTACTAACTAGATCAGCTAACTGTACGGTAGCGGCATTACAAAACACAACCTGATTTGGGGCATATAAGCTTAGCCTCTCCGGCTGCTCATGCAACAAAAAATCAAAAACGACATCAGAAGGCTTTAGTTGCTCATCCAGAAGACTATGAGTCTGTAAAAAAGTATAAGTTATACCTTCTTTTCCTTCAGGAAACTTATGCTTGAATTCGGTGGCCATTTCTGGTCCGGACAAAACAACTATATGCATATTTCTGTACTTTTGAAGTAAATATACACATTTTAAAGAATCTACTATGGCACATACAATCATCAACGCTACAAAAGCACCTGCTCCTATTGGTCCATATAGCCAGGCTACCTTGGCAAACGGCACCCTCTATGTATCCGGCCAAATAGCATTAGATGCAGAAACCGGTAACCTTGTGAACGACAGCATCGAAAGCGAAACACACAAAGTAATGCAGAACCTGAAAGCCATACTCGAAGAGGCTGGAATGAACTTCAGCAATGTTTTAAAGTGTACAATCTTCGTGAAGGACTTAAACAACTTTGGCAGGATCAATGAAACCTATGGTAGCTACTTTACAAGCAATCCACCAGCCCGCGAAACTGTAGAAGTTAGTCGTTTACCTAAAGATGTGAACGTGGAGATTTCTTGTATTGCAATTAAATAAGCA
This sequence comes from Pontibacter locisalis, assembly GCF_042684605.1. Classification (NCBI taxonomy): domain Bacteria; kingdom Pseudomonadati; phylum Bacteroidota; class Cytophagia; order Cytophagales; family Hymenobacteraceae; genus Pontibacter; species Pontibacter locisalis. The sequence goes on from NZ_JBHULU010000012.1 coordinate 137,550, forward strand.
CAGCCTTAACAAGAAGAAGTCAGCAGAAATAAGATTAAAAATCTCTTGTGCCTGCTGATACCTTCTTGTTATTTCAGAACATCTAAAAAGCATCATCAGATATTAGCTCCCTCCTCCTTTTCTCCTTCATTAGTTATCTCTGGCTCTTCTTCCAAATCACCGTATACTTCTTTCTCATGTTTGCCGGGCTCGGCATTTACGGCAGAGTTGCCTACTTCGACTTCCTGCCGGATTACCCGCACCGCATACTCAGCTGGGTAAATGTTAAAGCCATACTTACGGGAGTAAACAAACGTAAAAACGGCACCAAAGAAAATGATTTGAGAGGTAAAAAACACCCAGGTAAGTATCACCACTATTGAGCCAGCCGCTCCATATACTGATCCCACATCATTCTTACCTAAATAAAACCCGATGAGGCCTCGAAACAGGACAAACAGCAAAGAAGTTACGAAAGCCCCTACCCCCACATCCCGCCACTTGATTTTGGCATCCGGCAAAAATTTATAAATGCAGGCAAACAGGAAAGACATCAAAAGGAAAGCAGAAAGAAAATTACCTACATGCAGCACATAAATTACCCAACCGGAGAACCGGGCGGTAAGAAAATCACCAATGGCAACCAATATTGTGTTCGCCAACAAGGAGAGAAGCAGGACAATGGCAATAGCTAAGATCATTCCAAAGGACAGAACTCTATCCAGCACCAGTTTCAGGTAACCTCGCTTAGGCACAGGCTTCACATACCATATTTCATTTAAGGAACTTTGTAAAGAGATAAAAACACCAGTTGCTGCCAGAAATAAGGCAGCAACGCCTAATATGGCAGCTATATTAAAAGAGCCAAACTCATTCACGTTCTCTACCATTTTCTGAACAGAGTAGGCTCCCTCCGAACCAATCAGCTCTTTTATGTGAAAGTATATTTCCCCGGATACAGCTTGCTCTCCAAAAAAGTAACCTGCTGCGCTGATAATGATAATCAGCATCGGGGGGAGTGAAAAAATAGTATAGTAAGCCAAAGCGGCTCCTTTTTGGAAAGAGTTATTATCTATAAATTCTAAGTAAGTTTCCTTTAACAGGCCCCAAGCGTTCCATAATCGGTTCCGTACCATTGTGAGCGGCTTTTGTGTCTTTATAAGCAGATACGCAAATATCTGATTATGTTTATAATATGTGAGCTGTGCTTCAAAAAACACAATCCCTTTAAACCTAAACAGGCTGTTGCTAATACTGTTACCGAATCGACAGTTAATTTTGTACCTTTGTGCCAAATTGAAAGATCTGAATCAGACAAAATAAATGGAAAGAGAAGTTAGAGTACGCTTTGCCCCAAGCCCGACAGGGCCTCTCCATATTGGTGGTGTGCGTACCGCCCTTTACAATTTTTTACTTGCCCGTAAAACAGGCGGTAAAATGATTTTACGCATCGAGGACACAGATCAGAACCGTTTTGTGCCGGGTGCAGAAGATTATATCCGTGAGTCGCTGGAGTGGTGCGGTATTGAACTGGATGAAAGCCCGTGGAAAGGTGGCCCTTACGCACCTTACCGCCAGTCAGAGCGCAAACCAATGTATATGCAGTACGCCCTTCAGCTTATTGAGAGTGGCCATGCCTACTATGCTTTCGATACTGCTGAGGAATTGGAGGAAATGCGTGAGCGTTTGAAGGCTGCCAAAGTCGCTACGCCACAGTATAACTCCATCACGCGCATGACGATGAAAAACTCACTTACCTTACCTGAGGATGAAGTGAAGAAGCGCCTGGAGTCTGGAGATCCTTACGTGATTCGTTTAAAGGTACCCCGCAAGGAGGAAGTACGCCTGAAAGACATGATTCGTGGATGGGTAATGGTACATTCTTCTGCCATTGATGATAAGGTGTTAATGAAGTCAGATGGTATGCCAACGTACCACCTGGCAAATATTGTGGATGACCACCTGATGAAGATCACGCACGTTATCCGCGGAGAGGAATGGTTGCCATCTGCACCGCTGCACGTGTTGTTGTACCGATATTTAGGCTGGGAAGATACCATGCCTGAGTTTGCGCACCTGCCTTTATTGTTAAAGCCAGATGGAAATGGCAAGCTGAGTAAGCGTGATGGCGACAAACTAGGCTTCCCGGTATTCCCGCTTCGCTGGACAGATCCGAACACAGGCGAGGTTTCCTCAGGTTACCGTGAGAGCGGCTATCTGCCAGAGGCCTTCACTAACTTCCTGGCATTTTTGGGATGGAATCCTGGTACCCAGCAAGAGCTCTTCTCTATGGATGAGCTTATTCAGGAGTTCTCGGTAGAGCGTATCGGTAAGTCTGGGACTCGTTTCGACATTCAGAAGGCACGTTGGTTTAACGAGCAGTACCTGCGCGCGAAGCCAGATAGCGAGCTGGCTGGTTACCTGATGAAGGCTTTAGAGGAGCACGGCATTACGACAACTCCGGAGAAAGCAGAGAAAATTGCAGGCCTGATGAAGGAGCGTGTAAGCTTTCCGCAGGACTTCTGGAAAGAGGCGGAGTATTTCTTCGTGGCCCCTACAGAATATAGTGAGAAAGTAGCCTCTAAAAAGTGGAACAGCCAGTCTGTTGCCGTTTTCGAAGACTTTAAAAATGAATTATCTTCGCTGGACAACTTCAACGCTGATACCGTAAAAGACCTTTTAGTTTCTATACTGGAGCGCCATGGTATGAAGATCGGCCAGGTAATGCAGGCACTGCGTCTTGCTGTGACGGGTGCAGAAGCAGGTCCGGACCTAATGCAGATCATTGAAGTGATTGGACGTGAAGAAACTGCTACTCGCATAGAGACTGCTATTGAGAAGCTAAACCAGTACGCTGCGGCATAAACATAGCTTTAAGAAGTATAAAGAACAGGAAGGCTAACCATTCAGGTTAGCCTTTTTTATTTGTGCTCTTTGCAGCCAATCTGCAACAATTTAGCCGCAAGTGCTTATACATCAGAAAGTATAAACGCAAAAATCATGGCTAAGAATAAAAAAGAAAGCAAAAGCAGTAAGAAGAAATCACGTGTACATAAAGATCTGGAAGGCTTTGAAATTAAGGTAAATGAGCACGGAGAGATAATTTCAAACTACAGCATCGACAAGATTAATGAGTTCCTGAACAAGAATGTGGACGATAAAAAGCTAATGAAGCGAGATGCAGCAGAAAAAGCAAAACGAGAAGAAGAGGAATACCACATTGAAGAGGGCGAAGAAGTAGAAGAGACAGACGAAGACTTTGTACGCAACACCAAAGGTACTTCTGAGGAGGAGGAAGAAGACCTGCCCAAAGCACGCCGTCGCAAGAAAGAGGAAGAAGATGAGGATGAAGAAGATTAGCTATTACGTTTTAGGTATTGAACCTCTTAAAGTATATGCTTAAAAATTAATATTTCTGATATTATCTTTTATCTTGCTATTATTACTTATTAAACCATCCAACTATGAGAAACTCCCACGAGGTAGACTACAAGATTTTCGGGAACGACATCCAGGTACTGGAGATTGAATTAGACCCAAATGAAACAGTAATAGCCGAAGCCGGTGCCATGGTATACATGGAAGAAGGAATAGACTTTGAAGCTAAGATGGGCGATGGCTCTAATCCGAGTCAGGGCTTTTTTGGCAAGCTAGTGTCAGCAGGTAGCCGTTTAATTACTGGTGAGTCTCTGTTTATGACGCACTTTACACACCGGGGGCATGGCAAAAGCCGTGTGGCATTTTCGGCACCATATCCTGGTTCTATACTTCCCATAGACCTTAGCACTACCCGCAATAACTCGCTTATTACACAGAAAGATGCCTTCCTGGCTGCTGCACTGGGTACAAAGCTAAGTATTCATTTTAACCAGCGGTTAGGCTCTGGTTTCTTCGGCGGTGAGGGCTTTATCCTTCAGCGCATGCAGGGTGATGGCAGAGCTTTCATACATGCCGGCGGCACAGTTGTAGAAAAGCAATTAAATAATGAAGTTCTCCGGGTAGACACAGGTTGTGTTGTTGCTTTTGAGGAGGGAATAGATTTTAGTGTCCAACGTGCAGGTGGCTTAAAATCCATGATCTTTGGAGGTGAAGGAATATTTTTAGCAACCTTACGTGGTACAGGGCGGGTGTGGCTGCAGTCTATGCCTGTTAAGAAGCTTATTGAAGCGCTTATGCCTCGTGGTGAGAATGCTAAAAAAGAGGGTGGAATGTTCAGCAGCTTTATGGAGTAGACCACCGCTCCGTATCCGTTCATATTAACAAGTAATCTTTATATCTTCAGACAACCCTAAAAGATTATGACCTTAGGAATCAGAAACAAATGGAATGCTATAAGCAAAGTTTTAACTATTATCAACTTAACTTTATTTATGGTTCTTAATGGTCAAGGCTTTAATTATAAAGAAGTTCGTGATAAGAAGGTGCCTCTTCTAGTTAATGTGCTTCTGTTGATATTCCTAAGTTTAGGCCTGTTTGCTGCTATTTATCAATTAATGTAAGTCTTGCATCTAAAAAATTAGGCAAAGAACTTAAAAAGCTATGACCGCAGAAATCAGAAATATATGGCACTCTGTTAATAAGGTGCTGACTATTATTAACCTTATACTATTCGGGCTCGTGACGCTCAACATCGTTCGGTACAAAGAGATCCGGGACAAAAAGATTCCTGTTTTAGCCAATATTCTCTTGTTGTTATTCCTTGGATTAGGTTTGTATGCTGCGATATATAATTTGATATAAGCTCAGCATGGAAAAAGAAGTTTAGGCATTACGGCATTTGATGCTTTAAAACCAAAGCCCGGCAGTTAAAAGGTGCCGGGCTTTGGTTTTACAATTACAAAGACTACAGGAGTTAAATAGAATGACTCAGGAGAACATGGGCATTAAGAATGTCATTCTGATAGAAACGATAAGAACATAAATTTTCATTTTACCCTTACAACCCATTCACCTGCATTATCTCCTCCAGGTACTCCCGGTTATTGCTAAGGCGAGGAACCTTATTTTGACCGCCAAGTTTTCCTTTATGGCGCAACCAGTTAAGAAAAGTACCTTGTGGAGCAGCATGTACCAATGGCTTTTCCAGCGCAATATCGTTCTGCCGTTTAGCATCATAATCAGAATTTATCTCCCGCAGCGTATCGTCCAGTACCTGTGTAAAGCGTTGTAAGCTGCTTGGCTCTTTCTCAAACTCAATCAGCCATTCATGCCCTCCTCGCTTGTCGCTTTCCAAATAAATAGGAGCAGCCGTGAAATTAGAGATAATGGCATTGGTAGCATTACAAGCCTTCGTGATGGCTTCTTCTGCATTTTCAACAATAACTTCTTCGCCAAAGGCGTTGATGTAATGTTTCGTACGGCCGGATATCTTAATGCGATAGGGGCTAAGACTGGTAAATCGTATGGTGTCCCCGATCTTGTAGCGCCACAGGCCTGCATTTGTCGAAATTACCAGTGCGTAATTTTTACCTAACTCTACCTGATCCAATGTCAATGTTTTAGGCTGCTCTTCATCAAACTGATCTATAGGTATAAATTCATAGTACACACCATAGTCCAGCATAAGCAGCATCTCATCTTCAGTTCCCAATTGATCCTGTATTCCAAAGAATCCTTCTGAGGCATTGTAAACCTCCAGGTAATTCATTTTAGTAGATGGAATAATATCGCGGAACAACTGGCGGTATGGCCCAAAGGCAACGGCACCGTGGGTAAATAACTCCAGGTTAGGCCATACTTCCAATATATTTTTCTTACCGGTTACCTCTAAAATACGCTTCAGCAACACGTAGGTCCAGGTAGGAACGCCGCTCAGGCTGGTAACATTCTCCGGCACAGTTACCTCTACCATTTTCTCTATCTTCTCCTCCCACTTATCCATAAGCGCTATTTTTAGTGGAGGAGTGCGAATGGCCTCAGCCCAGATTGGCAGGTTCTGCATAATTACTGCCGAAACGTCTCCGCATGAAATCTTTGGATTTAATTCGCTGGGCCTGTGGCTACCACCTATAGAGAGCCCTTTACCTGTGAAAAGCTTCGTCTCGGGATACAGATTTACATATAGGGAAAGCATGTCTTTCCCACCTTTGTAATGACAGTCCTCTAATGACTCAGGGCTAACAGGAATGTACTTGCTACGGGCGTTGGTTGTGCCCGATGACTTAGCAAACCAATCTATTTTGGTAGGCCACAACACATTTTGCTCGCCTTTTAACACGCGCTCGATAGATGGGTACAGCTCCTCATAGGTACTGATCGGCACACGCTCCCGGAATTTATCTACTGATAAGCCTTCTCCATAGCCATACTTCTTCCCCCACTCTGTGTTTTTGGCTTTACTTATCAATCCTTTGAAAAGCTCTTGCTGCACTTCATGGGGATATTTACGAAACAGATCAATATCATCAATCCGCTTCTTCATTACCCACGTCACTATCGAGTTTAATATTTCCAAGGTTCAATGGCTAAATGACACAACGAGCTTTTTCCAGCAAAGCTTCAATGCACTTTGACTTGTAAGATAAACAGTAGTTTTAGATTTTCCGCTTTAGCTCAAAGTGCTTACCTAAATATACACGGCGCACTTGTTCGTCAGCAGCCAACTCCTCAGCAGTACCGGCTTTTAATATCTTACCTTCAAACAACAGATAAGCGCGATCTGTAATGGAGAGTGTTTCGTTTACGTTATGGTCAGTGATAAGTATCCCTATGTTCTTGCTCTTCAACTTAGCAACTATACTTTGAATCTCTTCTACGGCAATAGGGTCTACGCCAGCAAAAGGCTCATCAAGTAACACAAATTTAGGATCAACAGCCAGAGCCCGTGCTATCTCCGTACGACGACGCTCACCACCTGATAACACGATGCCTTTGTTCTGCCGTACGTGGTTCAGAGAAAATTCTTCTAAAAGTTCCTCCACTTTGTCACGCTGTGCCTGCTTTGGCATATCTGTCATTTCAAGCACTGACAAGATATTTTCCTCCACAGTTAGCTGCCTGAAAACAGAAGGCTCCTGTGCAAGGTAACCCACTCCCCGCTTCGCACGCTGATACATGGGCAAGCTTGTTATATCTTCTTTATCTAAGAAGATTTTTCCTTCATTAGGTTTCACTAAGCCTACAATCATGTAAAAGGATGTTGTTTTACCAGCTCCATTTGGCCCCAGCAAACCAACTATCTCTCCTTGGTTTACCTCCACGCTCACATCGTTTACAACAGTGCGTGACTTGTATTTTTTGATCAGGTTTTCTGCTCTCAGTATCATCGCCGCTAAATTACACATAATGCCTGCATCCTGCAACGTACATCTCTCAGGCTCCGGTTCTTAACTTCAGGTGCTTATATTAAGAATTTACTATTAACATATAATTAATAATATGTATAAACCTTATAATGAGAACTTGTGTAAATCAATATAAGTGCATAATTTAATACCTCGCTTACAGTTACTACCGACCTTATGTCTTTTACTTTACTCATATCTGCCAGTCATAAACTTGCTCTAACAGGCTTTCTTTTATTGGCCAGTTACACAAGTTTTTCAACCGGCACAACACCAGCCACACCTGCTAACAATGAACCTAAAATAGCTACCAATAGCAGCAGCTCAACGCTGAAAGGTATAGATGTTTCGAGGTGGCAAAAGGAGGTGGACTGGTCACTGGTAAAAGAGTCTGACGTAACTTTTGCTTTTGTAAAGGCAACGCAGGGAGATTACAGGTTAGACCCTTTCTTTGCAAGAAACTGGGAGGAGTCTAAAAGACATGGCATCAAGCGGGGCGCTTATCATTTCTTTAAGCCCGAGGCTCCCGTACAAGGCCAAATCGATATTTTTATCAATACAGTTACGATGGAACCTGGGGATTTACCACCTGTTCTGGATGTAGAAGTATCAGACCCCAAAGTAAGTGCCGAGCAACTCCGCAGAAGTATAAAAACATGGCTCGAGGCCGTTACAGCACATTATGGTGTTAAGCCAATCATTTATACCAGCCAGAATTATTACCGCCGTTACTTAATGGGCCATTTTACTGATTATCACTTTTGGATTGCACGCTATAGCGCAATTAAACCCGAGGTGCACCACACCGACAGTTGGATGTTCTGGCAGTATACCGACAGGGGAAGCGTTAGCGGAATAAATTCCGCAGTAGATATTAACTTCTTCGCCGGCGACTTTGAAACACTTGCACAGCTTTGCCTGCCTGTAAATACTAACCCCAAAGAGAGTCCTTTACAGCAGCTAAAGCACATGTATCCCCGCCCTTAAACAAACTACTATAAACCCCATCAAATAAGAAAGGCTCCTGATAGGAGCCTTTCTTATTTGCTTCTTATATCCTTAATCCGAAGCTGCAAGTTTATAACACCCCGATAGACATTCTCTTCAATGGTATAGCAAACATCAAACGGTATTCCTTTTGATATTACTTTATAATAATCGCTAAGGCCAAAGCCTATGGCATCTATGGAGTGGTAGCCATCCTGGGTCAGGCGCAGCTTTAGGTGAGAATCTCCTACTATTCGAACACTGCCTGTATCGTATACACACTCCGACACAAAAACCGGCTTTAAGTTCTCTGGCCCAAACGGCTCCATCTGCCTTAGAATGTTATAGAAATTACGTGTAATCTGCTTTATGTCAATTTTAGCGTCAATCTCTATCTGCGGTATCTTCTGCTCTTCTGTGATAGTGCTGGCTACTATCTCCTCAAAGCGCGCTCTGAAGGCCGGCACGTTCTCTACAGGGAGTGTTAAGCCTGCGGCATACATGTGGCCACCAAACTGCTCTAACAGGTCAGAGCAGCTCTCAATGGCGCTATGCACATTGAAGCCGTGCACAGAGCGGGCAGATCCGGAAGCTTTTCCGTTAGACTGCGTCAGGATGATTGTAGGGCGGTAGTATTTTTCAATACAGCGGGAAGCAACAATGCCTATAACCCCTTTATGCCACGTATCCTTGAACAATACCGTTGAGCTTGCACTACGCAGAAACTCATCCTCCTCAATCATCTGAAGAGCTTCTTTGGTAATGTTACTGTCTTTGTCACGGCGGGCTTTATTAGACTCATTGATGATGTCTGCCATTTTAAAAGCCTCCCCTTTCGTCTTTGCTAACAGCATCCTCACTGAGTTTTTGGCATCACCCATACGCCCGGCAGCATTTATGCGTGGCGCAAAGCCAAACACAATGCTGGTAATATCCATCTCACTGGTAATGCCCGCCAACTCCGTGAGCGCTTCTAAGCCTGGGCGCATTGGTTGCGGGCCATTCAGATGCTGCAAACCAAAATAGGCTAGAATACGATTTTCTCCGGTAATAGGCACAATGTCAGAAGCAATGCTTACTACCAGCAAGTCCAGCAGTTCATACACTTCACTTTGGTCAATACCATTTTGTAAGCAAAATGCCTGAAGTAGTTTGAATCCTACACCACAGCCTGAAAGCTCCTTGTATGGATAGGGGCAGTCGATCTGCTTGGGGTCCAAAACAGCCACTGCCTGTGGGATATCCTCATCTGGCAAGTGATGGTCACAGATGATAAAGTCAATACCTTTTTCAGTTGCATAGGCGACCTTATCTGCTGATTTTATACCACAGTCAAGGCTTATGATAAGACTGAAACCGTTTTCTTCAGCCCAGTCTATTCCTTGCTGCGAAACGCCGTAGCCTTCCTTGTATCTGTCTGGTATGTAGAAATCTACTTGGTGGGTATAGCCTCGCAGAAAGCCGTACATTAACGCTACAGATGTGGTGCCATCCACATCATAGTCTCCGTACACCAATATTTTTTCCCCCTTATGCAGCGCATCGTTCAGGCGATTTACCGCCTTGTCCATATCCTTCATCAGGAAAGGATCATGCAGTTGACTAAGGGAAGGACGAAAGTAATCTTTGGTTTCTTCGAAAGTACAGAGGTTGCGCTGGCAAAGTATACTGGCAAGTGTTGGGCTTATTTTCAGGCTTTGAGCTAAACTCTCTACTACCTCGGCTGGCGCCTCCTGTACATATACCCACCTTTTATTCATATTGCTTCTGCTGTACTTCACTTTAACTGGCTGCAAAGGTAGCTAAATTTAAAAATAGTATCTTTGTAGTAGAAGTAGAACAGGGCAAATTGTGAAACGATTCAGAGATTTTTATAATAAGTATAAAAACTATTCGCTTGACCTGATAATGTATGGGTTCTTTATAGTTTTCATCCTTATTCTTGCCTTTTTCTTTGGTGACTAACTTCTAATTTAGCTGATCCCCTCGTAGTTTACGGAAGCGTTTGCGGGCTTCCGCCACATAAATACTGCCTCTGTGCTTTACCAGAAGATCATTATATAGCTCCTTTGCCTTTTCTTTGTCTTTTAAGCTTTCCTCATAGATGTATGCCATTCTATATAGGGCATCATCGCTCAGGATGTCATACTGGGGGTTATTTACAATCTTCTCCAGGTTTTTTACGGCCTGTTCGAAGTCGCCCACCCGTTCATAAATATTTGCCTTCTGGAAGTAAATTTCGTCTGTCAGGCTATGCCCCGGATAGTTTTTAAGCATCGCATCCAAAGCGTTGAGCGCTTCCTGCATCTTGTTCTGGAACACCAGCAAGTCTACTATCGCATACTCTTCCATGGCAGCAGTAGAAGTATCCAACCCAGTATTGTCTGTTATTAATAGGCTCAGATCCATGGCATCGTTTGCTATTTCACGGCTGGTTGCCAGCTTAAGGATGTCAAGGTGCGCCTGTGCCAACTCAAAATCACCTTTGTAATAGTTGAGCCTGGCATTTCGTAGTTTTGCATCATGCCCTACAGGAGTTTCTTTATGAGACTTCTCCACTTGTGAGTAGAGCAACGTACTTTCCCAAGGCTCTCCTTTGAGTAAGTAGATGTCTCCAAGGGTGAGTTTACTTTCTGCTACTAAGGCTGGGTTGGCACGTGGCATTTCTATAGCCTCTTTCAGCAGTGCAATGGCTTTTTCCTTATCGTCCAGATAAAAGGCATATAGCCCGGCCATATGCTGGAGTACCTCCATTGTTTGCGCTGTTCTGCCTACCTCATTCAAAAGAGCTTCATAATCTGCGATCAGGGCTCGGATATTGTCTTTATTTACTGGAAACGCATTCTGTACCTGAGCCTCGCGGGCATTTATCAGCTTTTGTCGGGCAATAAGGTAGTACGGCCCCTCTGGATACTCCTTTACAATGTATTCGAACGCTTCAATAGCTCCCAGATAATCATCATTTTTAAGACTGATGCTTCCTAACTCTATCACCCGGGCACCTCCGCTACGTGTTCGTTTATCCACTGCTCTGGCCTGCATAAGGGCGCTGTAAAAGTCACGCCGCTGAATGTAGAGCCAAATTAAAAGCTCGTTGTAAGCCAGTTTATCTGGATTCTGCTGCACCCGCAGAATTAACTCCTTCTCCAGCTCATCAAATGCTTTTTCCTCACGAAGACTATTTTGCAGCATATTCTGTACATACCCGAGCTCGCTTTCATTTGCCTGCAGCAGGTTTAGTATTTCCGGCACTAAGCTTTCGTTCTTTTGCCGGTATGCATAAAGCGCAATTAATGGGCGGTTATACTCTAGTGGATTCCCAGTAAGCTGGCGCCCTTTTAAATAGGCTTTCTCAGCATAATCATACTGCTCATTTTGTAAAAAAGCATTAGCAACTGCTACCACTTCCGAAGGCTTCATTTGCTCCAGTAGTTTGTTATAGTGCTTTTCAGCAGCCACTTTATCTCCTACTGCCTCATAAACCTTACCCAGATCCACTTCGTAATTGGGCACGTTTGGGTATTTCTTGATTGTTTTCTTTACCAGCTTCTCCGCCTCTTTATAGTTTCGCTGTAGCAGCAGCACCTTCAGGTAATCTGGATATACTACATTAAACAGCCTGGGCTCATCCATTAACTTCGCATATATCTCCTCAGCTTTTTTATAATCGCCTTTGCTAAAGTATGCACGCGCCAGCTCCAACTCCTGATTTTGGGCAAGTGCAGCAGACGTTACCAACAGTAACAGCGACAGTAGGAAAACGAAAGAAGGGATCTTTTTCAGCATCTTAACTAAAGAACGGAAATTATACTTTGTTTGATATCAGAACGTCATAATAATTAGCGTATACGACTAAACAATAAAAGAGCCGCTCTGTTGGGAGCGGCTCTTTTATTGTTTTATTATAGCTAGTCTTAGAAGAACCTTACGCGGTTATCTACGATTTCAGCTTTTTCTTTCAGCGCCTCAAAAGCTCTGCTTTCTATGTTGCCAACTTTAGTGTTACGAATCTGCTCTTTCACATTAGAGAAGTCGCTAATCTGAGGAGCCTGGTTCTTACTTAACAGTTCTACCATCATTACACCATTCATTCCCTCAAAAGGAGCAGTCTGTGCACCTTCTTTAAGGCCGAAAGCTTTACCAACAGCTACCGGCTCTACACCCAACCCCGGGATAGCTGCAGAGGCAAGTGTTATATTATCAGCAGTTTTTACCATGGCATTTGGTCCATAGCTGGCAGCTATTTGATCAAGCGATCCTTTCTGCCCTTTAAGCTTCTCAATAATCTGCTGAGCCTTCAGTTCATTGCGAACAGCTGCAGTTAGTTCATCCTTGATGTTTTCTACTTTTGCATAACCCTTCTCACGAGAACCTGTAAGCGTTGCTACCACAAACTGGTCTTCGATTTCAAACACAGGAGAAACGTCTCCTACCTCTGTATCTTTTGCATACGCCCAGCGAACCAGTTCACGTGCATTGTTCAGGTTGTTTACCAGTACCTGGTTTTTACCAATATTCGTAGCTTCTTCTTTTAGCAAAGCTTTGTTCTTGGCAACGTTCTCTTTAAACTCTTCTGTACTTCCGCTGATACCGGATAACTCATCTGCTACAGCATAAGCTGCATCACGAGTAGACTCGCTTGGCTCAATAGAGCGTTGTACTGCAGCAACCTGGTACTGCTGCTTTGTCTTTGGTTCTGTTACTTTGATGATATGGTAGCCATACTCCGTTTCAACCAGGTTAGGCAGAACGCCTGTGCCTGAAGCACCAAAAACAGCTTTTTCGAAAGGAGCAACCATCTGTCCCTCAGGGAACCAGCCCAAGTCACCACCTACAGAAGCAGTACCGTCTGTACCATACTGAGTGGCCATCTGAGCAAAATCAGCGCCCTCTTTGATTTGGTTAAGCACATCCTGCGCTTTTTCTTTAGCGGCAGCCTTAGCCTCTGGAGTTTCATTCTCTGGTCTGATCAGGATATGACTTGCTCTAACAGCATTTACATCTCCTTCTCTGGCATCCATTACTTTGTAAAGCGCCATGGTGCCTTGATCTGAAAACGGACCATACACTTTGCCTTCTTCCAATGGAAGTTGCTTACGCAGTTCTTCTGGCAGATTGCCTGGCGTCTGATAGCTTCCGTTGAATGGAGCATCAGAGTTTGCATAAACAAAAGCAGAATCATTAGTAGCAGCAGCAAACTGCTGCTTAAGAGTCGCAACTTCTTCTTGGTAATACGTGCTATCTTCCTTTGAAGCACTCACGGGAATTGTCACGAACTCAATTGTACGCCCTGCCTCTACTTTATAAAGGTCTTTATTTCGCTCAAAGTAATCCTTCAGCTGTGTATCTGTTACCTGTATCGTTGTATCGGCAATAGTAGCATAAGGTACAAAAAGAGCTTTTATGTTTGCAGAGGTATTCATGGCATTATAATAATGCTTTGCCTCAGCAGTAGTTATATAAACTGATTTAGACAGCAGGTTTGCATATTTGGACTGAATTCTGTCCTCAACAATGCCCTGTTGAAAGTTTGCCCACATCGGACGTGCCTCAGGACCCATCTGATCAAGGTTTTGCAGGTACTGGATTACCTGGTTACGATCGAATTCGCCTGTCTGCGGATTAACAAAAGCCTGTTTAACGGCCGGGTGAATGTTATTTCCCTGCACCATGTCAACCAGTTCTTCTTCCGTTACAGTTATACCTAAACGGTCATATTCTTTTTGTAAGGCAATTTTGAAGACTAGCTGGTTCCAGGCCTGCTCACGCAACATGGCCATCTCCCCCTCTGTGGCCGCACGACCTACCTGATTCTCGTAATTAGCTTTTATTTGCTGGAACGTTGCATCGAATTCATCGTAAGCGATCTCTTCGCCGGCTATTTCGCCAATTACGTTTGCATCATTGCCCAAAAGTCTTGAGTTAGGGCCAAGCAGGTCGCCGCCTACTACAAATATACCAAGCCCTATGGCAATCGCGCCTACAGCCCAACCAGACTTCTCTCTAATCTTGTTAATTAATGCCATTCTTTATTTAACTTATAAAAGGATTGTGCAAAATAAGGTTAATCGAGCTAAAATTCAAAATTTTGTGAGCTCCTGTTTATAATTCTGCATCTGCCTGATTCTCTGTTTTTTTAATCAGCTTCACGGCATTGATGCGGTTGTCGTCCATTGAAAGGACTGTAATGAGGAATGGAGGTACTTCAACTTCATCTCCGGGAGTAGGAATTTCTCCGAAAACAGAGAAAATTAAGCCACCTAACGTCTCATAATCCCCTTCAGGCAAGTCAAGCTCATATTTTTCATTCAGGTAATCTATTTCATGCCGGGCACTTAGCAGATATATTCCCTTGTCTGGGATTACCTGCTCCAGCAGTGAAGTATTTATATCAAACTCATCCTCTATCTCGCCAAAAATTTCTTCGATAACGTCCTCTACAGTAACTATGCCAGACGTGCCTCCAAACTCATCCACTACCACAGCCACACTCCTGTGCTCTGCAACAAATTTTACAAACAGCTCACTGGCAAGCATACTTTCAGGCACCAGGCTTACAGGCGAAAGTATCTCCGACACATTTTGGGGCTGCTTAAACATATCCAGTTGATGGCAGTACCCGATGATATTATCTATCGTGTCATCATACACCAGGATCTTGGAGTGGCCTGTCTGTATAAACTTTTCACGCAGCACCTCAATAGAATCTCCTGCCTCTACAGCTTCAATCTCGGTGCGGGGCACCATACATTCGCGCACCTTCACCGTTTTAAACTCTAGGGCATTATGAAATATCTGGGGATCTACTTCCGGAGTGTTTTCCTGCTCCGGGTGATAAAGATGGTTTTTAATGTAGGCGTTAAGGTCTGTAAAGCCAAATACAGGTTTGTCTTCTTCAAACTCAATTTTAAAAACTTTCTCAGCCATCCACTTGCTCATACTCACTATCAGGATTACCACTGGGTAAAGCAGGTAGTAAAAGAGCAGGAACGGAACAGCCAGAATCTGCAACATGCGGTTCGGATTGATAGAGAACAGGCTGCGTGGCAGGAATTCTGCCGTAAGCAGTACCACCACTGAAGCAATTATTATCTGTAAAACAATTACAACCAGGTTGACCTGTAGGGGCTCAGGAAGATAAACCTGTAGCAACTCATTCAGGATTGCGGCAATTGCAAACCCGTAGAGGACCAGAGCCATGGTATTGCCAATGAGGGTTGTGCCAAAAAGGCGGGCAGGCTTTTGCAGCAGGTGCCACAATATTCGCCCCGAAAGCACCCCATTCTTTTCGCTTAGCTCAATCTGTATTTTATTGGCGGCCACAAAGGCCATTTCCACACCCGAGAAAAATGCAGAAAACAGCAACGCCACTAAAAGCAATATGATCTGACTGGGATCTATCATTTTAAGTATTATTTCTCCGCACTGTCTCTTTTCTTCCGGTAACGATAAAGTATATACAGCGTCAGGGCAATCATAAAGATCCAGTAATTGCCTGCTATATCAGCCTCTTCTATACTCCGGTGTATGCCAATAACAATTGTAACAAAAGCAAGAGACAACAAAATGGTGTTTGTAAGCTTAGGGCTCATTATTCTTCCTTCAGGTCTATAATTCCGGTTGGCTTCAATATTCTGTACCTGGAAAAGTCCTGGTTTGCCCGAAGCCCCTGCCCCATCAGCACCTCCTCGGCAGTTGTTACTTTTACAAACTTATCCGTGTATATCTCTGCTTTGTTTTTGTCCCAGAATAGTTCTTCGGTTTCCAGCTTTTCCTTCTTTTCCAAGTTATTCACCACCACATTTCCCTTAGCATGATAAATATCTTTATTCCTGTCCTGCTTCGCGTAGTTAGCTTTTAAGGTGGAGGTCATCTGCCCTGGTTTCTCGTAGAACTCTACATAAAGCCCTTTCGGAAAAACTCCATCCCCGTTTTCAAATTCCTGCTGTACAGGAGCCTGTAGCTTAACAAGAAGTTTAGCCGAATCACTGTACAAGGTTACCACATCATGGTTCTCAATCAGCGGCCCCGTGTACTTCTGCTCTTTATCCGGATCCTGCAGATCGTCTCCACAGCCAAAACTTAAACTAGCCACTATAGCGATCAAACCTATTACCCATGCATTCCGCATTGTGAACTGCTTGTTGTATTTATGTGAATGTAACAATTTTTAACTGATAAGAGGTAGCTGTATCAACAAAAAGGCCGCTTCAAGAACGGCCTTCAGTTTTATGTCTTCTATGCAACGCTTATTCAATTCTGCGTTTAATAAACCATCTGCTGTTTACAGTAAAACCAACACTGAACTGAAAATAGTTCTCTGCGATAAGTCCGTTGTCTGTCGTCCCTCTGTTTCCATAACCTATGGCTGCATTAAGCTGATAAAGATCGTAGATAGTTGAGCGCCCCAGTGGCATAGTAAAACCTGCTGTTACACCTTTATCCGTTATTTGCTCTCCATTGATTTTATATGGAGAGTTACCATAATACACACCTGTCCGGTAAGTAATGCGCTTAAAGAAGTTGTCAATTGAGTTCGCATCTGGTGTAAACTCACCACCCACTGCCACTCTGTAACTATCGGCTAAGTCACTTCTACCGTCAAAGCCACTAAACTTTGACCACTGTTGCATGTACAGGTCTGCACCAAGAGTCAAATTTGTTCCGTTATCTACAGTTATGCCCGCTCTCAAACTTGACGGTACATTTATATTTGTGGTAGAGCTATCAGGTAGAATATTCTCATCAACCACATTATCAGAGAGGGTTCTTCGCTCATAAGATGCCTTGCGTTCTGCTTCAAAATCTGTGCTAAGCGCGTAAACAACACCAGTGCTTAAATATAGCTTGTCTCTTAGCTGCTTTCTGTAGTTTGCGCCAGCCCTGAATAAGAAGCTGTCATAACGCGTGCGCTCGCTATAAACAATCCGCGTCTGTCCGATATTTGCCAGAGAGTCATCCTGCACCAGCGATGCTGCCTCTTTTGTGATGGTACCGAATACATAAGAAGCGCTACCCCCCACAGTAAGACCATCAGCAACTTTAACACCATGCCCAAAGAAAATTTCTGATAATCCACCTTCGCCTGTATAGCGGCTTTCGATAATGGCCCGCGGGTTACTTTCCAGCGCTGAAGTTGATCTTATTTCGTAATTAACTGTGGTGTATGGTCTTAATCCTACTGCGGCACTCCATCGCTTAGACACCGGCACAGCCAGGGTCAGGTTATAAAGGTTAGCATTACTGTCTATTTGTTTCTGAGACTCATTTTTGATGCTCTTTACCTCACCGGCAATACCCATATCAAAAACGGTAATGCTGTTGTAGTACAGCAAGGCAGGGTTGGCCGTATTTGCCTGGTAACTATTACCAGCACTAATACCTACTCCGGCCATACCTGCGTTTCGCACGTTTCCAAGGTTGTAGTTATATTCTCCTAACCCATAGCGGGAGTAGGGTGTGTTGGCAATTTTTTGAGCCTGTGCGGCGTGTGTCAGACAGATAGCGGCAAAGCCAATCAGTACTCGGAGTGTTTTATACATTATGTGCTAATATTCTGTGAAGCCCGATTAAAACCAGTTCAGGAATTACAAAGATGCGTCCTTTTAATTTACTTTCAAAAAATCCTGCGTCTCCTCCGCATAGTATAACCACGAGATCAGCTGCTTTTTCGGTATATGCCTGAATAAAACCATTCAATTCAGCCACTGTGCCTGTTAATACTCCACTTAGTATCGACTCCTCTGTAGACTGTCCTGTTAAAGGTGCTTCTTTTTCAGTTCGATGTACTAACGGCAGGCGCTTTGTAAAAGTATGCAGTGCACTAAACTTCATATTTAAGCCCGGTGCGATGCCCCCGCCATGGTACACCCCTCTGTTATCAATGAAGTCATGGGTAATGCAGGTACCGGCATCAAAAATAAGGCAGTTGCGCTGCGGGAAGAAATAATTGGCTCCTACTGCACCGGCAATTCTGTCGGCGCCCAGGGTCTGCGGGGTACTGTAATTATTGGAAACAGGCAGGGCTGTCTGCGCCGAAAGCTCTAGAATGCTTCCGCTCACAGTCAGCCCTGTTAGTATATTTCGCGTGCTATCTGCCACCGAGGCAACAACGGCATTATCAAAAGTCTGATCTTGCAGTTCTTGCGGCAGTTGGTCCCGCCCTTCAAAATAGCCCTGCCTGATCAAGGCACCTCTCTCAAAGATGCCGTACTTTGTGCCCGTGTTCCCTATATCAATGGCAACGCTTCGCATAAATTACATGAAGTATTTCAGCCTGATTACCTCTTTCTCTGTTAAGAAACGCCAGTTTCCGCGTGGAACGTCTTTTTTGGTAAGACCTGCGTACTGAACCCTGTCCAGCGTTACTACTTCGTAACCCAGGTGCTCAAAAATACGACGCACAATTCGGTTACGTCCTACGTGTATCTCTACACCCAAAAATTGGTTAGACTCACCTAATATGGCGATATCATCTACCTCTACCTTACCATCTTCCAGCTCTATTCCTTCAGCTATTTTCTGAAAATCTGCTTTTGTGATTGGCTTATCCAGTTCTACCTGGTATATCTTCTTGATAGCATTAGATGGATGCGTCAGCTTCTGTGCCAGCTCACCGTCGTTCGTAAAAAGTAACAGACCAGTAGTATTGCGGTCCAGACGGCCAACCGGAAAAATACGCTCTTTCGACGCGTTTTCTACCAGGCTCATTACTGTCTTGCGCCCTTCAGGATCATCGGTAGTTGTTATAAAGTCTTTTGGCTTGTTCAGGAGCACATAAACCATTTTCTCACGGTTCAGCATCTTTTTACCATACTGCACATTATCAGTTGGCTGCACCTTATAGCCCATTTCTGTGATGACTTCACCGTTCACCTTGATTTCGCCGGATTCAATCAGTACATCTGCCTCGCGACGAGAGCACACACCAGAATTGGCGATGTAGCGGTTCAGACGAATTGTACCGTCATCTTCCTTCTCACGTTCAGTCTTCTTGATGCGTGGATTGTCTTTATAGCGGCTTAAATTGTATGTAGGAGCTTCCTGAACATCGTCCCCTTCTTTTTTACGATCGCTAAAGCGACCACGGCTTGGCGCCTGCTTTCCCAGTCGTTCTTGTCTATTCTCTCTGTAAGGCTTTTTATCACCGTCAAAGCTACGGCGCCCACCTTCTTCACCTCTTGAGCGGTCTGTGTTAAAAGAACGCCGCTCTGGTCTATCGTTACCGTAAGATCTTTTCTCGCCATCTTCGCGACGAGGTCTGTCAGAATTGAAGCTGCGCTTTTCGGCTCCTTCTCTTCTATCTTCGCTGCGTCGATCATCTCTTCTGTCCGGACGGTCTGAGTTATAGGCTTTTCTTTCGCCTCCCTCTCGTCTGTCACCTCCAAAAGAGCGTCTCTCACCGTCTTCCCGGCGCGGACGGTCGTTACTAAAAGAGCGGCGCTCGCCACCATCTCTTCTTTCACCACCCCTCCTGTCATCTCTTCTTTCAGGACGATCACCGTTGAAAGATCGTCTTTCACCTGCATCGCGTCTGTCTTTGCTGAACGAGCGCTTTTCACCGCCTTCGCGGTCATATCTTTTGGATCGATCACCTTCAGAAGAGCGTCTGTCGCCACCTTCTCTGTCGTATCGCTTAGAACGATCACCATCGAAGCTTCGGCGTTCACCACCCTCGCGTCTGTCGTTACCAAAAGAACGGCGCTCGCCGCCCTCTCTTCTATCTCCGTACGAGCGGCGTTCGCCCCCTTCACGGTTATCTCTTCTGTCGTTGCCTCTTCTCTCAGGGTTAAATGAGCGATGCTCTCCCTTGTCTTCCGAGCCTTCGCCTTTATCTCTTCTGTTGAAAATCTTCTTGCCTTCGCGGTCTTTGTTCGGTCGGTCAGAATAATTTCTGCCGTCTTTCCCTCTACCAGCGTTATCGCGGGAGGGTCTTTCGTTTTCTCTTGCCATGATATTTTATTTAGTGATGCAGTATCGCTACTGTACCTTTAGTATGTGCAGTAATAATTGAAATTAGCCCTTTATGGTTCAATAAGGGTAGAGTGAACAATTAATCGGCAGACTCGCCGATCATATTTTCTTCAGTTACGAAGTCTTTTAGTTGCGGAAGGTCTTTGATATGGTTAATGCCGAAGTAATCCATAAACTTTGGAGAGGTGCCATATAAGACCGGTCTTCCAATGGTATCGGCTTTGCCTTTGATTTCTATCAGCTCTTTCTCAAGTAGCTTATGAATCGCATAATCACAGCCTACGCCACGGATCTGTTCTATCTGGCTGCGGGTGATCGGCTGCTTATAGGCAATAATTGCCAGCGTCTCCAGAGAAGACGCTGACAACTTCTTTTTTGATTTCTGCTTTAGGTATGTACTTACCGTATCCTGGTACTCCGGCTTGGTCAGGAACTGATATCCGCCCCCGATTGCGTAGATCTGAAAGGCAAAGTTCCCTGCTGCCAGCTGCTCATTTATTCCTTCAATGGCTTCCAGCACATCACTTACCAGCACTTCTTCCATCCCCAGCGACTCCTGAAGGCAACGCTGAATCTCTTCGATGCTAATAGACGACTGGGCACAGAAAACTAGTGCCTGAATATGGTTCTGCAGAATATTCAAGTGGTAAAAGTACTAGTCGTTACGCTGTAATTTAGCTTCAATTGAATGCTGCGTGTGTGGTACGGCACGCAATCTCTCTTTAGGTATCAGTTTACCAGTTACTATACAAACGCCATAGGTACCGTTTTTAATACGGATCAGCGCGTTTTCTAATTGCTGTATAAACTTCATCTGACGAGACGCCAGCTGGTTCAGGCTTTCTTTTTCAGCTGTATCTGCACCATCTTCCAACACTTTTGTAGGAGATGCTGTGTTATCAGTGCCTGAATCATTTCTACGGCTAAGGGTTTCCTTAATGAAGGCTACTTCTTTGCGTGCGTTCGTCAGCTTCTCCTGAATTATAGCTTCAAACTCTGCCAAATCTTCGCGCGAGTAGCGCTGTCTTTCTTCGTTTGTGTTCATTCTACTCTTTTAGAACTGTATTTTTTAACCTATAACTATTGGTTTTGTAAACTTCTCTGTATGCTTAAAGTTGCTATAACAGCCTAAAATGCATTTAAAGCCTGAACAATTCTATATAACTATTAATTCAAACTGCAAACCACTGTTAAATAGCTTTTTTGCTAAAATTCGTGCAAAAATAAGATTAAACATTTTAATAAGCTATGCCTATCGCAAAAATATAGTCTCATCATTTTAAGATATTTAGCTTTTAACAGACTCAGGATCTTTTTGCGATGGTTACTTTACCCTCTTAATCATATTATCAGATTTTTTTTCTTTGCCAGTGCAACCCTTTCTTGAAAAACCTAATCATAGTGGAGAAGTAAAACTCAATCTTTCAATTTTTTTACCTTTTAATTCTACTATGAAAAAAGTATTTGTTGTGGCCTTGGTACTGCTTGCTATGGCCATGGGTGCTGCTCAGGCACAAAACAGCGTTTTTAAAATTAACGTGTTAAGTCCGGTGGTTAGAACCGGTTCAGTGTTTTATGAGCAGGCTATTTCTCAGGACAAAAGTCTTCAGTTAGGTTTATTCTACACCGGATTCCGTGTTGATGAGACCAAGTTCAGAGGCTATGGTATAACTCCTGAGTACAGGCAATACCTCTCCACTGGGAAAACTGCTCCTGAAGGTTTTTACGTTGCCCCTTTCCTACGCTTCCAGTCTCTCAATCTTGAAGTGGACGAGTCAGACTGGTATGATGAAGAAACAGGTGAGTACCAGGATATAAAGGCAAAGGCAAGTCTTAATACTGTTGGAGGTGGTCTTTTGATTGGCCGTCAGTGGATCTTTAAGGAGCGCTTTGTTTTAGACACCTTCTTTGGCCCTAGCTATAACGCTGGCTCTGTAAAAGTAGAATCTGGCGAAGAAGACATGTTTAATGCAGAGGCCCTTGCTGGTTTTGGAATTCGCACAGGCGTTTCTTTCGGTATAAGGTTCTAATCACACTACCTACACAAAGAGAGGCGGCCGCAGTACTGCGGCC
>NZ_JBHULU010000012.1:160019-292740 GCF_042684605.1 Pontibacter locisalis
CTGCTCCAGGTTATTGGTTGTTACTAAACCAAATGCTACTGGCTTATTAAACTTGAGCGAAACATTTGTTAAGCCATTCGCTACTGCATGGTTAATGTAGTCGTCATGCTTTGTATCTCCTTTGATAACCACTCCTATACAAATCACAGCGTCTATCTCTTCCTGCAAAGCCAGGAACTGTGCCCCGAGGGTAAGCTCAAAACTGCCCGGAACCGAGTTTATAAAGATATTCTCCTTTTTCGCACCATGCTTCAACAGCGTCTCTACAGCTCCCTGGCATAGTACACTTGTAATCTCATCGTGCCATTCGGCCACTACAATTCCAAAGGTCTTTTCAGACATATCTTTGAAAGTGTCCTTCTTGTATTCGTTCAGATTTTTTAATGATGTAGCCATTTAAATTCTTTTCAACTGCTGGTCATTTACTTCTGAAGCATACTTAAACTATGCTCCACTTCTTTATACTTCTTTAAAAACAGAAGCGCTTTTGCCGGTAAGACAAAAGCGCTCTTTCACAAGGCATAAGCCTCTAGATTTTATTTGTTACCTCCTGCCAACATCTCGGCACGAGCTTTATACTTCTTCGCGTCTGTTACTTCATTAGAAGCTACAAAATCAGTAATGATTTTCTCATAAGCCTCTGCTGCAGCAGCAAAGTTGTTATCTGCTTCGAAAGCGATACCGGCTTTCATCAGGTATTGTGGAGAGAAGTATGGATTAGCATTATAATCAGCTGCCTTCATATACATATCAGCAGCTTCTTTATTCTTGCCCTGCTCCAACAGCGCATCGCCTGTCAGGCTGTAAGCACGTGCCTGTAACAGGTAATCCTCAGACTCAAAATCTTGCAGATGCTCAGCAGCTTCTGCATACTGCCCCTGCTTTAACAAAGCAACACCCGCATAAAAACTAGCTAAGTTACCAGCCTCTGTTCCATCATACTCATCAGCAATTGCCAATAAACCCATATACTGCCCATCGCCATTCAAAGCTTTGCTAAGAGAGTCTGCTTCGAAATAATAAACAGCCTGGAACATGGCATTCTGAGCCTCCTGGTTCTGAGAAGAACGGTAATTGTAGTACAAGAAACCAGCTACAACAATTGCTGCAATAGCTGCGAACACACCGAGTAGCTTCGATTTATTTTTCTTCACAAAATCCTCAGACTGCGACAGGCGCTCTGCCAACGCATCCGGATTTTCAACCAGCTCCTCAAACTCGCTGTGTTTCTTGATTGTTTCTTTTGCCATTGATTTAAATTGAATTACAAATTCAAAAGTAAAAATTAAAAATGATTTGCACCAATCTTATTAACAGGTCAACAACCTATTTCTAACTTTTAATTCCTGACTTATAGATTTTTAATCGGATTAGTCCATTATATAAGGGTAGTCCGCCTCCACATAAATATCTGTATAAAGCTCTGATGGCTCAGGATATGGAGAATCCTCTGCAAATTTAACTGCTTCTGCTACCTGCTGCTTCACCTTCTCATCAATTTGATCCAGTTCTTCTTCTGTAGCCCAATTGTTCTTCAGAATTGTAGCTTTTACAGCTTCTATAGAGTCACGGCCTTTGTAATCTTCCAGTTCCTCCTTTGTTCTGTACTTAGCCGGGTCAGACATTGAGTGACCTTTGTAACGATAAGTTCTGAACTCAAGCAAAGTAGGGCCTTCACCAGCTCGCGCACGCTCAGCAGCCCTTGCAACCGCTTCGTGTACACTCTCCACCTCCATAGCATCTACCGGCTCAGAAGGAATATCGTAGCTCTCACCCAATGTGTAAAGCTCCTGCACGTTAGAAGTACGTCTTACAGAAGTACCCATGGCATAACCGTTGTTCTCGATAACGAAGATTACCGGAAGCTTCCAGGTCATGGCCATGTTAAGTGCCTCGTGGAAAGCACCCTGACGCACAGCACCATCTCCCATGTAGCAAATGCACAAGTTACCGGTGTTGTTATATTTCTCTGCAAAGGCAATACCAGCACCAAGCGGCACCTGACCACCTACAATACCATGTCCGCCAATGAAGTTTACTTCCTTATCGAAGATGTGCATAGAACCACCCTTGCCCTTAGAGCAACCAGTAGCCTTTGCGAAAAGCTCTGCCATAACAGCACCAGGATCTGTTCCTAATGCCAGCGGATGCGCGTGATCGCGGTAAGCCGTGATCCACTTATCATCTTTGGTAAGTGCAGATACAGCACCAGCCACACAAGCCTCCTGGCCTATGTACAGGTGACAGAATCCTTTAATTTTCTGCTGACCGTATAACTGACCAGCTTTTTCCTCGAAGCGGCGCATGAGTTTCATTGACTCAAACCACTCCATATATGTTTCCTTTGAAAACTTTGGTTCAGCCTGTACCTTTGCTTTCGCCGACTTCGCTTTTGCCTTTTCTTTCGTATCAGCCATGGGTAAATATCTAATCTGGTTTTTATCCGTTGCATGCTCAGGCGGAAAAGCACCTGAAACAGCGGGCAATCAGGCCCATAACGGGTTTAGCTTGCGAAATTAAGGAAAAAGAATTCAAAGTAGAAAAAATGCTCCTCGAAAATCTCAGTTTGCTGTTTTTCAAAAACTATGAAGAGGCCTCACTGGCTTTCACGGAGCACATCAATTGCTTTATCGGCGACAACGGAAGCGGTAAAACTAACCTGCTCGACGCGATTCACTACCTCTCCCTGACTAAGAGCGCCTTTCCGGGCACAGAGGCTCAAAGTGTAAAACAAGGGGAAGAATATTTTATGGTGAAGGGCCGCTTTGAGGTAGAGGGGAAAAAGCATACGGTTCAGGTAAGTATGAAGCAGGGGCAGAAGAAGGCCGTAACTCATAACAAGGTCCTGTACGAGAAGATAAGCGATCATATCGGGCAGTTCCCAGTGGTGCTTATCTCACCCTATGATACCGACCTTATCCGGGAGGGCAGTGAAGAACGCCGAAAATATTTCGACAGCCTTATTTCACAGCTCACGCACCCGTACCTGGAACAGCTAATACAATACAACTATATACTTAAACAGCGAAATTCACTGCTGAAGCAGTTTGCTGAGCGCCATTACTTTGATAAAGACTACCTGCACATACTAAACGAGCAGCTCATACCTTTTGCCGAGCAACTAACACAGGAACGGGAGAAGTTTCTGGAGGAGTTTGTGCCTGTTTTTCAGAAGCATTACCGCCACATATCAGACAGCAGCGAAACTGTTACGCTTACCTACAAAAGCCAGTCGTTGGGTGTTGACTATGCTCAGCTACTGCATCAGGCTGAGCGAAAGGACCTGGCACTGCAACGTACTACCGTAGGGCCGCACAAGGATGATTTTGTTTTTCTGATGGACGGAAACCCGGTGAAAAGCTTCGGCTCCCAGGGGCAACAGAAAAGTTATGTGATTGCCCTTAAGCTGGCTCACTTTGAGGTAATGGCTAACCGCCAGCACCACAAGCCCCTTCTCCTCCTCGATGATATCTTCGACCGCCTCGATGAGAAACGCATTACTAAGCTCATGCAAATGGTGGCAGCCCATACTTTCGGCCAGATTTTTTTGACAGATACCCACCTGGAGCGAACAGACAAAATACTCGAAGGCCTTTCAGAAAGTATCCGTAGATTTGAGGTAAAGGATGGGACTGTAAAAGCTATCCAATAACTTTTACTTAAATAATACCCGTATTTTTTAATTTACCTTACCGTGCGCTACTATAAAAAGAAAGAAGAGATCGATAGACGAAAGGCAGACATTCAGCCAATCGGAGACAGCCTGAAAGCGCTGATGAAAGCCTACAGGCTGGATGGAAAGTTAGGTGAAGTGCAGCTGGTGCAGAACTGGGAAAAAATTATGGGCAAGCCTATCGCCATGAAAACGCAGCAGCTTTACTTCAAAGACGGAAAGTTGTTTGTGCGCCTCACCTCTGCCCCCCTTAAACACGAACTCAACATGTCTAAAAGTAAGGTAATAGAGCTGCTAAATATAGAAGCTGGCAGCGATGTTGTTAAAGACGTAATCTTTCTGTAGGTGTAACAGGCAACCTCTTCTTGAAGTATAGTCAGTGTATAATTACCCATAACAATACTATACTCCTCAAATGTTCACACCTAATTTCCGCCCTGTTTCCTACTCCCAGACTACCCTCACAGAGCTCATGATTCCAAGCTATGCCAACTTTGGCGGCAAGATACACGGTGGTATCCTTCTCTCCCTGATGGACAAAGTTGCCTATGCCTGTGCTGCCAAACATGCGGGTAATTACTGTGTCACCGTATCCGTAGATGGTGTTAACTTTCTTCAGCCAGTTGAAGTTGGAGAACTTGTTTCACTGAAGGCATCGGTGAACTATGTTGGCAACACCTCTTTAATGGTAGGCATAAAAGTAGAAGCAGAAAATGTAAAAACTGGGATCATCAAACATACGAACACCTCTTACTTTACCATG
The DNA here is from genome assembly GCF_042684605.1 of Pontibacter locisalis. Lineage (NCBI taxonomy): Bacteria > Pseudomonadati > Bacteroidota > Cytophagia > Cytophagales > Hymenobacteraceae > Pontibacter > Pontibacter locisalis. The sequence continues at coordinate 164,456 of NZ_JBHULU010000012.1, forward strand.
GTGGCTAAAGATGAGGAAGAGCAGCCTACACAGGTTCCCGCACTCATACTTGAATCCCGTGAAGATGCCCGCCGGTTCTTAGAAGCCATTAAAAGAAAAGAATTCTCACGTCGCTACCAGATGGAGTTCTTCAATACAAAGAACATACTTAGTGTAGAAGAAGAAATGTACCTGCTACAGGATGAGCGGTGCAAGCTGGCATTCTGATCTGATAGCCTTTAGGAATGATTTTTGCCATTTCTTCTTTATATTTAAAGATTATCACCCTTTTAAAAACATACATGACTTTCAAATTAAATCTAACCCGACTCCTGACGGCGGCCATGCTGGCAGGTACATACTTTATTTCACCCACTCAAAGTATCGCGCAGGAAGTGGTGCGGCAGGATGATGATATCAAGCAGATGGTAAACCAGATCTCCGCCAAAAACCTGGAAGACCTGGTGCGCAAAATGGTAAGCTTTGGTACGCGCCATACCCTAAGCACAACCACAAGCAAAAAAGAAGGTGTTGGAGCAGCCCGGGAGTGGGTAAAGTCAGAATTTGAAAAGTATGCCCAAGCTTCTAATGGCCGCATGAAAGTAGAGATGGACAAGTTTGTGGTTAAAGCCGACGGCCGTCGTATTCCTGCTGATGTGGAGATGGCTAATGTGGTGGCTATACTACCAGGTACTGACCCGAACGATGATCGTGTAATTATAGTAGGCGGACACCTCGACTCACGTGCTACCGATGTAATGGACGCAAAGAGCAAAGCACCTGGCGCTAACGACGATGCTTCCGGCGTAGCCATGGTGATGGAAATGGCCCGTGTCATGGCTTCCAAGAAATTCCCGACTACCTTAATGTTTGTTGCTTTCCAGGGGGAGGAACAAGGGCTGTACGGATCTAAGCACTTGGCTGAGCGTGCGAAGAAAGAGGGCTGGAACCTGATCGCTATGCAGAACAATGACATTGTAGGTAACTCCTACTCTGCTGAAACCGGCCTTCATGATAACACGCGTGTAAGAATCTTCAGTGAAGGAACTCCGGCCAGTGAAACAGAGGCTGAGGCCCGCATGCGTAAGACGCTTGGTGCCGAGAATGACAGCCCAAGCCGTAACCTGGCCCGTTACATGGAAATGGTAGGTGAGAAATATGTTGATCAGATTGATGTTGTATTGGTACACCGCACTGACCGCTTTCTGCGCGGCGGCGACCATACGCCGTTTAACCAGCAGGGCTATACAGCAGTGCGAATGAGCGAAATGAATGAGGACTTCGACCATCAGCACCAGGACGTGCGCAAAGAAGATGGCAAGCAATATGGTGACCTGCCTGAGTTTATGGACTTCGAATACCTGCGCAAGAATACTGGCGTGAATCTGGCAACTATGGCCAGTTTAGCCTGGGCTCCTGCCGCACCAGAGAAAGTAGGAGTAATTACCTCAAACCTGACAAACAAAACAGATCTTAAATGGGAGGCACCATCTAAGGGTCAGAAACCAGCAGGTTATTATGTGCTGATGCGTGAGACCAGCAGCCCTAATTGGGAGAAGAAGTTCTTCGTTAAAGATACCAAAGCTACGCTGCCTTTCTCGAAAGACAATTACTTCTTTGCTGTGCAATCGGTAGATGCTGAGGGACACGCCAGCTTACCGGTACTACCTGTGCCCGTAAGGTAACGGGTAACCTGAGTTTGACTAAAAAAAGAGCGGCCGGTACTTATACCGGCCGCTCTTTTTTAGTCTCTGTTCACTAACTTATTAAATACTCCATTGGGGTCGTGCAATAGCGCCAGTTTATTTTCTTCGAATTCCTCAAAGAATTCATCCCAGCTTATTTCCTCAAAATTATCGTTATCACTGCTCTTTTTAGGAAAATGTATGCGTAATACGCCTTCGCCGCTTCCGTCATCATCAGTCCCTTTAATTACAGCAGGCACACCATCGTGCTTTTCCGCCCAAGCCATAATTTCTTTATGGTTTGTTGTTTTCTTAGCTTCGCTCATAGTTCGTACAGTTTTTAGTTTATTTACTTTGGTTACCTATACGACCTGCTTCAGTTAAAAGATAAAGGTCTAGAGAAGGCACAAAAAAACAACCCTAAGATAAGGCTGTTTTTCTAAGCATAAAGGTTGTATTCTCTTTACAATCTAGCAACTTTAGCTGCTGCAGATGTTTCTGCGGTTATGCTTGGTGTACCTTTGTAATATATGGCAGAAGCTCCTGAGGCATCAATTGCAAGTGTATCCTTTGCAAAAACTTTCACTTTGCTTGCTCCGCTGGCTCCTACCTTCACATTCTTAGCCTCCAGTTCCGAAGCATCCACATTTGAGGCACCTGACATTTCAAGGCTCACATCGTCTGCTTTACCCGCCAACTCTACTTTGCTGGCTCCGCTCATGTCAGCTCTCAGTTGCTTAGCCTCTACCGCCAGAGCCACTTTGGAGCCACCACTCATATCGATATTCATTGTATTCGTTCTGAAGGTAGACTTCCCTACTACTTTCACGCCTCCGCTGATATCAATCTTATTTAACTCTTTTACTGTGATATAAGCCTTCATTCCTTTGGTTGAGGACAGACTTTTATCGTTGTAGATATGCAGCACTCCATTTTTGACTTCTGTTTTAATGTTGTCCAGTAAGTTTTCTTCTGCTTCTAACTTTAACCCCTCATTGCTACCTTGAACAATTTCCACATAAAAACCTCCGCTTACATCTACACCTTCAAAGCCGGACACTTTCCTTGTCTGAGTTTTTACATTCCCATTTCCTCGTAGCTGCTGGGCCATCAATGGCAGGTTTAACAACAGTAACGCCATAAGAAAGACTGCAAGTGACGTAGCGTAAAATTTCTTAGTTTTCATAAATCTTATTTTTGTAATGAATAAATGTTTGTCTCTGAGAGCCGCTAAAACGTTAATCTTTTAAAGCTACTCTTGGTCTAAAGATGCAGTCTGACTTGAAAGGTTGCTTTGAAGGCTAAATATTTTACTGCTTTTAATAGATTTTATGGTACCTGCGTACTTCTTATTTCTAAATAGCCTCCTTTATGTCCCCTATTTAACAACGTTAGCTGTTAATCTTGTTTTTTTAGCCGCCAATCCTGCTGCTTCTGCTTTCCATCTAATACTTCCTGCCAAACCTATTTCCCTCTATTTAATTAGAAATAAGGTAGTTATATTTGCTGTACTAAAAGATGTTACAATTAAATAAAACTATGAAGAAGCCTTTTATCCTATTTACCCTGCTGCTATTATGCAGCACAAGTTTTGCTCAGAAGCCTGTTATCAAAGACAGCGTACGCTTTTACCTGGACACCGTGCTGACTGTTATGAGCCAGCAGTCACTCTACAAGCACAAGGTGGACTGGCAGAAGCTGCGCCATGACCTGCACCAACAAACTGCCAGCGCCAAGTCAGTACAAGAGCTAAAGCCTGCGTTTACTTCTATCTTTACCACTTTAAACGATCAGCATAGCGCTATCTACTATAAAAAAATGCAAGTTAGTATTTTAGACCCTATGGCACTCCTGCCACAGGACGAGCAGTCGAAGCAGCTAACGGAGCGGGTAATGAAAGGGGAGTTTAAGCTGCGCAGCGAAGTGCTGGAAGGTAAGTATGGCTATATTTTAATTCCGCAAATGAATATGCCACAGGATAAAATACAGGCTTATGCCGAGAAAGTGCGTCAGAAACTGTGCGAGTTGAATCCAGGTACCCTAGACGGCTGGATCATTGACCTGCGTGTGAACACGGGTGGCAACATGTATCCGATGGCAACCGGTATCGGGCCATTAGTGGGCGAAGGCATAGTAGGTGGCGCTGTAGACGCAGATAAAAAACAAACAGCCACCTGGCGCATCATCAACACCAATTTTGCCTACGACGACTGGAAACCTACTGACTTGCCAAAAGATTGTGATGTGAAGAAAAATGTAAAAGTAGCAGTTCTTATCGGCCCTCACACAGCCAGCTCCGGTGAAACGATGGCTGTTATGTTTAAAGGCAGACCTAACACCCGCTTCTTTGGGCAACCAAGTATGGGCTTAACTACATCCAATGCCTGGCTTCAACTAACAGATGATTTCGTGTTAAACGTGTCTACATCCTACTTCGCAGACCGAAACAAGAAGGCTTATACCGGTAAGGTGAACCCGGATGTAGCGGTTGATGGCCCGGTAAACTTTGAAAACTTGAACCAAGATGCGGCAGTGACAGCAGCTTTAAAATGGCTTAAAAAGTAACTCCCCATCACCTGTTGTGCGGCAGGGGAAACTATACTTTTGAACCATGGTTTTTCAAAGGCCTGTTTATGAGTAACTGAAAGGCAGCTGTGCCCAAAGCATATGCTACAACATCCAACGCATCAGCCGTATACTTTTGTGAAATCAGGGGCAAAACCCCTTCAAAAACTGCACTGAACAGCACAAACGCAAGCAAAGAGTAACGCAGCGGTAGTACAAATCCATGGCTATTAAAATAGGCCCGTTCAGCTGCAAGAGCAATAGTAAGGGTAATCGGAAGCACCAGCAGGTCGTCGAGATGCGTGTATAGTGGCCACACATATACTTTACTTAACTCTAACAGCTGATTAAGGCCAAAGAGCAACAGGCAAAGCAAAAAAAGGGGGTGGCATAATGTCTTCACACAAGCAATAGCAAAGGCTGCTAAGCAGCTGTAGTTAACAATGCTTTTATGAAGCTAAACTTAGAAAGGGCAAATTAGTTATTCGCCTACGGAATGCTCGTCTTTGATCATGTTAAAAAAGCCACCGGCTAACATTCCGATCATGTAAAGCACCATAAGCGCCAACATAGGGGTGAGCTTGATATGATGAATACGCAGCTGATACATAAATGCTGCAACTAGAAAAACAGCTAGACTCGGGAGAAGGTGCTTGTAGAATTTTATCATGCCGGTTCTTTAAGTAAAACTATTCTATAAGAATAACTATACTCACTTTATAGCTAAAGCGTTTCAATACCCTTAAGTTATAGCTTTATACTAAATATACAAATCTATTAACCAGCCTTTTAACAATTAAACCTAATTTATTATTTTCTACTCCTGCTACTATTGTTAAACTGCAACAAGTCCTATCAATAACATAATACTACCCAGAATAAGCAGGAAAATTTCAGCAGCATTCAAGTTCTTGAACCAAGCTTTCGCGCTCTGTGGAGGCAAAGGTTCCCCACAATTTGGACAAACTTGAGCCTCTGCAGGAATCTCCGTTCCACAGTTTGGACATGTTCTGTAAGAATTTGATAAAGCCAAGTCTCTTAAATCAAGGTTAAAAGTATTACTTGTTTGTTGTTATGATAACAGCTCCTCCTACAGCCTTATTTCCATAAATGGCCACAGCTTCCGGACCTTTAAGTACGGTAATGTTTTTGATCCTTTCAGGAGTTAACTGCTGTATTTCCGGCAGAAGCTCGCTTTTAGAAGCTACTCCTACCTCTATACCATCCAAAACATATAAAGGATCTCCAACAGCAGCCACATCTGCAGAATCTAAGGGTGCTCCGTCGCTGTTGGTAACCAGCTCTTCCATGGATACCTGCCCGTTCTGAGCACTGCTCTGTATCGCTTCGTCAGGGAAATCTCCTTTTTGAAGCTGCACAGCATAGCTGTTGATAGCGTAAAGCATTTGCTGCTGTTTTTGATGTAACAGGGGCCGACCAGCTTTCAGATCCTCTTGTAACATCTGGTACGAAAGCTTACGCAAACGTACGTAGTCAAGTAGGGCAGACATTCTGCGTTGTTCGCTTTCCGGAGCATCATCAATATCCTCCAGAAGCACTTCGCTTTCTTCCCAAAGCTGTATTCCGGTTGCCACCATAGGAAGAATGGTAGCGGGATCAGGTTTATCACCTGCTTTGTCTAACGCATATAATGCCTGCATAGCCATCTCTTCTTTTTTACCTATTTCCTCCATGGCATAGGCATATCTGACTTTACCAGTAAAGGGAATTGTGTAAAAAAAGCCAAGGAGCAAAATTCCTCCTACCGCAGTCGTAATTGCAGTACCCATTGTTGTGTAACTCTGCGTAATGTAGCGCCCTGAACGAAGCAGCAATATGGCCCCTAAAACTATGCCTGCCACCAGGCCTCCTATATGTGCCGCATTATCTATACCGCCGCGCATGCCATAAGCCAGGTTTATACCTATCACAACAGCCATATTGGTTAGCATGGCGCGCTTACTCTTCCAGTCCATTTCACGCTCCAGCATCAGCACCATTAATAACATACCGAACATACCAAAAATGGCTCCGGATGCTCCCACTGACACAGAAATATCCGGGCTTGTCCACCAGAGGCTGGTTACACTACCTGCCAGTCCACAAAGAACATAAGCCAGCGCAAACTGCACCCGTCCTACCAGCGCCTCTAACTGAACACCTATCTGAACAAGGGCCATCATGTTGAACAGCAGGTGCATTATACCTCCGTGCAGAAACATACTTGTCAGCAGTCGCCACCACTCACCTGTGAGGGTATAAGGGCCAAAGTTTGCCCCCATGTCTACTAACCTTCCTGCGTCCGGATTTACTATATCCAGACCAAGCAAAGCTCCGATGATAAACACCAGTAAATTCAGGTTAAGCAGAACAGGTGTAACTGTATAGTGCGGCTGTGGCACAAACAGCATAAAGAAGTTCTTCGCTTTCTGAGCGGGCGTCTCCTTTTCAGGTACTTGCATTACCTGTTCCTCCTGCTGTAGCTGCTGTAAAAGCTGCTCCTGCTCCTGCTCAGGCACCACTACGCCTCTTTTCTGCAATTCTTCCATAGCGGCTAGCACAGCCTCCGTTTCATATTCCCAGTGTTCCTGCAGTACCGCTTGTAGCTCTTCCGTACTAAGCTCCTGCGCCTGTACAGTATAGTTATTATCCATCTGATATGCTTAATGCAGAGTAAAAATAGATAAGCCACAGTCAAGCTCAAAGCTAAACTTATTAAAGCAACAGGAAGATAACCTTCAGGGCCGTAAAAGGGTACATTCTGAACAAATAATAAGCTATGACACAGACAAAAGTTGATACAACCTGCTATACTATTAAGCGGGGCGAGAGCCCCTTGGTAGCCACTGCCATCCACAGCGGGCACAATGTGCGCCACAACATCAGCAACCTATTTGCCCTTGCGGCCGAAGAGCGCCTGCGAGAAGAGGACCCATTCACTGATCAGTGGGTTATAATTGCCGATAACCAGATTATCGGGCATAACTCCAGGTTTGAGATGGACCTGAACCGCTCTCCTGACAAAGCAATCTACAGACAACCTGAAGATGCCTGGGGGCTTACTGTCTGGAAAAACGAATTGCCTGAAGACCTGGCGGAGGAGTCTATTTCAAGGTACGACAAGTTTTATGCGGATGTAAAGCAGATGCTGACAGAGGTAAAAAACCAACACGGCTGTTTTGTTGTGTATGACCTCCATACCTACAACCACAAACGCGGGGGAGCCACAGGCCCCGCTGCAGACCCGGAGCAGAACCCTGAGGTAAACATCGGTACTGGTAACATGAACAGAGAGAAATGGGCTCCTGTGGTAGATGCTTTTACGCACACGCTGCAGTCTTACAATTACATGGGGCGCCACCTGGATGTGCGGGAGAATGTGAAGTTTGAAGGCGGTTATTTCATGCGCTGGATTCATGATACCTTCGGTGACAGTGCCTGCGTGATGAGCATTGAGTTTAAAAAGTTTTTCATGGATGAATGGACCGGTGAGCCGGACGAAGAGCAGATACAGGAAATAAAGAAGGCACTGGAACTTACTACCCGCCCTGTTTTAGAGGCTTTGGCAAAAGTGTGCCAGGTGTAACAAGTAAGGAATGGCAGAAAGTATAACCGAAGATTTTATCAGGAAAATAAAGCGCAGCCTGAAGCGGGGAAAGCGGATACACCGCCGCCTGCCCGATGGAGGACTGGTTTATATTGACAGGCCTTTGCCTTTCCTCGTGTTGTTCCGTCACCCTAAAGAGCAAACAGACCACCCCACAGCTGATTTTGTAAAAGCAAATGCCTCTTATATTATATCAAACCAAGGGCAGACAGAAGAACTGCGTAAACTGGTGCAGGAAATTGCCAAAACCATGGCCAATGAGTTTGGCGCCTTCATGCTGATAGAACTGATGGCCGCTCCTGCGCCGGATGAACCTTTATTTAAGATTTTTGGCCCGGAAAAGCAGTTACCTGCCACGCTGAAGGTTCTCACAAAAGAACTTGAAGGTATAAAGATAAGTGGTGTACGCACTACCGTAGAAACAGCCTCAAACGAACCACTACTACAGGAGCCTTACTGCCTCATGGCTGAAGAAGACCTGAAAAAGTATAGTATACTGACACTGGGCCTGCAGTTAAAGCCTGTCTATAAAGACACCGCAACCGGCAAAGTATATCCATTGCTACTGCGCACACTCCGCGAGAAGATCAGTAATGCAATAAAAAAAGCGGTTTTTGATTTTGTGCAGGTACAAACTACGCACAAGCCCGTCCATTTTCAGGCTTTAGGCCGGCAAGCAGTTAACCGGGTAGTATGGCGCATTGATAAACAACTAACCAACATCAGCGACCAGTTTCGTTTCCTGCTGTTGGTTACACCCGTCAATAACAATGAGGCATGGGAGGAATTCAGGAGAAACAAATACAATAAAACACCCACCTTCCACTACCGCCTCATGCCCATAGATGCTGATCAGCTTAAGCGCAAACTTTACAACATATCCATCGAGAAGGTGGATGACCCCACGCTGGCGTACCTGTTCCGTGATAAACGCCATGAGTTAGATAAAATGCTTACAATGCTGGCTGATCGCAATACTCCTGCTTTTCTGTACAGTAGTATGCAGCTTTACGGAGGAGTAGATGATCATTTATTGAAGGTGGCCGAAGGTATTCTGGCAGCCATACCAGAGCCTACTCGTGCGAAAGATATTGACATTATACCAGTTGAGGAGTTTGCTGCGATGGCTGAGCAGGAGATTAATTTTCTGAAAGAACAATATTCCGGCGTGGACTCCGGAGTGGATGTACGGGACGACATTGTGGGGCTGATTGTATCCAAAGGCAGGCTAAATGTAGGCACTGATGCCAAAATCCCACGTCATAGGGCCGAAGCGCTTATTCAACACGAAGTAGGCACGCATATTCTCACTTATTTTAATGGAAAGGCACAGCCACTGCAACAGCTGTACGTAGGCAGCCCCGGCTATGAGGAGCTGCAGGAAGGCTTGGCTGTGTTAAGCGAATGGTTGGTGGGCGGTTTGGATCAGGATCGCATGCGCATTCTTGCAGCCCGGGTGGTAAGCGTATACCACCTTACAAAGGGCTGCAACTTTACAGATAACTTCTGGCGCCTGAAAGACGAATATCATTTTGAAGATGAGGTAGCTTGGGATATAACTATGCGCGTGCACCGGGGGGGTGGCCTAACAAAAGACGCGGTTTACCTGCGAGGCCTTGTGCACCTACTCGACTACCTGAAACAAGGCCATGAACTAGAGCCACTGCTGATTGGAAAAATAAGGCAGGATTACATTCCAATTGTACAGGAGCTGATATTCCGTAATGTTCTCAGACCTGTACCAATAAAACCACGTTATCTTTTAGATCCGGCCATCAGGCCAAAGCTAAAACAACTAAAAGCTGGTATATCAGTATTTAACCTACTGTAAAACCAATCAGCAGAACAAAAGCAAGTTTAAACAGCACCTGAACTAACATGAATATAGGATTTATAGTAAACGACGTAAATACTGAAAAGGCCTCTTACACTACTATCTTCCTGGCGCAGCGGATGCACAACCAGGGACATAATGTATACCTGATGGGCGTGGGTGATTTAGCCTATTACCCAGATGGTTATATGGGAGCTACGGCTACGCAGGCAGACCCCAAGCACAAGTATAAGTCCTGCACCACTTACATAGAGGCCATACAGGGCGAAAAAGCAAATAAAATACGCGTAACAGCCCCTGAACTGGACGTGCTCATGCTCCGCAACGACCCCTCTTCCGAAGGCGAAGGACGTAATTGGGCACAGAATGCAGGCATAATTTTTGGTCAGTTGGCCATGCGCCACGGCGTTATTGTGCTCAACGATCCTACTTCTCTCTCTGATGCGGTTAACAAGATGTACTTCCAGCACTTCCCGGAAGCTGTAAGGCCGCGCACGCTCATTACACGGGATAAAAATGAGATAAAGGAATTCTTCAGTGAACAGAAAAACAATATTATCCTGAAGCCGCTTCAGGGCTCCGGAGGGTCAGGCGTGTTTATGGTGAAAAAGGAAGATGCCACCAACCTGAATCAGATTGTGGAGGCTATTAGCCGCGATGGCTACGTAATTGCACAGGAATACCTGCCAGAGGCCACTGAAGGCGATGTGCGCCTGTTTGTGATGAACGGAGAGGCCTTGCATCATAAAGGGAAATACTGCGCCATACGCCGTGTAAACAGCAAAGACGACATCCGCAGCAACATGCATGCAGGCGGGTCTGCCGTGGCGGCTAAAGTTGACCAGCGCATGCTGGACCTGGTGGAGCTCGTGCGGCCGAAACTCATTCAGGACGGGATGTTTTTAGTTGGCCTCGATATTGTCGGAGACAAGCTGATGGAAATTAACGTGTTCAGCCCGGGCGCCTTACCGGATGCCAGCGAAATTGAGGGCGTAGATTTCTCAGAGCCTGTTATTGCTGCACTCGAGCGGAAGGTGCATTATAAGAAAACGTACGGCATACAAATAGATAATAAAACAGTAGCGATGATATAAGCAGAAACCGCCGAAAGAGTAAAAGCTAAAGCGATAGAATAGGATCTATCGCTTTAGCTTTTTATAAGGGCAACAGAAGCCCTGTAACATATGGTGTTTTAACATTAACCCGGTGTTACAGCCATTTTCTATGTCTTCATCAAGACTTAAAGAATTTTTTTTCTGATTATTCAAAAATATAAAACACTGATAATCAGTAACTATAAAAGGGAAAGGGCAGATAGAAGAAAATTTTTGCAAAAATTTCCCGGGCTTTCTTTGCAAGAAGAAAACAATCTACTAATTTTGCACCCGATTTAAGGGGGATGGTATTGCGGAAAGCTAATCTATAAATTAGTTTTTAGAACTGCAAACCAGAAGATGATTTTTTTTCATAGTCGTTTCTCTACCCCCTCTATCAACAGCCTGAAAAGAGCCGGATTGAAATAGAGTTTAATAGTCCGGTAGGTTTGAAAGAGAAGTTTTTTACTAAAGATAAGGTTAGTTAAAGTTTAGATTAGTTTAGTTTGTTTAAGGTGAGAGAAAGCCCCGTCATATTCTGGCAGGGCTTTTCTCATTATTATAGAGGGGTATACCTCAAATTTTAAGTTAGACAAATAGCAGAAGGGCCCAGTTAGTAGCTGGGCCCTTCTGCTATTTTCAAGCCTTATCCTTTTGGCTCATACTTTGTTCATCACCAGTAGCCAGGCTACAAGTATGGCAATCGGGATGAGTGCAACAATGATTTTCCCCGCTAAAGTTGGCCTTGAGGTGCCAGTGAGCCAGGACCGCCTGCTGAAAATATAACGCAGACTCGTAATAAAAGAAGCAAGTATAAAAGACAGAAGTACTGCGTGGGTAATAAGCAATGCACCACTTAAGAAGGCATCCTGCTCCAGCGCCTGTTTGCCGGCCTCAACCGTCCAGGGGAGCAGTGCCAACAGGCAAAGAACTGCCATAACTGCACCAATCTTTTCCAGAAACAGCTTTAGCCACGATACCAGTCCAAACAAAACCATGGCTCCAACAAGCGCTGCTATAGCATAAGTAGTAGGCTCTGCACCCAGGTATCCTCTGTAAAAAAGGATAACAACGGCGTGGGCAAATCCCGTCAGGAAGTACAGTAAATATCTTGTCATAAGATACTCTACTCTTATCTGCCTAGTTCAGATACTTTTCAGGAATAGGGAAAGCTTCATTTTCCGGTGTAAACAGTAAACTGGCAATCCACCAGCGCCCTTTGTCATACACTAACTGATAGGTATTCACCCCACGATCCTCTACTTTGCCATCTTTACCGAAGCGCGTCTCATAGGTCTGAAAGGCTGTGGCAATATTTCCAAACTGCTCTACTTTCAGGCTTATCTGGTTTTCATAGAACCCCATCTTGGCGTAAGCAGGACCATTGCGTTCCGCAAAATTTTCTACCGTGGTAATCCTCACAAAGCTACTGTCGCCTTTAAAAAACACTCCTCCCATCTGAGCCCCTGGCAGGAACAAAGCTTTAAATTTCTCCATATCACGCTCCTGCCCTTTTGGGCCAGAGATGATCTGGAGGCCAGCTTTAACAATTGCCTCTACAGTTGCCACATCTTGTTGTTGTACTTTAGCTTGAGCAAATGACTGAAGACTCATCAAGCACACAAGTAATAAAAGAATGAGGTATTTTATCATTTTCTAAATGCTTTAATTTTAACGAATTGTGAACCGCACCGGCAACGTGTAACGAACATCTACATTCTCCCCTTCAAAGGTGCCGGGGGTCCAGTTCGGCATCTTTTTCACAACTCGCATTGCCTCCCTGTCAAGTTCATTGTTTACACTTTGCAACACACGAAGCCCTTCTATGCCTCCGCTTTTGTTAACTACAAAGCTTAGCACAACCATCCCTCCAATACTGCTTCGCTGGCTGTTTAGCGGGTATCGGATATTTTGACCAAGGAACATTAGCATGGCCCGCTCTCCCCCCGGAAACTGAGGCATCTCGCGGTAAGGCACGAAAGGGATTGCTGTGCCATCCTCCGCATAACACCTTCCATACTCCTGCTTTCCTTCCTTGTAAAGTTCCTCACGTTTAAGCTTTCCGCTTTCATAAAAAGTTTTTAGCTCTCCATCATACTTACCATCCTTGTAGCCAATATTGTGCTTTAAGCTGTCATTCTCGTACCATTCCATATCTAGGCCATGCAGCACCCCGTCTATGTAGGTCTGAATACCTTTCCTTTTCCCGTTTGGAAAATAAAACAACAGCTGCCCGTGCGCCTTACGCGGATGAAAAATAGAGGAATAGTTGCCTTTGCTCAGGAGAATTTGACTTGCTGAATCTGGTGCCACTCTGTACAGGCTGATCATACCGTTCTTTGCCTCCTCGTTTTCCCGCTCGAACAGCTCAATGTATTTTGCTACTTTAACTTCCTTAACCGGTACCATGTCTGCATCATAATACAGAACGTTCTTTACCTGCGCTTCCGAATTACCAATGGTAAGCAAGTGAAGGAGCAACGCCGTAGCGAGCGTTAAAAGTAATTTCATAAGTGCCGTTTTCGAGTTGAACAACTATAAGAAGTGTGTAGACTAAAGGCGTAAAGTTATTAGTTTTTATTAATTCTTTCTTGAAGTCATGCCTGATAACAGCAGCCAACTAAACATATCTATAAGCTGTTGGTATAGGTATAGCTAATAAGCTGGCAAAGGCGTAAAAATATGAGTAAGATCAGAAAAGGAGAGAAAGGGGCGGTGAAAGCAGCTGACGAGAAAAAAAGCTTTAAAGAGCAGATGGGAGCGTTAAAGAACCTGCCAAAGTTCTTCAGGCTCATCTGGGACACGAGTAAGGGCATGACGATCGGCAATGTGCTGTTGCGCCTGGTAAAGGCTTCGCTTCCTTTGGCTATGCTCTATGTAGGTAAACTAATCATAGACGAAGTTATCCGCCTCATAGACGTACCAGGAGAACAGGACCTTTCTTACCTGTGGATACTGGTGGCACTGGAGTTGGGTCTCGCCCTACTATCAGACATCATCAGTCGCGGTATAACCCTCTTGGATAGCTTGCTGGGTGACCTCTTCTCAAATCGCACATCTATAGCTTTAATTGAACACGCTGCCTCCCTTGACTTAGCACAATTTGAGGATGCCACTTTCTATGATAAACTGGAGCGGGCTCGCCGGCAAACAGTAACGCGGGTAGTGCTTATGTCGCAGGTGCTCTCGCAACTGCAGGATATTGTAACCATAGGCTTCCTGGCAGTTGGTCTCATCGCCTTCAACCCCTGGCTTATACTTATTCTTTTAGTTGCCGTTATTCCTTCCTTTTTGGGTGAGACACATTTTAATGAAAGAACATACTCTTTGTCCCGCTCCTGGACACCGGAACGCCGCGAACTTGACTACCTGCGTTATATTGGTGCTTCCGACGAGACAGCAAAAGAGATCAAAACCTTCAACTTGTCTGGCTTCCTATCCAGTCGCTTTAAGGAGTTATCAGATAGGTACTACAACCTGAACAAGAGCATCACATTAAAGCGGGCAGTCTGGGGCAGCATCCTGTCATCTTTAGGTGCCCTGGCATACTATGGTGCTTATGTATTCATATTATTTCAAACCGTAGCAGGTGCTATTACGGTTGGTACACTTACATTTCTGGCTGGCTCCTTCAACAGCATGCGGGGACTTTTACAGGGAATTATGACGCGGTTCTCACAAATTGCTGAGAGTGCCTTATACCTGCAGGACCTGTTCGACTTCCTGGAACTGAAGCCGCAGATTACCCCTCCTGTTGACCCTAAAAAGATCCCTCGTCCCATCAAGTTCGGTTTTACCTTTGAGAATGTTGGATTTAAATACCATAACAGCGAGAAATGGGCAGTACGTCACCTCTCTTTTCATTTAAGAGCTGGTGAAAAGCTGGCCTTGGTAGGTGAAAACGGCGCCGGTAAAACTACTTTGGTAAAGCTACTGGCAAGGCTGTATGAACCTACGGAAGGCAAAATCTTACTAGATGGTGTTGATCTTCGGGAGTATGACCTGAGCGATCTGCGCCACCAGGTTGGCATTATTTTCCAGGATTATGTGCGCTTCCAGATGACAGCCTCTGACAACATTGCCATTGGCCAGATCAGTAACATTTCAGACAAAGAGCGCATCCAAGGATCCGCTCAGAAAAGTCTGGCCGACCTTGTTATCCAGCGTCTACCGGACAAGTATGATCAGGTTTTGGGTAAACGGTTTAACAAAGGCGTAGAGCTATCCGGAGGTGAGTGGCAGAAAGTAGCGTTAGCCCGAGCCTATATGCGCGATGCCCAGTTGCTTATACTTGACGAGCCAACTTCTGCTCTAGATGCCCGTGCCGAGCATGAAGTTTTCCTGCGTTTCTCAGAACTCATAGAAGGTCGAACTGCTGTCCTTATTTCCCACCGCTTCTCCACAGTACGTATGGCAGATAGAATTCTTTTCCTGGAGCAAGGCCAGCTAAAGGAGTTAGGTTCTCATGAAGAGTTGCTGGCACAGAACGGAAAATATGCAGAGCTTTTTCTGTTACAGGCAAAAGGATATTTATAACTGTAGTTATTCACGTGGAACATCCTGCTGCCCTAGAACGGAAAGAACAAAGGAAGTATGAGGGAGGCCAGTATCCAGTAAATTATGTTTAGAGGTGTACCTACCTTGAGGTAATCAGAGAAGCGGTAATTACCCGGGCCATAGATCATCGTGTTGGTTTGATACCCCATAGGCGTCATAAAACTTAGGGACGCCGCATAGGCTACAGCCATAAGGAAAGGTTTTACGCTTACACCTAACTCTTTTGCTGTAACTATGGCTATAGGAGCAAGAAGTGCAGCCGTTGCATTATTAGACATAAAGTTGGTGGACATAAACGTAATGAAAAAGAAAACAGACAGAAGCGCATGGGGACCATATTCTCCTACTCCGTAAATCAGGTAATCTGCCAGTAATTTGGCAGCACCAGTCTTTTCGAGAGCTGCTCCCATTGATAGCACCCCCGCCAGCATAAATATTACCTTCCAGTCTATGGCTTTGTATACCTCAGCTATCCGGATGCACTTGAAGAGTATGAGCAGCACAACCCCTACCATGGCACTTAGCACAATTGGCATTAAATCCAAAACTGCCGCCATCACAACTCCGACACTGATAATTATCACAGGTATAATTTTACCATAGTTGTAGCTGCTTCGCTCTGTTTGAGATATGATCAGGATATCATCATTTTGTTTAAGCTTTTCTCCCTGAAATTTATCAGCAGCAATAAGAAGAACGTCTCCAGCAGATAACTTTACATGCGCCAGCTTCTCATGTATAATTTCGTTTCTGTGCCGTATGGCTAATACCGATGCACCATAGTTGTAAGATCTGAAGTCAAGGGTCTTCAACGACTTTCCTTCCAGATAAGAGTTGGGAGTAACAATTGCCTCGTAAAGCTTGCTGTCATTCATCCGGTAGTCTCTGTCCCTGAACTTACGCTCTGACTTTAAAAGGATACCTTTTTCCTCTTTCAGTAATTTTAACTTATCCACGCTACAACGCACTTTCAGAATGTCGTTGGCATGTAGTATGAGAGACGGGAAAACCTGTATACGTTCGTTATTACGGGTAACCTGCATTACCTCTACATCCAGGTTTTGCACTAATCCTGACTTATGAAGGGGTACATCTACAGAGGGAGAATCAGGTAAAAGTATGATTTCAGTAATGTAATCTCCCATGTCAAAACTCTCAGACAAATCTTCTGAGACTCCTCTGTTTGGTAGCAGGTGGCGGCCTATAAAGAACATGTACAAAATGCCGGTTAACAAAAACCAGATCCCTGCAGGGGTGAACTCAAACATTTCCAACGACTCCTCCCCTTGCGCCTCAGCAATACCACTTACCAAAATGTTTGTAGATGTACCGATCAGCGTACAAATCCCTCCCATCAAAGCACCAAATGAAAGAGGAATTAATAATTTAGACGGACTTACCTTAATATCCTGACTTACCTGTATCACCACAGGCATCAAAAGTGCTACTACTGCGGTATCATTAATGAACGCAGAGAGGCCGCCAGAGATAAGCATGAGCGAGAGAAGACAGAGCAGATAATTTTTGCGGCCTATTCGGGTTAAGGCTATCCCCACACTACTGAGTACACCTGATTTGAAGATAGCCGAACTAATGGCAAACATAGCTGCTACTGTAAGGGTAGCTGAGTTACTGAATCCTGCAAACCCCTCCGCAGGCGTAAGTATGCCTGTAACCATAAACAGTACCATCGTTAGAATTGCTACGGTATCAATAGAAAGGCGCTCTGAAACGAACAGTATAACTGCCAGCGCAATAATTCCCAGAGCTATGGCAATTTCTAATGTCATAGGTACAGTAACAGGGATTGATCCAGTGATTCTTATCCTTGAAAGTACAAATGCTTTATTGGCTATTACAATTAAGCTTGTGGTTCAGGATTTATAACTTTATGCTTGCATACGGATTTCGGGCACTAAAGCTAAGACAGGTTACTGATAATCTGATTAATGCGTTGCGTTTAACCGGCATTAAGCCATTCCTCAGCCTCATCCGCATTTAAAAAGCTGCTTATTTGCATATCACATTGAGCTATGATCTGCTGAATTTGTAAAGTGGCAATACGATCAATGGGTTCCAGCAGAGCTATTTGGGAGGCACTGTTGTCTTTTATCAGGTTATGTACTTCAAGGTGCAGGCTATTAAGAGACGGAGGATGCGTAATCATGGTACGCATGTCTAATAACAATGAAAAATCTGGGCGGGTAAGCTTTATGGCTTTTTGCCAGTCGTTTAAATATTCCGGAACAACCTCCTTGTCCTTCCAATACCCAAGCAAGGTGAGGTATATTCTGTTGCTCAACTCATCGTACTGCAATTCGTAGCAATCAGTTTTGGCAATCTGGATAATGGATGTTTCCGGGGCGGTGTGTTTGTCGGTGCTGTACATAATAGGTCTTAGTAGCATACGAATGCTACTAAGACCTGCTTTACACTATTTAAAGTAAAAGTTAAATTATGATAACTAAATAGTGAAGACTTCTACCTGGTAGGTGTAAATTAAAAATTAAGGGCAGTAGTTTCCTCAACTACTGCCCTGGAATGTATTCCGTAGTAAAATTAAATTTTGATTAAACCATTTATATCATGTACCACGCCATTCTTCACCGCCTGGTTAGCCTTTACAATTTTTATCCCGTCAACTAGGGTGTAATCTTTTTTGCGGCAGATAGTTACCTTCGTACCTGCCAAAGTTTCTACAGTTGCTCCATCTTTTAAATCTGTCTCCAGGTATTTACCTTTAAGAATATGGCCGGATAAAACAGTTCTGATCTTTTGGGCAGATTCATTCTCAAGACTCTTCAGACTTTCATCAGGAGGCGCAAGAATAGTATAAGCATCGTCTGAGGAGAGAATTGGAGTTAATCCAGCCTTTGTTAGCAGGTTTGCTAACGAAGGATGTGTATCAACCACGAACTGCAGTAACGTGCTTCTCTCCTGTGGTGCCAAGGCCACAGTATGTGCCTGCGCCTGTAGCGCACAGCAGAAAATTACAGCTACTAGTGATAGCTTTCCAAGGGTGCTTTTATATATTAAATCCACGGGTATAAAGGCTTGTTAACAGCACTTTATACGCAACAGGATTTATAACAGCCGAAAAATTAACCTGTTAAAGGAGAAGAAGCTAAACGATAGAGCAGGTTTTAAAACAAGCGCCAGTTGCTTATTTCTGTCACAAAATTTGGAAATGCCTGTGGCACTAAAATAAGGCTCAAAACAAATCCATACACAGCACCATACAGGTGGGCATCATGGTTGATGTTACCCTCCATCTTTCTACCAGAATAGTAGGAGTAAACAACATAGAGCACTCCTAGTATAAACCCTGGAATACATAAAATCGCATACAGGCAGATATCCTGCGTTGGATAAAACAGAATGCTGGAGAACACCACTGCAGCAACGCCACCCGATGCACCTAAGGCACGATAAGAAGGATCGTTTCTGTGTTTGATATATGTTGGAATATCTGAAATAATTATCCCTCCGATATACAGCAGAAGGTAGATAAGTATGCCTGTTGTTGGTCCAAAAACTATTTCAAAGGTGCGTTCTACAAGGCCCCCAAAAAAGTAGAACGTAAACATGTTAAAGAACAGGTGAGTAAAATCGGCATGAATAAAGCCGGAGGTAACAAAGCGATACCATGAATTATCTCGCTGCACAGCATAAGGCTGTAGAATCCACTTATGTATCAGCTCCTGATTCTGCCATGCATAAATAGATATTCCAACCGTAATAACAATAAGTATAAGGGTAACGCTCATAATAAATTTTAATTAGAAGGCTATGACTAGAATGATTGCGGAACAGAAATTTAGCTGTCCCTCTCCATTAACTGCAATGCCAAACCTCTTATGGTAGATTTTTTCTCTTCGGGTAGGTCAATAGCATCTAAATGCTGCAGCGCTTTATGAAAATACAAGTCGATGTGCTGCTCCGTTTGATGCCGGATGCTCAGTTGGTCATAGACAGATGTTATAGACCTTACTTTTTCCTCGGTTATACTCTCTTCTGTTCTGTTTCGCCAGCTAATGATCGTATTAAGCTGCTCCTGGTTTGCCTGCTCCAGAGCTGTTAGCATCAGGAAGGTCTTCTTATCCGAAAGGATGTCGCCTCCTACCTGCTTGCCAAATTTGTTCTGGTCACCATATACGTCCAACAGATCGTCTCGCAATTGAAATGCAATGCCGATGTTATCACCAAACAGTTTCAGATGCTCGGCATCCGTATCCGGCGCACCCTGGAGTATAGCACCTAGCTTCAGGCTGAAACCTAGCAGAACAGCTGTCTTGAGGGTAATCATTTGTATGTATTCATGAATACTCACCTTTTCGCGTAACTCAAAGTTCATATCCAGTTGCTGCCCTTCGCACACTTCAGCGGCTGTAGCACTGAATAGTCTCAGAACTTTGGCCAGCTTATTCTGCTCCACACCCAGCAATAACTCATACGCCCTCACCAGCATCACATCACCACTAAGTATAGCCGTGTTTGCATTCCACTTTTCATGTACGGTTTGCTGTCCGCGACGCAGCGGAGCCTTATCCATGATGTCGTCGTGCATCAGCGTGAAATTGTGGAAAACCTCTACCGCTGCCGCAGGTAAAAGTGTGTGTTCCACATCCTCGTCGTACATTTTTGCAGCTAATAGCACCAGTAAAGGGCGAATACGCTTGCCTCCCAGAGCCATAATGTACCGGATTGGCTCATAAAGCTCTGGGGGATTCTCGCCGTAGCGAAGCGTTGATAATGTGTGATGGATCTTTTCAGAGAGATGTGAGATATCCACAGGTCTGCTTAATGTTGTTTCAGGGTTTTTACAAGTTCAAGATCGATTGTACGGTCTGCAAGGTTGGCGCTTTTTACTTCTACCAACACTTCGTCACCAAAAGAAATAATACGTTTTGACTGGCGGCCAATGATGCGATAATTGTCAGCATCCAGGTCGTAATAATCGTCGGTCAGGTCAGACAAACGCACCATGCCTTCGCATTTGTTCTCTTCGATCTCCACAAATATACCCCATTCTGTGACACCAGACACAATTCCTTTGTATTCGTTGCCAATAGTGTCTTTCATAAACTCTACCTGCTTATACTTTATAGAGGCGCGCTCTGCATCGGCAGCACGTTTTTCCATTTCAGAAGAGTGCTGGCAACGTTCCTCATAATCTTCTTTTTCAGCTGATTTACCGCCGTCCAGGTAATGCTGCAGCAAGCGATGCGCCATCATATCCGGATAGCGTCGAATTGGCGAGGTAAAGTGCGAGTAGTGGTCGAATGCCAAGCCAAAGTGCCCTTCCGGATCAGTGCTATACTTTGCCTTGGCCATAGTTCTGATGGCCAGGTTCTGTAAAACGCTTTGCTCCGGCTTTCCTTCTATCTCTTCCGTCAGGTTATTCAGCTCCACTGAAATGTCACCATCGGGGTTAACTTTATACCCGAATTTGCGGGCAAACAGGGAGAAGGTACTAAGCTTATCTGGATCTGGTGAACCGTGGGTACGGTATACCATAGTGGGATGCTTGTTACCTTTTCCAAGGTGATACACATACTCCGCCACCTTTTTATTAGCGAGCAGCATAAACTCCTCGATCAGCTTGTGCGCATCTTTACGCTCCTTTACATATACAGATAACGGACGCCCATCTTCGTCTAGCTTAAACTTTACTTCCACTGTTTCGAAGCTGATAGCTCCGTTTTTAAAGCGTTTAGCCTGTAGCTTTTTAGCAATCCGGTTTAGTGTGTTTATTTCGTCAGCAAAGTCGCCTTCGCCTGTCTCAATTCGCTCCTGCGCCTCTTCATAAGCAAAGCGGCGATCAGAATAAATTACTGTGCGGCCATACCAGGTATCGTACAGCTTTCCATTATCATCTAGCTCAAATACTACTGAGAATGTCAGTTTCTCTTCGTTTGGCCTAAGGGAGCAGAGGCCATTCGAAAGGCGCTCCGGTAACATTGGAATGGTTCTATCCACCAGGTACACCGAGGTGGCCCTGTGGTAAGCTTCTTTCTCTAACAGGCTGCGCGGATGAACATAATGTGTTACATCGGCAATGTGCACGCCTATTTCCCAGTTACCGTTCTCCAGCTTCTGAATAGACAGCGCATCATCAAAGTCTTTGGCATCGGCAGGGTCTATGGTAAATGTGGTTACATCCCTGAAGTCACGGCGCTTGGCAATTTCACCGGCTGTTATCTTATCGGAGATAGTCTCTGCCTCTTCTTCTACTGTTTCCGGAAACTCAAACGGTAAACCAAACTCGGCCATAATGGAGTGTATCTCAGCCTCATTTTCTCCTGCCGGGCCAAACACGCGAATAACCTCACCAGTAGGGTTCTTGTCCGGATCTTTTGGCCATTCCACTATCTTCACTAATACCTTGTCTCCTGACTGCGCACCGTTCAGTCCACGTTCACCAACGAAAACATCAAAGTATAAGCGTTTAAAATCCGGCACAACGAATCCGAAGTTCTTTGACAACTCCATCACTCCTACCAGTTCGGTACGCTGTCGCTCTACTACTTCTACTACAACACCCTCCTGGCGGCCACCACGCACCGTTGGCAGTACCTCTACCTTTACCAGGTCACCGTCCATGGCATACTTCAGGTGCTCCCGGAAAACCCGGATATCTTCTTCACGCTCTTCCGACACAATGTAGGCATACTTGCTGTTTGCAAGGTCCACCCGGCCGGTGATGATATCTACTTTTAGGTTCATGATATATTTATCTTCATCAACCCTGAGCAGTTTATTTTCTTGCTTTAGTGTATGTAAAACGTTCTCTACCTGTTCACGGCCCTTCTTATCCACTATGCCCATTCTTCGGCAAATCTGGCGCTGTGTAAAAACATTATCAGGGCTATCAGAGAATATTTCCAGTACATTAGCTTTAAACGACTTCTGCACCCCTTTCCTGCCTGTTGGCTCACGTCTGGCAGAGCCTTCTCCTCTTGATGAGGTCTTTCTTTCAGATGATTTCTCGCCCCTTCCTCTGGAGCTGCTGCGGTCGTTACGGCTATCACTGCCGCTTCTTTTACTGTTTTTGCTTCTCATGAATCTTTATCAATATAGGGACAGCCAACAGAGCCGTCGCATCTATTTTTATACTTTAACTTTTAACTGCTTTATCTATTCAGTTACTACTATACGCCTGAAAAGGGTACTTGGCTAAAGTGCACTGTAATTTATAGAGAATTTTCTATATAACCGGGAAATAGAGAGTTAGATGAAGCAGAACAAAAAGAAAAAGAAAGCTCTGTTAGGTATGTGTGTAACAACCCAGCTGATTCTATCAACTACAAGTGCTACGAAAACTAAATCGAGAATAATAATATTATTATGCTATAATATAAAAATATTATATGAATTTTAGCACCTACTTAGCAGAAGATATTGCAAAAGAAGGAAAAATGTGATTGCTTTAAGAAATGGTACCGGGAAAGCCGGTACAGAAGTTCAAATAAAATTACATTAACAATGCTACTCACTATTGCTGCACTTTTTGTAGTGCCTCTATTTGTCTACTGCCTTTACCTTTTTGCAAGGGATGTTCAGCAAAGCTATTCTCTTTATAGGTTTAAGAGAAATCGCCTGAGAAACAAGAGAACTGAATAAGGTAAAATTGAACCGTTAGCCTATTAACTGTTTGCTCTACCTATTTAGTGTGTAACTATTTAAAATAATTGGAAGCCGCATCAACGGCTTCTTTTTTTTAGTAATCAGGACCGAACTTTATTTTCTCTGCTAAAGACCTTATCTCTTCCCGCTTCTCTTTCGCTTTCAGAATATCTGAAGGTTCCCCTTTGAGTACAGCGTCGAGAAGAGTTCGGGTGTACTCCTCCTGAGGATGTTCAAACAATTGCTCAGGTTTGCCCTCTTCTACGATCTGCCCGTTATGCATAACCAGAATACGATCTGCCATATACTTAGCAACAGCTAAATCATGCGTAATGAAAATGTATGTGATCTGCAGTTCCTTCTTTAGCTGGTTTAATAAATTTAGCACCTGCGCCTGCACCGATACATCCAAATTTGATACAGCTTCATCACAAATAAGGCATTTTGGCTGCAATGCAAGAGCCCGGGCAATAGATATGCGCTGCCGCTGACCACCAGAGAATTCCTGTGGATAACGATCAAAGCAAGATGAACTAAGCCCCACTTTATCAATCAGTTCCAAGGTTTTTCCACGGCGTTCTTTATCGTCAGCATAGTACTTATGCACACGCATGGGTTCCATGATTGTTTCGCCTACAGTGTGCATGGGGTTAAGCGAAGCGTAGGGATCCTGGAAGATCATCTGAAAATCGCGGCGCCTCTTGCGTAACTCTTCAGGAACTAAGCGTGTAATATCTTGGCCATCAAAGATAATGCTTCCTTTAGTTGGCTCCAATAAACGGAGCAGAGCACGTGCAAGCGTAGTCTTACCGCAACCTGACTCGCCAACCAAGGCTATTGTTTCTCCAGGCTGTACTTCAAAACTTACACCATCTACTGCTTTGATGTAACCAGTAACGCGCCCGAAAAACCCTTTCCTGATAGGGAAATGTACTTTTAGGTTCTCCACTTTAAGCAGCGGAGCTATTTGTTGTTGTTCAGGATTTGTTAAAGAAGAAGCTTCTTTACTTACTAAGTCTACCAGCTTAGTCGCTGCTCCTTTATCTCGTTCAATAACATTTCCATGATCATCTTTCAGCAAGAAATCGGATACTACAGGAAGTACAGATTGCGGCTTAACCGACAACTTTGGCTGGCAGGCTAACAGCCCTTTTGTATAGGGATGTTGTGGGTTGGTAAAAATATCCATTACACTTCCCTGTTCTACCAGCCTGCCCTTGTACATGACCAGAATACGATCGGCTATTTCGGCCACTATTCCCAAGTCATGCGTGATAAACAGCACGGCAGTATTCTCCTTCAAACGTAGTTCGTTTATCAGCTGAAGTACGCGTGCCTGTACCGTCACGTCTAGAGCAGTAGTAGGTTCATCTGCTATAAGTAAACTTGGCTCACAGGCCATGGCCATCGCTATCATTACCCGCTGCTTCTGTCCTCCAGATATTTCGTGTGGATAAGTATCAAAAATCTTCTCTGGTCGCGGGAGCTTTGCTCTCTCAAATAGTAGAATGGTACGTTCTTTGGCCTCTTTTTTGGAAAGATTGGCATGTAGCAACAAAACCTCTGCCACCTGTTTTCCACAAGTAAGTACCGGGTTCAGTGATGACATAGGTTCCTGAAAAATCATACTGATTTCATTGCCACGGATCTTTTGCATCTGCTTTTCCGGCAACTGAAACAGGTCGACTTCACCGTATGCCTTCGAATGAAACATAGCCCTCCCTCCTGCTGTACCTCCTGCGTTAGTGTTGATCAGCCGCATCAGCGAAAGCGCTGTTACGGATTTACCAGATCCGGACTCTCCTACTATAGCCACAGTTTCGCCGGGATAAACCTCAAAAGAGATGTTATCAACGGCCTTAGTTTTGCCATGCCTAGTGGAAAAAGCAGATTCCAAGTTACTGACCTGGAGTATAGGAGTTGATAGTGACAAGTTTAATTTAGATTTACACCTTTAGTAAAAGTAGCATTTTTATTTAACCTGTACAGGAAGACGAAGCAAATCTGAGGGCAAAAAAAAAGGGCCGCTCCACATGGAACAGCCCCCTTAACAGACTTATAACTATTACTTATAGACCCTGCTGTTGCTCAACAGTTGTTTTATGCTCTGGTTCGTGATGCTCCCCAAAGAAACGTTTTTGGTTAAAAAGAATCAGTAATACTCCGATAAAAATAGCTGAGTCAGCAACGTTAAAGATAGGCCAAAGCGACATTGGCTTACCACCCAATAATGGCACCCAGTGGGGTACTATACCTTCCCATATATCAATGTAGAACATATCAATAACCTGTCCATGAAACCAGGGTGTTGAAGAACCATAGGGTGCATTATCAAACCATACACCATAAAAGGTACTATCAATTAAGTTACCAATGGCACCGCCAAGGATCAGTGCAATGCACCAGATCAATCCTTTGGGGGCATGATGTTTAACCAAGTAATAGAGGTAATAGCTTATACCAAACATGGCTACAAGGCGGAATAACGTCAGGATTAACTTACCATATTCAGAACCTAACTCCACTCCAAACGCCATACCCGGGTTCAGGGTATAGTGCAGCTTCAGCCAATCACCAATTAAATGTATTTCGCCAGGCAGGCCCATTTCCATGTTGTAATGAACGATCAGTTTAACCGCCTGATCCAACACGATCACGGCCAACGCCGCCATGTAATATTTCCAGTATTTCATATTTATTCTATAAACTGCCCTTGGTGAGGCAAAAGTATGAAGACACCAGGAGAAACTAAGTTTTCCTGGTGCCTCAGAATTAAATGGCGTTGCTGTCGGTTTGAATGTTTAGCAGCACTGTATATTCGTCAATGTCAAGCACTGTAGCATCTGTTAACTCTTCTACAATGTCAAGGGTAAGAGCCTGTGTTTCGGCACAAATATAGGCACTGTAGTTAATAACAGCCTCGTTCACCTCTGGGGCTGCAAGTTGCATATAAATGTGGATTTTGTCCTGTACCTCCAGATTAGTGTCCTTCCGCAGATTCTGTATTCGATTCACAAGATCACGTGCAATACCTTCCTGCTTCAGTTCTTCCGTGATAGTTATATCAAGCGCTACAGTTAATCTTCCTTCACTGGCTACCAACCAACCAGGGATGTCTTCCGAAGTGATTTCTACATCATCTGGTGTCAGAACAGCGGTTTCATCATCTGCCAGCATGATTTCGAATCCACCTTCACGTTCCAGGTGCGCAATGTCGTTCTGGTCCATCTGCTGCACTGCTGCAGCCACCAATTTCATTTTTGGCCCGAAAACCTGTCCCAACTTCTTGAAATTTGGCTTAATCTTCTTCACCAATATATCTGATGTATCGTCAATGTATTCTATGGACTTTACATTCACTTCACTCATGATCAGATCGGCAACTGCTTCTATCTGCTGCTTCATCTTCGGATTTAGCACCGGGATAAGAATGCGCTGCAATGGCTGACGTACCTTGATCATTTGCTTTTTGCGCAGCGAGTGCACCAGCGATGAAACTGTTTGTGCCAGTTCCATACGCTCCTCAAGATCCTTATCTATATCAATTTTCTCAACCTCTGGATAGTAGGCTAAATGTACTGACACCTCTTGATGCTTGTTACTTACAGCATTTAAATCACGGTACAACTGCTCCATATAAAAAGGTGCAATCGGTGCAGCAATTTTAGCAATGGTCTCCAGACAGGTGTAAAGAGTCTGGTAAGCAGCAATTTTATCTGTGTTATACTCACCTTTCCAGAAACGCTTACGGTTCAGGCGCACATACCAGTTGCTCAGATCATCCACTACAAAGTCCTGGATTGCCCGGGCTGCACGGGTAGGGTCATAATCTTCGTAATATGCGTCTACATTTCCTACAAGCGTATTCATCTTGGATATGATCCAGCGGTCAGACTCTGTTCGCTGCGCCATTGGAACATCATCCTCCTGGTAAGTGAACTTGTCCAGGTTAGCGTAAAGTGCGAAGAATGAGTAGGTGTTTTGCAGCGTACCAAAGAAACGGCGCTGTGTCTCAACCACACCATCCGGGTTAAATTTCAGGTTATCCCAAGGCGGAGCATTGGCGATCATATACCAGCGTACTGCATCCGGACCATAGTTACCTATCATCTCGAACGGATCGATAGCATTGCCTAAACGCTTGCTCATCTTATTACCGTCCTTGTCTAGCACAAGCCCGTTGGCGATTACGTTTTTGTAAGCTACACTGTCTTCCAGCATAACTGCCAGAGCGTGCAGCGTAAAGAACCAACCACGCGTCTGGTCTACACCTTCTGCAATAAAGTCGGCCGGGAAATTTTTCTCGAACTGTTCTTCGTTCTCAAGTGGGTAATGCCACTGTGCATAAGGCATAGCCCCGGAGTCAAACCAAACATCAATAAGGTCTGTCTCTCTGTACATTGGCTTTCCGGAGCTGCTTAGTAGCACAATGTTGTCCACATAAGGGCGGTGCAGGTCATTCACCTCAACTGCCGCATCCATTACGCCAAACTCTACTGCTTTTTCTATCGCTTCATTTAACTCTGCAATCGAACCAATGCATCGCTCTTCTTCGCCATCCTCTGTTCTCCAGATTGGCAGCGGTGTGCCCCAGTAACGCGAACGGGAAAGGTTCCAATCCACCAGGTTCTCTAACCAGTTACCGAAACGGCCAGAGCCAGTTGATTCGGGTTTCCAGTTGATAGTCTTATTCAGTTCAATAAGCCTATCCTTAACGGCAGTAGTTTTAATAAACCAGCTATCCAGCGGATAGTAAAGGACCGGCATGTCTGTTCTCCAGCAATGCGGGTACGTATGCTCGTACTTTTCTACTTTAAAAGCCTTGCCATCTTCTTTTAGCTTGATGGCAATTTTTACGTCTGTTGGTCTATACTCCGGAGATGACTCATCTTCCTTTGCATAGTTCTTGACATACATGCCGGCAAAATCTGTTATCTGAGATACAAAACGTCCTTGCCTGTCCACAATTGGAACCTGCTTTCCTGATTCATCTGTAACCAAAAGTGCTGGTATATCATTTTGCGCTGCTACTCTAAAGTCATCAGCACCAAAGGTCGGAGAAATGTGCACGATACCAGTACCGTCTTCTGTTGTCACATAATCACCAATGATCACACGGAAGGCAGGCTTTTCAGGTGTTACATATGGCATCAGTTGATGATATTCCACTCCGTCGAGATCCCGGCCTTCAAATTCCTCTACAATCTGGTAAGGAATAAGCTTATCACCAGAGTTGTACTCAGTTAAAGCAATGTCAGCAGCTTTAGGATTAAAGTACCGGCTAACTAAATCTTTGGCAAGTATAACTGAGATTGGCTCATAGGTATATTGGTTATAAGACTTAACCTTAACGTATTTTATATTCTTGCCTACAGCCAGAGCAGTGTTTCCAGGGAGTGTCCAGGGAGTAGTTGTCCAGGCAAGGAAATAGACCTGCTCATCCTCATGTTCAAAAAGGAACATATTGCGGGTAATTCGCTTCACCGCAAATTGTGCTACAATAGTGGTATCCTTAACCATTTTATAGCAGCCCGGCTGGTTTAGCTCATGAGAGCTTAGACCTGTTCCTGCGGCAGGAGAATAAGGTTGGATGGTGTAGCCCTTGTAAAGATAACCTTTATCGTACAGGCGCTTCAGAAGCGCCCAGCAAGATTCGATGTACTCGTTCTCAAATGTAATGTACGGGTTATCAAGATCTACCCAGTACCCCATTTGCTCGGTTAGTGTATCCCACTGGTCTTTGAAACGCATCACCGTTTCGCGGCAGCGCTGGTTATACTCTTCTACCGTGATCTTCTTACCGATATCTTCTTTAGTGATACCCAGTTCTTTTTCTACCTGCAGCTCTACAGGCAACCCGTGGGTATCCCAGCCACCTTTACGGTTCACGTGGAACCCTTTAAGGGTTTTATAGCGGCAGAAAATATCTTTCACAGCACGAGCCATTACGTGGTGAATACCCGGCGTACCGTTTGCTGACGGTGGGCCTTCATAGAAGACAAAAGGGGTGTTGCCTTCACGGGTTGCAACAGAGCGTTCGAAGATGTTGTTCTGCTTCCAGAACGCTAATACTTCTTCGCCTACTTTGGCGTAATTCAGATTTTTATACTCGTTATACTTCACTGGTTACAGGTTTTTTATCTTCCTCCAGAATTTCTTCTTCTACTTTTAACTTAAGCTGATTCAAATCAAGCTCTTCATCCTCTTGCTCCAGGTAAAACTCGTTATAGTGTTCTATCAGCGCGTAAGGATCATGTTTATACTTGCCGCTGTCGAAGGTCATCAGCAAAGTTGGCAATATAATCAGGTTTGTGAATAATGCAATTAGTAAACTTACCGACATTAACACACCCAAGGCCTTTGTACCCCCAAATTCGGAGAACGCAAATATCACGAACCCGAAGAACAAAATAATGGAAGTATAAATCATACTTGTACCCGCCTCTGTTAAACTGGTTGTAATAGCTCTGCTCACATGAAAGCCATTTGAAAGCAACTCACTTCTGTATTTTGCCAAAAAGTGAATTGAATCATCGATAGCGATACCGAGTGCTATACTAAAGATAAGGGCAGTGCTAGGTTTAAGTGGAATGTTGAAAAAACCCATCAGGCCTCCGGCAATCAATAATGGTATCATGTTCGGTATCAGCGAAATAATCACTATCCTCATCGATTTAAACAACAATGCTATTACAATAGTTACCAACACAAAAGCTAATATTAGGCTGGAGCGAAGGTTGTTGATAAGGTACTCATTACCCTTTATGAACAGCAAGGTTGTTCCGGTAAGGCTAACGGTGGTTTTGCTGCCGGAATCATCGCGGGTAAAGACAGTGGTGTTACCTTCTTCGGTAACGGTTACTCCCTCACCACCATAAATCTCATGCAGTTCAGGCTTGATTTTTTTAAGAATAAGAGTATCAAGTTCTCTAGAACCTGCGTCAGCTACTTTTAAAGAAATACGTGCCCGTTGCCCTGTACTATCAACAAAGGAATGTAGCAAACGCTGGTTAATATCATTATTCTGCTTTGCAAGATAGCTGAAGATAAAGTTTCTTTCTGTGTTATCTGGTAATCGGTAGGAGTTGGGATCTCCTCCGTAGAATGCCTGGGTAGCTGTTTTCACCAGCCCCACTACTGAAATAGGAGCCGAGAGAATAGGTTGCGTGCGCAGAAAATTCTCCAGCTGATTCAGCTTGCTTAGGTTTGGCAGTCGCATTACACCCTGCTTTACGCCCGTGTCTACGATAATCTCCAGTGGCATCACCCCGTTAAAGTGGTTCTCAAAAAAGGTAAGGTCTGCATTCACGCTACTTTCCTCTGGCAGGTCGTCTACCATGTAAGAGACCGTCTTAACTTTATAGATACCCCACAAAGATAGCACCAGCGCCAAGGTGGTAAAGAAGTAGACCAAAGGGCGCTTACGGTGAACAATAGAATCGAAGAACTCCAGCAGTTTATTTAGTGGCCTTGCATCTAAATGCCGTAGTTGCTTATTGCTCGGAGGCGGCAGGTATGAGAATACTACCGGGATCAGAATTATACTGATAACAAAGGTTACAAAGATGTTGATACCGGCCACCACACCAAATTCATAAAGAATAGCCACGTGCGTGAACATGAATACAATGAAACCAATGGCAGTGGTAGTGTTGGTTACCAGATTCACTACTCCGATTTTACTTATTACTCGGGAAAGGGCCAGTATTTTGTTTCCATGCTTCCGGTAATCATAATGGTAGCGCGTAAGCAGGTAAGTGGAGTTTGGGATACCTATAACAACCAGTATGGCAGGGATAAGCCCTGTCAGCAAAGAAATCTTGTAGTCCAGAAGCGAAAGAGTACCCAGCACCCAGACTACAACTAAACTTATGACCAGTAGCGGGAAGATGACTGCATAAAATGACCGGAAAAAGATAAAGAGGGTTACCCCGGTCACTAATAAAGCCAACAGGAGGAACATCTTCATTTCAGCCGCTACCTTAGTAGTCATTACAGCTCGTACAAATGGTAGCCCTGCATAGTGCAGTTTTATACCTGTGCTTTTAGTAAAAGCCTGTGTGTGCTCCATCACATGATCCATAACCTCCACACGTCTGGCTGAGTTAAGGTACTCCGGATCTACAGTAACGGCTAAAAGAGTTGCACCCGTTTTATTGTTGATGATCTGTCCGTCGTAAAAACCCTGGTTACGCACCACCTGCAGTAGGCTATCCAACTGAGGCTGGGTGGCTGGCATTTTGGAAAAGATGGCAGCAGTAGCAAATTTACTTTCAGCAGTGTCTTTCACCACCTGCACCAGGTTAGGTAACGATATCACTGCCTTCACCCCCTCTACTTTAGTCAGCTTGTCTGATAAAGCTTTCAGCTTCGCAAAATTTTGAAGCCTGTATACTTTATTGTCCTGCATCCCTACTACCAGGATATTACCATCTTCACCAAAGGCCTGCTTAAAGCGTTGAAAGTATTGCATGTCCACATCATCCTGTGACACAACGTTGGCAAAATCATAAGACATTTCTGCATCCTTGGCCTGGTAAGCCATAAACGCAGTAAGGATGGTTAAGAAAATGATAAGCCTTAACCTGTTTTTTATAATGAAGATGGCAATCTTATTCCACATGGTATTCTACAATTCGGCAAAGGTAGGCAATTTTGGCTTGCCATGCGGATTTGAGCTTACAAAGCTGCTGAAATCTGTAACTTAACTGAGGCTTTACTTAAGAGCGGTATCCTTAAAAAAAGAAATAGCCCCAATAATTTGAAGCTACTCTGTATCATTCAATCCTATTTTAACTTTTCTTTTTGGAGCTGGAGGAATTGTTCTTTGGTACACAATTTGGAACTTCCTTCCCATCCTTCTTCTTCATCCCTACTGGTTCATACCCTTTCCAGCAGGGATTGTTATCTTTCAAACTGTTTTCTTTATCTGATTTCGTACTCATTACATAAGTTATATTGATTATAGTAATGTATACGGTAGTAACTTCTCAGATAACTTTGCTTTTGGTTAACCTGCTAAATAGTTTCGTTAATCATCTAAACAATACTGTTATCCCCTGTTAATAATTAGTAGCAAAACCTTCATTCTAACCTCTATTAGCAATATTTTCAACTAATTCCTAACAGGTAAAACTACAGAAGAATGAATCACTGTGGCAACATTCGGTCCTTGTTCTTCTACTGTTCCAAGTGCCATAGAAGGACTTACTAATATAACCATTAACTGTTTATAAGTTTGAGCAAAGACTTCCTTAGACTCATCTAAACCAGTTTTACTATAGGATATAAACAACCTAAATGTCTTCCTTACCGGAACAAATGAATATCTAGATAAATATATTTTACATAATTTTTGCACTTAATTTGCTTTTAGACATTCTGAGGTTGCATTTGCTGTACTTGTTCCACTCGAAAGGAGGGAGTCTGATAGTCATGAGGAAGATATGCTGATGGGATTGTAACCATATTACCATCTCGCTGAGCCCGGTAGTGTGGCGACAGGATTTCTATACCTGCTTCGTTAAACTTATCCTGAATGTTTTGGTGGATGTTAGAGTAAATAAATGCCATTTTGCCTGCCGTGAAAGTGTAGGCATTTAGTTGATAACTCACATAGAAATCATCAAGGCTGGTTTGAAGCACGAAAGGTGCCGGTGACTTTTCAACGCTTGGAGTAGCAAGGGCAGCATCTATCAAAGCTTGATGGACCTTCTGCCAGGGCACATCATAGCCAATTGTAACAGTAGTATGCAGCACCAGACCCTTTTCACTCTGCTCGCTGCAGGTAGTAAAATTAGTTGTGTGGCTATTCAGGATCATAGCATTCGGTATGGTGATGTCTTCATTTTTGATAGTCCGCACCCGTGTTACAAGTAGCGTCTTCTCAATAACATCTCCTGTTATATCCCCTATTTTAATCCGATCCCCTATTTTAAAAGAGCGCATATAGGTAAGTACCAGGCCTGCCACCATATTTGCAATAGCAGACGATGATCCTAAAGAGAAAAGGATACCTAAGAAAACAGAAACACCTTGAAACACTGCCGAATCTGAACCTGGTAAGTATGGCCAGATCACCACAAACATAAAAGCATACAGCAGGAAGCGAACAATATTATATGTTGGCTTAGCCCAGTCCTTGTAAAACCCTGGCACTTCCAGCTTCCCTTCCTCTACTTCACCTGCGAGAAAGCGCAAAAACTTAACTACATAATGTGTTACAACCACTATGACCAAAATGGTGAGCATATTAGGAATGTAGTTAATCACACCCATGCCAATCTTCCTGAGCGGGCTGATAATGTAGAGAAGAAGTGTTTCAGCATACCCCTCCGTCCAGGGAAAAATACTGAATAACACAGGCAACAGAATGTAGAAAAGTATAAAAACTGTAATGAGACGGATAAACCTTACAACTGCTAGAATAACAGCTGCCTCCCGCTCTGGCGTCAGCATTTCATAGTTTTTTACTTTCACACCTTTTAACCTCTTTCCCTGCTGCTCATCTATTTTTCTGAAGATGAAATGGAAGAGCTTGTTTACATACATTATCACGAAGTAGAAGATGATTAAAACCAATATGGCCAGGCCCACTTCTACCATGATAGTACGAAGGCTGTTTTGCCTCGCCGATTCCACTACTGATGCTCTTATTTTGGCTGCATAAAGCTCCGCGATCTCTTCTCGTGGCTTTTCTGCTATAACTGCATCAGCATCTGTAACACTTATAACGATCCTGTCGAGGTAAATTACCTCTGTTGTTAGTATGTTGTCTACCACTTTTACAGAATCCTCTGCAAAGAACCTTTCCTCCGAAAGCTCCTTTACCCTTTTACTTATTGCTGCTGCGCGCTCCTCTTTGCTAAAGGAACCTACCGGGTTAAAAATATGGAATAAGGTATCTTTTTGTAATACAACTGGTACTCCTTGTCCCTGTACGGTGATATCCGGAGAAGATTGGGCTGTGGCTCCACTCAGGGTTAAGAAAGCGAAAAGACACAATAATGCTTTGATAACTGGCATGTTATAGGATGTAGTTGATTCCTTTAAGCTACAAAAAAATTATATTTACTTTTAGAAGAAGTTGAAGCGGCCATTACTTTTTTTGAATTTATCATATTAGAACTTCATCAAAAGCACATATTTATATCTTTTGTAATACATACAGTACTAGCTTCCTACCATTCCTCATCCTATTTTATTCTCCTGTAGCTAAGGGCCAAAACAATAAAAAAGGCAGCGTAGTCAACTACACTGCCTTTCATCTTAATTTTATATTTTGATTTATGCCAATTGCTCAAATATACTTTTGAAGCTTACTGCCTTCTCAATGTAACTTCTTAACTCACTGATTGGCATACGAACCTGCTCACGGCTATCGCGGTCCCGTACGGTTATCGTGTCATCTTCCAGCGTTTGGTGATCAACAGCAATACAGAAAGGGGTACCTATCAAATCCTGACGAGTATAACGCTTTCCTATGCTATCGCGCTCTTCGTAGATGATATTAAAATCATACTTCAATGCATCAAAAACCTCTGTAGCCTTCTCGGGTAATCCATCTTTCTTCGTTAGTGGAAGAATAGCCGCCTTGACAGGTGCCAATGCTGGGTGGAATTTCAGGAAAGTGCGAGACTTAGTGCTTTCTCCTTCTACTATTTCTTCTTCTGTATAAGCATTGCAAAGCGTCATCAAGAACAGGCGGTCTGCTCCGGCTGATGTTTCGATCACATAAGGAATATAATTTCCGAATGGCTTACCGTCTTCATTCAGATCGTTGTCGAAGTATTGCATTTTCTTTCGACTAAGCTCCTGGTGTTGCGTCAGGTCAAAGTCAGTACGAGAGTGTATACCTTCTACTTCTTTAAAACCAAATGGAAAGCGATACTCAATGTCTACAGCGGCGTTTGCATAATGCGCCAACTTTTCATGATCATGGTAACGTAGGCTTTCAGCAGGAATACCAATGGCCTGGTGCCACTTTTTTCGAGTTTCTTTCCATTGCTCGTACCATTCCATCTCAGTGCCGGGACGTACGAAGAATTGCATTTCCATCTGCTCAAATTCGCGCATCCTGAAAATAAACTGACGCGCCACAATTTCATTTCGGAAAGCTTTACCAATCTGTGCTATACCAAAAGGCACTTTCATACGTCCTGTTTTCTGCACGTTCAGGAAGTTCACGAAAATACCCTGAGCCGTTTCTGGTCGCAAGTATATTGTCTGAGATTCATCGGCCACAGAACCAACCTGTGTAGAGAACATCAGGTTGAACTGACGCACCTCAGTCCAATTGGCAGTTCCGGAAATAGGGCATTTTATTCCTTCGCTGATGATCAGGTCACGAACGCCATCCAAATTCTCATCTTCCAGTAGTTTTCCCATTTCAGCAAGCAATGCTCCAGCTTCCTCTACTCTTCCTTCAGCCTCATACTGTGCTGCTTTGTCTTCTATGAGTACATCTGCCCGGTAACGCTTTTTGGAATCCTTATTATCAACCATCGGATCATTGAAGCTATCCACGTGGCCAGAAGCTTTCCAAACCAATGGGTGCATGAAAATGGCCGCATCTAAACCTACTACATTCTGGTTTAGTTGTGTCATGCATTTCCACCACAGGTTTTTGATATTGTTTTTCAGTTCTACTCCCATCTGGCCGTAATCATACACAGCCTGTAAACCATCATAGATGTCGCTGGATGAGAATACGAAACCATACTCCTTCGCATGAGAGATAATATCTTTTAACTGTGTATTTTCCACAGTTGCTTTTTCTTGTGTTGCCATGCTGCAAAGATAGTTTTTTAGAATTTTATTATGCCAATGTGGCGGTAGAGTTTTTAGGTTGCCTCAAATGGCTTCACTCCTTTACTCTTCCTAGACCCTTAGAAACAGCTCCAGGAGTAGTAGCTATCCCCAATCTTAAGCCTGTTAACAATTTCTTAACATAGCCTCTACCCTACTTCCTTCTATTTTAGGCTAACTTGCGCAGTTTTTAGTTTCTCATCCAACTTTTTATAAAATGACTAAATTAAAAAAGTCAAAGAAACCTGTTGTACCTGTCCAACCCTATAAGTTTAGGAAGCGCTACAACGTTGTTGACATTTACATTCAGAAGGAAAAGAAATTTCTTTATTTCATTGCCTTCTCCCTTATTTTGGCTGGAATAGTTTATCCTTATGCCTCTATTGCCATGTGGGTTGGCTTTGCCTTTGCAGGTTATTCCGCTATAGCTAACGACAGCATCCAGACCATAGGTACTTTCATTGTTTCCAATGAAGATAAAAAATGGTATTGGCAGTGGCTTTTCATGGGTCTTATTTTCCTCGGCACTGTTTTTTACAGCTGGTATGTTTTTGACGGTGATGTGACTTATCAACGTTTAGCATCCAAAGGCTTTGCTCAGAATCCTGATAATTTCGTTTACCTACAGCTTGCTGCTCCAATTGTTCTTTTGCTTCTGACCCGCTTCCGTATTCCGGTTTCAACTACTTTCATGCTCCTGAGTGTGTTTACCGTTAGTTCAGGTGCTATTGTTAGCATGGTAAGCAAAAGCTTAATGGGCTATGTTGCTGCCTTTGTTTCAGCTTTTATTCTTTATATCCTTCTTTCTAAGGTTATAAAGAAGTTTATCAAAGGCGAGGCTCATGGTTCCTGGATTGTAGCACAGTGGGTGATTAGTGGGTTTCTGTGGCACACTTGGCTTGCTCAGGATTTGGCTAATGTTGCCGTTTACCTGCCGCGCCAGTTAGGTGTTTGGGAATTTGCCGCTTTCGCTGGGTTTATTTTTCTGGGCCTAGGCTATATGTTTTACCAGCGGGGGGAAAAAATTCAGCATATTATCAATGAGAAGTCTGAAGTTCGTGATGTAAGAAGTGCTACCATCATCGACCTTGTTTATGCGATAATTCTTTACTACTTCAAAGAAATCAACAATATCCCTATGAGTACTACTTGGGTTTTCATTGGTTTATTAGCAGGTCGTGAATTAGGTATGCGGCTTCGTGCTCATGACAGCTCTGTTAAGTTTGGTAAAACCTTTGGCCTTATCGGCAAAGACATCTTGTCTGTAACTATTGGTTTGATCATTTCTATTATACTTGCCGTTGCAATCAATCCTGTTATTCAGGAAGAGTTAGTTAACTTCCTTTTAAAATAATTCTGATTCCTCAGTACATTACAAAGCCCGGCTATTGTCGGGCTTTTTTTGTGCATATTTAATTCGCGATAACGCTTCTATCTATAGCTAATGGCTATTTGAGGTAACTTATAAACAGCCTAATTTATTCCCCTATAGCCATTTTTGCTTTCTGAAGCACATGAAAAAAGCCCGCTTCTGATCGAAACGGGCTTTTGTATTTTACTTTATTTCTCTGGCCAAATAACCTCCAGGTTGTCATTTATAAAAACTCCAAAGTTTACTGCTATCAACTGATCGTCATCGAAATAAAGGTCTATCATTTCTTTTTCGTATGAAATACGGGTTTCCCCTGTTTCTGCCTCCTCCTCTTCCGGATTAGTAATATCATGGTCAGCAAAAAGCTGAATAACCTGATCTTTACTCATTTCAAAAATCCGATCTCCCCAAAGTTGCACCTCTCTGTTGGCTGTTTCGATGCAACTTAGCTTGTAATCATCTTCTTTATCGAAGTATAATGAGTAGCCTTCTTCCCAGTAATTCCAGGCTTGATGCTCAAACTCATCTTCTTCATCAGATTCTTCTACTTCTTCTGGCTCACCCAACAATTCTTCTACTTCTTCCATTGTCAGGCCGAACTTTATTTTACCAAGTCCTTTACCTAACCTGATGTCTTTGTTAATCATTTTAATTTGTGATTTTTTTGCAAAGATACGTGTTTAACTTATTTAGTGGTTGTAATTTACTGATAGATATGCTTTAAGAGCTATAGGTGGCAATAAATTTATCTTTCTGTTGTACATATGCTTGATTAGTTTTAGCCTGCTGCCATTTTTCTTTAAAGATTTCTGCCGATTTTGCCTTTATTGTATCCGGGTCCAGTGGTAACTCTTTTCTGCCATGCGCTCCACTTTGTCCTTTCTTATCCTCCGGTACTGCTCCCTTATACTTTTTCCCTGACTTATGGTTAGCATACCTTCTTGCTCTTGTATAACCCATTTGCAAAAACTTCCTGGCCATGTCTGCTCCTACAAAGTCATCTTCTTTCAAGTACTCAAGGAACATCTCATATATTTTTTCAGATGATTCTGCTGCTATTTCAGGTGTCTTGAAGCGCCAATGTGGCAATATTTCTGATTTGTAAGGTTCCACTAACAGTACTCCCTGTTCCCCTTTACCAACCCGGTATAGCTCTGGATTTTTCCTGAAATCTATTCTTTCAAAGTTTAAGCTATAATCAAAATCATTTTTCTGCATTCTCTTCATAGGAAACAGGTATACCCTTTACAGGTACTGTCTGATAAACTGAATATTGCTCAGGATAAATGACTATAAAGCTATTGTCTTTATAGTTTCTTGACAACACGCGAGGCACAAAATCCAGATTACTGTTATAGGATACAGTTGATTTCCTTGCCGATATTACCACTACCATATCGTCCTTGTTTAACTCCGCTTTCATATTGGCGAACTCATTCAGGCTTGTATAGGGCATGTAGTCTGCTTCCACTGTTGGCTTGGTTTCTTTCACTGCCTGTTTAAGCTTGTTTAGAGTTCTTTTACGCCCTCGGAATACTATCGGAGCACCCAACTGCTGCGACAGTAGTTTAACGCTCCTTATCCATCGCATAAAGCCTCTTTCTAATTCTGCGTTTGTTGGCACCAACACTACTATTCTTTCAGTTGTATTCAGTGGCTGTATGATTTTACATACAAGTACCATCTCGTCTGTATTATCTAGCAGATTATCCAGTACAGTTCCAAAGATTCGGTCTCTGGTAGTGATCTTTGCGTTCCAGCCTAAAACCACCTCTGTTATCATTAATTCCTTTATAGCTCTGAGAATACCACTGGATATATTTACGTCTATTTTAGAAACCAGCTGAACATCGTTATCTGTGGCGGAAGCATGGGTAATTGCCTCCTGTAACATCTTGTTCTTTTTGTATATCTCCTCTTCTGCATGCTCATTGTCTATCACCACAGCCAATGGATAAATTGGGCTTTTGTGGTCCGGGTTTCTTAACATTATGGATAAGTCCAACAGATTTTCTATTGTCTTAGGATTACTGATCGGAACCAGGATTCTATCTGGTTTCACGCTTATATCCGGTTTTCTTCTACTTTCTAATATTGCCAGCTTTCTCCCCACTTTCTCTGTTGAGAATGAGCTTACCATACTCGATACCAGGATTAGCACAACAGCTCCGTTCAGTGCGCTTTCTCCTAGCAAACCTATTTCGAATCCTGCCAAAACAACTGCTAGGGTTGCGGCTGCGTGTGCGCTGCTTAACCCGAATATCAGGTTTCGTTGGAGGATGCTAAAGCCAAACAGTTTCTGTGTCAGGTAAGCCGCTGCATATTTTGTTAATGGTGCCAGTATGACTATGGTACCTGCTATCAGCATTGCGTTGGTATCTGTAAACAGCACTGTCAGGTCTACCAACATACCTGTGCTTATCAGGAAGAATGGGATGAAAATATTGTTTCCCACAAATTCTATTCGGTTCATCAAAGCCGATGTATGGGGTATCAATGGATTTAATGCCAATCCTGCCAGGAAAGCTCCGATTATAGCCTCCATCCCTGCCAGTTCTGACAGGAAAGCAGCTGCAAAGACTACAGTCAATACAAAGATGTACTGTGCCCCCTTCTCACTTTCCAGCTGCTTGAACATCCATTTCGCTACTTTAGGGAACAGCCATAACACTACAGCTACAAAGACTATCAT
Organism: Pontibacter locisalis; assembly: GCF_042684605.1. NCBI lineage: Bacteria > Pseudomonadati > Bacteroidota > Cytophagia > Cytophagales > Hymenobacteraceae > Pontibacter > Pontibacter locisalis. The sequence goes on from NZ_JBHULU010000012.1 coordinate 204,274, forward strand.
CTTTGTTATCATCAAAACCCAAAACCAAGTGCCTGTTTCTCCTTGTGTTGAGTTAATAATAATTGCCAATACAAATAGTACCGCAGTATCTGTCACCAAAGTTCCTCCAATGGTCAACGTTACTGCCTCATTTTTACTTAACCCTAGTCTACTTATAATTGGGTATGCTAACAATGTGTGGGGGGCAAACATACTCGCTAATAGTATGGCTGGCTTAACATCATAACCGTGCAGGTATAGAAAGACCAGTGTGCCTACAGTTATAGGGATGAAGAAAGTCAATGCTCCAAAAGCTAAGCTTCTTGCTTTATACCTTTTAAAATCTATCATGTCTATTTCCAGGCCAGCCTGGAACATGATGTACAGTAAACCTACTGTCCCGAATAAAACAATACTGGCGTCTCTATCTAATATATGGAATCCGTTTGGACCTAATATTACGCCGGCTACTATCAAACCAACTATCCCCGGGATCCGGAGTTTTCCTAGTAGCAGGGGAATTACCAATATGATTAAAAGTACCAGTGTAAAAATCAATACTGGTTCTTCAAAAGGTAATGATAAGCTCATTAACAATTTCATGCTTCTGTAGTGTTTTTATCTCTCTTAAAGATATGGATTTTCTTTTTGTTTAATTTTTGCTTCTTCAGTTAAAGCTTTTTCTCCTTTTTGAGAACCTTTTCTCCACCTTTCCACAAACTCTAATACCTAATAACTTTTTATAAAATGAATTTTAAATTAATCCTTCTTTCATTATTTAGTGTGTTTATAAGTTGATAACTCTTCTCTTTTTTGTGTAAGGCCGATAACTTGTTTATACATTTTCTGTTTTCACCATTTCTTCCACACTTCCTTTTACTTCTTTCTATTGTGTGTCAGTCCTTTATTCATGTTTTCCACTTTTTACCTGTTTCTGTGTATTTCTTTTTTAACAATTCACACAGACGTGGAAAAAGGCTTTTTATGGCCTAACTTGTTCACTCGTTTCCACTTTTTGCCTTTGTTTTGATCTTCCTGTCTTCTCCCTGAATCAGCGTGTGTAAAGTTTTCAAACCTTTACCCACCCTTTTCCACAGTTATACCCACACTCTTGTGAACTATATAAATTCCTGTCTGGTGTTGCTTCTACTTTTTACAAACCTTTGCATTTAGTGCTTTTCTATTACGTAGGTATTCCAATTTCTTTTGGTTCTACTTAAATTTTCTTCGTTCTTTTCTTCTGTTGCCTTCATTACTGTAGGCATGGTTCTATTCTTCTATATTTTATTTTTGAATAATCCGGTCTGTTTTATTCTTACAATTGATTGTACCACTTTTCGTTGTAGAGCTTTATATTTCTAAATTCTTCCTAAGAAATGTTTAAGGTTTTGAAATGATAAAACGGATTTAATTACTCCTTCCCATTTGTTATAGAGGAGCAGTGGGCTATGGTTTATGATTAGGATGAATATTAGAGAAGAGAGCTTTCTCTTTAGTTAGGGCAAAAAAAAGGGAAGGCACCTACGCCTTCCCTTTTTTTATTTGAATAAATTTAAAATTCTAGCTTTATATCCTCTAGATCCCAATTTGCTCTTACTTCTATTGGCTTTGGATATATATAAACTTTTTCCGGAGCATTTAATAAATCAGCTGTGCCTGCGTCCCATTTTTTGTTGTTGTTTTCATCAACCAACACCCTTATCAGGTAACTGCCAGGTCTCAGCTTTTTAAACTGAAACGTCTTCTTATCTTTTACTTCGCTTACGATTTTATATTCTGGTGTTAACAATTGAACAGTAAAAGAACTGTATCTAGAATCAATTTTTCCTGCCAAACTCCCTGTTCCACCTGTTTCTTCCAAAGTCATCGGTATGCCCTTAAAACTTATAGCGCCTCCTTCAACTGGTTTTATCATCGTACTATCTAACACAATGGTTAAGGGTCTGCTGCGGCCGTTTAACTGTGGTATGATAAAAGTTAGCTCTGTTCTGGTAGGATCTAGTGTTATATCTTCAGGATATTTCAGCTTTTTCAGTACTGTTGAATCAGCCATGATACTTATCGGTTCCTTACCTGTAATCTGGACAGGTGTCTCCAATTCTATCCGTATTGGCTCCCCAGTTGTATACCCTTTTGTATTGTTTACAACTTTCAATGCTGCACCTTTGATACGTTGTGCTCTCTTACCCTCAAACTTTATTTCTATTGTGTCTGCGGCTATATTCCCTGCAGAATCCACAGCAGTCAAAATTGTTTTTCCACCGTTAAAATTGCCGGTTTTAAACACTTCAGCTAATTTTCCATCAGCTCCCAATTTTGTATTAAGCGAATCTTTCGATGCTCCTAGAACCTTGACATTTATTTTTCTTATCCCTTCGTTGTAAGTAGCAACAAACCTATCTGTATAGTTTTCTCTTTTCAGAAGAATAGGTTTTTTGGTATCAAACTTTGTCAGTTGAAGCTTTACTGGCTCTGTTTTAGGTGTAATTTTTACTGGACCTGGCAAAAAGCCTATTTTTTCTTCTTCGCTGTCGTAATAAGAATTATTGTTCTTCTCTACCAATGCGTAAATTCGGTACTCCCCTTCTCGCACATTTGCTAACGCAAAGTTACCTGATGCGTCTGTGTCTGTTTGATAATAGGGTTTGTTCTTTCTGATGCTTAGAGTATCATCTGTTGGATAGAGTGCAACTATAGCCTTCTCTACAGGCTTTTGAGTTCTGAGGTTAACTACTGAACCTGAAACTTTGCTAGAATCAATATAACTTCCAGTACTGAATGACAGTTTTAAATCTTTGGCTTTATTTTTTTCAGTAATGTCTGTTATTCCTTCCCTAAAATTTAAGGTATAGGTGGTGTTTTCCTGTAGGGGCTTTTCGAATTCCAGGCTAATTTGATTCTTCTCTGTCTTTACTTTATACTTATTAGGTATGTTTGGTGTGATCAGAAGTTCCCTTGTCAAATTATTCTGTTGTACTTCCTCGTCAAAGGTCAGGGTTACCGTTTTTAAGTCTACATTGAGTGCCTGGTCTTTTGGGTTACTACTTACTAACGCTGGAGAGGTTTCATCCTTAGGCCCTCCTTCGGGAGCACTTATACTGGCACAGGACGTAGTACCCAATACTGTTGATAAAATTAGCAGAATATGCCTTTGCTTCATGAGTTAGCTGTTTTTTTAATAAAAAAGAGGCAAACTTTCGCTTGCCCTCCCTCTTTTTCCCTCAGTTGTTTTACTTCTTTTTTGCAATAAATATCAGGCTTGAATAGTCGTTGCCGTTCTTCTGTGCGTAGCTGTTTGATTTAAAACCGTTCATTACGCTGCTTATCATTTTAGTTTTACCTTCTTTATGCTTTTCGCTAAGCATACTTACATAATAAGCATCAAACTTCATTGGGAGTACCTCCTCCAATTTAAGCTTATGCTTCTTAAGCAACCGCTTCATCGTCGGCTGAGTGAAGTGATAAAGATGCCTTGGTACATCATATGCTGCCCAATTTTCCTTGTACAATTGGGCATCATGTGAATCTGCATTTGGTACAGCTATGATTATGGTACCATCTTCCTGTAACATGTCCACTAACTGGCTTATAGTTTCATTTAAGGTATGAATATGTTCCAGTACATGCCAAAGGGTAATTACATCATACTTTTCGCCTTCTAGTTCTGATATATTGGAGGCAATCAATTCCTCTGTTTCCTTGGTCGCTATTTCCCGGGCTTTTTCGCTCGGCTCTACCCCTCTTATTTCCCATCCATCCTTTTTGCATGCTGCAAGGAAGATTCCAGTTCCACAACCATAATCTAATATGGTACCTTTAGCTGGAGCACATTTGTTGATTAACTCTACTTTTTGCTTAGTAGTGATAGAACGTACTACATGATAGGCCCTGTTGATAATCCCGGCTTTTGTATTAGTATGTGAAATATAACCTTCTGATTCGTAATAATTCCCGATACTGTCTATATCTGGTCTTGGGTTGGTAAATTTGAACGTACAGTTCTCACACTCTACTATTACAAAGCTTTCCTTTGAAATGGAATTATCAGTTACTACTAAAAAATTTTTAAACTCTTCCTTACCACATATTGGGCACTGTTCCAGTCTTTCGTAGCTCATTTATTTTCCAAGGTATACCATTAAAACCGATATGTCTGCTGGCGTTACTCCACTTATTCTGGATGCCTGTCCGATAGTTTCAGGTTGAACTTTTAATAATTTTTCTTTTGCCTCCGCAGATAACGCAGGAATACTACGGTAGTTAATTTTGTCTTTGATAAGGTAGTTTTCCAGTTCGCTCATCTTGCTTGCCATAGCATACTCTTTGTCTATATAGCTTTCATATTTTACGGCTATACCAGCTTGCTCTATACTGTCTGTTTTAAATTTGCTCAAATATTCTGCTACGGCTGGTACGGCTGCTGCTATGTCTTCTATTTCAACGTTCGGCCGCTTTATTAATTGGCCGGCACGTTGTTTTTCATTAATCGGCGCTGAGCCTAAACTTTCCAGCATGCTGTTGATATCTTCTGGCTCAATCGGCTTGTTATTTAAGTAAGCTATGATTTCAGCTGTTTCCTCAATCTTCTTTTCCACAGCTTTCAAGCGGCTTTCATCTGCCAATCCTAGTTCATATCCCATCTTTGTCAGTCGGATATCAGCATTGTCCTGGCGGAGAAGGATCCTATGTTCTGCACGTGATGTAAACATACGATACGGTTCTTCTGTACCTTTATTAACCAGGTCGTCTATCAAAACACCTATGTATGCTTCAGAACGCTTTAATACAAAAGGCTCTTTTCCATTGATCTTATTATGTGCATTTATACCTGCCATTAATCCCTGGCACGCTGCTTCCTCGTATCCTGTTGTTCCGTTTATCTGGCCTGCAAAGTATAAGTTGCTAACTAGTTTTGTTTCCAGAGTCAGGTTTAACTGTGTTGGCGGGAAGAAATCATATTCTATAGCATAGCCAGGGCGGAACATTTTTGCATTCTCGAATCCTGCTATTTTACGTATTGCCTGGTATTGTACATTTTCAGGTAATGAACTGGAGAATCCATTCACATAAACCTCTACCGTATGCCATCCTTCTGGCTCAACAAAAATCTGGTGGCGATCTCTTTCCGCAAAGCGGTTGATCTTATCTTCTATGGATGGACAATAACGCGGGCCTAAACCTTGAATTCTCCCCTGAAACATTGGAGATTTTTCGAATCCCGTTTTTAGTATTTCATGAACTTCTGAATTTGTGTAGGTAATATAGCAGCTCCGTTGTTCTTTTAATGGTTCTGTATCTGTATACGAAAACTTTGAAGGCGTCTCGTCTCCGAATTGCTCCTCCATTTTACTGTAATCCAGCGAACGCCCATCTACCCGTGGAGGTGTTCCTGTCTTCATTCTGCCAGCCTCAAAACCTAATTCAATGAGTTGCTCCGTTATACCTTTTGCTGATTTTTCTGCAGCACGTCCTCCTCCTAATTGCTTCTCTCCAATGTGGATAATGCCATTCAAAAAGGTGCCGTTAGTTAATATAACTGCCTTTCCACGTATAGTTATCCCCAAGCTAGTATGAACTCCGGCAGCCTTGCCTTCCTCTACTAAAATGCCTGATACCATCTCCTGCCAAAAATCTACATTCTCCGTCTGCTCCAGAGTTAAGCGCCATTCTTCAGCAAAACGCATGCGGTCGCTTTGTGCTCTTGGGCTCCACATTGCAGGACCTTTAGATTTGTTTAGCATACGGAATTGGATCATTGTTTTATCAGTGATTATTCCGCTCATGCCACCTAGTGCATCTACTTCACGCACTATCTGCCCTTTCGCTACACCCCCCATTGCTGGGTTGCATGACATTTGGGCTATGGTGTTCATGTTCATGGTAGCCAACATTACTTTCGAACCCATCTTAGCCGCTGCAGCCGCTGCTTCGCAACCTGCGTGTCCGGCTCCAACTACTATTACATCGTATTCTGGAAACATTTATTTTGGATTTAGTGACGTTTCACGTGAAACGTCATCTGGAGATCGGTAATTCCTTTTGCTATTAAAATTTTCGCAAAGATAAGGAAGAATCTTCTTGTTTGCGCATAAGCTCCTCTTCCTCCCTGGTTTTATCCTTAAACCCAAGCAGGTGAAGAACACCATGAATGATAACCCGGTGTAGCTCGTCTTCAAATGGAACACCTAGATCGTTTGAGTTATCATTAATTCGATCTACGCTGATAAAAATATCACCTTCAACAGTGCCTTCTTCGTCGGCATTATTGAAGGTGATGATATCTGTGAGCGTATCGTGATCGAGATACTCAACGTTTATCTCGTGCAGGTAATTGTCGGAGCAGAAGATGTAGGTAAGGCTGGCTAATTCTTTTCCGTGTTGTTCAATTACTGTAGCAATCCAATCTGAAACTTTATCTGGGTTCTTTAGCTCAAACTCAATGTCTTCGCTAAAGAACTCAATTGGATGTTCCATTTTGAGATGGTATGATGTTAAAGATCAGCTGTACGCGCTTACCTTCATTAAGGAAATTAACTTCATCGCAAAGATTGCGCATCAAAAATATACCGCGGCCACCAGGGTTCTCAAGATTTTCTGGTGCTGTTGGGTCAGGCAGGTTTTCATAATCAAATCCAGGGCCTTCATCTTCTATTTCGAAAGAAAGCTGGTTTTTTTCTACCTGCAGTGTAAGGTATACGTTTTTATCCTTGTCAAACTTGTTTCCGTGACGGATGGCATTGTTCACAGATTCCGTAACAGCAACCATGATGTTACCATAGATATCATCTTCAAATTCGAATTCATCTTTAGAGTTATCTATAAAGCTTTCTATTACTCTGATGTTTTCGATTAGCGAAGGAATCTGAATTTTTACCTGATTCATATTAATCGTTAAGTGTAAAATAGGTGCTAGTTATTTGCTAATGTTCTGAAAGTACTCATTTACCTTCTGTTTATAATACGGTGATAAAGCAGGAGGTACTGTTTTAAGTAATTCAGTTTGTTTTTCTTTTGCTTTAAAATACTTCTCAAAGGATGGAGGCACCTTTCGTGCAATCTCCTGAGCTGTTTTTGCTTCACGCTTATTATCCAATTCACGCTCCTTTGCTGATTTCTCAGCTTCCAGTAATCTTGTAAGGATCTCCCGTTGGCGCATGATGGTCTGTTCAGTCAAACGTTTATTAACGAGATCAGTCTCGCTTTGTTCCATCATCTTACTGATATTTCCCAGCTGGCCGTTTTGGCCTTTTTCGCCAGGTTTTGCCCCTTGTTTTTCAAGTTCTTTAAGGGCGTTTCGGAGAGCCTCCTGCTCAGCAGCCAATTTAGCTAATTCTTCAGAAAGTGCCTTACCTGATTTGCCTCCTTTTTTTAATTCTTCGATTTTTTTGTTCAATTGTTGCTGTAATTCTCCCATATTGCCGGGTTGAGGCTTACTCCCTTTCTCTTTTCCGGCCATATTTCCCTGCATTTGTTGCATAGCCTGCTGCATCTGCTTTAGAGCGTCGTTTAACATCAAGGCAAGATTGTTCATACTCGTCATGGCCAACTGCTGCTGAGCTGTAGCTCTACCTACATTCCGATCACGGAGTTCCTGCATGCTGTTATCCATGCTTTGGTTCATAGCGGCAACTTCCCTTGTTACGAAAGACTGTATCTGGAAGACCTTCTTCGCTAAGGAGAAAAGACTATCTTCAATAACTTTAGCATTGTCTCTGAGATTTAGCTGTTGCTGCGACAACGTAATAAAACGCGGATCGCTTTGGTTAACACCTCGAAACTCCTTCATGAGCCCCTCCTGATCAAAGGAAAGTTTAATCAGGTTCTCCAGAATATCCCGAAGGTGATCCAGATTCTGTTGCATACCAGACATTCCAGCAGAACTCTTCATTTGCTCCATCTGCTGCGCCATCTTTTCCATCTTCTCCCCTGCCTTTTGCTGAGATTCGCTTGCCTTTTTATTCTGGTTCTTTTGAAGTTGTTCCTGGCTTTTCTGCATGTCTTGTTCAATGCTCTGCTGATCTTGCTTCTGTTGCTCCTCATCCATAGAGTTTGGATGCTGCAGCTTATCATTCAGCTCCTTCAGTTCTTTCATCTGATCCTTCGCATCTTCAAACTCTTTTTCAAGTTCCTTTTGCTGTTCCTGAAGTTGCTGGTTGTCTTCCTGCTTCTGTTCTGTCTTATCAGCTAATTGTTTTTGCTCTTTAGCCATTTCATCAAGTTTGTCAGACAGGTTATCTAGCTTTTGCTCGAACTGCAGCTGCTTAAAGAGCTCCATAGCACGTTCCAGCTCACGTTCAAGGTTTCGTTCGCGGTTATCTAGTTTGCTTAAGAGCTTTTGGAGTTCCTCATCATTGGGTTGTTGTTGCTGAAGAAGCTTTTCCAGTTCTTCATAAAGCTTTTTCGTCTCCGGATCAAGAAGGTCTTCCATTAGCTTTTGAAGCTGTTGTGCTTTTTCAGCTAACTGCTTGTCTTGCTCATTAAGCATGTTTTGCTTCTTACTGAGTTCTTCAAACAGCTCCTTCATAGAAGAAATATCCTGCTCCAGCTGTTTCTTTTTCTCCATCAGGTCTTCCAACTGCTTTTTATCCTGCCAGTTCAGGTCGCGCTTTGTCTTCATTTTTTCCTCTGACTTAGAAAGCTCTTTTTCCAGTTGGTTTGCCTTTTCTAAGGTTTTACTAAGTTGACTGGCAATAGACTGAGAGTTACTATCTAGCTCCTTCTGAAGTTCGCGCTTATCAGGCACTCTGAGCTCGAAACTGCGTGTGCGGGCACTTTTAATACCGTTGATGCCATCATTGTCCCACACCTGTACAAAATACTCTACTTTATCACCGGGTTGTAGTTTAAGAGCAGCCGTATTCCACTGGTAATAATAAGTTTGGTTAAGTTGTTTAGGATTGAGAGGTAGTTGGATACTTTTTGAAGTCCCTTGGGAATTTTTATCATTAATGATCCGGTACACCAGGGACAAGCGTGTAAGTCCGTAGTCATCGGATACATCTCCTCCCAATACCATATAAGAGTACAGGGCTGTATCCTGATATTGCTCCAGGCTGATCTGAGGTAGCCGGTCCGGAATCGTGTTGATCTGGTAACTGATCTGCTCTTTATTAGCACTGTGCTCGTTCTGTAGCTTAATGTTGTAGTTCTGGCTTTGGATGAATTTCTTACTGGCGCTAAAGGCATCTTCTCTTTTTGTAGCCTCTATTATCTGCTTAGGATCATCAAAAACTAAGTTAATGTTATTTGTTTCGGTCGCCTTGAAGTTCCAGTTGATTGTGCTACCCTCTGGAATAGTGGCATTACCTGTATTTTGAACATACTCAGGCTTCCTATTCAGATAAGCAGGGTACTGCACCTCCATGTAAAAGTCTTTCAGGTTTGGCCGGGAAAGCAGTTGTAACTGATAATCACCAGAAGTGAAACCCGACCCTTCTAATTGGAAAGAAATATCTTTCTGAGGCTGTTTAAAAGTATAAGTATATGTGCCATCTGCTTTTTGACTTAACTTTTGGCGCCGGCCACTATAGCTAACATAAACATCGTTCGGAACAGCTTTGCCTTCTATATTTACCTTTAACTCGAAATCCTCTCCCCTATAGGTCTGTAGTTTATCATTTTGGACCACGAATTTAAAAGGGGCTAAGGGAGTATAATGCCTCTTGTAGTTGATGATGCGTTCTGTGCCTTGTACAAAAATTGTAGGATATACCAACGCAATGAGCAAAGCAATAAGAACAGGCAAAGCTACATATTTTAAAAGCGGTTTGTTTTCCTTATAAGTAACGGCCTCTTTAAACTTGTAGCTAAGCAACTGCCCGGAGCGTTGTTCAATGCTGGCGGCAATAAGGGCATTCGTCCTGTCGAAGTTTTTTAACTGAATGGCGTTAAGTAGCTTATCGCTTATTTCCGGGTAATGAGAGCCCACCCGCAAAGCGGCCTGCTCATCTGAGAGCACCTTCCTTAACTTGGCAAGAGCAGAGATAGGAAGAGCAATCCACCGCACAAAAACATAAACAACAATAGCAACAAAGGAAAAGAGCAGGAACCCGCGAACATAAACAGGAAAGTAGAAGACGTACTCTAGTAGGCTGTAAACTATATAAATAGACAGCAGGAGCCCAACAGCAAAAATGCTTCCCCTGAGCAACATGTTCAGGTAGAATTTTTGTTTGAACTCCTGCAGCTGATGCAACAGCTGATCCAGTGCATCGTCTTTTCTCATGCTATGCTCTTTAAATAATTATTCCATGCTTGCTATAGTAGTGAATTAACTAAAGATGCTTAACGTACTGTAATATAATACGAAAAGGGTTTTAGCAGCATCTCTAAGTATAAACTAATTTCTTATCGCTTTTAGTATACTGCTTCTACGCTATCTCCAGCATTACAGGGCAATGATCAGAATGTTTGGCTTCTGTTAATATGGCTGCACGTTTTAACCTGTCCTTCAGATTTTCAGTGATCATATTATAATCAATACGCCAACCAAGATTTTTGTTGCGTGCACCTGCCCTGTAGCTCCACCAGGTATAGTTGTGTGGCTCAGGATTAAAGTGCCGGAAACTATCAACAAAGCCACTTTGAATAAACTTGCCCATCCACCTACGCTCTTCTGGTAAGAAGCCAGAGCTGTTGGCATTAGATTTAGGATTATGTATGTCAATAGCTTGGTGGCAGATATTATAGTCGCCGCTAACTACCAGGCCCGGTAAGGTGTTCTTTAAGTCACCGATGTAACCGTAGAAGTCATCCATCCACTGGAACTTGAAATTCTGGCGTTCCTCACCACTTGAGCCAGATGGCATATATACGCTCATAACAGATACATCTCCGTAATCTGCGCGTAAAACTCTTCCTTCTACATCGTAGCAGTCCATGCCACAGCCTACTTCTACGTGTTTTGGTTTCTCCTTGGATAGAATCGCTACACCGCTATAGCCTTTTTTTAAAGCCGGATGCAGATAAACATGGTAGCCCATGTCTTCAAAAAGAGCCTTATCAAATTTCGATTCATCTGCTTTTATCTCCTGAAGGCACAATACGTCAGGGTTTGCGGCTTTAAGCCACTGATCAAAGCCTTTGGTGATTGCGGCACGAATGCCGTTAACATTATAGGTAATAATTTTCATGGGTGAATATCTAATCAAATAGCTGAAGGCACCGGCTTCAGTTAATGCTTCTTAGCTTTATCTTTTGTCAAGAGCATTAATGAGGAGATCAAAAGGATATTTAGAATCTTTAATCTCATGATGGAAAAAGTTTTAAGCTTAACCTCTAGGGCAGGTAATCTCTTTCTTGAGGTTTAGGCTTCTTCAGACTGCCTGAAGTACTCAATTACATGCCACTTAAGCATATTTTCCTGCTCCCTGAGGTTAGCGAACGGAATGGATTTAACTGCTTTGTAATGGGGCCAACCCTCTTCGTCAAGACCTGAAAATTCATAAAAGCCAGAAAGGCTGAATACCTTACAAGTGGCAATGTGCATCAGGTCTTGCTTTTCTTCTTTAGTAAACTCTCGTATGCCTCTTCCGAGTTCCTGAATCCCAATTAGAAACAGGATTGCATTCATGTCTGGCTTTTTACCAAACTGCTTCATGAGCGCAGCCCGCAGCTGAGCCCAATTATGTTCCAGGTTATCTGATTCAAGGTCTAGTTTCATTCTAACTGCTGTTTATCTATAGCTGGTTACTTAAAAGATAATGATTCAGATAAGTAACCAGCTATAACCTGTAATGGACTATTCTGCGCTGCCTCTTTCTTTCAACTCTTCCCAATACTCTACGGCACGACGGAAGTGAGGGATTACTATAGATCCGCCAACTAAGTTAGCAATGGAAAATATTTCCATAATCTGCTCATCAGTTACACCTTCTTCATAGCATTTGCCCACATGGTACTTGATGCAGTCGTCGCAGCGAAGTACCATAGAGGCTACTAAACCCAACATTTCTTTTGTCTTAACATCCAAAGCACCCTCCATGTAGGTATTGGTGTCAAGGTTAAAAAAGCGTTTGATAACTTTATTGTCATAAGACATAATGCGCTCATTCATGCGCGTACGGTAGTCATTGAATTCTTCTACTAAGCTCATTGTTATGTGTTCTAATTGCTGATTTAGCGATAAAAGTTTAACTATAAAGTTACACGAAAATTACCATAATACCTTAAACCAACGCTGCCTGCCAATGTTCGATGATCTGCTTTCGTTGCTATTTCCGGAGAGCTGCTATGCCTGCGATGGGGCAATGGCACGTGGTGAAAAATTCATCTGCACCAGCTGCAGCATTAAGCTACCCTACACGGATAGTCATGTGCATGGGGCTACGGAGTTAAACCCGTTTCAACGTAGGTTTTGGGGAAAGGTGCCTGTTCGGTATTCTTTTGCATACCTGCACTTCGTTCCGAAAGGGCGGGTGCAGCGGCTTTTGCATAAGCTTAAGTACAAAGGGGCACAGGAGTTAGGCGAACACCTGGGGCACCGGTATGGCTCACTTCTCTCCGAGTACAACTACAATGATCAATTTGACCTGATTATTCCGGTTCCGCTGCATAAATATAAGCTAAGGCGCAGGGGATACAATCAGTCGGAGTGCTTTGCAAAAGGATTAGCGGTAACCATGGATTTAACCTGCCAAGGCAATGGACTAATAAGAACCAAGGAAACAGAGACTCAGACCCGTAAGAACCGCCTAGACCGTTGGCAGAATGTAGAGCAGGTGTTCCATGTGAAGCAGAAAGAGGCTATACAGAATAAGCGCATTCTGTTAGTGGATGATGTGATGACAACTGGTGCCACACTGGAAGCATGTGCAGTGGCTTTGCTGGCAGCAGGGGCACAGGAAGTAAGTGTAGTGACTATTGCGGCAGCATAAAATCATAGTCTGGTCGTTGTAGGTAAGAGATAGAACTGAATTACTGTTTATAGTTGTTGTAGCTGATAAAGCGGAAATTTTCGCACTTTTTTGAAAATGAAGAGTAGTAGATTTATAGGTAACTATAAGAGTAGCTCTGCAGCAATGCGGTTTAGCTTTAAAGTAGCCATATGGGCATTAGTTGCCTTAATTGTGGTAAGCTTATGGGCAGCAGGCCAACCTAAAGTTACTTTCGATCCTTTGGTCCTCCGTTCTGAGCCTGTGTCTTTCACTCCCAAAGAATTTTTTATTGCTGATATTGTAGATGAGCGAAAGAACAAAAAAGCAGTTGCTTATCTTTTGCCTTTACCCTCAGCTGGAACTCAACCTACCTCTGCATTACCTGTTGACTTACAGGGAGGAGGACATGCTGCCATTCTGCAGTTTGTAAAAAAGAACATGAAACAGAATTCCCAATTACGTCCTGTTATTGTGCGCCTGAAGGAGGTTCAGGTAACAGAAACAGCTGCAGCAAAGGGGCGTGTAAATGGAGTGGTAGTGGTACACATGGCATTTGATCTGGACAGAGATGGTGAAACTGTTCCTATGATCGAATTTAAAGGGGGAGCTAAGTATAACCGACCGGCCTCTCAGCATGATGTGGTAGAACCGACCCTTCGCCAGTCTCTGGTGGAAGGCTTTCGATATTTTAACACCTGGATTGATCAGGAAGCGAATAAGAATGAGTTGTTTGCAAAAGCCATTAAGGTGAAGTTTGAGGAATACAGCACAGTTAGAGATGATACTGTGTTTTATATTTCGGGGCGTCCACTAAGCTGGATTTATTTCACCGGAGCGCCTAATGCCGCCAGTAAATATGCAGCAGCCGTTTATCCGGGGTTTTCTTACGAGGGAAAGAGTGAGGTTATAAACGGGGAGATAGACCTTACGCTGGTAATGAAGGTGTTTGTTGTGAAAAGTTCTTCCTGGGTTAAAAATGCCGCCCGGGATGCCTACAGCCTGAACCATGAACAGCGCCATTTCGATATTGTAAAGCTGATCGCCGAACGCTTCAAGCAAAAAGTTAAGCCAGATAATCTGTCTTTAACAGATTATAACAGCAACATCCAATACCAGTACATTGAGTCGTTCCGGGAAATGAACCGCTTGCAGGAGCAGTACGACAGCGAAACGCGCCATGGCATTGACCAGGCTGCACAGCAGCGCTGGAATCAAAAGATAGACGAAGAGCTCAAGGCTTTATCTATTAAGAAATAACAGCTACCTCCCCTACTCATAGCGGTTTTGTATATTAATTTTAGCCAGCTCTAGGTAAAGCTCCGCTACTTTCTCTGTCACTACTTTGAAGAACTTCTCCCCTTTTTCCCTGGTGGCAGCTTTGGGGTTTCCGATTCCGGTATCCTTTGTAACCATAGACCATTGCCTTTCGGACCAGGCCCACCCTTCTCTGATGCCCTTGATCCTGGATTTTCTTTCTTTTCCCTCACCGGCTTCTTCTAACGGTAGCACCAACTCAGGCCTTAGGTAAAGTATCAGGCTGGTTTCCATTTCGTCAGCATGGTCTCCCTTCTCATCAAAGTGCTCATGTTTGTCAGGCAACTGAAACCAATTGCAGCTCACAAGCAACATCTCCGGAAAACGTAGTCCTAGTTCCCGCAGCATAGGTTTGAAATCATTACCACCGTGGCTGTTTACGATCAGAAGCTTATAAATCTTTTGTCTGTTAAGTACTTCAATAATATCCCCGAGTATGGCAAGTTGTGTGCTTGGGTTTAGGTTGATATCCAGTTTAATGTCAGCCTGACCAGTATTTACTCCAAAAGGAATAGTAGGCAGTACAATAACTTTGGCTCCTTTCTCCCATGCTATCCTTCCTGCTTCCGCAGCTATATTATCAGCTTCGATTACATCTGTAGCATAAGGCAGGTGATAATTATGGGCTTCTGTAGCTCCCCAGGGAAGTATAGCTAGCTCTACCTCCTGCTCTTTGATGGACTTCCAGTTGCTCTCGGCAAGTATATACGGTCTCATAAGCTCTGCTCCTTTAAATGGTAATCTGCTGTTTTATTGCAAAATGGAGTATAAAAAAAGCGCCCGGGAGTTATCCCGGACGCTTCCTTTAAATATTTCGATTTTATTATCTGTTAGATCCGGCGTTGATCATAGCGCAACGGAAACCGATAGTTGCTGTAGATGAGTCCTGAGCCATGAAACGGCGTGTACCAGGAGATAACCAGTAAGCAACATCTTTCCATGAACCACCTTTGAAAACTCGAACCTCATCGTTGATAAGAGAGTGGAAGCCTTCGCTAGAGTCATAGTTCTCTTTTTCATCCAGGTAACCATCTCTACGGAACGGGTTCAGGTCTTCAACATCCTCGTAGGAAAGCGGACGGTATACATCTTGTACCCACTCGTTCACGTTACCAGCCATATTGTACAGGCCAAAGTCATTTGGAGGATAGCTGTAGATATAATCTGTGATCATCGCTCCGTCATTCAGCGCACCTGCAATACCGGCATAGTCACCACGGCCACGCTTAAAGTTAGCTAAGAACTTACCCATCTCTTTACGACCATACGGGTTACGTACCTGGTGGCCATCCCAAGGATAAAGGCGGCGGTTGTTTTGGTTCTCATCTTCAGAGTACTGCGTACCGATCATTGCCTGGGCAGCGTACTCCCACTCAGCCTCTGTTGGCAGGCGGTAGTTTGGCAACACATAACCAGATTCGATAGATGGTTTTGTAGATTCTGCAGCTTCGTCACCGCCTCCTCTACGGCCTAAAAGGCCTCTTCTGCCACCGCCTCCGGCTTGCTTAGCAAGGTTTTCGTTCACTTTAGCTGTACGCCATACGCAATAGTCGTTAGCCTGCAGCCAGCTTACACCCACAACCGGGAAGAAGCGGAAACCTGGATAACGAAGGTAATATGTTACATAAGGGTCATTGAATGACAACTGGCGCGACCAAACAGTAGTGTCCGGAAGAGCAGCAGTATAAACCTCTGGCAGTGAATCCTGCTTTAAGTAATGCAGGTACTCCAGCCAGTGGATGTTTGCCACTTCTGTTTCATCCATGTAAAAAGACGCAACAGTAACTGTACGCTCAATATTATCACGTGTCATGGCTATGTCTTCCTCCATAGAGCCCAACACAGTACGACCACCTTCAATAAAGACAAGGCCCGGGCCTCCCTGAATATCAGCGTAATCATTAACAGCAAAAGCCTTTTCATCCTCGCCATACTCTATACCAGTGGCGGAGCTATAGTTGCCAGGGTCTCTGCTTGTAGGTTGATTTCCTTTAGAACAGGATGACAGGAGAAGACCTCCAAATGCCACAACCGTTAGATACTTTGCAAATTTCATAAAATAGTACCCAGTTAAGATAAGATTCTTGTATCGTAATTTATTATGCAATTATAAATAAAATCAGAATGCCGGACAAGGGATAGAATTGTTAATTTTCCGTCTTGAGCGGCCTCTAAGAAAACTATTAATTTCTAACTGTTCAAAAACAACAGAAATTTCATTTGCGCCCCCTACCTGTTTGCTAAAACCACTAAGCCCTATATCATGGCTAAATCCTATATTTAAGGATTTTATTTTTAAACCAGCTATTACGGCTAAAACCTGATCCTGGTTGGTTTCAGATACAGCAGGAACTCCTTTATATATTATACCTAACGAAAGAGGTGTATATATAGTGTGCACACCGATATCGAGCCTGTTAAAATTTATCTGATGTATGTAAGTAGCTGAAGGTGTAAAACTTAATTCAAATAACTGGCCTCGCTCCTGGTAGGAACTAGCATAGAACTTGTAGCCAGCATTAGCAACGTAACTTATAGGTACTTTTGTTTCATTTGCGAACCCATAATTTGGTTTATTTAAGTTTGCTACTTTTAGCCCGAACCAAAACTGTTCTGTAAAAGCCAGGCCTCCTACAGCAAAACTAAGGTAACTGCTAGGTTCAACAGTGTTCGCCTCAGCAGAAGTAACGGAGACTAATCCATTGTCCGATAACTGGTCCCCGAATACAAGGTTATCATAATTAATGCTAAGCCGCCCGTACGTGGCCTGCAAGCCTGCTGACATTGCCCACTTCTCTGTTAATTGTGTGTGGTAGCCATATCCGGCAGTAGCTTGTAGTTTTTGTAGTCCTCCAATACCAGCCCGGTCCTGCTGCAGTAGTAGGTTTATTGCACTTTTTGTATCTCCTACCCTGTAATCTGCGGCAAGCTGGTTAGAAATAAAAGAGCCGTTGAGCGCCGGCCACTGGTTTCGGTGAGCAACGGCAACGCTCCAGTTATGGTTCAGGCCAGAAAAGGCAGGGTTCAAGTATAATCGATTTGCATACTGTTGCGTAAAATGCACATCCTGTGCCATTGCATATAAGCTGCAAAGGCAAAAAACAAGGAAGAAAAATTTACGCTTATTTTTCATTTGAACGTCGCTCTAAAACCGCTTTGAACTGCCTTCAGGTACCTGAAAACAAAGCTTAAAAAATTATTTGCACGGTTTTAGCTATAAAATATATAGTTTAGCTTCTATAAGCTGTTATAATTGAAACTACTACTATCTTACTAATGAAAAAAGTAGCAATAGGCTTTTTTATCTTTTTGGCAGTATTGTTTGCCGCAGCAGCCCTGGTTCCGGTTCTTTTCAAAGATAAAATTAAACAAGCCCTCGACAAAGAGATCGCCAAGAATATAAATGCTCAGGTAATCTACGAAACAGATGACGTTAGCCTCTCCCTTTTTCGTAGCTTCCCAAATTTATCAATGAGCGTTGATAACCTTTCCATCGTAGGCAAGGATTCCTTTCAGACAGACACACTGGCACACATTCCCTCTTTTTCTATGGGTCTGGACCTGATGAGTGTGATCAGTGGCGATGAGCTGAAGGTAAACTCTATAACTTTAGACGAACCAGTAATAAAGCTTATTGTGCTGGAGAGCGGAAAAGCTAACTGGGATATCTTTATTGAAGATACTACTGTTACGGAAGCAGATGCGGCAGCCTCTGATTTTAAGATGGCTATAAAGAAGTGGGAGGTTAATAACGGAACGCTCTTTTACGAGGATCGCAGTATACCGATGAGCCTTGCTGGGTATAATGTAAATCATACCGGTAGCGGAGACTTCGAGCAGGATGTATTTGATATGGTTTCCGAGACTACTGCCGAGAAATTTAACCTGGTGTACGATGGTGTTAAGTACATCCAGAACGCTACCCTGGATGCGGAAGTGGTGATGACCATGGACCTGGAGCAGCAGCTGTACACTTTCAAAGACAACAGCATCAGGCTTAACTCCCTCCCCTTCAAGTTTGACGGATCAATCCTGATGCCTGATGAGACCATTGCCATGGACCTGACTTTCAGAGCCACTGATGCAGACTTTAAAAGTGTACTGTCTGTGGTGCCAGGGATGTATTCAGAGCAGTTTGAGGATATAAAGACTGAAGGCAAGCTCAGTTTTGACGGTTATATCAAAGGCCGGATGAATGATACTTTAACCCCTGGTTTTGGTACTGAGTTAAAAATAGTGGATGCTATGTTCAAGTACCCGGATATGCCGCAGGCTGCCACTAATATAAACGTGCACATGCTGGTAGATAACCCGGATGGTGACATGGCCAAAACAGTAATTGATGTAAAGAGATTACATATGGAGTTCGGTAATAACCCGATAGATGGCCGTGTTCTGGTACGGGGACTGGAACCAATGTATGTAGATGGTAACGTAAAGGCTAACGTGAACCTGCAGGAGCTTACCAATGTGTTCCCGATAGAAGGTACAACTTTGCGTGGCTTACTGAAAGTTGATGCCAACGCCAAGGGAACCTACAGTGAAAAGAAAATGCCGGTGATTGAAGCCGACATGGTGCTGACGAACGGCTACGTTAAGTCAAAAGACTTTCCTGAACCGATTGAGCGACTGAACATGGTGGCTAATATCCTGAACAAAACAGGAAACACTGATGACACCCGCATTAACATAGAGCAATTTAACATGGCACTGGCAGGAGAACCACTCGAAGGCCGTGCGTTGATAGTAGGAATTGATCAGCCAGCTTTCGATTTTAAAGTGGATGGTACACTGAACCTGACCAAGCTTACTAAAATCTTCCCGATTGAGAACACCACCCTTGCAGGAGTGATTAAGGCAAATGTAGCAGCCAAAGGAAAGATGTCTGATATAGAAGCTGAAAAGTATAGCAATGTACAGGCAAACGGTTCTGTTGCGATAGATGACCTGAAGTATGTAAGCACAGATTTGCCTAATGGAATAAGAATAGACAAAGCTGCTGCCACTTTTAATAATGACCGGATCCAGATACAAAGTTTGAGCGGTTACTTAGGCAAGAGTGATATTAGGGCTACTGGCACCGTTTCTAATTACTTAGGATATGCGCTTGCTGATAACCAGTCGCTACGCGGTAACTTCAACATCAGCTCTAACCGTTTCGATGTAAACGAATGGATGGTGGATGACGAAGGTGCTCCTGCGGATGCATCAACAGAAGGTGTGGTGGAAATACCCTCTAACCTTGATGTAACACTAAACATTGACGCGAAAGAGGTGTTGTATACTGATCTCAAGCTTAATAATGTTGCTGGGCAGGTGCAGGTAAAGGATAAGATTGCCAGGTTGAATAAAGTTACCTTCAATACGCTTGGGGGCACCTTTGCAACCAGCGGTAGCTATAACACCCAGGATCTGCAGCGCCCGTTATTCGATATGAAGCTGGATATACAGAATTTGGGTTTTAAAGAGGCATTCGATGCTTTTAATACTGTAAAAGTGTTTGCTCCTATAGCCCAGGTGTTGGAGGGTAAGTTCTCAACTAACTTTGCTTTTGCCGGTGAGTTAGGCCAGGACATGGTGCCAATCTTCAATACCCTTGATGGAACAGGGGTGATCAAAGTACTTAAGGCAGCTGTAAGAAATGTACCGTTAGTAAATAAGATCAGCAACCTCACAAACTTTGAGGAGCTGAAAAGCTTTGTTATCGAGAACAGGTACATAGATGCCCAGATTGTAGATGGAAAGCTGGTGGTGAAGCCTTTTGATATAACCGTAGGTAACATTGACATGTCAGTAGGTGGTAGCACCAGTGTGGATGGAGGCTTGGACTATGTAACTGCTCTGAATGTTCCGGCTGGCAAGGTTGGCAGAGAGGTTAATGCTCGTCTTGCTGGCATACTTGGCAAAGAGAATATGAAAGAGTCGGAGCGCGTGACACTAAAGTTAAATATTGGTGGTACTTACTCCGATCCCAAAGTTGCTTTAACGGGTGGTTCCGTGAAAGAGAAAGCCACTGAGTTTGTTAAAGAGGCTGTTGAAAACAAACTGGATGTTGCCAAGCAGCAAGTAGAGCAGCGCAAGCAACAGTTGCAGGACAGTATTCAGGCTGAGCTGGCTCGTAAAAAGCAGGAAGCAGAACAAAAGGCTCTGCAGGAAATTGAAAGAAAGCGAAGCGAGGCAGAGCAGCAAATTAAAAAACAGGCTGCAGACAAGATCAGTGATTTTCTGAAGCCTAAACCAAAACCAGCACCTAAGCAAGAGCCTGCTAAACAGGATACAACAAAGGCAACGTCAAATTAATACAATTTGTGGTGCTTTATATAAGTATGAATATATCAAATTGATATATTCTCATAAAGATGCCAAAAGCAACCGCTTCTGGCATCTTTATTTATGGGGTAAACGTAATTTCGTGCAATTATTTCCGTTCCTCCATCTGGATGGCCTCCAAGTGAGAAGGCAGGTGAAGATGCATTTTAAAATTAGATTTTAGCTTTTTCCATTTCTTCATCTTGTCTTCATTTTACTGTCAGATATTTGACAGATAACTTTAACATTCAATTATTATGAAAAGAAAACACATTCTACCGCTATTACTGAGCTGCCTTGTTTGGTTCAGTGCCTGCGACAATGAAAACGACAACACTGGTACTGCTAAAATGCAAGTTCGCATGACGGACGCGCCTGGTGATTATGAAGAAGTAAATATTGATATACAGTCAGTGCAGGTGCACAAAGAAGCTGACGGTGATGATGCTGGATGGATCACGTTGGATGAAATTAATCCCGGTGTATACAACCTGCTTGACTTTGCCAATGGTAAGGATACTTTGTTAGCTAGCTCTACTCTTCCGGCTGGTAAGATCTCACAGATCAGACTTATTCTTGGAAACGAGAACTCCCTGAAACTGAAAGACGGAACTATAACTCCACTTAAAACTCCTAGCGGACAGCAGTCTGGTGTTAAGTTAAGTATCAATGCCGATCTTGAAAGTGACGTTACGTATGTATTGCTACTGGATTTCGATGCAGCCAAGTCTGTAGTGCCAAGAGGCAATGGACAGTATAACCTGAAGCCGGTTATCCGCACTATTACCCAGGCAGTTGCTGGTGGAATCAGAGGTAAAGTAACACCAGCTGAGTATAAGCCGGGTATTTACGTAATCTCTGCCGCAAACGACACTATTGGTGGTTTCGCGAATGAGAGCGGCGATTTCCTTATCAAAGGCGTACCGGCAGGTACTTATACAGTTAAGTTCTACACAGAAAATGATGCTCATAACAAAACTGTAGAGAACGTAAGCGTATCGCAGAACCAGATCAAAGATCTTGGTATTGTAGAACTGCCTGAGTAGCAGAACCTGCTTTAGATTAAAACACACTATTAACACAAAAGGCTACCTGAACAAGGTAGCCTTTTGTGTTAATAGTGCTACAGAGTTAGTATACCTGGCCCATTAGCTCACGCACGTACGTTACGTAATCAGTGTTAGGCGGTGTATGTCCGTTTTTGCGCAAATCTGTTGCAACCTGAGCACGGTGATAGGTAGCGTGGTTAAAAGCATGCGTTAGGATGTCCAATACGCGGGTGCTGTACTTGTTGCCCTGGCTGTTTGTATAATTAATAAGGCGGTTAAATTCTTTCTCATCTGATTTATCCACTAATTCGGCAATCTTATAAGAAGCATACTGATGTAGCTTCTTTAGCTCTTCTAGGGAATGCTCCTGCCACACTTTTACCGAACTTTCTGTACCAGTTATACGGGCAATCCATATTGCCTGAGCGTTAAGGGCATGGCTCTGCAGGCGTAAAGCATTTGCAGGTACCTCAGGCAAGTTGCTGAACACATCCAGCATAGTTTGATTAGCCCAGATATTGTATTGTGACAGATTTTTTAATACGTCGTTTCCAGTCATTTTAATTAGCGTTCTCGTTTATCTTCCCAAATTAAAGTCTCATTTTGGCGCTTTTCAAAGAAATCGGGACAGCGGCCATCTCCCCTGCCAGTTATACCACCGTCCGGCTCGCATAAGATGTTGCCATGCTTGTCATAAAGTTTGGATGGAACATCACAGCATCGGCCTGTCAGGTAGTACACCTCCTGACCTTTGTAAGTATAACGGTGAATTTTAGCCGGTGGATTAGCAGGCTTTTGCTCCTCCAGCTCCAGGATCAGCTTTTTAAGCCATGGGGCAGACTGATCACTTGCTGTGGCTGCTTCTGGTAGTTGCGGCAATATCCCCGGCTTGCACGCACTTACAGCGTATATGATCCATATGCAAACAGGCCAGACCAATAGCTTTGCTTTACCCATTCAATTACTTTTAAAAGCGAGGCGCAAAGGTAAGTATTTTTGGATGAATTGCAGGAAGCTGCACAGATTGTAATAATAAGGCTCAGCTACTTTAGCTGTGGAAGTTACCTATTGAAAGTATAGATCGACAAAGAGCAGCAGGTATGGCAGAAAAACAATAGTGCCAACCACTGCAGCTGTTACGGCTGCAATTAGTACGGCACCGGCAGCCAGATCCTTCACTTTTCCAGCTAGCGGATTAAACTCCGGGGATACCAGATTGGTGAGGGCCTCTAAGGAGGTGTTGAAGATTTCTGCTGTGATAACTAATCCGATACTACCTGCTAAGAGGCACCATTCCACCTTTGTAACGCCAAAAGCAAAGCCGGCAACAACTACTACAAGTGCTGATAAAACATGCAGCCGCATGTGCGGCTCTGATCTAACAGCAGCGTTAATGCCTTTTAAAGCAAATAGGAAGCTATTGTAGCGTTTCTTAAAGTATGTTCTCAAGGTTTGCGAAGTCTATGATCAGAGAATGCAAGTTGCTTAAAATTTTATTCATTTTTCAGGCTGTTCTCCCAGGCACTGTTAGCCAGTTCCAATAAGACAGTATAGTAAGGGCGGCGCAGCATTTTAGCCTTCAGCCAAGCATAGAAGCTCATTTCCTGTATGTCGGTACCCTCAAATGTCGTAAACTCGAGGGTTCCTTCTACGTGTTGCATAAATCCTGATGTTTCAATAGCCTCCGGCTGATCAAGCATGTACTTAATTAGCTGCAGGTAGCGCTTTACATTTTGATAACCCGGCTCTTTTAGCAAACTTCCGAAAGTGCGCTCAAAAGAGCGGATTTTATTCAGAACCAGGTCTTCATTCCCCAGTTCATACTGCAGGATAAGTTCGCCTAGGTTTTTCTTTAGCACCCATTCCCTACCCATCTTCCCTTCGCACCATTTATCCGATCGTTTTATATTTAAGAGTACCCGGTTCGCCTTTACATAAGCACCCTGTACAAAGTAGTTAAAGCTAAGGCCCATTTGGGCTGTTAACTGGTCTTTGGTGCTTAATGTTAACTTACTTTTATAAAGCAGGTTCTCCATTAGCTCAATGGCTTCTTCGTTCCGGCGCAGGAATACTAGGTTGGCTACCATCAGAAAGGTATAGCGAGGGTAAAAGATTATGTTGTGGCTCTTACCTTCACCGTCTATACCTTGTTTGAGCAAGCCGAGGTAATGCATGGATTTACTGAACTTCTTATTGCGGTAGAGTACGTGTGCGATCATGTACAGCAAACTAAGCTTGTAATTCTGATGTGCTTTTCTGAAACCGTAACGCTGTTCTGCTTCATGGTATTGGTTGATGATGTAAGGCTCAAATGAAAGGAAATCTTTGCGTGCAAGTATGGCACTGCGGGTAATAGACATCAGTTTGTATAGCAGGGAAGGCCGTTTACTTACTGCTTCAGACAGATCATAAGAACGAAGAACATCCTGAATGATTTTATCGAAGTTTAAGTCGCTGCCCTGCCGGCGCACAGCGTGTAGCCGCTGATTAATAATGCTGTTCGCAATATTTGCTCTTTCATCTTCATCAGCTATCTTTTTGTTCTCATTTCGCTTTTCAATGATGAGGTCTAAAGAGTCAGCGAACTCACTGTCGGCTTTCTCTATCTGAAGGTTATAAACCGCATTCAGTAGATCGTATTGCTCATTAGCCAAAGCTAACTTCTCTGCCTTTCGTAGGTGAGTCCAGGCCAATTTATCTACCCGTGCATCAAAGAGGTAACTTGCCAGGGAAAGCATTCCCATTATGGAAGAAGCCGCCGTTATATCTTCCTGCAATCGTTTGAGCAGAATAAAATCTGTAAGGTGGCGCAGAAGGCGCTTACGAAGCGCATAGTAAGCTACAGGGTTAGGAGCATTGGGGTACAGCCGACTGATAAGCTGATCTGATGTGTACATCTGAGAATGTTGTAACAACTGGAATAGCTCCAAATCTTTCCGTTGTTTCTTCTTTTTTTGCCGCTTTATGAATACAGCCAATTCACGTTTATCATCCTCTGAAAACGTATCGAGTGTTTGTTTCAGATCATCCATTATTCACCTCTCAATTTTTACAGTTTTTTATACTTTCAATTAAGGTATGGAATGTTTTAAAAAGTCTAATAATAATTATGCAAATAATTTGTAGTCAGGCACATGTGTGTTAAACAAAGAGGTTTGTAAAGTCCCTAAATTATAAAAGTTTGCTTTCAGGGCCATAGCTTCTGGTTTACTTTTACTTCAAAAAATGCAACAGTAACCTCTAACCAATTACTACAATGAAAAAACTAGTTCTATCATTTTTGTTCTTTTTGGCAGCCTTTGCAGGACAGGCCCAGGATCTATTGATCAAACGTAACGGCGAAGAAGTGCAGGTAAAGGTTCAGGAAATAACTCTTGAAGAAGTTAAATACAAGCGTTTTGATAACCTGGAAGGGCCTGTTATCTCTATAGCAAAATCAGATGTTTTCATGATCAAGTATGAGAACGGCACAAAAGAGCTTTTTAAAGAGGCAGTTAAACCTGCTGCTGTTCCGCAATATACAGAAAGACAGGGGGGCGCTGCTTATGAGCAGGCGAGCCTGAAATTATCCGGACCACGCATTGGCTTTACTATTCTTAGTCAAAAGTACAGTGACAACATAAGAGACGAGTTTGATACTGATGTCAACGCTTTTATGACCCAGTTTGGATGGCAGTTTGAAACGCGTGTGTTTACACTTGAAAATGGAGTGTCAGGCCTTTTTGAGTTTGTGCCTCTAATTGGTGGTTTGGAGCAGGGCAAGTTCCTTCCAAGTCTGAGTGCACTGATTGGTATAAGAGGGGCCAAAGGATTTGAATTTGGTGTGGGGCCTAATGTATCGTTGGCCGGAGCTGGAGTTGTTCTGGCAGTGGGTACAAACTTCCAGAGCCAGGGGGTTAATTTTCCTGTGAATTTTGCGGTGGCACCTTCTAAAGATGGAGCCCGGTTCAGCGTGTTGTTTGGCTTTAACTCCCGTAAATACTAGGAACTGGTTTTCTCACATCTATAATTTTATGTTCCATGAAAAAATATTTATTGCTAGCTCTACTTGTGCTATTGCTGCAGAATGCGTTTGCACAGGATGTAATTATTAAGCTCACCGGTGAAGAGCTTGTTGCCCGCGTGAAGGAGATTACACTTCAGGATATCGTGTTCCAGCATCCCGATTCTGTGCAAGGTATAATGCACCGGATTGCCAAAGCAGATGTGTTCATGGTGAGATTTGCGAATGGAACAAAGGAGGTTTTCACTCAAAACCTCCCGGAAAACCAGTTAACCTCAGCAGAAGCCACTAACACTGCAGATATGTATTTACTGGGCAGAGAGGATGCCATCAGGTATTACAAAGGGAATGGAGCAATGTGGGGCTCGGCAGCATGTGCTTTAGTCTTTCCATATGGTTTGGCAGGATCTGCAATTATAGGTTTTACCCGACCAAAAGCACATAATCACATGGTTTCTGATGTTCGTTACCTTTCAGACCCTCATTATATTAAGGGATATGAAGAGCAGGCGCGGAGAAAGAAAATCGGGAAAGCTGCTGCTGGGGCAGGTATTGGTACTGCTACGATTTTTGTAGCAGCTTTCGCCATTGTTTTAGGTACTTGGCAATAAGGCATCTAAGAAAAAATAAGAACTGAAGTTAGTTTTAATAAGGCGGATTTTTTTGCAGGCCATGATTATGAAGCAAATATGAGTCTGAACTCGCTTGCTCCCTCCTTCTTTAGCAGGCTTTATCACCTCAGAAAAGAGTAACTGCTTCGTTATTCTCTGAAATAATCGGGGTCCAGCTTTATAGAGGCTGCATTGATGCAATAGCGTACATTTGTTGGTGTTCTGGAATCCTGAAACAGGTGCCCGAGATGTTGGCCACACCTGTTACAAAGCAATTGAACCCGATGGCGGCCATAGGTGTCGAGTGATTTATGTTTTACGCTCTCTCCTGCCTGGTCCCAGAAGCTTGGGAAGCCGGAGCCAACGTCAAACTTTCTACTGGCCTCAAATAAAACAGCTCCACAGGATGAGCAAGTGTAAACACCATGCTCATCCTGTCGTTGCCTTGAATCAATATTTTGATTTCGAACCAGGTTATCTGATGCTGTAGGTTGAAGGAATGTAAGCTTAACTTATAGGTCCTTCTCCAGGTCTTCTACCGGCACAAATTTCATGGATAGTGAATTTACGCAGTGGCGAATGTTCTTTGGCGTAAGGTATTCGCCCTCAAACACGTGACCCAGGTGCGCACCGCAGTTAGCGCAGACAATCTCAGTGCGGCGGCCATCAGCATCTGGAACGCGTTTTACGGCTCCGGTTATTTCATCATCAAAGCTTGGCCAGCCGCAATGGGATTCAAATTTATATTCTGAAGTATAAAGAGGGTTATTGCAGCGCTTGCACAGGTAAACACCTTCTGCCTTGTTATGCTCATACTCCCCCGTTCCAGGATATTCTGTACCCTTGTCTACTATTATGCGGGCTTCCTCTGGTGTTAGTTTATTATATTCGGATGGGTCTTTTGCTACTTTCATAGTACTCTGTTTTTGCTCAGTATACGTTTAGTTTTAAGAACAGAGAAAAAGGCAAAAGGGTTTTGGTGCTGATTATGACCTCTTATTCCATTTTGCCTCTACCCACTTCTTTTGCTGCTCCTGGGTAAGGAACGTCCAGGCGACGATACGGCTTACTTTATTCCCCTGGCTCATGGCAATAGTTTTAACCTCAAAAGCTTTAACATCTTTCAGAGCCTGAAGTACAGGTTTTAAATTGGCTTGCTTCGAAAGCAGAGTAGTAAACCAAAAACAGGATGTGGAGAATTGTTTGCTCTGATAAACCATGTCTTTCACAAACCTTTGCTCACCTCCCTCGCACCACAATTCCGCATTCTGACCACCAAAATTCAAAGTAGGTTTAGTAATTTTCTTTTGCTGTAAGTTACTCAGTTTTCGAAGGGTTCCGGCTTGAGCTTCTGCTAAAGAGGCATGGAATGGAGGGTTACAAAGGGTAAGGTCAATTCGTTCATCCTCTTTTATGATTCCCTGGAAAATGTCTCTGGGATTCTTTTGTAGTCGTAGTTCCACGCTGCCTTTTAAAGTAGGATTAGATTCGACAATCTTTTTAGCTGACTCAATGGAAACAGGGTCTATGTCGGCGCCTATGAATGACCAACCGTATTCTTTGTTTCCGATGATTGGATAAACGCAGCTTGCACCCACACCAACATCAAGGCACTTTACTTTCTGACCTTTCGGAATTCTACCCTGATTAGCAGCTCCCAGCAGATCTGCTGCATGATGTATATAATCTGCCCGTCCGGGAATAGGCGGGGTTAGGTAGTTCTGAGGGATATCCCAACCCTTTATTCCATAAAAATGTACAAGCAACGCTTTATTAAGCATTTTTACTGCCTGCGGATCAAAGAAATCGATGGACTCATTACTGTAAGCATTCAGCTTTACAAAAGGTCTTAGCTCCGGGCAACTCTTTATAAGCTGTTTAAAATCATAACGGTCACGGTGCCTGTTTCGGAGATGTAAACCAGCTTTTTCTTTGGGATGTATTTTCTTTTTTTGAGGCATAGAGGTTAAAAGCCAGGAATTAGTGCTGCGTAACTCTGGCCGACTTTGAGTTGGAATAGTAAGATGCCCTCATTCAAATGCTACTAATTGAGTATGGCAAAGCTACGCAGACAAAGGCGAATAACAGGTACATATTCTAGGGTTCTGCTCCTGTCTTATGCCCCCTGCCCTACATTCTGTGAAAGTCCGCCATCCATGAAATAAGTAGACCCTGTAACATAATCAGCATCTGACGAGGCTAAGAAGAGGGCAACCTTTGCTATTTCCTCTGGTTTGCCTGCTCTTTTCATTGGTATGTGCTGCTCACTCTTCTCACGAGCTTTCTTGTCGTCCACAGCCTCCTGATTCATGGGGGTGAGAATCATTCCGGGAGCAACGTTATTAACTGTGATGTCATCTTCGGCCAGTTCCAGTGCAAGAGTACGGGCTAAATTCCGAACACCTGCCTTCGAGGCGCAATAATCTGCTGTGCCAGCCGAAACAATCTCTTCGTGTACAGAGGAGACATTGATGATCTTGCCTTTGCCGCCTTCTTTCTGGCGATGCCGGATAAAAGCACGTGAGCAAAAGAAGGTACCATAGAGATTTGTGCGAATTGTTCTGTCAAAAACTTCTGTGTCCATGTCGGCCACCTTTATTCCTGAACCGTTTACAGCAGCGTTATTTACTAATATGTCTATAGTGCCAAATTTCTTCAGCGCCTGCTCAAACAGCTTTTCCACGCTTTGCTCCTCACTGATATCTACCTGCAGTACGATGCTTTTTCTGTTCTGCTTTTCTACCTGCTTTCGCGTCTCTTCTGCCCCATCCTTATCAGAGTGGTAGCAGACAATAACATCTGCGCCTTCCTTTGCAAATTCAATGGCAGTAGCCTGTCCTATTCCTGAGTCTGAGCCTGTAATTAAGGCTACCTTTCCTTTTAGTTTGTCCATAGCAGTAGTGGTTTTGGATGTGTTTGCCTCCAGCTGTTTTTTTGCTAAAAGCTTTATGTACATACTGCCTGTATTACCTGATGGTTTGAGATTAGTGGTTATTACTTTTCGTGCAGTTTCTGATTACTGAGGAGCTTGTTTATACTTTGAACGATCCGCTCTACTTTGGTCTCATCGGTTTTGGCGGAGTAAATCCAATCTACAAAGGCTTTCTGTTCGCCGTCGGTGCAGCTCTGGAAGTTTTTGTATGCAGCGGGTTCGTCCTGCAGGCACAGGAGCAACTCTTCCGGTACCTCCTGCGGGGTGTTATCAGCGTAAAGTATAACCTGCACCCAATCGCCGGCCTGCTTCTTTATCTTCTTTCGGATCTCTGCCCTTACCGGTAAAAACAGTTGTCCATTCCCCATTGGCATCAGGTGGTAGCCTTTTAGCTCATAGCCATCTATACTTCCCTTCACCCTTACCCAACCAAAGTGTGCATGCTTGTCGGGTGAAATCTCGGGAATAGCAGCATAAGTCCAGCCACCTTTGCCGGGAAATTTCTCGAGTAAGTAAGATTTATTTACCAGCGGCTGCTCTTCCATACTGTAACTTTATGCTTTGCGATAACTGTAGTCAAGTTACAAAAAAAGCAGCTCCTGCTGAAGCTGCTTTTTCCACTAATTTCCTTCTGAGCTATCAACCATTGCTGGTAACCAACTTACCCGCTAATCTCTCTTCCGGCTCCTCCTCTTGGCTATAGTTTCTGTAAACTGAATAGGCCATCCAGAAATAGGCTGCTCCCCATAGTAAATTGGTAAAGAACTGTAACAGCACCCCTGGCAGCGGTATAAGGGCAAACCCAAGAAAGGCCAGCCACCCCGACCATTTAGGCAACACGCCACTTCTCCAGACAGCCACAGCCATTAATGCTAGGCCGGCTAAGGTAGTAAATAGAGAAGCTCCCATAAATGCGGCTAATGCGCCGTCCATAGTTGCGAAACGTACTGCTTCTGTATTTCCTGCCAGTATCATTTCCCCTACAGCCGGGAACAGGAAAATAACCAGGGCAAAAACGCCTAATCCTAAAATGTGATGCGTTAGGGTGAACAGCAGTCCATAAAAAGCCAGGCGTTCTGCTTTTGTTTTTTGCAGGTACAGGTATAAACCTACCGTACCTATCATCTCCATCAACACACCCACCAGCCCTCTGGCTGCCCAGATAGAATAGTTGGAAGATGTAACAAGTTCAGCAAATGCCTGCGGGCGCTGTGCCGCCTCAAACAATACGTTTTCCTGCGGAATTAACAGGTCACCGAAGGCAAAGACAAGCCCTGCCAGCCCGAGGGTGCTCAGGCAGCTTACAATTCTCTTTTTCATAGTTTTATTTTGTTTAGTTAACCGGGATAAACCACTCTATAAATAAATTATCAGCCGTGTCTAAGGTGGGCAGCGTCTGGAACTGGAAATAGGAAATGCCATGGGTATGCTCTAGTTGCGCCTCGTGTAACAAGTGGCTGTTAACGATTACACCGATGTTGGAATATTCGGAAACTGGGCAACAGAACTTATACCTGGCAAACTTTCCGCCGGGGAGTGTCGTGATAAAATGCTTGTTGACGTTCAGTTTCGTGTCTTTCTTACAAACGATGGCAGCATCATAACGGCAGGCACTCGACAGGTTTACATTCTGGCAATCGTGTAGCACCCCTACATAAGTGAAATCATCTGGCGTTAAACCTTCGCTCTGGATAAAGCTGTTTACCTTATCCCATACTTTGTAGATGTCTTTGGAGAAGTAGTTGCCGATGCAGGGGAAAACGATAGCCTGCTGCTCTGGCAGGTGCACCACTTCACATTTAAGCGACACGTACTGCGCCTGCTGCAGGTCTTTGCTGTGCACATCCTGCTGTTTCCGGAATGCCTTCGGGGTGGCGCCCATTGTGCTTTTAAAAGCTCTGCTAAAAGCACTGTCGTTCTCATACCCAACCAGCAAACCTATTTCGGAGACAGGAAGCGTTGTCAGGCATAGCAGGTAAGCCGCAGTTTGCATCCGTTGCTTCAGTATAAAGCTGCCGATCGGCTCCTGCAGCTCATCTTTCAGCTTGCGGTGCAGGTGGTACGGAGAGTAGCCGGTTACCTTTGCCAGCTCTTCCAGCGAGATGTTCTCGTCCAGGTGGCTGTTGATGTATGCTAGAACAGAATTTAACATGGCCTTCAATTAATTAAACAAAGTTAAGCAGGCACAGGCAGATAAAATGTGCAGATCTTGCGGTTGTGTCATAACCTCCATCTCCAGCGGCAAGTATAAAAAGCTTTACGAAACTAAAAAACTATGAAGCTGAAAGACAAAGTAGCCATTGTAACCGGAGGATCGCAGGGAATCGGAAGAGCCACTGCGCTGGCATTAGCCGAAGCAGGTGCCAAAGTAGTGCTGGCCGCCCGCCACACAGACGATCTGAAGAAAGTAAAGCAGGAAATAGAAAGCAAAGGCGGTGAAGCCACTATAGCTGAAACCGATGTAACAGACCTGGAGCAGGTGGAAGCCATGGCTCAGACCGCTCTCGACAAGTATGGCACCATTGATATACTCGTGAACAGCGCCGGACTGATGCCGCTTTCCTATATGAAGAACCGCCACCTGGAAGAATGGGAGAAGATGGTAGACGTAAACCTGAAGGGTATTTTGAAAGCTGTGTATGCGGTGCTCCCGACCATGATAAAAAACAAAAGCGGGCATATAGTGAACATGGCGTCTATAGATGGACGCGTGATGTACCGCGGCGGAGCTGTGTACGGGGCTACCAAAGCTGCTATCATTGCGCTCTCTGAAGGGCTACGCATGGAGCTTTCTCCAGATTACAATATCCGCATTACGTCTGTGGAGCCCGGCACCGTAGACACTGATTTGCGAGAGTCTATTACAGACAAAGAGCTGCTAAACGACATGGATTGGGGCGATGGCGAATCGAAAATAGAACCGGAAGACATTGCAGATTCTATACTTTACGCGCTTACCTTACCAACTCGCGCTAATGTAAATGAGATTTTACTGAAGCCTGTCGGGAAGCAGTAGGGGTTGGTTTAATTACATTGCCATGCCGCAAGCTTGAGCGCAGCAGTAACTTGCGATAAAGAAAATTGTGTGTTTATAGTATATAATTCTTGCTGGCGCGAGCTTGTAGCTCGTGCCTTTTCTTTTGTAATGAAAAGGTAAGTACGAGCTATAAGCTCGCACTAGCAGGGATTTTGAAAGGAACGGTTGTTTTTAAAAAGCCATCGGTATAAGTGTTTGTACAGGAACCTTTATTCAGGCAATAATTTTTTACTACTAAAATACAGTGACACCAAATTTCTTTGACAGCAGATCATCAAGTTGCTTAATATCTGTTATCAGATCTTCGAAGTCCTGTGTTGATGCTAACGCATGCTTGTTTTTCTGATGCAGGTTTTTCAACTCGGCCATTTTAAAGTAGAATGATTGGGACTGTAGCTTAATAGGTAGTAGTGCTAACTTTTCTTCGATAGCGCTCTTTCTCTGTTTAGCCACATCAACTATTTCGACAGCCGAAGTATAATCCAGTTCCTTTCGTAGGACAGACTCCAGAAGTTCACAATTGTAGCTGGCACATTGTTTCGGCCTGTCTAAGTAAATAGTGCAACCATCACAATATTTTTTGCAGGGCTGAATAAAAACCCCATCATTACTTGCTTCCTCAATATCCAGTAATTCTCTTATCGCAGGCAACTCTTCATGGCTAACCTGTACAAAGCCAATTAGGGTGCCGTCGCAACACAACCCACAAGCCAAACAAATATTTGTTGAATCAATCATATTTACTGAATTTAAGCACTTCTTTTATGTGCTGTTTGAAGGTAGCTTAAACTACAGCTAGTAATTGTATAAACGAGCCACGACTACTTTTAGTCGTTTTGTTGGCGCGAGCTTGCAACTCGTGCTAAATTTTTGTGATGAAAAGAGTACGAGCTGCAAGCTCGCACTAGCGGGGGAGTATTGCTGCAGAAAGCGCAGGTTAGAAACTGGTTAGAAAGCATAACAACAAATTAGGCTGTTGCTGAACTTGCGGCAGTTAGAGATGCTTTAAGATTCTCTTGTTTATGATACTATCAATCTCATTCACAACTTTTAATATCCAACACGGTAATCTATCACATTCAAGAAGAACATTTAACCATAGCCTGTTTCCTTCTACTGCACAATCAAGCTCATGGAGCAAGTTTTTTATCTTCTTAGGATACTTTCCTCCGTCTTCATACTTTCCTTTGTAGTGTACAACTTCATTTCTTATAAAAATTATCATTTCAAAGGACTGAAAAGGTTCTTTGGAGCTATCCCAAGAGTTCTCTTTTAGAAGCGTGCATAACAGATTAAATTTCTCAATTATAGATATCTTTCTCTGTACATCTATAATTACTTTGATTGAAGAATGAAGCTCTGTACTTGGGTCTATTTCGAAAGCAGCAATTAGTTCATTGATTTTAGCCTCAATGTAAGTAGTAGCATATAGAATAGCTGTTAAATTCTTCTGATGTAAAGACAAGAAATCTTTAACTTCTGTAGGATTGGTTATTGATCTTGCAATACGCTCCAAACCAACTATAAATTGGCTGCTTAAGTTGTATCTCTGCTTTGTTCCCATTAAAGGCTATTTACTTTAAAAGTACTAAAGAACTTTAAATTTTTGGATTGATTAACAACAAATAAAGGAAAAGCAGCCCCTTCCGGAGCTGCTTTTCCTTTATCCTAAAACTATAGTTCTTACTTCTTCAAGCTGCCGATCATATCTTCCGGCTTCACCCACTCGTCGTACTGCTCGTTGGTTAGCAAGTCAAGGGCGATGGCTGCCTGGCGAAGGGTTGTGCCTTCTTTATGCGCTTTCTTCGCGATTTTGGCTGCGTTGTCGTAACCGATGTGCGGGTTCAGGGCTGTCACCAGCATCAGCGAGTTCTCCAGGTTCTCTTTGATGCGGGCCGTGTTTGGCTCGATACCTACCGCGCAATGCTTGTCGAACGAGTCACAGGCGTCACCGATCAGCTGGGCGCTCATCAGCAGGTTGTAGATCATCACCGGCTTAAACACGTTCAGCTCGAAATGGCCGTTCATGCCACCCACCGAAATAGCCACGTCGTTACCGATCACCTGTGCGCAAACCATCGTCATAGCTTCTGCCTGCGTTGGGTTTACTTTACCTGGCATGATAGAAGAACCCGGCTCATTCTCAGGGATCAGGATCTCAGCGATACCAGAACGTGGGCCAGAAGCCAGTAAACGGATATCGTTGGCGATCTTCATCAGCGATACAGCCAGTTGCTTTAAAGCACCAGAAGTCTCAACCATGGCATCGTGTGCGGCAAGGGCTTCGAACTTGTTAGGAGCCGTACGGAACTGATGTCCGGCATACTGAGAGATTTTATCTGCTACAAGCTCAGCATAACCTGCTGGTGTATTAAGGCCTGTACCAACTGCAGAACCTCCCAAAGCAAGGTCTTTCAGGTGGTCCAGTGTGTTTTCCAGCGCCTTCATACCATACTCCAGCTGCTTCACATAGCCAGAAAGCTCCTGGCCAAGTGTAAGCGGCGTAGCGTCCATCAGGTGCGTGCGCCCGATCTTCACCACATCCATAAACTCCTCAGACTTGCTGTGCAGTGTGTCACGTAGTTTCTTAACCAACGGCAGCGTGTGCTCTACCACTTTTTTATAGGCGGCAATGTGCATCGCTGTCGGGAAGGTGTCGTTAGAAGACTGCGACTTGTTTACATCATCGTTCGGGTGGATCTTCTTTTTCTCATCCATTAGGTCGCCGCCCAGCAGTACGTGTGCACGGTTAGCCACTACCTCGTTCACGTTCATGTTAGACTGCGTGCCCGAACCTGTCTGCCATACTACCAACGGAAACTGGTCGTTCAGCTTACCTTCCAGGATCTCGTCGCATACTGTAGAAATGATCTCGGCTTTGTCCTGCGCCAAAACCCCTAGCTCAGCGTTAGCCTGCGCAGCAGATTTCTTAAGAATAGCGAAGGCTTCGATTACCTCCTGCGGCATCTGCTGGCCACCAATCGTAAAGTTTTCTTTAGAACGCTGAGTCTGAGCGCCCCAGTATTTGTCAGCAGGCACCTCAATTGGGCCCATCGTGTCTTTCTCTACGCGAACTTGCATATAGTTTTATGTTTGGTTTAAAGGATCAATTTCTGTGGTAAAATTACGAAAATATTTTTCGGGTACTTAGCCTTAGCATACATCCGGCAATGCATCACTATGAAAGAGTAATAAGTTTTTTACCGGATCACTCTTTTTCCGGAGCCTTCCGCAAGCAAAGCAATCATTTCCAGTGGCACCGGCTTAAGGTAAGCCGTATTTATATTAGTCTGGTCGTTAAAAGAGATCAGGTATTCTCCTTCAGCTCCTAAGTAATGAATGCTCTGAATGTCCTGCATCTGGTAGTCACGCTGCTCCAGCAACAGGTTTGTTATTTCAAGCTTCTCTCTATCAATGGCTACATGCCAGCGCATCCCGTACCAGGCCACTATGCCTGATATTACAAGCATCAGCATAAAAAGGATATTATACTTTCGGTTAGACCTCTCTCCTTCGACTTGTACCATATAATTCTTATAGAGCTCATAATCGTGGCTAAGCAGCGTGTTTTGTATCAAACGCAGGGGAACTGTCGCCAATGTAAGGCCCATTAACAGGCCCGGCGCAAATAAAGCTCTGAAATTTGGAGTAAGCACAAACAAGTGCTCTTTGGAGGCATGCATGATACTGGATATCATGGCCAGCACCCCTGCACTGAATACAGCCAGAACACTGGCGAAAAAGAAGTAGGCTATGGTAAGTTTCAGCTCTTGCTTCTGAATATACTTCACTTCATCAGGGGCCATGGAGCCACCCCCTTTAGCCGGAGAGATAGTTCGGAGGGTGTACCGCACAACGGGCAGAAGAACTGCCACAGCAAAAAAAGCTAAAAGTAAAATCTTGACGATCTCCAGCATAGGGATAATTAGTTTATCGCAAAGTTAATACGGGATACCTAATTTCCGATAAATAAAGCCAAGCAGCCAGGCCGGCCCTATCAGCAGGAACTGCAGGTCCTTTAAAAATGATGGTTTTTTGCCTTCTACCTTATGTCCGTAAAACTGCCCTATCCAGGCCAGAACAAATACAAGAAGGCTTACCAGCCAGAGCGGCGCTTCTGTGGAGATATCTACAAAATAAACGGCCCACAACATAAAGGCGCATACCAGTGCCATGCCCACAAACATGGTAAAGTAAAGGCGTAGGTAAAACAGCAAGCCTAGTAGTATGACTACTGTGCCAAAGTGAATTAAAGGCTTCACCTGAGGTGGAAAAGGAGCTTTTAAGGGCTCGCTGGGGATGCTTGCCAGCAGTCCTATGATGCTGAAAAATATCAGAGGAACACATACCCAGTGAATAAGTTTGTTTGATTCTGGTGGCTCTGGCCATACTCATCAAACCACTGCTGCATTTTTTTCATGTAACTATAAGTTAAAATGGCAAATGCTGGATGAAGTAAGAAAAGTACACTTTTAGTTATTGATAATCAAGCTACCTGAGCTGGTTTCACAGCGTTAAAATCTAACAAAATAGGAACTGTTGTTACTTTTTTGTAGTTGGGGCTTTTAATCTTTTTTTATATATTTGGATACGCCAAAACGCGATTTCATGCCGCTTCTGACAAGGTGCCTGCATTTCTGTAGTGGTAAGTCTGAAAAACAACCTTAATTCTATATGACGCTTGCGAGGCTGACCCTGTTTATCAGAGACTATTTCATCGCTGTTTTCTCTTTCCTCCTTATATTTCTGCTTACCCTTTTCATTTACTCAGAAACAAAGAAGAAAGCAGAAGAACGTAGCGAGAAGCTATTTGCTTTAAGGGCCAACCAGGTCACTGAAGCAATAGACAAGCGCATGAACGACTATATCCAGATTCTCATTGGGGCCAAGGCGTTTTTTATCGCCTCCGACACAGTGGAGCGAAAAGCATGGAGCAAGTACTATAAAACGCTTAACCTGGAGGAGAATTATCCTGGCATCCAAGGCTTCGGCTATACCCATTTTATCAGCCCTAACGAGCTGAAAGAGCATGAGCAGAAAATAAGACGGGAAGGCTTTAAGTCCTATAAAATTTATCCGGAGGGCGAAAGGCCGGTTTATAGCTCTATCATATATTTAGAGCCCTTCTCCGACAGAAATCTTCGTGCTTTTGGCTTCGACATGTTCAGCGAGCCTATCCGGCAGTCGGCTATGCGTATTGCCCGTGACACAAAACAGCCTGCCTTGTCTGGCAAGGTGCGGCTGGTGCAGGAAACAGGGAAAGATGAGCAGGCAGGCTTCCTGATATACCTACCCATTTATAAGAATAATGCTGACCCGGAGTCTATAAAAGACCGGCAAAAGCTTATCAAAGGCTTTGTTTACAGTCCTTTCAGAGCCAGTGATTTAATGACATCCATTCTCGACGAAGATTTCAAAGACATTGATATTGAAGTATATGATGGTACATCTATGGATAAAGAGTCGTTGCTGTTTAGCTCTGATTCTACCTTATACTTCCATACAGAAAGTGATAGGCGGTTCAGCAAGGTAGGCACAATTAGCCTGGGAAATCATACATGGCGCCTGTACATCACGGCAAAACCAGAGTTTGGCAGATATGCTGATACAGAGCTGCCATACTTTATCCTGATGGGTGGCTTTATAATAAGCCTGCTCATGTTCTTTATTATTTGGTCCTTATCAAATACGAGACGCTCTAATAGGCTGAAGCAAACTATTACAGATAATGCTACGGCAGCCTTGTTTATGATGGACGAGAGAGGCTACTGTACCTTCATGAATCCGGCCGCAGAAGAAATGACCGGCTATACGTTTGAAGAGATCCGGGAAAAGCCCTTGCATAACATGATCCATTACATGCATCCGGACGGTTCGCCTTATCCGCTGCATGAGTGCCCGATAGATAGAGCGCTACCGACAAATAACGATATTAGAGCACATGAGGATGTTTTCATCAGAAAAGATGGCTCGTTCTTTAATGTTACCTGTGCAGCAAGACCTATATTGGTTAATGGTATTCCAAAATCTACCATCATTGAAGTACGTGATATCACAGATGAGAAGCGAACCCAGCAGGCAATTATAGAGAGCGAGTCAAGGTTCAGAACCATGGCAGACAATGCCCCGGTAATGATTTGGATTACGGATGTCTGGGGGCAGTGCATTTATGTAAATAAGCAGTGGGCAAACTTTACAGGGCATGCTGTGGAAGAAGGTATAACAGGTGGGTGGCAGAGCGTAGTTGACCCAGATGACCTGCATGAATATAATGAGCTCTATCAAAAGTCGGTAGCAGAGAAGTCTCCTTTCCGAACTGAGCTTAGGATGAAGCAACATAGTGGCGAAATGCGCTGGGTAGTAAATACTGGCACACCTCGCTTTGGCATCAATGAGGAGTTCCTGGGTTATATAGGCTCCATCATTGATATCACGGAAATAAAGGAGGCTGAGCGTAAAGTAAAGCAGAACGCTGAATTATTGCAGAAGCTTTTCTTAGAAGTGCCAGCACTTGTTGGATTGGTACGTGCCCCTGATTTTCAGTATGTATTGGCAAACCCTGAGTACAGAAGGTTATACAGCAACCGTTCGCTGGTTGGCAGAACCATTTATGAGGCGCACACGAAAGTAGAAGGCAAAGGGTTTTTTAATAGAATAGAGCAGGTATTTAAAACAAGTGAACCCTTTGTTGGGAAGGAAGTACCGGCGGTGGTGGAGCGCAGGAGCGATGGAGAGAAGGTGTACGGTTACTTTAACCTGGTTTACCAACCGCTCATGGACAGCAAAGGTGCCGTAGAGGCCGTGTTGGTGTTTGCCGTGGAGGTGACAGAGCTTGTAGATGCCCGAAAGGAACTACTCACTAAAAATGATGAACTGCTGTACAAGAACGATGAGCTGGTTCGTATCAACAATGACCTCGATAATTTTGTGTATACAGCTTCGCATGACCTGAAGTCTCCCATTGCCAATATGGAGGGCTTAGCTGATTTGCTACGTGATATCCTGGAAGGGAAATTAGATCCTGAGGATATGCAGGTGCTGGACATGGTACAGGATTCAGTGAACAAGCTAAAAGGTACCATTGCCGATCTTGCTGAGATCACCAAAGTACAGAAGGAGCTCCACTCTAAGGTGGAGCCGGTTTACTTTGAAGATGTGCTACAGGATATCACCAGTGATATTCAAGGTCTGCTAAATGAATCTGGGGCAACCGTAAAAACGGACCTGCTGGTAAAGCAGTTGCTATATGCACGTAAGAACCTGCGAAGCATTGTCTATAACCTCGTTTCAAACGCTGTAAAGTATAAATCCCCAGACCGTGACCCCGTCGTTACAATCAGAACTTATGAGGAAAATGACTGTGTAGTACTGGAAGTGCAGGATAACGGCTTGGGAATCAAAAAAGAGCAGCAGCACAAGTTATTCACTATGTTCAAGCGTCTCCACAGTCATGTGGAGGGTACAGGTATAGGCCTGTATATCGTGAAGCGAATCATCGAGAATAACAGAGGCCGCATTGAGGTTGAGAGCGAACTGAACAAGGGAACTACCTTTAAAGTGTACTTTAAGCAGGATCCTGTTGCTGCTACCCTGCATTAAAGAATGATGGCTGCTGACAACTGATAGGCGCTAATAACAGCTCTTAAGTCGTCATTTTCGTTGTGGATGTCTCTGCTATTGTCATTGTTGTAGATGTCCCTGCTAAAGCGTAGCTCTAAGAGAAGAGTTCTTCTGCCGCTCAAGGTGTATTGTATTCCAGCGCCTCCTAAATATCCGACTGACCGGTTAGCATCACCATAACTCTTTGTCAATACCTGTCCCGTTTCATAAGTAGTGATCCTCTTTATGTCATTAGATATGAGGAAGTTTATGTTTGGCCCGGCATTTACAAAGGGCCTTATTCTATTTTCACCAAAAGTATACTTAAGCAGAAGAGGTACCTGCAGCTGGGTGATGTTGTAGGTAAAAGTATTTGTGTAGTCTACAGCAAAAGGGTGCTGGTATTTATACACACTTTCAAAGCTATGCTGCGCATAAGAAACTTCTGGTTGAACAGACCATTTTTTGTCAGCCATGTGAATATTCAGGAAAATGCCACCAGATAGCTTATTGCCTCTCTCAAAATCGTCACTGGTTTCAGGCAGATTGGAGTCGAAGCGAAAGCTGGAGCTTAACACTGCAGCCCTGATTCCAAACAAAACACCTATTTTTGAATGATTTAAATAAACTCTGCTTTCCTGATCATCATACTTACACGCACTGTATTTCCGCACAAAATCAGCCAGACTTGAGGCTGTATATCTAGGAAGGTTTTTAGAAGATGCCTGAAGCGTTTCACAGTCACTCGCAAAAGATGCAACAGTGCCTTTGTAGTAGGGCTGGTAAAGTTGTATGACAGGGGAATTAGGCTTTTGTAAATAAAATTCTACCCCTTCTTCTATGCCATTACCACTGTAAAGTTTCACGGGACCATCAACCACGACCCTTAGAAAGACGATTTTATCTGCTTTGCCTGCCGTTACTTTTTTTGATTCATAAAAGATGCTGTCGCTTGTGCTATACGTTAGAACATCTTTCGCTGAATACCGCTGAAAATGCTCACTGCCGTTTTGTTTAAAGTTAATGCTTTCAGACATGCTTTTCTCCTTCAAGAGAACACCTTGTAGCGTATCTGATTTAGCAGTAACCAGGTATGCAGGTGTTGTGTTGCTTTGGGCAAAGCAATTAATTGTGAACAAAGCAAAAAGTAAAAAGGGAACCGAGTGTCTAAGTTTGTAAAGCATAAGAAGGAATAGTGTAATTTTATATCTTCCAAAGGTATAGTTTAATGCTATATTTCGAAATCCATATTGAATAAAAAGTAGATTAAGATTGTTATGCAGGAGTATCATATTCCAGAATTGATAAAGACACAATGGCAAAAATAAAAACATCATACTTCTGCCAGAACTGTGGTGCCCAATCGGCTAAATGGATAGGCAAGTGCCCGGCCTGCGGCGAGTGGAACACATATGTAGAGGAAGTAGTACAGCGGGAAGAGTTAACCCCCACCAGTGCCTGGAAAGTAGGAAGCAGCACAGCGCAGGTTTCAAGCAAACCTAAGCCGATTGCA
This sequence comes from Pontibacter locisalis, assembly GCF_042684605.1. Classification (NCBI taxonomy): domain Bacteria; kingdom Pseudomonadati; phylum Bacteroidota; class Cytophagia; order Cytophagales; family Hymenobacteraceae; genus Pontibacter; species Pontibacter locisalis. The sequence continues at coordinate 245,495 of NZ_JBHULU010000012.1, forward strand.
GCTATCAGCTATCAGGAGCAGCAGCGTATCATAACACCAGACCAGGAACTGAACAGGGTATTAGGTGGCGGTATTGTACCTGGTTCTATGGTATTGATAGGAGGAGAACCGGGTATCGGTAAATCGACGCTTATGCTGCAGATAGCACTTAGTCTTTCAGGGCTCCGTGTGCTTTATGTAAGTGGCGAAGAGAGCGAGCAGCAGATTAAAATGCGGGCTGAGCGATTGATAGCACAAACCTCGGACTGCTTTATATTGACAGAGACAGGTACGCAGAATATCTTTAAGCAAATAGAGCAGTTGCGCCCGCAGGTGCTGGTGATAGACTCCATCCAGACACTACACTCTTCTTTTATAGAGGCTGGCGCCGGAAGTGTAAGTCAGGTGCGAGAATGTACAGCAGAGTTGCTGAAGTTTGCGAAAGAGAGTGGTACGCCTGTATTCCTGATCGGGCATATCACCAAAGAGGGTAATCTGGCAGGGCCGAAGATACTGGAGCATATGGTAGATACAGTGCTCACCTTCGAAGGAGACCGCCACATGACGTACCGCATCCTCCGCACCACAAAAAACAGGTTTGGTTCTACTTCGGAACTCGGTATATATGAAATGCTGGGTTCAGGCTTGCGTGAGGTTAGTAACCCTTCGGAGATACTGATCTCACAGCGGGAAGATGCTTTTAGCGGGATTTCTATTGGCGCGACGCTGGAAGGTAACCGGCCCCTGCTGATAGAGGTGCAGAGCCTGGTAAGCCCTGCTACCTATGGTACACCACAACGCGCCAGCACTGGATTTGATGCGAAGCGTCTGAATATGCTGCTGGCAGTACTGGAAAAACGGGGAGGTTACCGCCTAGGGGCACAGGACGTTTTCCTGAATATTGCCGGTGGCTTGAAAGTAGAAGACCCTGCCCTTGATTTGGCAGTATGTGCCTCTATTCTTTCCTCTTTTGAAGACATGGCTATTCCAAGTACCACCTGCTTTGCGGCAGAGGTAGGTTTAGGAGGAGAAATACGGGCTGTCAATCGAGTAGAGAACCGCATCAGTGAGGCCGAAAAGCTTGGCTTTAGAGACATTTATATCTCTAAGTATAATAAAAAAGGACTTGATCTGGGTAAGTTCTCAATCAATGTTCATTCTTTTGGAAGGCTGGAGGATGTGTTTAGCAGCTTGTTTGGCTAAAGGCTTAGCACCAAAAAGATTAAAACAACATTATTTGTAGAACCGCCTGGTACTTTAGTGTGCCAGGCGGTTTTTTGTTAGGGTCTTTCGCAGCAAATGCTTTAAAAGCTCATCTTTTGCGCTTAAATAACCGTTCATATTATTGATGCGTACTTAATTTCTACTCCTTACTGTTAAAAAGACAGGAAGAGGAAACCGATTTCAGATCTTATACTAAATAAAAACAAACTATGGCGTTGATAAACAAAAGTGACATTGAGAAACTGCTTAATGTACAGAATAACACAAAGAATGCACTGTGTATATCTATTTATATTCCAACTCATCGGGCTGGGAAAGAAACCCTTAACGGACAGGATCATATTCTGTTTAAAAATAAAATAAAAGAGGCAAAAGCATTGTTGGCACGCCATGATGTGCCTGAGGCTGAAATAGAAGAATACATGAAGCCCGCAGAGGCTCTGATGAATGATAATGGTTTTTGGCGCCATCAGGCAGAAGGTTTGGCTGTATTTATTACTAAAGGATTTTCAACCCATTATACTGTTCCGGTAGAGATGCCTGATGTAGTGTATGTGCTGGATCATTTCTATTTCACACCCCTGTTGCCAATTCTAAGCCAGAATGGCCGTTTCTTTATCCTTTGCCTGTACCGCGAAAAAATAGGCTTTTATGAGGCTACTATTGAAAAGATCAGGCCAATCGATGTTAGTTCCTTTGTGCCTGAAACTATGAATAAGGCGCTTAAATTCGATGTAAAAGGTAATGACCAGGATTTTACCAACTCCACAACGACTGTAAACGGTACAAACATAGTACATGGTCCGGGCTCTACGAAAGGGGATGAGGAGCACGAACGGGTAAGGGAATTTATGCTGGAGATTGATAATAGCCTGCAGAAAATTTTACACAATGCAACGGAGCCCTTAGTACTGGCTGGGGTGGACCACTATTGTGGTATCTACCGAAACATCAGCAAGTACAAGAACATCGCACCTGAAAATGTTAGCGTCAATGAGAATGCTGACGTTTTCAATATGAACAACCTGCATGAGAAGGCGCTACCTGTTGTTAGACCGCTAATGCAGCAAAGCCATACAGACTCTCTTAACCGCTACCAGAACGTGGCAGGCACCGGAGTTACATCAGAAGATATTGCCACTGTGGCTGCGGAAGCCGTGCATGGTCGGGTGGATACTTTATTTATTTCGCCAAGTGAGCCTGTTTGGGGTACATATGATGCCAAAAGTGCTACTGCCGAGGTGCATGAAAACTATCAGCGCGGAGACCATGACCTGATAAACCTTGCAGCTACCAAAACATTGGCCCAGGGAGGGAAAGTTTTTGTAAATAGCTACAATGGCATGAATGAAGTTACAGATGGCCGTGCTAATGTGAAGGCTTTGTTCAGGTACTAATATTAACCTGACTTTGGTCGTTAGCGGCAGAAAGTATAATTTAGTGGGGCAGCCTTTGTGGTTGCCCTTTTTTATATCACAGAACGCATCTTGTTGTGTTTTGCCTTAGCCGCCTACTGCATGAAGCTGCAATTAACCGATGGGTTAAATTTTCTTTCTAAACTGACACCTTTGCGTACACTTAATGCGCTACAGGTTGTTAGTAGTTATATCGTGTCTAAGATAACGGGTAAGGCAACACACTGGGGGCATCCGCTGAGCATTTCACTCGAGCCAACAACTTCCTGCAACCTGCGCTGCCCGGAGTGCCCCAGTGGGCTCCGTTCCTTTACCCGCCCCACAGGTATGCTGCAGGATGATCTGTTTATGCAAACTATTGATCAGCTGCACAGGCGCCTTTTATATCTTATCTTCTATTTTCAGGGTGAACCTTACCTGCACAAGAACTTTCTTGGATTGGTAAAGTATGCGTCTGACAGAGGGATATACACTGCTACCTCTACCAATGCCCACTACCTGAACGATGAGATGGCTCGTAAAACAGTAGAGTCTGGCCTGGACCGCCTTATCGTTTCTATTGACGGCACAACACAAGAGACTTATGCCGCTTACCGGGTGGGTGGTAAGCTGGATAAAGTGCTGGAAGGTACGCGTAATGTAGTGAAGTGGAAAAAAGAACTGAAGTCTAAGACTCCGCACATCATGTTCCAGTTTTTGGTAGTGCGGCCTAACGAGCATCAGCTGGAGGACGTACAACAACTGGCAAAGGAGCTAGAGGTGGATGAGGTGGTATTTAAGACTGCTCAGATTTATGATTATGAAAATGGCTCTCCGCTCATACCTACCATAGACTATTACTCGAGATACAATAACAACGGCAACGGCACTTACTCCATCAAGAACAAGCTGCTTAACCACTGCTGGAAGATGTGGCACTCCTGTGTTATCACCTGGGATGGGCTGGTAGTACCTTGCTGCTTTGATAAGGATGCTGAATATAGACTGGGAGACTTGAAAGGGAGCAGTTTTACCGAATTATGGCGAGGGGCAAAGTACAATCAGTTCCGACAAGCGTTACTGGGCTCTCGTGCAAATATTGAAATGTGCCGGAACTGTACAGAAGGCACTAAAGTGTGGGCATAAAAACAATTAAACTGAAAGACTGTTGGAAACATCTATGAGAGACATAAATAAGGCTCTTGAGCTGCTTTTAGATAAGCTGGAGTCGTGGGGGGATCAGATAATTCTGATGCTTCCAAACCTGTTTGTAGCCCTTGTGCTCCTAATTGCTACATTTTGGCTAGCTAAGGTTATTCAGAATGCGCTGGACCGTGTAATTAGTCGCTTTTCTCATAGCGCCGCCATTAACAACCTGGTTTCTACGCTGCTTTACATAGCCTTACTGTTAGTAGGTTTCTTCTTTGTGCTCAGCGTGTTGCAGCTCGATAAAGTAGTTATTTCCTTACTCGCCGGTGTCGGTATTATCGGTTTGGCATTAGGTTTTGCCTTTCAGGATATTGCAGCCAATTTTATTTCGGGTGTGATTATAGCAGTACAGAAACCCTTTGGTGTAGGCGACATGATTGAAACAAACGATTACTTTGGAGTGATTGAGCGGATTACATTGCGCACGGTTGATATCCGTAAGCCAACGGGCGAGTTGGTAAAGCTTCCGAACAAAATGGTGTTCGAGAATCCATTAACTAACTTCTCCTTTCATGGCATCCGTAGGGTAGATGTGGAGGTGGGAATCTCTTACGCAGAGGATCTGGAGCAGGTGCAGAAAATAGTAACGGAGGCACTGGAAGATGTTAAGAACCGGGTAAAGACCCGTGAGATTGAAGTTATGTTTGATGCCTTCGGGGATAGCTCCATAAACTTTAAAGCACGTTTCTGGGTCAGCTACAGTAGGCAGGTGGATTATGTAGGGGCAAAAAGTGATGCTATTATCCGTATAAAGAAAGCTTTCGATGCCAACGATATACTTATCCCTTTCCCTATTCGTACGCTAGACTTCGGTATAAAAGGAGGAGAGAAGCTAAGCGAGGAACTGCAGGCGATAACTGCTTCTATCAAAAACGGACAGCCTCTAGGTGGCAATGGTCACTAAAATGGCTTTAGCCTGGAACAGTAGCAGCAAAGGCCGGTTATAAAACCGGCCTTTGCTCTTTGTTTCTTACTTGTCTTTCTTATCCAGGTTTTTACCTAAATCCTCTACCTGCTTCAGGAAATTATCTATTTGCTCATCAGCATAAGGTCCATAAGAGTTAGAAACAGTGCCTTTAAGACCTGTATTTGTTTCCAAAGCATACAGTATAGACATGTCATCAGGGTTGCTTTCACCTTCAAAACGGTAGAAATCAACGATGCGCACCTGCTCAGGAGGAAATGTCTCCTTTTCATTAGGTGTGCACAATTTACCGTCTTGAGTTACATTGAAATCATACTTAAAACCATCTTTACGCAGGCGGTTCAGTACGTTTACTAAGGATCTTTCTTCAACTTTATCTTGCATAGCAAATACTGTTTATTGTTCTAATTGTCGAGTATAGAACTATACGCAAAATAGAAGATTGGATACAAAAGGGGGGTAAATAATTACAATCGAGGCCAGACCAGAAGGTAACCAAGCAGGAAGAACGGAGGGGAAACAGTTAATTTATTCTAGGCCGTCTGCTTTTTTTCAAATTCTTTCTGAATCTTTTTTAAATCGATGGTAGAACAGGCGCCGCAGCCTTTCGCGCATCCGCTTTTAGCGAAAAAGCTAAGGTACACCAAGCGGCCCATATAGAAAGCGGCCGCCAGAAAAACAATAAAGATGATTAACTCCTGTATCATACGCTCATATCAACTATACAAAGGTACAAAAAGTTTACTTGCTGATCTGCTTCCAGTGCTCTGCTATTGTTGCCAGCATCTCGTGGTGAATAGTGGTGTTACTGGCAACAATTTCACGGCCAAAGATATAATCTCCTCCCTCGGAAAATTTGCTTAGCTTCCCTCCTGCTTCCTGTACGATAAGTGCTCCACCGGCTACGTCCCAGGCATTAAGGTTATATTCAAAGAAGCCTTCAAACCTGCCGATAGCCACATATGCCAGGTCTAGAGCAGCAGAGCCAATGCGTCTTATCCCATGAGATTTGCTCATGAAGCTTCCTAGCACCTGTAGGTACTGCTGCGTCAAGCCAAAGTCGTAGTAGGGAAATCCTGTAGCGATCAAAGAATCTTTTAAAGCAGGAGCATCCGATACTTTAATCGCGTTGTCATTGCAAAAAGCACCCCCTCCTTTGTAAGCTGAAAAGCACTCGTCGCGGTTCGGGTCATACACTACACCAACTACTACTTCATCTTTGTCCAACAAGCCTACACTTACAGTGTAAGCCGGAAGACCATGCATGAAGTTAGTTGTACCATCCAGAGGGTCTACTACCCAATTGAACCGCTCCCCTTTTGTGTTATCTGTCTTTTCTTCAGTGATAAATCCTGCTTCTGGCAATATTTTGCGAAGCCCTTCCACTAGCTTCTCCTCTGCCTGCTTATCAACATAAGAAACCAGGTCATTTACCCCTTTCTGCTCTATGCTGGAACGGTCAAAGGTTTCTCCCTCGTTCATGATAAAAGCTCCTACACTTCGGGCTAGTATGTTCAGGTTCTGGCTTAGCTGCTGCAGATTCATAGGTTTATATTCTTTCTTTTACTTTGGATGTAGTAACGGGCACCGGGGCTTTTTTAGAAAGCCATACCGTATAGGCAGCCCTCATGCCTATTGCCAACACTATCGGTAGGAAAGCCATATGGAACTGCTGTGGCCACCATGGCCAACCGATTACGAGCAAGGCGGATATCGCAGCTGTTAAAAGCAGGTATACTTCCAGCCATTTAGGTAGCGCTACTTTTTTAGCTATGTAAATGGCAACTATCAAATGAGTGGGGATTCCCCACAGCAGGTTGAAGTTGTTGGCTGTTGCCTGGTGGTCAGTAGCAAACCACAGAAGCAGGAAAACCACTCCTAAAAAGCCTGTGATCAGGAACAAGGTAAAATCAAGCGCACGGCTTCGACGGCGCCTCATAAAATCAAACACAGTGATAGCGGTAACGAGTACCAGTATAACCCAACACAGTAGCAGGGGGGTGAACAGTGGTGTTTCCGGTAGCCTGGAGGTGTCCTGAAGAAATACTGCCTGGGGTAGTCCTGTGAGGGGCACCATGTGTCCATTCTGCATAATAGTAGCATTGGCAAATCCTTTGGAAAGGTAATCTGGCAGGAACATGTACTGATAAGGCGTTGCTTCCTGATCAATTACGGCACCTAGTGCCAGGTCTATGCCAAAATCTCCCCAAGGCTGTGGCGGCAGGTAAAGGTCAATCAGGTTTCTGAAAGTGTAGTCCCTGTCAAACTCATCAAGCTGGAAAGCAATCTGATTATCAGGGAAAGTTGCCTCTAACCCATCACGGATACGGGTAGCGCAGTTGTCGAAGAAGAAGTCGTAGAGGTAAAAACGGTTTTCCGGCAGGAAATTATGGGTAAGAAAGCCCCAGTATTTTTGCCGTTGCTCTGGCGTCAGGTTTAACACCTGTTCATACACAGAGCGATTATCCATGGTATAGCTGTAGAGGAAATCAGAAAAGTGAGCCGCTGACAGCTTATATCTGAGCTTGCCCTGGGCAAATTTCAGGTAGAAGTTAGGTTCATTGAAATCAAACGTGCCGTAGTTGAATATGATGTCCATTCCACTTGCAGGATCTTGTACTCTTACAGCGCTGTGCCCGAATACCGCATACAGGTCGTTTCCACTGGAGCAGGTAATAAGGCTGATCTTCGCATCCGGCGAAAGCTGGTATCCTTCAAACTGCGCTTGTCCCTGCAGGGCATAGAAGCAGAAGGCAAGTAGGAATAAGAGAGTCTTTAAGTGCTTTTTCATAAAGTTTATTTACAGGACTTACGCCTTTGCTCCTGCTACTACTATCACAAATTCTCCTTTTATAGCTTTTGTGGTAAAGATTTGGATTAGCTCATCCAATGTGCTGTTTATAGTCTCCTCGAACATTTTAGAGATTTCACGTGAAACAGAGGCCTCTCGCTCTCCGCCAAAGTACTCTTTAAACTGCGTGAGTGTTTTGAGCAGGCGGTGCGGGGATTCATAAAAAATCATGGTCCTTTCCTCCTCTGCCAAACTTATCAGCCGTGTCTGGCGCCCTTTCTTTACAGGCAGAAATCCTTCGAATGTGAAGCGGTCTGTGCTAAAGCCGGATTTCACTAACGCAGGAACGAAGGCAGTGGGGCCAGGTAAGCACTCTACCTTTATATCATGCTTCAGGCACTCACGGACCAGAAAAAAGCCCGGATCTGAAATACCGGGTGTACCAGCATCGGAAATAAGGGCCATTATCTCTCCTGCTTTCATCCTGTCAACAAGGTGTGCTGTAGCTTTATGCTCATTGTGCAAATGGTGGCTGTGCATCCGCTTTTCTATACCTAAGTGTTGCAGAAGCTTTCCACTGGTGCGGGTATCTTCAGCGAGAATTACATCTACCTCCTTCAGAATGCGAATGGCGCGCAGTGTTATGTCTTCCAGGTTGCCAATAGGTGTTGGCACCAGGTATAGGTTCGTTTTTTCCTGTTCCTGCATAAAACAAAGATACTACTCTTTACTCTTTAGCTTGTCGTAAATCTTATCAATCTGCTCGGCAAGCTTGCGGTCTTTCTCTGTAACAGTATTTCCGGCATCATGTGTAGTAAGCTCAATGTCGACTTTGTTATACACGTTGCTCCACCATGGATGGTGATTAGCCTCTTCTGCAATAACTGCAACGCTATTCATAAAAGCCATAGCTTGTTTAAAATCTTTAAACACCAGGCTTCGCCTCAGGGCATTGTTCTCTTCTTTCCACATATATGATGATGCTTATGTCTGATTTCAAAGTTTTACATAGAATAACATGCCAGATTTAGCAGGCGTATAGTGTAAAACCGTGTTAAACAAACGGAATTTATACATAAAGCTATGAAAACTATGGATAAGAAACCTAAATCTATGCCTCCGCAGATACAGAAAGACCAGCCGGGAGATCAGTATAAGATGAACCCTGAGCCGGAGGTAATAAGAGATTCTTATAAGGGAAGTGAAAAGTTGCAGGAGAAGGTAGCGCTTGTTACTGGTGGAGACAGCGGTATAGGACGCTCAGTAGCAGTGCATTTTGCACGTGAAGGTGCTGACATCGCTATTGTTTACCTGGATGAGGATAAGGATGCAAAGGACACAAAAAAAATGATTGAGGAGGAAGGCCGCAAATGCCTGCTGATTTCTGGGGACGTTGGAGACGAAAAGTTTTGTCAGAAAGCAGTGAAGCAGGTAGTGAAGGAACTGGGTAAGCTGGATGTTCTGGTAAATAATGCTGCAGAGCAGCATGAGCAGAATGACTTAAAAGATATTTCCAAGCAGCAGTTGCAGAAAACCTTTGAGACAAACATCTTTAGTATGTTCTACATGACTAAAGCTGCGTTAGAGCACATGGGAGAAGGAAGTTGTATTGTCAACTCAACCTCCGTCACTTCCTATAGAGGCAGTCATCACCTGATGGATTATGCCTCTACGAAAGGTGCTATTACTGCTTTTACCCGATCGTTGGCTCAAAATCTGGCTGAAAAAAATATTAGGGTGAACGCAGTAGCTCCCGGTCCTATCTGGACACCCTTGATTCCTGCCTCATTCGGGAAAAAGAAAGTAGGCGAATTCGGCCAGAATGTGCCTCTGAAGCGGCCAGGCCAACCTTCTGAGGTGGCCCCTGCATATGTATTACTTGCGTCTCAGGATGGTTCTTATATAACCGGGCAGGTGATACATGTTAATGGAGGAGAGCAAGTGGGAGCTTAAAAGAGTTAAACCATAGAGCTTTAAAAAGAGTAAAACAGTACAAAAGGCGCTTTAATTTCTAGGCGCTTCTCATTAACAAAGTAAAGTTATGGCTGAAGATAAAGATAAGAAGAGCCAGCTGCGAGGCCAGGGGCCAAACCAGCGGCCAGTACGAGTAATAGAAGACGACACAAGTGAGCAGGAGATGCGCGAGGGACACATCATTCCGGGGGCAGATCCGCCTAAAAATGAGCACCAGCGCGGGGGCTTTGGTAACCGTGATGGTAAAGAAGGTTTCGGAAGCGACACCGCTTCGGAAGGTCCATCAGCTACAGGTGTAAATGACTACGCTGACGACGGTGTCCCACCACCTGATAATATGCGTGCCGAAGAAGAAGGCCGTGGTACATAAACCATGGCACAGTGTTATAAAGTATAATCTGAACTGCGTTCAGAGAATGTTTAATTAAAATAAAGGAGGATATTATGCCATCATATAAGCATACTCAGCCAAGCTCTGAGAACAAAGGAAGACCAACAGGCAAAGGTCAGGACAAAGCGGCCGGTGCCAAACCAGTGGATCCTAACCAGACAAGGGCTGAACATGAAGAGCTAAAGAAGAAACATACTGAGGGAGCGGGTGAATTAGGGACAAATATTAAAACAAACAATCCTAACCGCAATACCAACAAGCCCGAAATTGATAACAACAAGTATAATTAAACTGAGTTAACTGTTTATAAAAATAGCACCTGCAAAAAGCAGGTGCTATTTTTATAGCTAAATCTAATAGCAACTTTAAGCAAAATGGCCCGATACGCCCTCACAGACATTCATGGCTGTGCCCGTACAATGAAATCTATCCTGCATGAGCAACTAAAGCTTAAAAAAACAGATGAACTCTATATTCTAGGGGACCTTGTTAATAAGGGTCCGGAAAGTAAAGGCGTTATCGATCATATCCTGCATCTCCAGAAACAAGAGTACCAGGTTCAGTGTTTGCGCGGCAACCACGACCAAATGCTGTTGGATGCTTCTAAAAAAGGCGAAAAGGCGCTCAACCTTACGTCAGATGAGAAAGAACTCGTGCTGCAAAGCTTTGATATCAAAGGCTTCGATCATCTGCCAAAGAAGTATGTTCAATTTATCAAAAGCCTTCCCTACTACTTTGAATTACCAGACTATTACCTGGTTCACGCTGGCTTTGACTTTAAACAACAAAATATTTTCAAAGACACGGATGCTATGATGAACATCCGGAACTACAAAGTGAACTGGGATTCTCTGGATAACAAGCGCCTGCTGCATGGCCATACCCCCACTGCCCTCCATAGTATAAAAAAAGCCGCCGGGCATAAAGAGGATAAAATAAACCTTGATGCCGGATGTGTATACTATCGCAATGCTGCTTACGGTAATCTTGTAGCTCTTGACCTTGACTCACAAGAGCTGTTTGTGCAGCCAAATGAAGACCGACCTTACACTGTAGCAAGAAAAAGCTAGCCTTCTCCAATTTCCTCTCCTTTTTTTAATGGTAGTTAATAGATAAGGTGTCTTATAATTAATTGTATTATTTATATACTTCTATATAACGCCGAAACTATATTCAAAGTAAATAGTATATTATATAGGTAATATAGTGCTTGTGCCTGCTGTGATTCAATTTGAGGGTAAAAGGTTAGGAGATTTTCTAGAGCAGTAGGAATAAAGTTGTTTTTACTATGAAATAGGCAATACAATTCGCTGTGGATTGTTTGTGTTTTTTCAATAAAAATTAAATTAATTTTTAGCTGCTGAAGATATATGAAACACTTTTACTCAGGTACTAACAACAAACTCTATTATTCTTTAAAGAACCCGCAACGACGACCAAGCCGGAAATTTCCATTTATGTCAGTTGCACTTACTGCCCTGATACTCTCCTTTTCAGTTACAGGATTTGCACAGACCTTCACTTCGTCTGTAAGTGGTAACTGGAGGAGTGCAGCTACATGGGGGAAAGTTGCTCCACTAGATAATATTTTAGTGGAAGGAATTCATTATCCTGGGGCAAGCAATGATGTAACTGTTGCCGCCGGTACGGTGGTAACAGTAGGTAACGGTAGTTCAAGTGCTAAGTGTAAGTCCATAAGCCTAAAAGAAGGGAGTGGAAACACTAGTGGAAGCCAATTAACAATTGAGAGTGTACTAGAGGTTGTGGATATAAAATTAGGTTTTACGATGGGGGCTACTGCAAATCATCAGCCAATACTAAGAATTATAAAGGATGGACATCTGAAGATTTCGAATGCCATCGATTATACTATTGGTGGCAATGGGCAAGCTTTTTTTGTTTATTACTTTGATCCTGGTACTACCATTGAGTACAATGGCGCTGGAGATCAAACAGTCATGTCATTTATTCCATACAAGAACCTGATATTAAGTGGGGGTGGAAATAAAACGCCTGTAGGAGCATTAAGTGTAGCAGAAAATTTAACAATTAATAATACAGCTAACTTTCAGGGCGGGAGCTCCTCCCTAACTCATTCAGTAGGCGGAAACTGGATCAATAATTCAACTTTTACGGCTGGCAACTCTACTATTAACCTAAACGGAGCAACTTCGCAGGAGATAAAAGGCACCTCTGCTACGCAATTCCACCACCTTACAATGAATGGGACAGGAACAAAGAGTTCGATACGTGGGGTGACAGCAACTGGTAACCTAACAATCAACAATCCAGCTACATTTGAGGCAGGCTCCTTTACCCATACGGTTGGAGGTAACTGGACAAACAATGGCACATTTGTTCCAGGGACTTCCTCTGTCGTTATGAATGGGACTACACCACAGCAAATCGGGGGTACAGTTGCGACTACCTTTAATAACCTTACAGCCTCCGGAACACAAGGAACTACTCTTACAAACAACATAAGGGTTCAAAATTCCTTGACCCTTAACAATAGTAATTTGAATACCGGAACCGGCACAGACTTATCTTTTTATAACCTGGTAACTTTGGATCCGACAGCTACACTTTCAGGCGAAACAGACGCTTCCTATATCAAAGGGAGAGTAGCTACACAGCGCCCTATTACATCCGCTGGTGCGACCTTCGGAGGTATAGGACTCAATGCGATCAGTAGTAGCATGAATCCTGGTGAGATTAGAGTTGAACGAGTGACTGGCTTTCCCCGCCAAGGGAATGGAAACTATAGCGTGCCTCGCTACTATGAAGTAAAACACGTAAGCGGCGACGTTACGGACCTTGACCTGAAGATGGAGTTTTCTTTCCTAAACACGGAACTGCAACCACAGACAATCAGTGACTATGAACTTGTGAGAGAGGTAGTGGATGGAGACTTTGACAAAGTAAAAAGTGCAACCGCTCCTTCAAGGCCTCTTGCCGTGCAGAACACTGACAAAGGTATTTTTGGTCGTTACACCCTTAGTAACAGATTTAACCCTTTGCCGGTTGACCTGGTTTGGTTTAAAGCCGAAACAAAAGGGAACGAAGTGTTATTAACATGGCAGACTGCCTGGGAACTGGAGAATAGAGGATTTGAAATACAGCTGTCTAAAGATGGGAAATCTTTTGAGAAAGTAGGATTTGTTGAGGCAGGTTCCCCCAATAAGACCGGTGCTCAATCCTATGCTTTCCTGCATGACAACTACCATGGAACCGGTACACGCTTTTATCGCCTTGCACAGCAGGATTTGGACGGCACCATCAATTATTCTATTATCAGATCAGTGGAAATTCAGAATGAAGGTGCCTTCGCAGTTTACCCGAATCCTTTCATTAATGAGTTGACAGTAATTCTGCCAACAAACTACTCCTGCCAGGTTGTGCTGACGAATCATTTAGGCAAACAGGTTTATAGTGCATCTGCCGGTGCATCCCAGCATAGTATCCGGCTAAGTACGCCTCTGCAGAATGGGGTTTATTTTCTTACAGTTCAAACAGAGGGTAACACCTATACCCAAAAAGTCATAAAGCGTTAGGCTTCAATTAAAATCTTTAAGCAAAGGCTGACAGCAGAAGAACTGCTGCAGCCTTTGCTTTTTGCATAATAGGGCCTAGACTTTAATTACACAAGCCTAAATCTGCTTCAGCTTCCCCTCCCGTATATAAACTTCTGAAACATTGGTTTATTCCGGTGCAAGCTTTAATTTTGAGCCCTAATAACCAAAAATAAGTGATGCAGAAAGATACAGCGATATTTGACCTTATAGCACAAGAGAAAGCACGCCAAACACATGGTATTGAACTGATCGCCTCAGAGAATTTTGTTTCTGATCAGGTAATGCAAGCCATGGGTAGCGTTATGACAAATAAATATGCCGAAGGCTTACCCGGCAAACGTTACTACGGAGGTTGTGAGATTGTTGACAAGTCTGAGCAATTAGCTATAGACCGTGCAAAAGAGTTATTCGGTGTGGAGTGGGTTAACGTACAGCCTCACTCTGGTGCTCAGGCAAATGCTGCTGTTATGCTGGCAGTGCTTCAGCCAGGAGATAAGATTCTTGGCTTTGACTTGTCTCATGGAGGTCACTTAACACATGGCTCTACAGTTAACTTCTCCGGAAAACTGTATAATCCATCTTTCTATGGTGTTGAGCAGGAAACAGGTCTGATCGATTTCGATAAGATAGTGGAGACGGCTCGTCGTGAGCAGCCTAAACTTATAATCTGCGGTGCCTCTGCCTACAGTCGCGACTGGGATTACAAGAAATTGCGTGAAGCTGCGGATGAAGTAGGAGCTTTGTTGCTAGCAGATATCTCTCATCCATCTGGCCTGATAGCACGTGGTTTGTTGAACGACCCATTTGAGCATTGCCACATCGTAACCACTACTACACACAAAACACTTCGCGGACCACGTGGAGGTATGATCATGATGGGTAAGGATTTTGAAAATCCATTTGGCTTGAAGACTCCTAAAGGAGAAACGCGTATGATGTCTTCTGTGCTGGACGGTGCTGTATTTCCGGGTACACAAGGCGGACCATTAGAACACGTGATCGCAGCGAAGGCGGTAGCATACTATGAAGCGCTAACTGACGATTACCTGGGCTATGTTAAACAAGTGCAGCAAAATGCACAAGCCATGGCAAAATCATTTGTCGATTTAGGGTATAACATCATTTCAGGAGGTACTGATAACCACATGATGCTGATAGATCTGCGTTCTAAGGGGATCACAGGTAAACTGGCAGAGAATACACTGGTGAAGGCTGATATTACTATCAATAAAAACATGGTGCCTTTCGATGATAAGTCTCCTTTTGTGACATCAGGAATGCGGATAGGTACGGCAGCAATTACAACGCGTGGTTTAAAGGATACGGATATGGGCCGCATCGTAGGTTTGATCGACCAGGTGTTGACTAACCACGACAACGATACCACGATTGGTGATGTGCGCAAGGAAATAAATAAATGGATGCAGGAGTATCCGCTTTTCGCTTACTAGTAAAAATAATAGGAGCCACTTTTGATGGATCAACCATATATGGATGAAGAGCAGCCCCAGGAAATGTCCTTTGTGGACCACCTGGAGGAGCTAAGGTGGCATGTTATAAGAGCATTAGCCTCTATCTTCATCTTCGGAATAATTGCCTTTCTGGCCAAGGGTTTTGTATTTCACGATATCATCCTGGCACCGTCACGTACTGACTTCCTGAGTTACAGGGTGATGTGCGAGGTGGGGCAAAAAATAGGTTCTGATGTGTTGTGTATAGACCAAATGGGTTTTACGATACAAAGCCGTCAGATGAGCGGACAGTTTACCATGCACTTGCTGGTATCAGCAATTCTTGGTCTGGCTGCGGCTTTCCCCTACGCCTTCTGGGAAATATGGCGTTTTGTTAGACCGGGGCTTTACCCGCAGGAGCGTAAAAATTCACAGGGAGCTGTGTTTTTTGTGTCAGTACTGTTTGCGTTAGGTCTACTGTTCGGCTACTATGTTGTTTCTCCGATCTCTATAAATTTTCTGGCAGGCTACCAGGTAGATCCAACAATCGTTAATGAATTTGACCTTTCATCGTATATATCTACACTGACGACCCTGTGCCTGGCCTGTGCTTTCATGTTTGAAATGCCTGTGATCGTGTTCTTCCTGACAAAGGCGGGCCTGGTCACACCTGAAACCATGAAACTTTATCGCAGGCATGCATTTGTTGTTATTTTGGTAGTAGGTGCTATCATTACACCTCCTGATGTAATAAGCCAGTTGTTAATTTCAATGCCTCTGATGTTGCTGTATGAGGCTAGCATCAGAATTTCCAGGTCGATCCGTAACAAAGACTTGAAGCGTTTAAACGAAGAAAATACAAGATAATGGCACTTAAAATAGCAATAGGCGGAGACCATGCGGGCTTTACCTATAAAAGAATGCTGAAGGAAGTACTGGAGGAGCTTGGGCACGAGATACAGGATTTCGGTCCTGATTCAGAGGCTTCTGTAGATTATCCTGATCACGTACACCCTCTTGCTAAAGCAGTTGTTAACAAGGATGCTGATTTTGGTATACTTATCTGTGGAAGCGGGAATGGTGTTGCAATGACAGCAAACAAATACCAAGAAGTTCGTGCCGCTCTCTGCTGGACACCTGAACTGGCAAAGCTGGCAAGGGAGCATAATAATGCGAATGTACTCTGCATTCCTGCTCGCTTCGTGTCGGAAGATGTGGCAAGAGAAATGCTCAGGACATTCCTGCAAACAGACTTTGAAGGTGGTCGCCACCTGAACAGAGTAAACAAGATAGCCGCCTGTTAAGCGGCTATCTTTCTTTTAACCTGTACATGTTGGGGTTCTCTGCAGGTTCATACCTGTCGAAGATTCCTGGGAGCTTATAACTAAGCTCCGGCATTAGATTCTCTTTATCTACAATATAAGCAGGCATTTCTTTGCTGAAGTTCCTTTCGACCTCATATACGGCCTGGTACTCGTCTAGCTGCCTGAAGTGTCGTTTAGCAAGCTCCCAGTTGAGGTAAGGAGTGGCTGGTTTGTTGTGAATGTAATAGCTTATGTCATTTCCGAGTACCAGAACAGTTTTGCCTTGCGAAGGCATCTTGTTTTCTGATTCAACTAACAGCGGTGACTCATCCAGCATCAGGAACTGGTTGATACTAAGCACCATTCTGTAGCGTAAAATAAGTACCCCGGCAAGTGCCACCAGAAACGTAGTGTTCAAAATCCAGGGTTTCCATCCGGAGGTAAAAAGGAACTCGCTGAAGTACGCTATAGGAGGCAGCGCTAATACAAAAGTAGCCACTGAAATTTCCTCACGGGTAAAAATAATGAGAAGGCTTGTCACCAGCCACACCCACATCAGTTGCTGAAACTTTACCTGAAACACGAGGCGCTGTGGCAAAGAGGAAGCACTAAAAAGCGATAATAACAAAATAACAGCTGGAATTGCCATTAACTTAGCTACGTCTGCGGGCGGCCTCAGAAAGTCTACCTGTAGTTGCCAGGGGCGAAGCAGGTGCAGGCTTACAAACTCCGACAAAGCACCTGTATAGAAGTAGTAGGTTATCAGCATGGCATATGGGAATGCAAACCCACAGAGCATCAGTAAAAAGCTGCGAAAAGTCCCTGAAGCAAAGAAGATAACAGCAAACAGGCCAACAAGGAGAAATATTGCTAACGGCAGGTAGCTTAAAGCTGCTAAACCAATCATAAAGCCTCCTACAAACAGTCTGTTATTTTCAAAGCCTTCCCGGGATAAGGTTATAATGTAAGGCAAAGACATGATAACAAACGTATTCCCTATAAGCAACGGCGTGAGCATGTTAAACTCAAAAGAAATGCTGCCCAAAATAAGGTACAAAAGGGCGGGGAGGTAGTTGTTGCCTGCATAAACCTTATGGCGGTTCAGGGTACTGTTAAAAAGGAGAGCCTGTAACAACAGGAGCAGCATTGCTGTGATCCTGTAGGCTATGAATGAACGGCCTGCCAATAAATCAATTGCCCAAAAGAGCATAGCCGAGAGAGGCGCTGTATTATCATACACACCGCTGTACATATCAAACCCGTCTGCCAGTCGCTCTCCAATGAGCATGTACAATAATTCTGGCGCTGTAGCAGGTATTCCCCAAAGAATTAACGGAAGCTGAATGCCCAGGTAAATTATAACCAGCAGGATCAGTCGGGAAGGCAGTATGCTTCGGAAGTAACTAATCAAGTAAAGACAGAGTTAGAAGGAACTATAAACTGGCCCTGCCCGAAATGAGTAAGGCGCTTTTGGGGTAAAAATGCGAAATTAATATGATATTTGCATCTTCGTATGGAAAGTAAAAGACAACAGAAGTTTTCGCGCCTGATTCAGAAAGAATTGGCGGATATCTTTCAGCGTGAGGTTCCGCATCTATTTGGTGGCGCTTTTATATCAGTAAGCACAGTGCGGGTGTCTCCGGATTTAGGTTTGGCACGCACTTACTTAAGCGTTATGATGGCCCCAAATCCACAGGAGCTGTTGCTGGAGGTTCGTTTAAACAGTAAAACAATTCGTCATCATTTGGCTCAGCGCATCAAAAACCAGGTTCGGGTTATACCTGAGCTGGCGTTTTACCTCGATGATAGTGCTGAATATGCCGCTAACATGGATAGAATCTTTTCAAACCTTGATATCCCACCGGAAAGTGAAGATGACGAGGATGATGACACATACACTAAATAAAGCTTAAGCTTCTTTCACCCTTATGCAGTATGATCCTATAAAGCGTGTGCTTGGTGATGTTTTCAACAAGACCCCTTTTCTGCGCCGCGTATTTTACAACTTACTGGACCTGCTGTTATTGCGGACCTGGCATGTGCACAAAGAGCTGCGCGATTGGGCAACAAACCGCCGTAACAAAGAGCAATATATTTTAGATGCCGGTTCCGGCTTCGGGCAATATACCTATTACCTGTCTGGGATGAGCAGCAAGTGGAGCATAAAGGCAGTAGATGTTAAGGAAGAGCAGATATCTGACAGTAACTGCTTTATCCGTGCCATTGGTCGCCATAATGTAATATTCAAAATTGCAGACCTGGTAAAGTACCGAGAGCCTAATAATTATGATCTTATACTTTCAGTTGATGTGATGGAGCATATTCTGGAGGATGTAGAGGTGTTTCGAAATTTCCATGCTTCCCTGCGCTCCGGAGGAATGCTGGTTATTTCTACGCCATCTGACCAGGGAGGCTCTGATGTTCATGGCGCAGGTGAAGAATCCTTTATAGAAGAGCACGTCCGGGACGGTTATAATATTCAGGAAATTCAGGATAAGTTAAAGCTTGCCGGGTTCAGAAGAGTGGATGCTCGTTATTCATATGGTAAGCCTGGGCAAATCTCCTGGCGTTTGTCCATGAAGTACCCGCTGGTGATGCTGAACATCTCTAAAATTTTCTTCCTGGTGCTGCCGTTCTATTACCTAGTAACTTTCCCGATCAGCTTAGTGCTAAACTGGATGGATGTGAATCAAAAGCATGCTTCAGGTACAGGCTTGATTGTAAAAGCATGGAAATAATTAACCATAAACCAGTGTTATTTTATAATTAAATGAACGTCCCTTTTCTAATAGCGAAGCGTTATTTTTTCTCTAGAAAGAAGAGGAACATCATTAGTATTATTTCCAATATAGCCATGATAGGCGTGGCTGTTGGCTCTGCGGCCCTGATTATTGTTCTTTCAGTTTTTAATGGTCTGGAAGACCTGATCCGGGAAATCTATTCCAGTTTTGATCCGGACCTGAAGATCACTGCCGTAGAGGGCAAGTCTTTTGAAACAGATACCGAGTTCATGAACCGGATACGCAACACTCCAGGTGTGGCGGTTGTGTCGGAGATAATTGAAGATAATGCCCTCTTGCGCTACAACGACCGGCAGATGGTGGTAAAGGTTAAAGGCGTTAGCGAGAACTTCTTTGAGCAGAATGAAATTGCTGAATCGATAGTTGAGGGAGACGTTCAGCTAGAAAAAGACGACACCTATCATGCCCTGATAGGGAGGGGTGTACAGTATCAACTTTCAATAAGGCCAAACAACCAGTTTGTGCCGCTGCAGTTCCTTTACCCCCGCAATACAAAGTTCAACCCACTGAATCCGGAGGGGGCATTCAATAGTTTAAATATTGTGCCCGGAGGAGTTTTTGCTATAGAACGGCAATATGATGATGCCTATGTTTTTGTGCCACTTAATTTTGCTGAAGAACTTTTGGAGTATGGCCGGCGTCGTACTGCCCTTGAACTAAAGGTAGAAGAAGGCTTTAATATTGAGCAGGTAAAACAGGACCTAAAACAAGTTTTGGGTGATAGTTTTAAAGTTCAAAATAGCGATGAGCAGCACACCAGTCTCTTGCGCGCTGTTAAGGTAGAGAAGCTATTTGTGTTCATTACTTTTGCCTTCATCCTGTTTATTGCTTCCCTCAACATTTTCTTCTCCCTCTCAATGCTTGTTATAGATAAGAAGAAAGATATTGCCATACTTGCCTCCATGGGCGCCACAGCTAAAACAATTCGGAACATTTTCCTTTTTGAGGGAGCTCTGGTGGCCTTGATTGGTGCAGCCTATGGCTTAACACTGGGTATGTTGATTTGTAACCTGCAACAAACCTTTGGCCTTGTAAGTATGGGAATGGCAACATCAGTCGTGGAGGCATACCCGGTAAAGATGGAAGTCGAAGACTTTGTGCTGACAGGGGTTGCCATTATCATAATCACCCTGCTTGTATCCATCAGGCCAGCACGAAAAGCGGCTGCCATGTCTGTTACGGAGAACCTGTAAACTTCTCCCCCTGCAAATCTGCATTTGCGGATTTAATTTCCTAACAAAAGTCTTCAGCTCCTGTTTCGCCACAGGATTTAGTGTAATAGTACTTTACAGTGGCGAATAGCCTTTATTTTGATAGGAATTATATTGTTTTAGGGCTAAATTTGAAGTCCTAAAACTGTCTTTGGCATGAAAGTTTATACCACGCAGCCTTTTCAGGTAATTTATTCTTTATTCGAGCATGAGTACCTGGGATACTTATTCGAGTCTTTTGTGGTTCAGGTAAACTCCAAGGGGCAGCTTACCCTGCAGCATCAGAATATTTCCGCGAAGAATGCAGATGAGTTTGCTGCGCGTTTGGATGCCAATGATTTTAAGCTGATTCAACTTATTGATCAGATACAACAGGATGCCGTTCTGAAGCGCTTCTCACCGAAGAAAAAGTCGCCTGTAGACTTCTTTCTGAAGGTTTATGATCCGGAGAAAGGAGACAAAACCTTACAAGATAGCATCAGCCACTACATACAGGGGCGAATGGGTAAGATACTGGACCTGCTGTGCAACAAGATGACCTTCATTATGGGTAAGGATGGGGAGCCGACCTGGAAGCGAATTAACATCGCTACAGAAAAGGCTACAGTACTTTTCCACTTCATGCGAAATGCTGATAATACCCATTACTTCCCTACTATCAAATACAACGGCCAGAAACTGGATTTTCAGTACCGCAACGCAGCCCTTATTTGCTATGAACCCGCATGGCTCATGTTAAATGACGTGGTGTACAGCTTTGAAAAGGATGTGGACGGGAAGAAGCTACAGCCATTCCTGAATAAAAAGTTTATTGTAGTGCCACGCTCAGTAGAGGAGAACTACTATCGCAAATTTGTGGCCCCTTTACTGGAGTCTTTTGATGTGCATGCAAAGGGGTTTGACATACAATCTGAAAAGTATGAGCCTACTCCTTTTCTCCATTTTTCGGAAATAGCTACAACAGAAGCTCCTGCAGTAAAAGGGAATAGCAACGGCGCAGCTAGTAAAATACTGTTTACACTCTCTTTTAAATATGGAGAGCACCTGGTGCAGGCACAGGAGGCGAAACGCATCAGTGTTAGCATGGAAAAGACGCCAGAATCATATGTCTTTCACAGGCTCATCCGGAATGTGAATCATGAGAAGGATTTTGCCAAAGAACTAAACAAGCGGGGGCTGGAAGTAAAGAACGGGCAGGTAGTGCTTGATAAAAGCGACGCATTCGGCTGGTTGAATAGTAATCTGCAGGAACTGGAACAGCTGGGATTTGCTGTAAAGCAGGCGGATAGTGTAGGAAAGAGCAGCGGGAAGAACTATTTCATCGGTGAGATAACCCTGGATGTAGATATCTCTGAAAAGAATGACTGGTTTGACATTTATGGTACTGTCCGGTTCGGAGAATTTGAGGTACCCTTTATCAAACTTAAAAATTATATACTAACTAAAAATAATGAGTTTCAGCTTCCGAATGGCCAGATTGCCATTATACCGGAAGAGTGGTTCACGCAATATATCGAGCTTTTTGCTTTCTCAGAGGGTGAGCACCAGTTAACCCTGAAGAAGCACCACATGGCTTTGGTAAACGACCTGCAGAATGGGAATCTGGCTACCGTTACTATGAGCCGTAAGCTGGAGCAACTGCGAGAATTTGAAATGATAGAGGATAAGCCGCTGCCGGCCGGTTTCCAGGGTGAACTCCGTCCTTATCAGAAGGCGGGATATAACTGGCTGCATTTTGTGCAGAACTATAAGTTTGGTGGTTGCCTGGCTGATGATATGGGACTAGGTAAAACGGTTCAGACGTTGGCAATGCTGCAGCACCGCAAAGAAAATGGTGCAGAGTCTGCTTCCCTGCTGGTGATGCCGACTTCCCTCGTGTATAACTGGATAAATGAGGCGCAGAAGTTTACACCTGACCTGCGTGTTTTAAACTACACCGGTACCTACCGTTCAAAGGATGTCAGCCTATTTGCAGATTATGATGTAGTGCTCACTTCTTATGGAATTGTAAGGTTGGATGCCGAAATGCTTAAGAGCTATTATTTCGACTATATCATCCTGGACGAATCACAGGCTATAAAAAACCCGGACTCCAATACTTCTAAATCGGTGCGTGAGCTAAAGTCAAGGCACAGGCTTATACTAACCGGTACGCCAGTAGAGAACAGCACTATGGATCTATGGTCGCAGATGTCGTTCATAAATCCGGGGCTGTTAGGTAATCAGCACTTCTTCCGAAATGAGTTTCTTAAACCTATCGAGAAAGAGAAGGATGAGCAGAAAACACGTAAGCTACACGCTCTGATAAAGCCGTTTATACTTCGCAGGCACAAGTCTCAGGTTGCCAGGGAGCTGCCAGAAAAGATCGAGCATACCACCTACTGTAAAATGACAGAGGAACAGGAGCACGCCTACGAAGAAACCAAGTCATACTACCGAAATAAGATTCTGACAAGCCTGGAGGAAAACGGCCCTGGGAATATGCAGTTCATGCTCTTGCAGGGACTTACAAAGCTTCGCCAAATTGCCAATCACCCTTTAATGACTGATTCTGGTTATGAGGGAGAATCCGGGAAGCTGAAGGAGGTAATGCGCATGACTAAAAATGTGGTAGGGAAAGGGCATAAAGTTTTAATTTTCAGTCAGTTTGTGAAGCACCTGGAATTGATTCGGAAAGCGTTAGATGAGAAGGAGATCGCTTACACTTACCTTGATGGTAATACAAAAAACCGGCAGGCACAGGTAGAGCGATTTCAAAATGATGAAAGTATCCAGGTATTCCTTATCTCACTCAAAGCTGGTGGTGTGGGCTTAAACCTTACGGCCGCAGACTATGTGTTTATTCTTGATCCTTGGTGGAATCCGGCGGTAGAAGCACAGGCTGTAGACCGGGCGCACCGCATTGGGCAACAGAATACTGTTTTCACCTACAAATTCATAACAAAAGATACTGTAGAGGAAAAAATACTAGCCTTGCAAAACCGGAAGATTCAGTTGGTAACAGACCTCATCAGCACAGATGAAACCATTATCAAAAGCCTTACAAAGGAGGATATTGATAACCTGCTCAGCTAGATGTAGATCATAGATAAAAAAAGAAGGGCTCCTGATCAGGAGCCCTTCTTTTATCCTTCCCTTTCCTCATAAGGAAGCTTTTTAGAGGCTTTGCGTATTATAGCACTGATGATGGTGTAGGTATCGCTGCCGAGCCCACGGTCCAGAGACTTCTGATAGCGCCACAGCAGTTCCCCTGTTTGCCCATCGTTTATGGCAATACTAGCAGCTCCAGAATTTGTTGGGAGAGCATACGTGTCAAGAAGTAGTCCCATGGCAAGTGCAGCACCATCAGAAAGTGGTTTATCGGTTTGAAGAGTGCCACTGATAATGGCATCTACTCCTAATATCTCCGCAAGCTCTTCATAGGTGTAAGATTTTATGTCTTCCTGGGTAATATTGTGCCGGTAAAGCAACGTATTCGTTTTATGTATATCCTGTACATCTATGGCAAAGTTTTCCTTGCCTTTTTCTTTTAAGAAGAAAGAGTAAAGCGCGTTTTGCACAGCCAAAGCCTCCTTTTGCTCCATTTCTTTGTGTCTTTTTGGTCCTAAGCGCTCCATTTGGTTTGGCCGTAGGTTAATTATAGTTTCGAAAGGGATAATTGCCAATGTTTTATGATCCTTTGTTTTCGCATGAAAAGCTGGACTTGTATAAATAGCTCTGTTCGTGCAGCTGCCGAAAAAAAATGAGGCTAAAAGTAAAAGTAAGTAAAGAGTCCTTTTCATAATTTTATTTGTTTAGGTTAAAAGGCTGCTAACTATTCAGCAGCAAAAACCTAAAATCAAATAATATACCATTATTATATATATCATATGTTACATGGTAAACTGTTTAAAAAGTACAGCAAAAAGGCGGTGCTGTGTTAAAAAATAACAATTCTGGGAAAGTGGGGTTAAGCTCTAAAAGGAATATGAAAATTCACATAAAAACAGAGGTAGCTAGGGATTATAAAGAGGTGTTTGAAGCTTTTGATGAGCGGCTGTTTCGAAAACTGTCCCCATCTTTTCCTAAATTAAAGCTTTTGCGTTTTGATGGAAGTGAGCCGGGAGATGTAGTGGATGTAGAGCTGCAAGCCGGATTTAGATCCTTTCGGTGGACGAGCCTGATAGTGGAGAGAAGTATAACTGACAGCGGAGCATTTTTTATAGATGAAGGTCAGGTGCTCCCCCCTCCCCTGCGCTCCTGGCATCATAAACATCTGGTCACTAAAGAAGGAAAGGGTTCTGTTATTCACGATATTATTGATTTCAGTACAGGCCTTAAACCGCTGGACCTGCTGCTCTACCCACTCATGAGGTTACAGTTTGGGATGCGCAAGCCGGTTTACCAGCGGGAGTTCGGTAAGGTGTAAAACCTTTCCTGTACTCCATCAGTTTACTGCACAACAACTAAAAGACGTATATTAGAGAATGTCGAAAGCGGTCATCATAGGGGCAGGAATTGGAGGCATTGCCACAGCTGTGCGTTTAGCTGTGAAAGGTTACCATGTAACTGTATTAGAAGCAAACAATACCTTTGGCGGCAAAATGCATGAGTTTTGGTTGGGGGGGTATCGCTTCGATGCCGGGCCATCGCTGTTCACAATGCCTCATCTGGTGGATGAACTGTTTGCTTTGGCCGGACGTGATCCTAAAGAATATTTCACCTATACCCGGCTTAACCCCATTACCCATTATTTCTGGCCTGATGGGAGCCATGTAAAAGCTTATGCCGATGCCACTAAATTTGCAGAGGAGGCTGAGCGGCAACTGGGTGTGCCAAAAAAGGCAGTGCAGGATGCGCTGGCAAAGAGCAACAGGCTATACAAAGGCACAGCAGACACCTTTCTTAAAAAGTCGCTGCATAAGCTGGATACTTACCTTAGCCCGGATGTGCTGAAGGCGCTAAGCTGCCTCTCTGACCTTGGCCTGACCACCACCATGCACGAAGAAAATCTTAAGCAATTCTCCGATCCGCGCTTCGTGCAGTTGCTGGATAGGTTTGCCACTTATAATGGTTCTGATCCATACCAGGCGCCTGGCACACTCAATATTATTCCGCACCTGGAGCACAATATCGGTGCATTTTATCCGAAGGGTGGTATTTATGCTATTGCAGCAAGCCTTGTAAAACTGGCGGAAGAGCTTGGGGTAGAGTTTAGGTACAACGAAAAAGTGAACCGGATTCTCACAACTAAAAGTAAGGTAACAGGTGTGGAAACCAGCAGCAGCACCTACGAAGGAGATCTGGTTGTGAGTAATATGGATGTGGTGCCAACATACCGAAGACTCCTGCCAAACCACTCAGCACCGGAAAAAACGCTGCAGCAGCCCCGATCAAGTTCTGCGCTTATTTTTTACTGGGGTATAAAACAAAGCTTTCCGCAACTGCATGTGCACAACATCTTCTTTAGCCAGAATTATAAAACGGAGTTCGAGCACATTTTCAAGCACAAAACAATAAGCGCAGACCCAACAGTCTATGTTAACATAACTTCCAAAGCAGAACCAGGTGATGCTCCCCGTGGTAGCGAAAACTGGTTTGTGATGGTAAATGTTCCCCATAATCAAGGGCAAAATTGGGAGCAGCTAACAGCTGATACACGACAGGCGGTGCTGATTAAATTAAATGCAATGCTAGGGACTAAGGTGGAAGCGCTTATTGAGGAGGAGCAGATTTTGGATCCGCTACTCATTGAAAGCCGGACGTCGTCTTTTGGAGGCGCTCTTTATGGCAGCAGCTCCAATAACCGGATGGCTGCTTTCCTCCGTCACCCCAATTTCAGTTCAAAGCTTAAGGGATTGTATTTTTGTGGCGGGAGTGTGCATCCGGGGGGCGGTATACCTTTGTGCTTGTTATCTGCCAAAATAGTAGGAGAGCTAGCGCCAGCTGCTGTTGCCTCTCCTGTTAAACCATTTCAACACCATGCCTGATACTAAAACAGCTCCTCTGTTTGCACCCGTTGCTGATAAGTATAAGAGGTTTGCTTTACCCCTTGCAGTGGCCGTACTTGTTATATTTCATGCGGTAGGTTTTTGGGGAATGATGTTTAGCGGAAGCCCCGAGTATTTTCAACGGCTAACCCCAATGAACCTGCTGCTCACCAATACACTGCTCTTTTCTTTCCACCGGCATTGGAGCGCTCATTTTATACTTTTTGCCCTTGTTGTTTTTGCTGTTGGCTTTTTCTCAGAGGTGGTAGGTGTACACACCGGAATTATCTTTGGTGATTATGTTTATGGCGAGGCATTGGGGCTAAAGGTTTGGGAGGTACCCCTCCTGATAGGGCTCAATTGGCTGATGCTGGTTTATGTAACCGGCGTTATCAGTAATAAGCTAACCCTGCCATGGATAGGGAAAGGTGCCTTGGCTGCGTTGCTCATGGTTATACTCGACTTTTTTATAGAACCTGTTGCCATGGCTTTCGATTTCTGGAGTTGGAGGGGTGGGGAAATTCCTCTTTCCAACTATGCCGGGTGGTTCGGTATAGCGTTGCTGCTGCAACTGTACTTCCAGAAAGCCGAATTTTCAAAACAGAATGCTTTAGCGCCTTATGTATATTTAGTTCAACTCCTTTTCTTCCTATGTATCGGGGTGCTACTTTAAACTAAAATATAATTAAGTAGTACGTATCTACGAATTACAAAATATAACCGACCAAATTGTGTAGTTTGCGTAGTTAGTGCACGTACCATAAAAACAGGGTAGGTTAAAGTAAGATCTGATTTAAAATGACATTTCTGGAAACAATACTGGAGGAGACTCTTCAGATTTTTAAAAAAGAGGGCATTGAGGCAAACTCTGAAGAACAGCTAATCCAAAAGCTAGATATAAGGGAGTCTACTTACAATGAGATGTTCAAGAGTAAGACAGATTTAGTTAAAGCAACTGTGTTGTTTGATCTTGAGACGCAGGAAAGAGAACATGTCCGGATTTTAGCCAATGCAAAAAATCCAATCGAGGAGATCATGCTAATGTTGCAGGATGGGTTGGATAACCTTAAAACGATAAACCCCCTCTACTATGTTGACCTGCAGCGGGAGTATCCGGATATATGGAAAATTTGCCTGGACCATCTTAACTCTTATTCCTATCATCAAATTTCAGATATAATAAACAGGGGTATTATTCAGTCTCTTTTCCGAAAGGATGTAAATCTCCAATTGGTAACAAAAATCATTCTGGAACAGCTCACAATGATCCTGAACCCAGTTGTTTTTCCTCCGGACCGATATAATATCAGAGAAGTTTTCAGGAGCGTTTTCCTGTACTACATCAGAGGTATCTGTACGGAAGAGGGAGGCAAAATGGCGGAAGAGTTCTTCTCAAGAATCAATAATAAATAGTTCTGCAGTAGCAGATTGTTGTAAAATAGAATGTCCGGGCTACAGATGTAGCCCGGACATTCTATTTTACCAGGGTTTTATTTCTTAGCTGATGGAGACACGCACTTTCTTTGTATACTCCCTTAGCGAAGTTTTAAAATCGTTGCCGTTATCCTCCATATCGTTTAGAATCCAGACGGCAGCAAGAACGTGTGTTAGCTGCTCCCCTTCGTCCTCTCCTTCCACTTCGATAGCTGGTTGCTGCTCATCAACGATTGCCTCTTCTGCAGCCATTAGCTCATGCAGGTTATAATTCTCAACCAGCTTTTTTATTGCAGGTATCTTCATACTAGTTTATACATCAAGTTTATGAATAAGTGATAATACTGCCTCCTCTTTGCTGGCAGCTACAGAATCCACCAGTTTCCCATCTTTAAAAACAGCGAAGAAAGGCAGGTTGGTAACCTCTGCTAGCTTACGAGCCTCAGGGCTGGTTTCTGCATTTACATCTACAAAGGCAATGTTTGCAAAGCTTTCGTCATCAGACATGCGCTTAAACTTTGGCGCGAATAAACGGCAGCTGCCGCACCAGTCCGCATAGTACTTTACTACTACCTTTTGATTAGAGTTAAGTACCTCGTTAAAATCACTATCTGTTGCTTTTATTACAGCCATATTTCGTCAAATTATTAGTTTTAAATCAGATTAGGTACCCTTAAGCATACTTGCTTCAAAAGTAAATGTTTCAAGCCAAATATGCAGCTTTTGCTATAGTTAATAGAAACAAGACTAGTTGTGGTTTGTTCATTTAAAGGCGTTGGCAGGCGCAGCTTTAGTTCAGGAAACTAACTAAACCCTGGGCAAGGTTATAGCTATGAGTTATTTACAGCGATTGAACATCTTTTTAAGCTAATTTGTATAAAAGAAACTACACTGCAATTTTGTATCTTTGCAGCCTAAAACCAGACAAGACCCATGTTAGATAAGTTAGAAGCCATTAATCAGCGATTTGAAGAGGTAAGCCAGTTGCTTATTCAGCCTGATGTGGCCAGCGATATGAAGAAATTCAAGGCGCTGAACAAAGAATATAAAGATCTGGATAAGATCGTAACAGAGTATAAAAAGTACCTGAACATCCTGAGCAACATTGATAACGCGAAACAGGTGATTGCTACGGAAAAGGATGAGGACTTCCGTGAGATGGCCAAAGAAGAGCTGGATGAGCTAATTCCGCAGCGCGAGGAAATGGAAGACAAACTGAAGGAACTCCTTATCCCTAAAGACCCTAACGATAGCAAGGATATCATCATGGAGATCCGTGCAGGTGCCGGTGGCGATGAGGCCTCTATTTTTGCAGGTGATTTGTACCGTATGTATACCCGCTTTGCTGAAAAGATGGGCTGGCGTACGGAATTGATCGATGCTACGGAAGGTACTTCTGGTGGTTATAAAGAAATTATTGTGGGCATGTCTGGTGAGGACGTTTATGGCAAGCTGAAGTTTGAGTCTGGCGTGCACCGCGTGCAGCGAGTGCCGGCTACCGAAACGCAAGGCCGTATTCATACTTCTGTGGCTTCCGTGGTAGTTCTGCCGGAAGTAGAGGAGTTTGATATTGAGCTGGACATGAACGACATCCGTAAGGACCTTTTCTGTTCTTCGGGGCCAGGCGGGCAGTCGGTGAACACAACTTACTCTGCCGTTCGTCTGACTCACTTGCCTACGGGTTTAGTAGCACAGTGTCAGGATCAGAAATCACAGCTAAAGAACTTCGATAAAGCATTGGCTGTACTTCGTTCGCGTATTTATGAGCAGGAGCTTGCCAAGAAGCAGGAGGCAGAAGGTGCGCAGCGTAAGAGCATGGTTGGCGGTGGCGATCGTTCTGATAAGATCCGTACATATAACTACCCGCAGGGGCGTGTAACAGATCACCGTATTGGTTATACCGTTTACAACCTGCCAAATGTGATGGACGGAGGAATTGAAGATTTTGTTGAGCAGCTGCGTATTGCCGAGAATGCTGAAAGGCTGAAAGAGGGCGCAACAGCAGAGTAATAAGTACGTTCTAATTAAGTTATTAAAAGGATGCGGTCAGGCAAGTAAGGCTAACTGCATCCTTTTGTTTTTTACTGCTGGCTTACTAACTTGTTGAGTTGCAATACACCATATTGTTTAACAGCCTTGCTTTTCAACTATTGAGTGCCCTAACTTGAGATACTTCCTCGCTATACTGCCCCTGCTTCTGTTGCTGTCTATGTTCTCCTGTGAGCCAAAGGATGAGATAGTGACCACTGATCCCAATGCTGTGCTGGAGTTTTCCGGGGATACGGTTCTATTTGATACTATCTTCGTCAGCCGCGGCAGTGTGACTAAGCGCCTGAAAGTATATAACCGAAATAAAAAAGCTGTAAGGATAAGTGAGATTGCTTTGGCTGGTGGCGGTGCATCCGCTTATCAGCTTACGGTAAATGGGGTGCAGAGTCCCCTGGTTAGTAATTTAGATCTGCGTGCAGGAGACAGCCTGTATATACTGGTGAAGGCTAATATTAATCCTACTGATGCAAACTTGCCTTTCCTTGAGGCCGATTCGATCCTTTTTAAAACGAATGGACAACAGCAGAATGTAAAGCTGGTGGCTTACGGACAGAACGCCTATTTCCATCGCAAAGAATCTGTTGGCACCACAGTCTGGAAGAACGACAAGCCGCATGTGCTCCTGGACACGGTGCTGGTTCAGGAGGGGGCTACTCTCACAATAGAAAAAGGGACGCATATTTACGGGAGTACAAAATCAGTGCTATTAGTAAATGGCCGGTTATTAGTTGAGGGTACACCAGAAGAACGTGTGACATTCAGTGGGTACCGTCGGGAAAAAGAGTACCTGACAGCACCCGGGCAGTGGGAAGGAATACGAATTCTGGTTAAGAGTGCCAGTAACAGCATAAAGTATGCTGATATTAAAAATACACAGTATGGGCTGCGTATTGGTAACCCCGGTAACTCAAGCACCTTAGTAGAAGGCTGTGCTATACAATATGCATTTTTGGATGGTATAGTAGCTTTTACTTCCAATGTCAAAGTTGTAAACACCCTGATCCATAACTGTGGGCAATATGGCTTTGGTGGCTTGGGAGGAGGAAATTATGAGATACTTTATTCTACTATCGTCAGCTATAAGAATCCGCTTCTGCGCGAGACGCCTTTGCTGGCTATTGCAGATTTTATTCCCGGTACAGAAATAAAAGACAAACCGACTTCCCTCCGCCTTGTAAACTCCATTGTTTACTCAGATGGCTATAGCTCAGACAATGAAATACTGATAACTCCTCTTTCTGCTGCAGTAGAGGTTAGTAACAACATTCTGCGGACACAGGTATACAGGGATCAGCTTAATAAGAATAATAAACTGAACATAGAGCCCAAATTCAAGGCGCCAGATAAAGCAGACTTTAAACTGGATACCTTGTCACCGGCCAGTGGAGCCGCGAAGTTGTTGCCCGGAGTGCTACAGGATATTACTGGCAAGACGCGTAGTGCAAATACACCTGATGTTGGAGCCTTTGAAAGATTGATTGACTAAAGCAATTTTCCTAGTGAGCTGCATACACATCGAACACCTAAATTCATACCCATGTGGTTTCAGAGGGAGATTAGACTACCTGCTGTAAAGCGGGGATTTCATTTGATAACAGACTTGATTACTGCACAGTTACCTGAACTGGAAGGAATAAGGGTTGGACTGGCTCATGTTTTTATCAAACATACCTCGGCAAGCCTTACAATTAATGAAAACGCTGATCCAACTGTGCGGCAGGATTTTGAGAGCCATTTTAATCATATGGTTCCTGAGGACCAGTCCTACTACCGCCATACCTTAGAAGGACCTGATGATATGCCGGCTCACTTGAAAGCAGCTATACTTGGCAACTCTGTCTCTGTGCCTATAAAGAATGGAGAGTTTAATTTCGGTACCTGGCAGGGAATCTACCTTTGCGAGCACCGGAATCATGCCTCTAAACGCACGATAGTGGTAACACTTCAGGGAGAGTAGAAAAGACCGTTAATTGACTTGGCTATAAGTCATCATTCGCAAATTGTAATGCCTATCGTACCACACTTACCTTCTTCGTGAAGGTGCCGTTTGTACTGGTAATGTGGAGGAAGTAAATACCGGAAGGCATTTCACGAATATCAAGGCGAAGCACTCTGTCCCGCGCCTCAGCAGTTAACATCACCTGGCCTACGTGGTTTACCATCTGAACCTGGCGAACTAGAATCCGGGCAGGTTGCTCTATGGTTATAAAGTCAGTAGAAGGGTTTGGATATACGACAAGGTCATTTACGGTTACATTTATATAGTCCACCTTGGTCTCAGTGCTGGTAAGGTTGCCGTTAGAGATGGTGAGCGTCACGTTATACTTCCCCGGCTGCGAGTAAGTAACTACAGGATCTCTTTCTGTGGAGGCTGCAGGGGTGCCACCCTCAAATTCCCATTTATAGGATGTAGGCCGTATACCGGCAGAGGCATTTGCAAACTTTATTGACTTACCGGCTACAACAAGAGTGTCCCCGCTCAATTCCGTTTTAAAATCGGAACGAAGGGAAGCGGAACATGCAAGCGAGCTGAAAATAGAACTTCTTGCTGTACTTAATATAGCCTGCATACGCGCCGCCTGCCCAAACGTGAACAAGTTCATACACGCATCGTCGGTATAGTCCATGTAGTTCATGTACATGTCACCGTAGGGGCCGTTATCACACGAAAGCCTGTTCCCCTGTGGGCAGTAAACGTTTTCCTCCAGTTGGTTAGGTGTATCGTCTATGTTGTCAGAGTCTGTACAGGAGGATCCCCCACCCCAGATGTGGCGTAATCCTAGCCAATGCCCTACTTCATGTGTAGCTGTCCGGCCTTGGTTATAGTTCGAGGCAATTTTATTAAATGGTGGAGCTCCAACAGTAGCAAAGTGAAGCACAACTCCATCAGAAGCTGCCGGAGAGCCTGGAGGAGCCGCATAGCCTAATAAGTTATCGGAAATCCTGCATATCCAGATGTTGAGGTACTGGTCTCTGTCCCATGCATTCACACCTCCCTTGCTATTGTATTTCATCTCATCTGTCAGATGATCGAAAGAAAACTTGCTCGTTTTAGTGCGGGTAATCCCGGTGGTGGCATCTCCATTGGGGTCAAGCGATGCCAGACAAAACTCAATGTCTGTGTCTGCGGCAAAAGGCTGGAAATAGGAGGGCGTATTAGCTGCGTCAGCGTTTTTCCTTCGGAAGTCAGCATTCAGGATATTCAGCTGTGAGAGCACTTGCTCATCAGAGATATTTTCCTCAGCGGTATTGTACAGCACATGGAAAACAACAGGTATTGTTACTGTAGTAGCCATGCGCATGTGCTGCCCCTCCTGTTGTGTCTGCATCGCTTGCTGTACTGCCTGCTCTACCAGTTGCTGCATCTGTTCAAATTGCGGATTCCTTTGCTTCAGCTCTTCTACATAGCTTTCCGTGCCACAGGTGCGCTTTGTGGTCAAAGAGGGAGTAAAAGCAGTATCCTGAGCAATGCTTATAATTGGAAAGCAAAAGCTAAACAGGACTAGAAGCAAAGTGGAGCGCATAGCAAAGACTATATGAGGAAGCAGACACTAAAGGATGCTTTCTACGCAATATACGAAGAATGTAAAAATATTCCAGTAAGTCTCTTTATTACAGCACACTATGGCTTTTCTAAAGATTAGCGTCTACAGCGTAATGTAAAGAGTCGCTGAAAATAAGCTTCTGTACGCCCTGCACATTATAACTGGAAATATTGCCTGTAACTGGATCAGCATCAAGTCGAACTTTGCGGCGGGAGAAAAACAACGGATTTTCATCCTGTAGCACAGCGTTTAGTTGCTGAAGTTGTTTATCTGGTGAGATAACAAGGCGCAGGTACTGCACAAGTGGCTCACTGTTCTCTGTTTTTCTGTACTCAATAGCTACGCTGCCATTTTCAAGCACAGTTTCTTGTTTTACATAATACTCCTGTAAGGCTGGGCGATTAAGATCTGTTTGCTCGAATACAGCCAGCTCATCCTCCCAGTCTACCTTATCTGTCTGTACAGTTTCAGTAGGCTGGTTTTCTGTGGTAACTGATTTAAGTACCATTGGCTGCTCTGCTACCAGCCTTTGCTTTTGCTGTTGCAGGTAAGCCGTCAGGTCATATGGAGCCCCCTCCTCGGTAAAGGTAGGCGGGGCAGGCCTTTCACAGGCTGTAGCGGCCAGTAACAGGCCCAGGGATAAAATTGGGAAATATTTTGCCACAAGGTTGACTATCAGCTTATTAAAGATTCTCCCGTCATTTCCTCTGGCTTGTCCAGCCCCATTAGCTCCAAGATAGTTGGAGCTAAATCACCTAGCTTACCCTCGTGTAAAGAACCTTCAAAGTCATTGCTTACCAGCACGCACGGCACGAGGTTAGTAGTATGAGCTGTATTAGGTGTACCGTCAGGGTTGATCATCATATCCGCGTTACCGTGGTCCGCAATAACAATAATGTCGTAGTCATTCTTCAGAGCGGTGGTGATAACTTTCTCAGAGCATTCGTCAACGACTTCACAGGCTTTCACAGCTGCTTCGAACACACCTGTGTGGCCTACCATGTCCGGATTGGCAAAGTTCAGGCAAATAAAATCAGCGGACCTTTTCTCAAGCTCCGGTACAATGGCATCACGGATTTCGTAGGCACTCATTTCCGGCTGCAAGTCATAAGTGGCAACTTTAGGTGATGAGCAAAGCAACCTGGTTTCACCATCGAACTGTGTTTCGCGGCCACCCGAGAAGAAGAAAGTTACGTGTGGGTACTTCTCTGTTTCGGCAATGCGTATTTGTTTTTTACCGGCCTTTGCGAGTACTTCTCCCAGCGTATTGGTAAGATTGTCTTTCTCAAATATAGGCTCTACACCAACAAAAGTATCGTCGTAGTTGGTCATGGTAATATAGCGCAGGTCCAGCTTGTGCATATCCTGTTCAGGGAAGTCGCGCTGCGTCAGGGCCTGAGTTATCTCACGACCACGATCTGTTCTGAAATTGAAGCAGATTACCACATCGCCATCTTTTATAGTGGCAATTGGCTCCTGGTTATCATTAACCTTTACGATTGGCTTTATGAACTCATCGGTTACACCTTCGTTGTAGGACTCAAGCATAGACTTGATAAGGTTCTGTGAAGGTTTTCCCTTTCCTTTCACCATTACATCATACGCCAGCTTTATACGTTCCCAGCGGTTATCGCGGTCCATGGCATAATAACGCCCTACAATGGAGGCAATAGTGCCGGTAGTATTCTCCAGGTGCTCCTCCAGTTCATTTATGTATTTTACGCCTCCCTTCGGGTCTGTATCGCGTCCGTCAGTAAAGGCATGGATGTATACATCATGAATTTCCTGGTCAAAAGCAGCTGTGCAAAGTGCTTTCAGGTGATCGATGTGTGAGTGTACTCCTCCGTCTGATACCAAGCCTATCAGGTGCACAGGTCTTTTATTCTCTTTTGCATAAGCAAATGCGTTGGAAAGAGCTGGCATCGTACGCATTTTATGATCGGCAATAGCCCGGTTAATGCGCACCAGGTCCTGGTACACCACACGACCGGCGCCAATGTTCATGTGCCCTACCTCAGAGTTACCCATTTGTCCCTCTGGTAAGCCTACAGCTTCGCCGGAAGCCTGGAGCTGAGTGGTAGGGTACTTCTCCATAAGGGAGTCGATGAAAGGTGTATTAGCCTTTTTTATAGCCGAAACCTCCGGGTTAGTGGTAATACCCCAACCATCTAAAATAACTAAGAGAACCTTTTTATTCATGGTACAAATATAGGTATAATCTTTCAATGGCAGCTTAGAGCCAAATACGGTCGTGCCTCAGTACCGGCTACTGTTTATTATTAAATTTAGTTTTGAGAGCATATAAATTTAAACGAGTAATCATGGTATAAATGCATTTTTCATATCTTTAGAAGATACTATTAACTTTGGAGGCTCTTTAAAATGTTACCCATACTTGTGGCATAGTTTTAGCTAATGTAAGGGCGAGATCACAAACATCTTTTATGAAAAATTTTAAACAGATTGCAGTTGTATTTTCGTTGTTTTTAGTGGCGGTGTTCTTTGCATCGGGCAGTGCTGTAGCACAGGGCGACGTAATGGGTGGCGTTAAGTCAGCTATCAAAGTTGGTTCCTCTAAAGATCTGGCGCGTAACTTTAATAGTGTGGTCGAGATTACTTTAGACGGAGGTGAAGCTACAAATTATAGCAGCACACAGGCGGAGTTCGTAATGAAGAATTTTTTCAGTAAGAATCCTCCGGTAGATTTTTCTTACAGCCACCAGGGTGCTTCTGATAAAGGCCAGCGCTATGCCATCGGTACCTATACTTCTAAGGCTGGAACTTACACCGTATTGGTGCGGATGAAGGAGTCAGGAGGTAAATATTTGATACAATCCATGAACTTTATCAAAGATTAAGCAGATAATTATAATATATTTAAGAAGGCTCGGAGTTTATACCGAGCCTTTTTTTATTTTTGCAACGTGAAACCGACATACCTGACTGAAAAAAGTATAAGCGAGTTTATTTCGCTGGCACTGGCCGAAGATATCGGTGACGGTGACCATTCTTCCCTGGCCTCTATTCCGGAGGATGCGCAGAACCAGGCGCGTCTTTTGGTGAAGGGTGACGGTGTGCTGGCAGGCGTTGAACTTGCTGGTTATATTTTCAAAGCCGTAGATTCCAGTCTTCAGGTGGAAGTGCTGCTACAAGATGGCGCCCACGTGAAGTATGGCGATATAGCATTGACTGTAAAAGGCAAGGCTCAGTCTATACTTACGGCAGAGCGATTGGTATTGAACTGCATGCAGCGAATGAGCGGTATAGCAACTTACACCAACTTTCTTACAGGCTTGATAGAAGGTACCGGGGCAAAGTTATTGGATACCCGCAAGACCACTCCTAACTTCCGCATTATGGAGAAATGGGCTGTTTTGATTGGCGGTGGCCATAACCATCGTTTTGGCCTGTTCGACATGATTATTCTTAAAGATAACCATGTGGATTATGCCGGCGGTATTCGTGAGGCTATTGAAGCTACACAGCGTTACTTGAAAAACAAGGGAAAAGACCTGAGGATTGAGGTAGAGACACGAAACCTGGAAGAGGTAAAACAGGTGCTGGAAACCGGTGGGGTTCATCGGATCATGCTGGACAATATGACACCGGCCATCATGCGTGAGGCTGTTGCCATGATTGGGGGCAAGTATGAAACAGAGGCATCCGGCGGTATAACTGAAGAAACAATTCGTGCCGTGGCAGAATGTGGTGTGGACTATATATCTGTAGGAGCCCTAACACATTCGATCAAGAGCATAGACCTAAGCCTGAAGGCTTACTAATAATAAAGATTGTGCTTCTGCGCTAAATGCAGGAGGTCTATTATTTTGCTATTCCATTTGCAGGTATAGCCGGAGATAGGGAGATAGCAGAGAGTTTTATTTTATTTATTTATGCAACAACCAAATCAAAGAGGTTTCAGAGCACCGCAGGGGGCAGCTCCAGGGGCTATTCGAACAAAAAAATACCAACTGGATAAAGATATGTTCTCCCGCATAGCTATAACGCAAGTGTGGAAGAAGGAGTGGTGGTATGCCCTTATCCCATTTGCTATTTTTATGATACCGGCTATTTTTAGCTTTTCCTGGTGGTGGGTAGTATTAGCGGTGGTAATAACTTTAATCTTTGTGCTGTTACGTTCAGCCCAGGTAATGGGTGTAACCCGCGTGGAGCAGGGAAATGTGCTTTTCGAGAAGCTAATGTACGAGATTGACAATCGCCAGATACTGATGAAGCGCAATGACCGTGAGGGAATGGCGCTTACCTGGGATATGATACAGAAAGCACAGCGTAAGGAGGATTCCTTCATGTTGTGGCTGCAGCCACCTGCTGCTAATCAACTGCCTGGTGGTTGGAAAGGCTGGGTAGCGCGTACATTTCAGGCGCCGATTTTCATCCTGCTGCCTTATCGGATCTTTAACAGCCAGAATGATATTAAGTTATTCGAAAGCATTTTGCGCCGTAAGAACCTGGTCGCATAGCTGTACCAGAACCTAAGTACGTTGTTACTTCGTAAATAATTAATAGATAATGCTTTGCATGTTAAAAATGTGAGGAGCATTCTAGGATAGAATAAAAACATACAAAAATGAATAAAAACATAATAGCAGTATTTGCCGCAGTTTGCGGTTTATCTATGGCATCCTGCGATACTCCATCGGATCTGAGACCAGATGAGAAAGTTTCTACAGAGTACGTAGAGCCAGGAACACGTAATACTTATAATGTATCTGACGCAGGCTCTCCGGAAATAGCTCCTGGTGCAGTGCAGCAAAGTAAGGTTGAGCAAAAAGAAATAATGCCTGATCGTGATCTTGGAGGAAACACAATTCAGCCTGGTGATAGTATTTTGGAAGTAACCGAAACAAACACAGAGGCTGGAGCAGTCCGCAATTAATATTAAACAACTTACCTAAACCTGCCGTTGTTGTGCAAACAGCAACGGCAGGTTTTTTTATGGTGTAACCTTCGTTTAGACCGGCACCTATTTATATAGCCGTGTTAAGATTATTCGGCTATATTTGCAACATTATTGCTTTTACCAGATTAATGGCACAACAGGATGTAGAATGGTTTAGTACATGGTTTGATTCGCCATACTACCATATATTATACAAAGATCGTGATTTGCAGGAAGCGCAGCTGTTTATGGACAGGCTGTTGGTCTACCTTCACCCAAAGCCCGACGAGAAGATCCTTGACCTTGCCTGTGGCAAAGGGCGCCATTCTGTTTACCTGAACCATAAAGGATACAATGTAACGGGCCTTGACCTTTCAGAGCAAAGCATAGCCTATGCTAAACAGTTTGAGAATGAGCAGCTGCATTTTGATGTGCATGACATGCGTGAGGTTTATAAGCCGGAGTATTTTGACTTCATCCTGAATCTGTTCACCAGCTTTGGCTATTTTGATAATGAAACGGAAAATGTAGTTGCCTTACAGGCCACCGCTGAGAGTCTGAAGCATGGGGGCAAGCTCGTAATTGATTTTATGAACACCGATAAAATCATTGAGCACCTGGTGGCTGAAGAGGAGAAGGAAGTGCAGGGTTTAAGGTTCAGGATTACCCGCAAACTGGAAAATGACTTTATAGTAAAAACAATACGCTTCAATGATGGTGGAGAAGAATACCACTTTGAGGAACGGGTTCGGGCACTGAGGGAAGAGGATTTCATGGAGTACTTCCGGATGACGCATTTGCGTCTGGTGGAGGTTTTTGGAGATTACCATCTGAGCCCTTATGACCCTGAAGAGAGTGATCGTATGATCTTTGTCCTTAAGAAATAAGCTGGCTGCATGATTATAGCTATACTGGTCCTTTTCTTCGCCGTTATACTGTCTGGGTTTCTGGTAAAGGTTTTCCCGCCACACAACACTAAGTGGCTAAAGATGGCACTGGCTTTTAGTGGTGCTTACCTTTTTACCATTACCATTATCCATTTATTGCCCGATGTGCTTCTAAACAGTAGCGACCGCGGGTTTCGGGTAGGATATTGGGTGCTGGCCGGCTTTTTCCTGCAACTAGTGTTGGAGCTGTTCTCCCATGGAGTAGAGCATGGGCATATCCATCACCATGATCATGGGCGCGTAGGCACTATGCCGTTTCTGTTGCTGGGCTCGCTGTTCATTCATTCTTTCCTGGAAGGAAGTATATTGGTAGAATACCAACATACAGCTGCAGCAGTTACTCATAATCATGGCGGAGACAACTTCTACACAGTACTGTTAGGCGTTACGATGCACCATATTCCGGCAGCATTTGCTTTGATGTCGGTGTTGCTGTTTCGGTTGGAGAACTTCCGAAAAGCTTTCCTGTGGCTACTGATCTTCGCACTAGGTTCTCCGTTAGGTATTATTTTCAGTAACACAGTTCTATCTCAGGAGGCTCCTGGCGGGTTAATATATACAGCACTTACAGGGTTAGTGGCAGGTAACTTCCTGCATATCTCTACCACCATCCTCTTCGAGACCAGTCCAGACCATCACTTCAACCGGAACAAGTTGATTGCAACATTGCTGGGGCTTTTGTTAGCTCTTGCCGGAGACTTTATCTAAGCTATTGCCCTGGCTCTCCTACTTCAGCATTGCTTTTACTCTTCAGTACCTGCTGTTTTAGTGATTGCTGAGCTTGTGAGGCCTCCACATTGTCTTCTACAACAAATTCTAGCTCTACACTTAGTTCTTTAGGTGTAAAGTTCTTCTTGTACATCTGGTTTTGGCG
This sequence comes from Pontibacter locisalis, assembly GCF_042684605.1. Lineage (NCBI taxonomy): Bacteria > Pseudomonadati > Bacteroidota > Cytophagia > Cytophagales > Hymenobacteraceae > Pontibacter > Pontibacter locisalis. The sequence goes on from NZ_JBHULU010000012.1 coordinate 285,442, forward strand.
TATATAGGCTATCTCTACAGAATCTGGCGTTTTTACCTCTAGTAAAGGTTTCAGTAGTTGATAAATGTTTTCCTCTGTGAGCACTTCCCCATTCACAGCATACAGAACATCATACCTTTTCAAGTCGAAGCCATTATTCATAGGTTCTGCTATCCAGAAAAACTTTCGCTGCTTTTCGTATCCTAACCTGAATTCTCCAAAGGTGTGCTTTATACCCTGCTTTTTATCTGTGAAGTTCCACCCTATTTTGTTGTAGTACTCCTGGTAAGGAAGAGGTGTATTGCCAATTACATACGCATCAAAGAACTGCCGGATCTCCGGATATGTGTTTTCAACAATCACATCAATCAACTCCTCATCTTTAAAAGGCTTGTTGGGTCCATACTTTTTAGAGAGGTCCAGCATGAGCTCCCGAAGTCCCATTTGCCCGTTGCTTAATTCCTTCAGGCGAATATCCAGCATGAAGCCAATAAGGGCTCCCTTCTGATACACGTTGCCATACATTTCCTGGTACTCCGGCTCAATAATGCGGCGGCTCATCTCCGTAAAAGAAACATTTTTATACTTACTTGTCTCCCGCATTTTCTCCATCATCTCCTCCTGAAATGTCTCATAGCTTTTCAGACCCTCATGCAGCTGCACCAACTGTGAGAAATACTCTGTTACACCCTCATACAGCCATAGGTGTTTTGATAACTTAGGGTCTTTGAAGTCAAAATACTCTATTTCCTCACTATGAATATTAAGAGGAGTTAGGATATGCAGGAATTCATGAGAAGCCACATCCAGAACCATACTGCGTAAGTCCTCACCTGTCTGCTCAGGTAGAAAATAAACAGAGCTATAAGAGTGCTCTAAGGCACCAAACCCCCCAAACTTGGTTACTTTGGATTGTCCGAGTTGCGGGAAGTACATGATAAACTGGTAATTATTAACTGGCATACCACCGAAGAAGCTGTTTAGGGCAGTTGCCAGCGGTTTTATCATTTCACGTATGCTGTCAGCTTTCACCATGCCTGTTTCGGAATGTACCGCTACTGAAACAGTTGTATTGCCTGTGCGGAAACTTGCCGTATCAGGGCGGCTATACATGACAGGGGCATCAGCGAGTTTTACAAAATCATCTGCCTTTATCTCATCCCTCTCCGGTGTAAGGCGGGACACAGGCAACGAGGTAGCAGCATACAGATGTGCCGGCTTTTCGACCTGTATCGTGTAAGGCAGCATTTTGTAACCGTCCAGATAACCATAGAAGCCAAAGTGGTTAATCATAAAGTTCTTGTTGGCATCAATGTTTGTACCACCAGGCTGGAAAATATAGTTATCGTCTTTGTTAACATCCCAAGTATCGTCTACCAGGTACTCGATGCGGGCGAGCTTGTGCGCTTTGCTGATTTCAAAGAGGTTCTTTCCCTGCTGCGATGTTTTCAGCTTTCTACCTTTGGCATCATAAGCTCTGAATTTACTGATAAACCTTCCATAGTCTTTCTGGGCATAAGAGCCGGGGATAACACTCGGAATAATATAGGTGATCTTGTTTTCTTTTACATCAGGTGTATTTATTACCACCTTTACCTTGTCATCAGTAACATTTTTGAGGTCGAGGGTGATATTGTATGACTCCTGTGCAAGCACGAGGCTGGAAAACAGGAGCAGTATGCTTAGCGATAAAATGCGTTTCATAGAGGTATACGGATTGACTAACTACACAAAGAAAGCTTTATTAAATATAGCTAAAATAGAAGCACAGTGCAGGTTGTTTACTTTGTTGTTACAAAAAACAAGCCAGTGCGAATAGCACTGGCTTGCTTACAACACCATAAACAAAACATGAGAAACTTTATAACCACCTTAAAGGTCTGGTTATATGTCAACCGTTGAGTTTGGAGAATGTTTGCTGGCATCGGAAATGTTAGCAAAAAATTAAACTTTTATTTAAATTAAGTAAAAGTGCTATAGTGGCTTATGGAACAGCAAGAATCTCAGCGGTATACTTCATTTAAAGAGTTTTATCCTTATTACCTATCGGAACACCAGAATACAACCAGCAGAGTGCTGCACTTTATTGGCACCGCCTTACTGATTATTGTGGCTATAGCTGCTGTTTTGTCTGGGGAATACGTGTGGTTACTTCTGGTGCCTGTAATCGGGTATGGCTTTGCGTGGGTAGGGCATTTCTTTTTTGAACGGAACAAGCCTGCTACGTTTAAATATCCTTTCTATAGCCTCGCCTCAGACTTTAAGCTGTTCTTTGACATACTGCGCGGGAAACAGGATTTTAAGAGCAAAAGGTAATCTGCTCTTCTTTTACGCTCCTAAATAGGAGTTTACATAATGGTGGAGAGTACCGTAGCAATAAGTGCCTTAACCGTGATCACAACAGCATTGGAGGTAGGTGCTGCGTCTGAATCATCTTCTTCAGAGGCGAACGCGTTTTTAAAATAGGCAATGGGGCTGGCAAGTACTTCTGCATCCAATACAGATTTATCACTTGGTTTAACCGCCACTTTTGCTTTCGATTTTGCGTGTTTTTGATCTTCTGTTTGTACTGCAACTGCAGCATTTTGCTGTACAGACTGCTGTTGTACTGCAGTAGTACCGTTATTATTGCCGTTGCTATTGGCCTGTGCAACAGGGACAACAATCAGGCACAACAGCACGACAAGCGCCATTGGCATAAGTTCCCGTACATGTTGCCACAGTTTTATCATGCTCAAATGTAATAGTTTCATTTATAATAATCAAGAAACTAGTTGTATAATTTAGGGAAGCTTAAGTTTTGTAAGGTTAACGTAATAATATATATTTTGTTGTATATTTATCGAAGCATTTATTTTTTGGTGGCAGGTTTAATTACTTTCACTTTAACTGGCACCACTCCCGCTTTTTTTGAACCTATTCTATTGGCAGCAGCTTCGGAAAGGTCTACTATTCTGCCTTTTACAAAGGGCCCCCTATCGGTAATCTTAACCTTTACAGATTTGTTAGTTTGCAGGTTAGTTACCTTTACTTTGGTGCCAAAAGGAAGCTTTTTATGTGCCGCAGTTAGTTTGCCCTTACGGTATGGCTGTCCGTTTGCCATAGCACGCCCCTGCAACTTAGGACTGTAATAAGAAGCCTTCCCTTCTTCAGTATAGCCACGTTCGCCAAAGCTGGGTGCTGAGCTGGCACAGGAAGCTAAACCAATAACAGTAGCGATGATCAGGCCTGAGTGCTTCAGCTTACTATAATGAGGGGAACTTAAGGAAATGAAATAGGAGTGCATAAAAAAGGGTGGAGATATTAAATCGCAGCTTTGGTAAAAGTAAGAATTTCGTTTACGAGCCTCTCCACTGGTACGAGTTCAAGTGGGTGCTTTGTATCCGGCAACACTAATAGCCGGGCATTGGCCAACAGGCGGTATGCCCATAAAGTTTCTTCTAAACCCACCATACTATCGCGGTCACCTACAGCAACCTGCACGGGCAGGTGAAGCGAAGGCAGGTTTTGTGGGTTGAGAGGCGGCTTTTGTCCCAGGTGCTGCATCATTTCAGCTGTTTTATGCATCAGTTCTTTCCAGTCTTGAGGAGCATGTCGATTTCTAAGAGTTTCCGCAAACTGAGGGACTTTAAGTTCTATTTTTTCAGGGTCCAGTAGCTTTGCTTCTTTTGCAGCGGCCTCCGGTGACCAAGCAAACTTTGTGGCTAAGGTGAAAATGCTCCGCACCCGCTCCGGGTTTTGCAGAGCAAAGGTAAGGGCAGCATAGCCTCCCATGCTATAGCCAAATATGTGGGTTTGCTCTATTCCCTCCTGCTCCATCAGGTTTAGAATGTCTTGCGAAAACAAGGTCATGCTAAACGGCTCCGGAGAAATAAGACGACCGCCATGGCCTGAAAAGTCCAAGGTGTAAACATTAAACTGACCCTGAAGCTTATCCTTAATAGCTTCTAAAGTAGTTGCTGCGCCCAGTGCTCCGTGTAGCAGCAGAAGGTTTTCCATAGTGTAAAGAGAGTGAAGTGGAAGAAGCCTATATCTCTAAATTATTGTCTGATCTGGTAGTTATAAACCTCCATTGCCTGAGTCAGCTTGTCCTTCTGGAAAAGGTTTATAACGAATTGAGCACCTAGTACTCCCACTCCTGCATACATCAGGGGTGAAACCTGAACACCTGCATTGGGGTCATTGGAGTTATCTATAGACACAAGAGCTCCTGCTGCCAGCAAACCAGCGCCTAAAATGGTTACACCTGTGTTTATAAGTTTATCCCGTCTGTATTTGTTAAGTATGTCCATACTAGCTGCGTTATCAGCTAGTGCCTGCTGCAGGTTGTTGTAGTCCATTATATAAAGCGGACCCTCATCTTTAGAGAAGAAATAAATACGCCTGCGGTTGCTGCGCGGTACGCCATATCCATAAGGAGAATAGCCATACCCATAATCGTAGGTGGTGCGTGAGGTATAAAATTTATCGATCCTTGGACCATCAAGTATGCGCTTGGCAAAATCATCGTAGCTGTTCCCAGCCTCCACACGTGCAAAGTAGCCATCCTCGTTCTGGTAAGCCGCCACCATACTGGGATTATATTTTAAGGTATCGTTTACCAGGAAATGGTTTGACTTAAAGATCGGCGACTTTAGTTGTAGCTTATCGGCATAAACAATCTGCCCGTTCTGCAGCTGTAAAAAAAACCGGCCTTGCCTGCCTTCTCCAATCTGAGCATGGGATGCTGTTGCGCTTAGAAGTAAGCAAAATAGTAGAAAGTAAAAATTTCGTTTCATTTTATTGTATGGTATGGGCAGGAGCTCCTGCAAATTTAAAACAGAAAGAAAAGCATTACGACCATTCCCGCCAACGCCAGGTATACCCAACGCATCAGCTGTCTTCGATGTTTACTTGGAACAAAGTTGCTGATCAACATCACAACGAACAAAAGGCACAAAATGTATAGCAGAATAAATGTAACTGCTTTCACCCAGTTAGGGACAACAGTATTCTCAGGCTGCAGTTGATTGCTTGTACCCAAGTCTTCCAGCAGCCACCGCAAACCAATAAAAACAAGTGCCTCGAATACTACAAAGTATAGCAGCCAGGTAAGCGAACTGTACTTCCCGTTATTGTTCATTCTGCAAATATAATAAAGGGTGCTGCCAAAGGAGCATACATTCAGATAACGCAAGGGAATTTGAAACAGAGGCTAAGACATGCTATGTGTATAGCTTCAGTTTTAGCTTTACTAAGATAGTAATATTTTAATGTATTTAAATGAATACCAATGATATAATTATAATAAGAATCTTGTTGTATCTCCGCTGGTTTTGAAACAATTCTCACCCATAACACCGTTAAAATACCAGAAAGGTGTTGGAAAATGAGGTTATTGAAGAATATTAAATTAGATAATTATAAATACTACTATGGTAGTTCACCCCGTAAGATCTTTAGCGTAGGCTATGAAGACCTTACCACGGTTATATATTACCAGGATAAAGACAACCACTATACGTTAGTGGTTGCGAAAAATGATGACCCTCCGTTAATACTTGAAAAAGATATTTCCAGAGCAGAAGCATTTAGATTAATGAATACCCGGTTGTAAAGCAGCCGGGTTTATTTTTGCCATCTCTTTATTCCCCTTCTGGAGTTTCCCCGGTTCAATTACAAGATGCATCAAACTACCCTTACTGGCTCTTCCCTTCCTTTACCTTCTAAAAGCGAACAAGATGTCCTAAAATGAACACCTCCTGCAACGATTTTATAATCTAAAATACATGTAAGTTATTGATAGATAGCGCTTTGGATAAATGGCATGCGAATTGGCTACCTAGGTTTAAAAAAGAACAAAATAAAACTATGAAAAACCTATTCCATTCCATTCAATTCAAATTGCTATCTGCTGTTTCCTTATTCTTGCTATGCCTGATCAGCATTAATGCAAAGGCGCAGGATGTTGCTTCAAACCTTACGCAATACATCGATAGCCACTTACAACAAGGTACCTTTAGTGGTACAGTCGTCGTAACTGAAAAGGGTAAGCCTATTTACAGCAAAGGCTTTGGTATGGCTGATTACGACAAAAGTGTAGCCAATGGTGCAGAAACAAAGTTCCGCTTCGGGTCAATTACGAAATCATTTACGGCAGCTTTAATATTACAGCTTCAGGAGCAAGGAAAGCTTCATGTGCAGGATAAGCTAAGTAAATATCTTCCTGACTTTCCGAATGCTGATAAAATTACCCTGCACCATTTGCTTACACACACTTCAGGATTGGCAAACTATACCGATACCTGGAGCAACGTGTATACCCAACCTGCCTCCGCTAAAGAACTTATTAATTATTTTAAAGACAAGCCTATGCTTTTTGAGCCAGGCGCTAAGTTTAGCTATTGTAACTCAGGCTATGTGCTGCTTGGGCACGTTGTTGAGATAGTAACAGGCAAAACTTATGAGCAGGCGCTTTCGAAGAACATCTTTAAGCCGCTGAAAATGACTACTGCAGGTCTTGAGGGAGGTAGCAAAGCAGTTCGGGGAATGGCTGTTGGCTACAATCATAATGGTGCAAAGCGTAAACTTAGCAACCCGATAGATATGAGCTGGTGCTGGGCTGCAGGTGCTATTTATGGCACTGCTGCTGATCTGGCCAAATGGGACGAAGGGCTAAGAGGAAATAAGATACTGAGTGAAGAATCTAAAAAACTAATGTATGCTGCTGAGAAGAATAACTATGGCTACGGCTGTGTGATTGACTCTTTGTATGGTGAATTAAGAATCTCCTATAGTGGTGCAATAAATGGCTTTAAGGCAAGCTTTATTCGCTTCCCTGGTAAAGAAACCACTATTGCGGTATTAAGCAACTATGAGTCGCAGCAGGTAAACGGGCCTATTGTTAAAGATGTGACGGCAATTGTTTTCGGAGAGAAGTATGAGGTACCGGTAGTGCGCCATATAGTAGCAATGCCTGCTGCTAAACTAGCGTCTTATGTAGGAGAATACCAGGTGTCCCCAAAGTTCGCTTTCAAAGTCACACTAGAAGAAGGCCAGTTGTTTGCAGAAGGTCCTGGACAAGACAAGTTTGAGATCTTCCCGGAAGCAGAAGACAAGTTCTTCCTAAAAGTGGCCCCGGCACTGATCTCATTTGAAAAAGATGAGGCAGGGAAAGTAGTTAAAATGTTGATGCACCATGGTGGCAGAACTATGCCTGCCGTACGTGCTAATTAGATTACCTAAGCTTCAAAATGAAGAGAGGCGCCTTTGGTACAGGCGCCTCTCTTCATTTTGAAGCTTAGGTACCGTTGTATCGTATAGGTCTTACATGAATATTCG
>NZ_JBHULU010000012.1:292831-408098 GCF_042684605.1 Pontibacter locisalis
GCCGTGATCAACTTCCTGCTGCAAGTTATCCTGTTCTTTGTTGTAGATCCCTATTTCGCAACGGTTCTGTCTCCTCTTTACCCCATCTGGATAATACTCTTTGTTGTAGGCTGGCGGAAAGAGCACCCGAGGCGATGAAGTGGCAAAATAGGCTATATGTTTAGCTTACGGTATGTTTGGAAATTAATTTTGGACCCATCAAAGTACATGCTGCAATTTTAAATGTTTTTGAGAGGGTGAGTCATCTTTAGCAGATGGTTTTGGCACTTTTTTGGCTACTGCAGGCTTTATACTAGTGCCAAAGAACAAAAACCAGATATGTCTGAACAAAATGTAATGACTGATGTGAATCACGTGCAGCACATGTTCCTGCATGTAGAGAGCAGCGATATGGAGTGCGTGATAAATATAGCAGGTCATCCTTACCGCTTACGTGAACTTATCTTTATGATGGTAGAAAACGGCTGTCGTGTCAAGAAAACATCGGCTGATGCCTTCAATACATTCCTTTTCGACAAAGAGACTGTGGAGGTGCATGATTTCCTGACCTCTATTATTAAAGCAAAGTTTGTAGGTTAAGCAGTTGTAGGTGCTTTGTGATAATCTTCATGCTTTCTAACCAAGACTTACTTGCTTGTTCTGAAACGTGAGAGAAAGGAAGTACAGTTACAATAACAGTAAATAAAGAAGGCACCGTACCAGGGTGCCTTCTTTATTTACTGTTGTTTTATTTCAATCTCTCTTGGCTGTTCCACCGACTCATAGTACGGAAGTTTAACCTGCAGCTGTCCTTCCTGATAAATGGCCTCTATTCGGCCAAGGTTTACAGCAGGTGGCAGCATAAATACTTTATTAAACAGTGGTGCAGCAAGCTGTGGGTTGTGCTCGCTATGAAGTACCGAGTATATGGTAAGCTGATTATTATGCAACACTACCTTAAATGCTTCGGGATTTACTCCTGCGGCCCAAACGTTAATAATTGCTCCTTTTTTATACTTCTTTACATCAACATACGTCTCACTGATACCACCTCCTACAGTATTAAACAGATCCAACTGCTGAGCTATATTTCGTAGAAATTCTTTATTCTTTATAATCTTCATTTTTCTATCTCCTCTTTCTTTACAAGTAGAATAATGCAAATGGGGTGCCAAACTGTATGTATTTAACTATAGGTATAGTTAGTTTATTGCGGGTGTCAATATGTCTTCAAAGAGTTAAGTGTGAAATAGGTGTAAAGCCAAAATGTCAGAAGTTGCTGAGGTTATTTACTGTGAATCGTTGTATTCATTGCCTTAGCCAAAACCTGCAAATGATCATTAGTTTGTTTCAGTATTGGTAAAACAACAGAAACTTTCACGAGGAGAATTTACAGGGAGTATGTTAGGTAAGGGTACAGTCTATATTAGTTAGTTAGCAACGATCATTTTTTAAGGTGCGTACACCTTGAATGAACCAAAACATTTGAAAGATGAAAAAGAACTTAACACTAATGGTACTTGCAACAGCGGGCTTGCTTATAAGCTGTAATGAAGTTAAAGAAGATAATGTAGATAGTGCTGCAGAAGTACGTGAGATAGCCTCAGAAGACACGGCTGTGATGTATGATGAAGATGCCATGATGGGTGGTGCGTTAGAAGCTGATGAGGAGGAGTTCAAGGAAGTAAACTTTGGGGCTCCGGTAGTCCAGGAACCAGAGCTTGAAAAAGAAGGCATTGAAACCCGTGGGGATGCGAATTTTAATATGTATATAATGGACGATTTAATTCTGTTCGATACTGATAAGGCGGAGATAAGGCCGAGTGGGGAGCAGAAGCTGCAGCAGATGGCAAAAGCAATCAAAGAAGACTTCAGTGATACGACTAAGATCCGCGTGTTTGGGCATGCCGACTATAGAGCAAGCATTCCTTATAACAGGGAACTGTCTGAGGCAAGAGCAAAATCAGTGAAAGAATGGCTTACTACCAAAGGAGGCATAGATGGGTCGCGCATTTCAATTGAACCAATCGGCGAAAATCCACCGGTTGCTACAAATGAAACAGCCCGTGGTCGTCAGTTGAACCGCAATGCAATGGTTGTGGTTGTGGCGAAAGACAGACAGCAGTAGATCAGGGTAATATAGGTCCGAATTATAAAGCCACATCTCATGGAAAAACTTTCAGGGATGTGGCTTTTGTATTTCTATCTGAATATACTTAAAATGATCATACTTTAGTTCTCTCTGCTGCTGTTACTAAACTGTTACTGTTATCTCTCCGTAGCTATTAGTATGAAACTAAACAAACCAACTATGAAAAAAAGTACAATATTAATGATTCTTGGAGTTGGCATGATGAGTGCCTGCAACGACCCACAAGGGACCGTTGAAAATGACACACTCGCTGACGCTACAGCTGATACGGCTGTGATGTATGATGATGAACGTGGAAGAGTTGAGGCAGATGGTGCCGAAATAATAGATGTAGGAGAAGACTTCTGGGCCGGCATCAACTGGGATGCCCCGGTTGTAGATGACCCGGAATTGCAAGGTTCTGAGGTGGAAATGCGCTCTGACAATGAGTACAACATTTACACCATGGATGACAGATTGTTATTTGATACAGATAAGGCCCAAATCAGACCTCAAGGTGAGGAGAAGCTTCAGGAAATTGTAAACGAAATAAAGGACCTGCCTAAAAACGGACAGATCCGTGTCTTTGGCCATGCGGATGCCCGTGCAAGTAACGAGTATAACAAAGAGCTTTCTGCAGAACGTGCAAACGCTGTAAAAGACTGGTTGCAGAACAAGGGTAACATTGATGCCCGCCGTTTGTCAATAGAGGCAATGGGTGAAACAGCACCTAGAGCCACAAATGAAACAGCCAGAGGCCGCCAGCTTAACCGTCGTGTAGCGGTTGTGGTAGTAACTCGTGAGCAATAATAATTAAAGGTATACACAAAGAAATAGCCGCTGGATTATTCCAGCGGCTATTATTTTTTTGCTGATTAAGAAGCAATAAAGTTTAAAAGTTCTTTCAGTATACCTATAACAGGAGCTACAGTTATTAATATTGTTTGCTTTGAAGGGAATAGGATTGAGTACAAAGGATATAAAGTAGCTATCATGCTAAGTATAGAATAAGTTGGATGCTCCATAGCCCACCTTACAAAGCCAGGGAAATTAGAGCCATAGATATGGTAAAAGCGTGCAGCTACTTTTAAATTGCCTTGGGCAGCTTCCTCTAAAATAAATGCTAAACCTTCTACTTTCTTCTGTGTAGAGTGATGTAGCAACTGATATTCCTGTCTACTAAATGCTTCAGCCTCCTCTATTCCTCTTAACGCTCTTATTGATTTAAAACCATTTCTCTTTGCAAGTGCTAATAGCTTTCCAGTACCATCATTTACTTCAAAATTGTTTGAGTAAACCTGTCTCAAAATTTCTGAAAGATCATACTTATTCTCATGTTGAATTTTCACAGGTTTTCCTTTCAGTGATTTAAATCGTAGTTCCAAGACTTGAAACCCATAAGTAAAGTCTTTCATCTTCCAATGAATCCATTTACAAGACTTGTTAGCTCTTATATATTTATAGAATTTGGTCAGCAGGTCCCTTTCTACTATGTCCAACTCATGCTCACTCAAATTTTTATTTACCAAACCCATCTCTTGAGCAGAGAGGTGAATTGAAAATGATTCAACTTGCTTGTTATCAAAGTCATAAATAGAAACTGAAGTTATTCTAGGTGTCCTATCATAGGGGTTTATGAAGGATTCACAAGCATAATGAATTATGCGAACTTTAGTACGTTGGTGTAGCAAGTATAATAATGTGTTCCGTCCTTGCCTTCTTTCTGCAAGTCGAGGAGAATCAAAGGTCATGTTCTATGTGTTTCTAAAAGTAATTAGAGCGTTTGCTGTTTTGAGAGAAATCTTGTGAGCAGGCTAAAAATTGGGCAATATTTTTCCATCCGCTAGCAGGGCGCCAGCAGTAATACAGGAATTATAATAGGTAGGAAAATAAAAGAAGGAGGACAATCAGCCCTCCTTCTTTAGTTATTTACGATCCGCAAGCTTCGCAACCCTCTGGGTCATCAAGTGAGCAGCTCATGTCGCTGCGGTTCTGGTCTTGATTGCTGTACACCGGCGACAGGGTTTCGGCGGCCTGTTTCTCTACCGTAAACTTGATGGCGTCTACAGCAGACTTGGTGCGCAGGTAATACATACCTGTTTTCAGTCCTTGCTTCCAGGCGTGGAAGTGCATGGAGGTCAGTTTACCGAAGTTTACGTTCTGTACGTGCAGGTTCAGCGACTGGCTCTGGCAGATGTAAGCGCCACGCTCAGCACTCATATCGATCACGGTACGCTGGCTGATCTCCCAAACTGTTTTGTACAGGTCCTTGATATGCTGCGGGATGTTCGTGATGTCCTGTATAGAACCATTAGCCGCTATGATATCCTGCTTCATTCTGTCGTTCCAGATGCCCAGCGCGATCAAATCTTTTAAAAGGTGCTTATTTACAACCATAAACTCGCCAGACAGTACGCGACGCAGGTAAATATTAGAAGTATAAGGTTCAAACGACTCGTTGTTGCCCAGGATCTGTGCCGTAGAAGCAGTAGGCATAGGCGCTACTAACAGCGAGTTACGCACACCATACTCCACTACATCTTTGCGCAGGCTTTCCCAGTCCCAGCGGCCAGACTCAGGTGTTATACCCCACAGGTCGAACTGGAATTTACCCTCTGACAACGGAGAGCCTTTGAAAGTCTCATACGCACCATTCTTCTTTGCCAGATCCTTGGAAGCGGTCATGGCAGCGAAGTAAATTGTCTCAAAGATATCCTTATTCAAGCCACGAGCTTCATCGCTTTCAAATGGCATGCGCAGGTGGATAAAAGTATCGGCCAAGCCTTGCACACCTAAACCAATCGGACGGTGACGCATGTTAGAGTTGCGTGCCTCCTGTACCGGGTAATAGTTTATGTCGATAACCTTGTTCAGGTTAACAGTGGCATGGTAGGTTACATCGAACAGCTTCTGGTGGTCGAACTCCTTGCTTCCATCCTCATTTTCTTTTACGAAGCGAGGCAGTGCTAAAGAGGCCAGGTTACATACAGCTACTTCATCTTCGCTGGTGTACTCCATGATCTCGGTGCACAGGTTAGAGCTTTTGATGGTTCCGAGGTTCTGCTGGTTAGACTTACGGTTTGCGTGGTCTTTGTACAGCATATATGGTGTACCCGTCTCGATCTGCGACTCTAATATGTGGAACCACAGGTCCTGTGCTTTTACTGTCTTGCGGGCACGGCCTTCACGCTCATACTTTACATACAGGCGCTCAAAGTCCTTGCCCCAGCACTCAGCCAGGCCAGGTGCTTCGTTCGGGCAGAACAGGCTCCAGTCACCATTTTCTTCCACCCGCTGCATAAACAGGTCTGGTGTCCAGAGAGCGTAAAACAGGTCTCTAGCACGATTTTCCTCTTTACCGTGGTTCTTCTTCAACTCCAGGAAATCGAAGATATCGGCATGCCATGGCTCCAGGTAAATAGCGAAGGCTCCTTTACGCTTACCACCACCCTGATCTACATAGCGTGCCGTATCATTAAACACCTTCAGCATCGGGATGATACCGTTTGATGTACCGTTGGTGCCTTTAATGTAGGAACCAGTAGCGCGAACATTGTGTATGCTAAGGCCAATGCCGCCGGCGCTCTGCGAGATCTGCGCACACTGTTTCAGGGTGTCATAGATGCCCGGAATGCTGTCATCCTTCATGGTTAGCAGGAAGCACGAAGACAACTGCGGCTTTGGAGTACCTGCATTGAATAAAGTCGGGGTGGCGTGTGTAAACCACTTCTCAGACATGAGGTTATAAGTCTCAATAGCAGACTCAATATCCTCCTTGTGTATACCCACGGCCACACGCATCAGCATGTGCTGCGGACGCTCCACTATCTTGCCATCCAGGCGAAGCAGGTAAGAGCGCTCCAGTGTCTTATAACCGAAATAGTCGTAGTTGTAGTCGCGATCGTAAATGATGGTTGAGTCCAGCAGTGCCGCATTCTTACGAATAATCTCATACACATCTTTCGCTAGCAGAGAAGCATTCTCACCGGTTTTCGGGTCCTCGTAAGTATAAAGGCGCTTCATGGTGTTAGAGAACGACTTACTTGTAACCTTGTGCAGGTTAGAGATAGCTACACGTGCAGCCAGCGTAGCGTAGTCCGGGTGCTTGGTTGTAAGCGATGCAGCTGTTTCTGCGGCAAGGTTATCCAACTCCACAGTGGTAACGCCATCGTAAATACCATCGATTACTTTCTTGGCTACCTCAATCGGCGACACATAATCCATGTGCAAACCATAACACAGCTTCTCTATTCGTGCTGTAATCTTGTCGAATTTGACGGATTCGCGTCGGCCGTCTCTTTTTACTACTAACATAGCATATACATTTAGCGGGTGTCAAGGGCCCGGTTTATTAATAGAATTTATCAGGAACCTCTGCCTTTGCAGGAGGTGGTTGTTCTATGGTGAAGTATACAATCAGCCCATACGCTTTTATGAGTACAAGCCGTTGAAGTACAAAAGATTATGTGTAAAGCAAAATGCTTTTACTATATAGTGGAGTAGAGATACCCCTTTAGGTGGCGAGGTGCCAGCTATTTCCGCTCCGGCTTCAAAATCGGGTTAAAAGACTCCAAAGCCGGAATGGTAAATCTGTAATATTAAAGAAACTGTTCAGGTAGGGAAAGAAGGTGAGTTTTTTCCCTTTGGCTTCCTAAACATACAAATTCTCTATATATCTTAAAAGTCTTCGTCTAGAGAAAAAACGTTTTTGTCTTTATCTCCCATCACGCCGGCTTTCTGGTACTCGCCCACGCGCTTCTCGAAGAAATTTGTTTTGCCCTGAAGCGAAATCATCTCCATAAAGTCGAATGGATTTGTTGCATTGTAGATCTTGCTGCAGCCCAAGGCCACCAGCAGTCGGTCAGCCACAAATTCAATGTATTGGCTCATCAGCTTCGCGTTCATTCCGATCAGGTCTACCGGCAAGGCATCTGTTACAAACTCCTGCTCAAATGTTACAGCATCTCTGATGATTTCATGCACACGGCTCTCTGGGAGCTTGTTGTTCAGCATAGAGTAAAGCAGACAGGCAAAATCGCAATGCAGACCTTCGTCACGACTGATAAGTTCGTTAGAGAAAGTTAAGCCAGGCATCAGGCCGCGCTTTTTAAGCCAGAAAATAGAGCAGAAAGAGCCGGAGAAGAAGATGCCCTCCACAGCCGCGAAAGCGATCAGGCGCTCTGTAAAGTTCTCGCTGTTGATCCATTTAAGCGCCCACTCTCCTTTTTTCTTCACACACGGCACTGTCTCCAGCGCGTTAAACAGGTAGTCTTTCTCAGACTGCTTTTTTATATAAGTATCTATAAGGAGCGAGTAAGTTTCGGCGTGGATGTTCTCCATCATTATCTGAAAACCATAGAAGCAGCGCGCCTCCGGTATCTGCACCTCCTGCATAAAGTTTATGGCCAGGTTCTCGTTCACAATACCATCAGAGGCAGCAAAGAAAGCCAGTACGTGGCTGATAAAGTGGCGCTCGCCGTCATTCAGGTTTTCCCAATCTTTAATGTCCTGCGATAAATCGATCTCTTCAGCAGTCCAGAAGCTGGCCTCAGCCTGCTTGTACATCTGCCAGATGTCGTTGTGCTGGATCGGAAACAGTACAAAGCGGTTTGGGTTCTCTTGTAATATTGGCTCCATAAACTAATAATTAAGTGTTTTATTGGTTGAAGGGGTAAGCAGTTCTGCTTAGAAAACACCCCATTAAAATTAATGTTTTAATAGATGTCTGGCTGACATCCGGTAGTATCTTGACTTCAAATATATAGAATTGAACTTGAATTACGGGGCTAAAGTTGTTCAATTTATTAACACCCTTTTAAGTGGTTGATGGCTTGTTAGTTGTGGTGAAATAAACACCTTTATCCACATAAGTTATCAACTATATAGTTCTGGTTTAATATTGCTAATAAAATATTAAATCATTGTTAAATGCCGTTTTGAGTATTTCAGTGGTCTTTTTGATAAAAAAGAGAGTTGCCTGAAGGTGGAGTAGTGTGTAAAATATTAAGTCTGCGGATAAAATTTGTGAAGGCTGGAGCAGATTTACACAGCGGGTGTTGAAAATGTGGATTACTGAGGTCGCCTTTATCTGGTTAGTGCTTAATGAATTAAGGGTGAATTTTGAGGTGCTTAGAAAGTGGTCTGTGGATTTCAACATTGTTATCCACATTTTGGTGTGTAATGAATGGGCAGGGTTTAACAATTTATACTACAAGGCGTTGCATAATTAAATTATGTGCCGTACTTTTGCAGACTAAATTTAAAATATACATTGAAGCTGATGTACGCAATTGTAGAAATCGCAGGTCAACAGACCAAAGTAGAGAGCGGTAAGTTCATCTACGCTAACAAGCTTTCCGGCAATGAGGGTGACGCCGTAGAGTTCACCAATGTTCTTCTTACTGATGACAACGGCACAATTACTTTAGGTGCTCCTTTCGTTGAAGGTGTTAAGGTTACAGGAAAAATCCTTACCAGCACTGTGAAAGGCGACAAAGTGATCGTTTTCAAAAAGAAGAGAAGAAAAGGATACCGTAAGAAGAATGGTCACCGCCAGCACTTCACGAAGGTCCTTATCGAGAGCATTGGTTAAGCAGTAAGAAGAAATTAATCGAAGAACCTTTTCAGGGGACGCCCCGCTAACCTGAACTAAATTTTAAACAAAATGGCACACAAAAAAGGAGCTGGTAGTTCTAATAACGGCCGCGAGTCGCACTCTAAACGACTAGGTGTTAAGATTTACGGTGGCCAGGACATTATCGCTGGTAACATCATTGTAAGACAAAGAGGTACTGCACACCACCCAAGTACTAACGTAGGTATGGGTAAAGACCACACGCTTTTCGCGTTGGTTGATGGAGTTGTATCATTCAGAAAAGGTAAGAAGAATCGTTCTTACGTTTCTGTACTTCCTAAAGTAGAAGCAGAAGCTTAGTTCTAAGCATTGCTGATGCAAGAGAAAAAGGGATGCCGTGAGGTATCCCTTTTTTATTTCCTCTTCTCTATTTGTTTTAATGTGCTTCTCTGGTCAAATACCACCTGTTCTTTGCAGCCCCTCTTTCGTTAGTTGTAGCAAGGTGACCACCTTGGTGTAACATAATTTATTTTTTTACGCATACATCCTTATATTTGTAACTTCTTATCAAGAAAGACCGAGGGATAGGGCCCTGTGACGTCTTAGCAACCTTGTTAAAGCCTGGTGCTAATTCCCTTCTCTGCTAAACTTTAGCCGGGAAAAGATAAGAGAGTATATCCTGCCTTAGGGTGTCCTTCTTGATAAGCAATTGCAGAAGACTTATGAGAAGAAAGACACCGGACATGAAGAACAACCACCCCATTTATCAGCTGCTGAAAGAACGTGTACTAGTGTTAGATGGCGCTATGGGTACCATGATTCAGCGTTACAAGCTCTCAGAAGAAGATTTCAGGGGCGAACGGTTCAAAAATCATCTTGGCGACCTGAAGGGGAATAATGATTTGCTCTCCATTACCCGTCCGGATATTATCAAGTCCATTCATGCAGAATACCTGGAGGCTGGCGCTGACATAGTAGAAACCAATACTTTCAGCGGCACCAGTATAGCAATGGCTGACTATCATCTAGAAGATCTGGTGTATGAGCTAAACTATGAGTCAGCAAAAATAGCTCGGGAGGCAGCAGATGAAATTGAGGCCAAAGTATCCGGGAGACCACGACTTGTGGCAGGTGCTATTGGCCCGACCAACCGTACTGCTTCTCTTTCTCCGGATGTAAATAACCCTGGTTATCGCGCTGTTACCTTCGATCAGTTGGTAGAGGCATATTATGAGCAAGTGCGTGGCTTAGTAGATGGCGGCGCAGATCTGCTGCTGGTAGAGACAGTGTTTGACACACTAAACTGCAAGGCAGCGTTGTTCGCTATACAGCAGTATGTGCAGGATGGCGGTAAAGAATTACCCATTATGGTGTCTGGTACAATCACAGATGCAAGTGGGCGAACCTTATCCGGGCAAACCGTTGAAGCATTCTGGAACTCCATTTCCCATGCGAACATCCTTAGTGTGGGCTTTAATTGCGCCCTGGGTGCACGTCAGCTGAAAACACACATTCAGGAGCTGGCTCGTATCTCAGACTGTTACATTAGTGCTTACCCGAATGCGGGTTTGCCCAATGCTTTTGGTGGGTACGATGAAACAGCCGAACAAATGGGTGCTATTGTAGAGGAGTATCTAAAGGAGGGATTGGTAAATATCTTGGGTGGGTGTTGTGGCACAACGCCAGTACACACCAAAGTTATTTCAGACCTCGTACAGAATTATAAGCCGCACACCCCTTCCCCGGTTCCTCCCCTCCCACGATATAGTGGCCTCGAACCTCTCACCATTACTTCGGATACCCTTTTCGTGAATGTCGGCGAGCGTACAAACGTAACCGGTTCAAAGAAATTTGCCCGCCTGATCATAAACGGTGAGTTTGAGGAAGCACTGTCTGTGGCACAGCAGCAGGTGGAAGGTGGTGCCCAGATCATTGACGTGAACATGGACGAAGGTATGCTCGATTCGGAGCAGGCTATGGCGAATTTCCTAAACCTTATCGCCTCCGAGCCTGATATTTCCAAGCTTCCTATCATGATCGACTCCTCCAAGTGGAGCGTTATTGAGGCTGGTTTAAAATGCGTGCAGGGCAAAAGTATCGTTAACTCCATCAGCTTAAAAGAAGGCGAAGAAGCATTTAAGAAGCTGGCCCGCAAAGTTCGCCAGTACGGTGCTGCGGTGGTAGTTATGGCTTTCGATGAGAAAGGCCAGGCAGACACCCTGCCGCGGCGCATTGAAATCTGCGAACGCTCCTACCGCATACTTGTTGATGAAGTTGGTTTCCCGCCACAAGACATCATCTTTGACCCGAACATACTTGCCATTGCCACAGGTATAGAAGAGCATAATAATTATGCTGTAGACTACATCGAGGCGGTGAAGTGGATCAGAAAGAATCTGCCACACGCGCTGGTAAGTGGTGGGGTAAGTAACCTTTCCTTCTCCTTCAGGGGTAACGATGCAGTTCGTGAAGCGATGCACACGGTGTTTTTGTACCATGCTGTGAAAGCCGGTATGGACATGGGTATTGTAAATGCTGGTATGATGGGTGTGTATGATGAGATACCAGCAGAACTGCGCGACCTGATCGAGGATGTGATCTTCAACCGCCATCCGGATGCGACTGAAAAGCTGGTGACTTATGCGGAGACGATCAAAGGAAAAGGACGGGATGCGGCACAGGGAGACAACAGCTGGCGTGAGGCTCCGGTAGAAGAGCGCCTGAAGCATGCGCTGGTAAAAGGTATTGTAGAATACATAGAGGAAGATACGGAGGAGGCCAGGCAGAAAGCTACTAAGACGCTGGAGGTAATTGAAGGACCATTGATGGCTGGCATGTCAGTGGTTGGTGACTTATTCGGTGCTGGTAAAATGTTCCTTCCACAGGTAGTGAAGAGTGCCCGCGTTATGAAAAAGTCAGTGGCTTACCTGTTGCCATTTATGGAGCAGGAAAAACTAGCCTCAGACACCTCTAAATCTACGGCAGGTACTATTCTTATGGCCACGGTAAAAGGCGATGTGCACGACATCGGGAAAAATATAGTAGGTGTGGTGCTGGCCTGTAATAATTATGAAGTCATAGACCTGGGTGTAATGGTGCACCTGGATAAAATACTGTCAGAGGCAGAAGCGCAGCAGGTAGATATTATTGGTCTGAGCGGGCTCATAACACCGTCGTTGGATGAGATGGTATACGTGGCCCAGGAAATGGAGCGCAGGGGCATGAAGATTCCGCTATTGATCGGTGGGGCAACTACCTCACGGGTCCACACTGCTGTAAAGATCGCACCGCAGTACAGCGAGCCAGTAGTGCATGTACATGACGCCTCCCGAAGCGTGACGGTGGTGAGCAGCCTATTAGGTAGTGACCGGGAGGCTTATATTGCAGCAATAAGGGCGGAGTATGAAAAGCTGCGTGAAGATCATCTAGGGCGAACCAGGGACCGCGCCTTCGCAAGCATAGAAGAAGCCCGGGCTAATAAATACAAAGTCAATTGGGAAACTACTCAGCCAGTAAAGCCAAGCTTCCTGGGCAACAAAGTATTTACCAATTATCCATTATCTGAAATAGTGCCATATATTGACTGGACGCCCTTCTTTCATACCTGGGAGCTAAAGCGGCAGTATCCTAAAATACTCGATGATGCAGAATTAGGTACGGAAGCGCGGAAGCTGTTTGCTGATGCACAGGAAATGTTGAAAGAGCTTGTGGATAAGCAGCTTCTGGAAGCCCGTGCCGTAGTTGGATTTTATCCTGCCAACGTAGAGGCTGACGATACCATTGAAGTATATGCAGATGATTCACGTGAAAAAGTGCTTACGGAGTTTCATACTCTGAGGCAGCAGGGCAAGAAAGGTGGAGATGTGCCTAACTTAGCATTTTCTGATTTTATTGCGCCCAAAGAAACAGGCGTGCAGGATTATATCGGAGGTTTTGTCGTATCAGCGGGCTTCGGTATCGAAAAGCTACTGGAGAAGTATGAAGCCGAGCACGATGACTACAGCTCCATTATGGTAAAAGCGCTGGCAGACCGTTTGGCAGAGGCCTTTGCAGAATTAATGCACCTGAAGGTGCGCAGGGAGCTCTGGGGCTATTCTCCTGAGGAGCATCTTAGCAATGAGGAGCTGATTAAGGAGCAGTACAAAGGTATTCGTCCTGCTCCAGGTTATCCTGGCTGCCCTGATCATACAGAGAAGATCACGCTGTTTAACCTGCTGAATGCCGAAGAAACAGGAGTTACTCTTACTGAGAACCTGGCCATGTACCCGGCCGCAGCAGTTAGTGGCTTATACTTCTCTCACCGGGAATCACGCTATTTCGGTTTAGGTAAGATAGGCGAAGATCAGGTGGCTGACATTGCGCAGCGTAAAGGTATGCCGAAAGAAGAACTGGAGCGCTGGCTATCGCCAAACCTGAATTATGAGCCAAAGCAAATAGCGCAGCAGGCGGTGTAGGAGCCCATTTATAAATCAAACATCAAGTAATTTAATTATCAAGCTAAATTGAAAGTAACAGAACACTTCCAGAATGCCAACGGCAACACGCTGTTCACTTTTGAAATACTACCTCCGCTGAAAGGGGAGAATATGAGAACCCTTTTTAGTCACATAAACCCGCTGATGGAGTTTAAGCCGCCGTTTATCGACGTTACTTACCACCGGGAAGAATATGTGTATAAAAAGCGGGAGAATGGACTGCTAGAGAAGATTACCACCCGTAAACGTCCGGGAACTGTAGGTATTTGTGCTGCTATACAAAACCACTACAAGGTGGATACTGTGCCCCATCTGATCTGTGGGGGCTTCAGTAAAGAGGAAACAGAAAATGCGCTCATCGACCTCCACTTTTTAGGTATAGATAATGTGTTGGTGCTGCGGGGTGACTGTGTGAAGAGTGAACAACGCTTTGTTCCGGAGCCGGGTGGGCACAACTATGCATCTGAGTTAATAGGACAGGTGGTAGACATGAACAAGGGCTGTTATCTTGATGATGAGCAGGTAACTAACAGCTGCACCGATTTTTGTATTGGAGTTGCAGGATATCCTGAGAAGCATTTTGAAGCTCCCAATCTAAGATCAGATCTGCGCTGGCTTAAGAAGAAGGTGGATCTTGGAGCCGAGTATATCGTCACACAGATGTTCTTTGATAACCAAAAGTACTTTGACTTTGTGAACCGCTGCCGGGAGGAAGGGATAAATGTGCCCATCATCCCAGGCCTTAAACCACTGACCACCAAGACGCAGCTTACTTTGTTGCCAAGCCTGTTCCACATCGAAATACCCTGCGATCTTGCGGATGCCGTAGAAGCCTGTGCCGATAACAAAGCAGCTGCACAGGTAGGGGTAGAGTGGGCAATTCAGCAGTCTAAAGAGCTGATGGAGTTTGGCGTACCTTGCCTCCACTATTACTCCATGGGAAAGTCAGAGTCTGTGCGTAAGGTTGCAGAAGCATTATTCTAGAACACACCTTAAACAACTATACTAACTAACCTGAGGCTGGAGCTACAACTCCAGCCTTTTTTATGCTTGTTCGGGTTTGAAAATTTCAGCGATCATGCAGCGCACGCTGCCCCCGCCACATTGCTCAATCAGGGGTATCTGGAAATGCAGTAAAGTATGGTTGTGCTGTTTAAGCTTTTGTAGTTGACCTTCTGTAAGAGAATTATAAGCTGCCTCAGACATAACAAGGACTCGCTCGCCCTTTTGGTTGCGTAATTGCAGCATATTACCCGCAAAGCAGTTGTGGGTTTGGTGGGCGGTGAGTTCTATTATTTCTTTGCCTGTACTTTTAAGCTGCCGGGTTAGAGCTTTCCGGTCATTTGTATCCACCACATCTAACCCGATAACAGCAAAAGTCTCACCGAGACAGAGCAGCACGTTCGTGTGGTAGATCAACTCTTTTGCTGGACCATATGCCCGGAACGTTGTTAAACTATAACCAAGCCTGTTGCAGAACTCCTGCAGTGGCTCCAGTTCAGTTCTCGGAGACAAGGCTGCATAGGCAATTTTGTTAATCCTGTCCAGGATCAGGCTGCCTGTGCCTTCTAAGAACTTAGGGTCTGGCAACTCCTCAAAGTACTCCAGTGCCACACGCTTCTTGAAGCCATATCTGTTTACAAGTAAATCAATAACATCTTGCCGGCGTTCTCCACGTCGGTTGGCAGGTGCCATGGGGTAGGTGACGATCTTACCGCATTGGTGTGTAGAGAACCAATTATTGGGGAAGATAGAATCGGGGGTGCAGGAGTTCTCTACATCTCTTACCACATTTACCTCTATTCCCGCCTCCTGTAGCCGCTGCGCCATCTCCTGAAATTCTTTTAGCGCTTCTGCCTGAACTTGCTTCGCAGACAAGTCAGCAGCCAGCTTTTGAAACTTGTTCGTTTCGGCCGCAACATGGTTATAGCAGAAGTTTGTCGGCTCCACCATTAGAATCGTGTCTGTAATATGCTCCATCTAAAAGGAATTTATAATTCAGTACCAGCTGGAGATAAAGCGTAAAGTACAGGTTTGCTTGGGCTGGCATCCAACTGTAGGCTGATAATTTGAAGGTTTAACAGGTACAGGCCATCCGGAACATGGTTAGGTACATAAATCAATTCTGTAATGGTAGCGCCACAGCGGGTATTGGAAGGATACTGCCAAAAGGCATGATGACACAATAGTTTTCCCTCATCAAGTTCTCTGTCCACAGAAGGAAGGTCAAGGAGAAGGTGCTCAATGCCCTGGTCAGCCAGGAAAGTACCGATGCGGTGGTCCAGGTAAGGAGGGTTGCTGCCAGAGTAATGCCGTGTAAGCTTATGTTCAGAGTTCGGTAATGTCCGAACTATAACGGCCTCGGGTACTACATCAAATAGCTCCTGCTGTATATCTTCCAACATTACCACCTCATCGCCATTCTGTTGTTTCCGTGGCTGCACAGTAATAAGTTGTGCCGAAAACAGGAACTGCTTCAGGCAATTATGAATAGTAGCATTTGGGTCGGCAGAAATATGTCCGTAGCATTCTGTGTGGGTGCCGTTGCCATGAGGTGTAACATGCACTCTTTTATAATTAGTAGAACCTCCCTCTGCCACACTACCTACAAAGTCTCCTACCCTGATTGTTTCGAACGCGACAGGCTCTGCCCAGAAGCACTCAGGCTGCAACTGCTGGTCGTGCAGCGGCAAGGAAATATCCAGGGGTGCCAGAGGGTCAAAGCTGTAGGCTTTACCTTGGAATATGATTGAGGCTGTCATTACTCGTGTACAGTTGTTTTTAACTACTAAGCCTTTGCTGCTCAGGCAGCTGGTTTTCTAGAAAGTATCATAACTAATCGCTGGCAGAACTATGTAAAGCTAAGGTATAAAATTACCTCTTCTACAGAAGCGCAACAGAATTTTTACAGTAGCTTATTCAACAAACAAGTCAAGTGTAATCTGGTCAGCTAAAAGCTTGCCTTTATCTGTAAGGTGCAGTACATTATCTTTTACAGTGGCTAGCTCCTTCTCTTCTAATCCTCTCAGGTACTCCATGTGCAGGAGAGCTATATCATAATCATACTCCTCACGAATCCTGTTTAAGTCACACCCCCAAATGGTTCGTAGGCTTGTAAGCAGATAATCATTTGCCTGTTCAGCCAGCGTTAACTCCTCCAGTTCGAAAGGAAGCTTTCCCTGCTGAATAGCATCAACATACTTCTTGTTGTGCGCCACATTAAACTGCCGTGAAGGACCATTGAAGGAATGGGCACTTGGACCTACGCCGAGGTAGTGTATACCACGCCAATAGTTGCTGTTGTGCCTTGACTCATATCCGGGGAGGCAAAAGTTGGAAATTTCGTACTGCACAAATTCATTCCGATGCATTTGCTCCAAAAGGATTTCAAACTGCTGTGCAGTAAATTCATCCTCTGAAGGCGTAAACTTACCTTTCTTGCTCCAGCGACCTAATGCCGTATCGGGTTCGATAGTAAGGGCATAGCAGGAGACATGCTGAACACCCAGCGAGAAGAGCTTTTTCAGATCGTTGTGCCAGACGCTGTGATCTGGAGCTGGTATACCATAGATCAAGTCTACTGTTATGTTATCAAAACCAGCTGCCTGCGCATCCTTAACACACTGCAGGCTTTCAGTAGCATTGTGAGCCCGGTTCATCAGTTGGAGGTGAGGCTCATGGAAAGATTGTAGTCCGATGCTTAGTCTATTCACACCTGCTTCCTTCAGCATTTGTAGCTTAGCAGGTGTAAGGTCATCAGGATTTGCCTCCAGTGTAATTTCTACGTCAGCAGAAACTATAAATAACCGGTTTACTGTTTCCAACAGCAACTGCAGCTCAGTCTGGTTCAGCAGAGACGGAGTACCTCCTCCAAAGTATATGCTTTCTACAGGCTGCCCCTGCAGGTAAGCCTGCCGCAGTTCCAGTTCTCGCGCAATAGCCTGTACTGTCTGCTCTTTCAGGCCCATTGAAGTGCTGAAATGAAAGTCGCAGTAATGGCAAGCTTGCTTGCAGAAAGGGATATGAAGGTATATTCCGGCCAAGGTAAAGTACGCTAAGAGTGCATGAAGTAATGGATTAATGAATTAAATTGCTTTATTGTTCAATTACTGATCTACATTATAGGCATCGCATTAAAGCAGATATACATAAACAACACATTGCTCACCCACAAATGTACAAAATAGCTGCCTTTATCCTTTGGTTTCTGCTGTGGCCGCTCCTGGAGCAGGCACAGGCGCAGCAGGGGCTAAGTACGCAGCAAAACAGTATAGCCAAAGAGAAGAGGGTGACGCTACAGGTGGAGGCAAAAGAAGCTGCGGGGCTTCAGTACTTGCAGCAGTATAGCTATAAAAATACCAACCCTGACTCTGCAGCTGCTGCAAAGGAGGTGCTACAGTTAGTATACCGGCTACAGCAGGATGGTCACCTTTTAGCCTCAGTAGATAGTTTGTACCTGCGCCGTGATACGCTCCACGTGAAACTATATGCAGGCCAGCCTTTTGAGTGGGCACAGCTCCGAAACGGTAATTTGAGCGAAGGCATATTGCTGGAGTCAGGTTTTAGAGAGAAGTTTTACCGGGAGGTGCCTTTTAAGCCAGCAGAGTATGTAAAGTTACAACAGCGTATCCTGAACTACGCCGAGCGAAATGGCTATCCTTTTGCCTCTGTTTGGTTGGATTCCATAAAAATAGAGGGGAATAGTATAGAGGCAGCACTGATGGTGGAAAAAGCTTTTGTCGTAACCTATGATTCGCTGGAGATAGTAGGAAACACCAAAACGCAGCCGAAGTTCCTGATGCGCTACCTGCAGTTGTTGCCGGAGCAAGTTTATAATCAGGATCAGATAAACTCTTCTCAGCGGTTGCTTACGCAGTTGCCATATATTAGAACAGTACGTCCTCCCCAGGTACGCTTCGCAAAGGATAAAGCAAAGGTATACTACTTCCTGGAAGACAGGCAGGCAAACCAGATAGATGGGGTGGTCGGGTTTCTGCCGGACCCAACCCGGAAAGAAAAACTGCTGATTACAGGAGAGGCAAATCTCAGTATCCGGAACATACAGGGAACAGGTAAGCAGTTAGCACTGCAGTGGAGACGGGTAAATAAGGGCTCTGTGATACTAAATGGTGAATACCTCCACCCTAACCTGCTCGGTACACCTTTCGAATTAGGTGCTAAGTTTAACCTCCTCAAACAAGACTCATCGTTTATAACAATACAGCCACATCTGCAACTAGCTTATTATACTCTTAAGTATGGCAAGTTCAGTGTTTTCACCGAATGGCGAAACTCCCGCATCCTTTCCTCTGCTAACACCCAGAGTCTGCAACAGTTGGATTTGGCAGATGCCCGTACGAATACCTATGGACTAAATTATCTCTGGAACAACCTGGATGATTTTTACTTCCCCAAAAGGGGGCGTTTGGTGGAACTGCAATTAGCGGCAGGTAATAAAAAGCTGCTACGAAACCCTGAGCTGGAAAAGAGCTTCTACGATACATTGGATATCAAAACCACACAACTAAGCCTGAGGCTGCGGCTGGAGAATTATTTTCGGGTAGGAAAGAGCAGTGCACTGCTTACCCGGTTACAAGGGGAGGCTTTGCTTAACGATCAGATTTTTCTGAACGACATGTTTCGCTTAGGTGGCCTTAATACCCTGCGGGGCTTCGACGAATATTTCTTCTATGCTTCTTCCTATGCTGTAGGTACGTTAGAGTACCGACTATTTACAGCTCAGGATTCTTATGTACTGCTGTTTTATGACCAAGGGTATTACCGAAGCGACTTGGAAAGCTCCTTGGCCCAAGGGTATCCTTTTGGAGTTGGCGGAGGTATTAGTTTTAGTACAGGCGCAGGTATATTTCAGCTTGTGTATTCATTAGGAAAATCGGATCAACAGCCGCTTTCATTAAAGTATTCGAAGATACATTTTGGGATAACCAGTAAATTTTAAGCCAGGGTAACTTTTTTTACAGTTTTTAGTAAGTATAGCTTGCATGGTAAGAAACAAAAGTCTACTTTTGCATCATACTAACAGTGCGGGGTGGAGCAGTTGGTAGCTCGTTGGGCTCATAACCCAAAGGTCACAAGTTCGAGTCTTGTCCCCGCTACCAAAGATTAAGATAATGGCTTGTAAGTGAAAACTTGCAAGCCATTATTGTTTTTAAGGTGACCACATTCCCTCCAAACTAAAGGCTACTACAAAAACTTAAAGCGTTACGCTCTCTTTAACATACCTGCCAGAGTTCCGTTTAATAACTCTTTGGTTGGCTAGGTTTTCTTCTTTGGACATGCCGCTGTTATTTTACAGCCAGATGTCAGGAAAGTACTTACATTTGCAATTCATTTTCCAGCTGCATGATAATTCATAACGGAATAATTACCCTTGACTATGATCCTGCAAAGGATGTTTTGGTAACTAGTTTGCCAGACATAAGAGAATTTGCCTCATCGGAAGTGAGTTTCTGCCTTGGCCTGATTATAGAAAGCATTCGCAACTTTGATATCAAGTATCTGTTGCTGGATTCCAGTAACTCTGTTGTTGAAGTTGAAGACGAAGCTTATAAAACTATTACAAAGAGTTTCGCTTTGGACCTGATGAGCACCCGGTTAAAGAAGCTGGCTCGTGTGGGAACGAAGGATATGAAGCGAGAAGAGAAATCGGCCAAAATTTCGGAAGAACTCAGACAAGAAGTTAATTTTCCAATGGAGTTTGGTAACTTTTCAACTAAAGAAGAGGCGATGGAGTGGCTTCTACAAAATTAAGGTGCAGCTTCACACCAAAGCTTTTATAGAAGTAGTTTTTCTCTCCTGCAAACAACGCTGCCTGGTTCAGATCTGAACCAGGCAGCGTTGTTTTGATGCACACATAACTTTATGTGAGCATGTCCTTTATAATTTTTACCTTAGTGTTCCAAAGTCAGCACTTCTTGTAGCTTTAAGAGACTCAGGGAAGCTGTTATTTAGGATATAATAAGGTGCATATTTGAATACAATTTGCAGATTACAAAATCGTTAGCTAAATAAGTGCTATTAAAAAAAGATGTTGCTATGTAACCTTTTACAGGAATTACCAATAGAGGTATAGGATGATTGTGAGCCTGCCTTCAGCACTTTTCTACAGGTTTACCTCTCTAAAACATCTTTTAAGTAGTTCTGTTTACCCTTTCAGGGAATGGCTATGGTGTTGCCAAACCCTGTTATATATTGTTTTCGTAATGTATACAAAGCTGTAAAGCTCGTATTTCACCCATTAAAAAAGTTTGAATGCGTCTTCTTCTACCGAAGCATCTATACTTTAGCTTGCTGTTTCTGTGCCTGTTTTTTGTTGAGCCTTTGGAAGTTCTGGCGCAAGCTCCGAGCTGTCCTGCTACTGTTACAGCAGACGGAAGAACTGTTTTATGCCAGGGAGAAACAACAACACTAAGAGCTAATGCAGGCGCTGGGTTAACCTACCAGTGGATAAAAGACGGTGCAGATATTCCGGGGGCAACCGGTGAGACAATTCAGGTAAGTATAGCCGGCACCTATAGTGTTCGTGTTTCAGGAGGAAGTTGCACGACTAATACTTCTGCAGGGACAGAAATTGTCGTAGATCCTCGTCCTAACCCTCCCGGTTTTATAGTAGATCCCTCCACAGTGGAGTGTTCCGGAACACCACTTACTTTTTCTGTTAATGCCCCTCAGCCGGACCTTATTTATACCTGGGATTTTGGAGATGGAAATACCGACAGGGGAGCGGAAGTATCCCATACCTATGACGTCAGAGGTACTGGTGTGGCGACCTATACAGTATCCGTTTTTGCAACCAGCACAACATCAACCTGTGAATCAGAGCCTGTTTTGCGGGATGTTCAGGTGAAACGTCTGCCTGAGATTTCCTTTACAGAAAAGAATAATTTTCTGACCTGCATAGAAGATTCTGTTGCGGACGAGGACATTGAGGTGACGGCAGAGATCACCAACACCACTCAGGAGCCATACTTAACAGATATAAGAAGCTACACTGTAGACTGGGGTGATGGAACTGCCCCTGTTATATACCGACTTTCAGATTTTCCGATTTCAAACCCTAACCCTTATACTGCTGAAGGCGATTATGAAATAGTAATTACAGCCTTAGCAGGTAATCGCTGTACCGAAACGTTTACCCAAACTTATGTTGTAAGCAAAGACCCCAAAGCTGGTTTTGAGATAGATAAGCAGCGGGAGGAACAGGATCAGCAACCTCCATGTGTGCCTGTGGTTGTAACCCCAACCGATACTGCGTCTGGCTTCGGTCTTAGTTATAAATGGTCTGTGCAGCCAGAGCAAGGGTGGTCGTTTGTAACTGGTAACGACAGTTCTGCTGCTCCTGTGTTCCTGTTTGAACAATCAGGTGTGTATACTATTGAGCAAATTGTAAGCAATGCCTGTAGCAGCGATACCACATCGCAGGGAATTGTAGTGGGCTGGCCACAAGTGCAACCGCCATCCGGAGGTACATTTTGTGGTCCTACCTCAATTGATTTCAGTAGTAGTGGCCCTGCAGGTGGCGGTGGAGGCTCTGGCGCCGGTAGTATACTAGTAGATAAAAACTTAGGGGAGAATGTTACTGTGGCTGTAAGTATAACAGGTCCAAAAAGCTTTTCCCAAACATTCAACTCCGAAAGCTTCAACTTCACTTTCAACTTCGATACACCCGGCCGCTATCAGTTAACAGTCGTTGCGACAAATGAGTGCGGTAACTCTAACCAGATTACCGGAGGTCAGGCAACTCCTGTAGAATACGTTATTCTGAAACAACCCACAGCACCTACTGTGCAAGCTCCTGGTACTGTTTGTGAAGGCGATGCCGTAACTCTTACTACTACAGGTGGTGGTCCGATTTTCCTGTGGTTCGATAATAATGCGCCGGGAGCAATGCCGATAGCAGATGGTCCTGCTTTTACCACGCCGGCCCTTGCCAGCGGCGCTACTTTTTATGTTGCTGCTGTAGATACGGCGAATGGAATTGTGTGCCAAAGCCCTCTAACGGCAGTTCCAATCACAGTAAGAGACAGGATAGCCAACAATATTATTGAGGGTGATGAGACAATAAGTGTGTGCAAAGGTGGTACCGTGGCTGAACTGACTGGAAGTACACCAACAGGAGGAGATACAAGTGTTCCATACAGCTATACCTGGATACAAAGTACAGCCGGCCCGGATGCAGGCTTTACAGCAGCAAGCGGAACAAATACCAACAAGAACTATACACCTGGAGCCGTTTCCTCCACTACCTGGTTCAGGCGTGTGGTAAGTTCAGCGAGTTGTACGCCGGATACCAGTAATGTGGTGCAGATCATAGCCGTTGATCCGGTTCCTGCTACCGCGAACAGCATTGGTCCTGCACAGGAAATTTGTGAGGGCGATACACCGCAGCAATTAACAGGCACTGCTCCTTCCGGCGGTGCGGGGCCTCCTTACACATTCTTGTGGGAAATAAGCAGAACAGGCCCTGCCACTGGTTTTGCCGCCGCTCCAGGGCAAAATAATGCTGCCAACTATACAATTCAGAACCTGCAGCCAGGAGATACGTGGTTTAGGAGGAAAGTCACGTCTGGCGGGTGTACGACACCATCTGAGCCCGTTAAGGTAACAGTGTATCCAAGGCTGGCAAACAATACTATTACTCCTCCGAATCAGGATGTATGCGCTGGCACGGCAACATCATCACTCACTGGTTCAGCGCCTACCGGTGGTAAGCCAGGCCAGTATGAGTATGTGTGGCTAAGCAGCACGACAGGCGTAGACGGAAGCTTCACACCTGTGGCAGGTAACAGTAATACACAAAGCTACACACCTGGTTCGATAACAGGAACGACCTACTTTAAGCGGGTGGTAAGCTCTGTAGGATGTAACCCGGATACCAGTGAGGCAGCTGTTATCAGAATAAGGCCGGCAATTACAGGCAACAGTATTACAGGTAACCAGGAAGTTTGCTCAGGCGTTGTGCCGAACGAGTTAACAGGTACCCCACCTTCGGGCGGCAACGGTGGATTCACCTTCCGCTGGGAAAGCAGTATAAGTGGGCCAAATTCTGGCTTTACTCCGGCACCTGGTCCTAATACCGGACCAAACTATACACCACCTGCGCTTACCCGAAACACCTGGTTCAGGCGGGTTGCCATATCCCAGGGTTGTGAGAATGCTTCAGAAGCAGTGGCGATTACTATCTTGCCATTGCCTGCCTCGCCAACACTGACTGTAAAAGATGCGAGGGCTTGTGTGGGAGGCTCAGCAACCCTTGAGGTGGTGAACGGAAACGGCAATACCTATGAATGGTTCACTTCTGCCACAGGAGGAGATCCTGTATTTGTGGGGCCTACATTTGTAACCCCAGAGCTTTTCCAGAATACTACTTATTATGTGCAGGCTGTAAACAACAATGAATGTACAAGTGCCACACGTACAGCAGCCAATGTAACAGTAGTAACACCTGAGGCTAATGCAGGAAATGATATTACCATCATCCAGGGCAGGACTGCAGAATTAAGAGCTACGGGGGGAACAACATATCTTTGGGAGCCAGCAGAAGGCTTAAGCAACCCTAATGTTGCTAACCCTATTGCGCGCCCTGATGTTACTACAACCTATACTGTAACCGTTACTACGGCAGAGGGCTGTGTTGACACAGATGAGGTAACAGTAGAGGTTATTCCTGCGCTTTCTATACCAAATGCATTTACTCCCAACCGGGATAATGTGAACGAGGTTTGGGAAATCGGAAACATTGAAAACTATCCGGATGTGAGGGTAGAGGTGTTCAATCGTTGGGGCAACCTGATATTTACGTCCAATGGGTATGGTACTCCTTGGGATGGTACTTATAATGGGGAAAACCTTCCGGTGGCTACCTACTACTACATGATTTATCTTAACAAGACAGAGAAACCTATCTCAGGTCATGTTACCATTATTCGTTAAGAGATGAGCAGATTAGTATTAGTAATATCGATTCTTACCACTATGGCTTTGCAGGCATATAGCCAGCAGCGGCCACAGTATAGCCAATACATGCTCAATAATTTTCTGCTCAATCCGGCTATAACCGGTATCGAGGATTATGCAGATATCAGAATAAGCAACAGGCGGCAATGGGTAGGGTTGGATGGAGCCCCTGTAACCTATTATCTTACCGCGCATACCCCCCTGAATAAAGGCGCTTCTGGAACAAAGTACCACAAGGGCCTGGCACATCATGGCATAGGAGCATCTTTCCATACAGATAAAACAGGACCCTTACGCAGAAGCGGACTTACCTTTTCATACGCTTACCATATGCCCGTTACCCGAACCATAAATGTATCGGCGGGAGCTGCGGCGGGTGTTATCCGCAACAGTATAAATGCGGGTGAGTTAGAGTTTAATAACCCGAATGACCCTTTAGTTGGAGGTGGGAACATTAGTAATAATGTTCTTGACCTGAACCTGGGTCTTTGGCTTTACTCTAAGAACTTTTCGGTTGGAATAGCAGGTGCGCAGCTTTTAGAAGATGTGGGTAGCTTTGAGCCGGAAGGAAGCAGTAACCCTACCCTCGATCTGCAGCGACACTACTTTGCAACTGCCAGTTATAGGTTTTCACCAACCTCAGAGTTAGATGTGGTGCCCTCCATAATGGTGAAGCTGGCAAACCCCAGCCCGGCTTCTTTTGATGCCAGCGTGCGTGTACTTTATAGTAAGCAGTTTTGGGTAGGAGGTTCCTATCGGCACGAAGATGCTTTGGTTGCTATGGTGGGAGTTTATATAAGCCCTCTGCTCGATGTCTCCTATTCATATGATGCCACCATATCTAATTTAAATAAAGTGAGCGCCGGCACACATGAAGTGGTTGTAGGGTTCAAACTACTGAATACCCGTCGCATCATCTGTCCGCAGTGGATATGGTAAAGTAATTAGGCTCTGACAGTAAGCCTGTAACTTCATCAACAATGTTTGATTACATATTTTTATTCTAGTAGCTCTCCCTCCTCCTCTTTCTACTATACTATTCAAACCGTGTTCAGGAAGTTTAAATTGTTGTTTTGTTAACAGACTGCGTGCTGCTCAAGTGGCTCTGTTATCCCTCTCCAAAACTATCCTCATCAAATATTTTTTTTCATCTTTTTGCAAGTTATAACTCTTGTGCTACCTTTGCGCGCCCCTCATAGGGGCTATAAACAAAGTTCAATTTAAAGTTTAACAATAGAGCTAGAGCTTTCTGTGTCTTTGGGTTTTAGGTTGAAGAGCAGGAGGTCCTGAATTCCCATATAAAGCTTTTTCTATATTTTTAAATTTAATTATATCAATATAATTTGGATTGTATTAAAAAATTGTAAATTTCAGAAGCATTTTTTTACAAACCATTCCTGGATTGCCTTTTACACGGATTTATTGTAGTTATCAATAGCTTAAATTGTACCTGGGTAGAGCAGGTGTTATGTGAAGTGGAACTGAGGCGGCTGACTTTATGCAAATTATTTTGCTGATTTATCCGCGTGTATTAATCTAAAAATTAAATCTATATAACAAACTTTTACAAGACCCGATGAGAAGTTTATTTGGAAAAGTTATACTCCTGGTAGTATACTTTTGCGCTTTCACTACGCTGGCTTTTGCACAAAAAGCCCCTCCACTTGGCGCTGCACATGAATATCATGCTCTGGCAGAAAAAAAGGTAACTAATAAAAAAAGTAAGGAAGAGAACCTGAGGCTAGGAGTTGCCAATGGTTCTGTAAGCGGGCTATCGCGGGTAGCCTATTCACGTCGGGCAGATATAAATAACAATGCTTCTCGGCAGGCGATACATGATGCACGATTGGCTTATGACAACGCCCTCAGGCAGCCGTCTATTGCCGTAACGTCATGGCAAAAAGACTTCAATCCTGGAGTATACAAAGTAAACGGAACCGCAGCTTTCAATGGTATTGTGTCTTTAAATGATGCAGGTCAGGCGGCTCCGGTTTTTATCTTCCAGGTGCCCGGCGACTTATCTATTTCAGATAGAACTGTGCTGGAATACGCTCAGAAAGTATCTGCTGAGAATATTGTCTGGGTTGTGGATGGTGATCTTACTATAGGGAAGAATGCAAAGGTAGCAGGCACCTTCCTGGCAAAAGGTAAAATTACTTTAGGTGATGGTGCACGCCTGAACGGACGTGTAGTTTCATTGAATAACCAGGTAGTACTTGGGCAGGCTGTTTTAAATACCCGTTCCGATCTTAGTGTAGCTATCAGCATAAGTCCAAGCGCTTCAGGCACGTCATCTTATTTGAATGGTGAGGAAGTAGACATATTTTACCGGCTAACAAACAATGGTCCTGCAGATGAGACAGGTGCTATTATGAGAAATATCTCCTTCACAGGGGACTTTATCAGTAGCTCATCCAGTGTGCAGGGTGCCAACTATAATGCGCAGCAGAAAGAGTGGAATGTCCGCAATCTGGCTAGTGGTGAAACAGCCACCCTTACGCTGCGCGTGAGGCTTAGCAGAGCCGGACTTGGAATTGCTCAGGCCTTTGTAGAGGGTATCAATATCGATGAGAATATTGCGAATAACTCTGCCTCGATAACATACTGCGTGCTTATGCCATCCACGGGTACTATTACAGGTTCGCAAGAAGTATGTGTAGGCAGAACTTATGACTACAGCATTGAGCCTGTGAGCGGAGCTACCAGGTATACCTGGACTGTGCCGGCTGGCTGGAGCTATACGCAGATCACTGACACTCAAATTAGAGTTACGCCGACTACTGTTACAACTCCTTCGTCTCCTGCTGTGATCTCTGTGCAAACCAGTAACATCTGCGGCGACAGCCCGGCACAAACTATTAACGTAGCCTCAACAGCTGACAGGCCGGAACAACCGGGAGCAATTACAGGCCCAACTGCTGTATGCGCACAAACGCAGGGGCTGACCTATTCGGTAGCGGCTGTGCCAAATGCCACTTCTTACATCTGGACACTTCCTGAAGGAGCAGGATGGGCCTTCGCAGAAGGAACAGAAACAGACGGAAATTCAATAACAGTAACTGCAGGTACTGCAGGAGGCACTATTACAGTAGTGGCAGTAAATGCTTGCGGGATGAGTGATGTGACAGCAACAACAGTAGCCGTAAGTGTGGAAGCACCTACTGTAAGCGTTATACGTGGTGCAGTAGATCCGTGTGTAGGCAGAACTGTTACCTATGAAATAGATGCTGTTGCCAATGCACTGGAGTACCTGTGGGATGTACCTGGTAATTGGGCAATTATGTCTGGGCAGAACACGAATAGTATAACAGTAACAGTGGGTAGTGATCCGATTGTTATTTCTGTAGCAGTGAGAAATGCCTGCGAAACAAGTCAGCCCAGAACAATATCTGTAACTCCTACACTTGATGTACCACCGGTGCCGGGAGCCATAACAGGCCCGGAAAATGTGTGTGCAGGAAAACAAGGACTTACCTACTCTATTAATCCGGTTGCAGGTGCCAAGAGTTATGTATGGGAAATACCAGCTGACTGGAAACTGGTTTCAGCAAATGGTGGCACTAGTATAACGGTTGATGCAGGCACAGCAGCCAGTGGTACTATAGCGGTAAAGGCAATTAACAGCTGTGGTGAAGGTACTGCGAATGCTCTGGCGATTGAGGTTACTCCAAGTGTTCCTGCAGCACCAGGTGCTATAACCGGAAACCAGTTAGTTTGTGCAGGACAAAAGCTGACTTATAGCATAGCTCCTGTAAGTGGCGCCACTTCTTATAGCTGGATAGTTCCTGGTGATTGGAGAATAGAGTCGGGTGAAGGAACAAACTCTATTGAAGTAACAGCCGGTACAGACAATGTTACTATAGCTGTTAAAGCAGTAAATGTTTGCGGTGAAGGGGATGCTTCTGCACTGGAAGTGATCTCTCAGAACGCTGTGCCAGTAGCTCCTGTGTTTGTTTCCAAGCCAGCTGAAGTATGCGAAGGTAAAACCGGACTTATTTACAGTGTGACACCGGTGGATGGCGTTTCTGCTTACAATTGGCAATTACCAACAGGGTGGTCTATCGAAAGTGGAGAGGGTACGGCAAGTATCACTGTAACAGCAAGCTCTACCGGTTTAACCCAAGGCACTGTATCTGTAACACTTACAAATGAGTGCGGTACAGGCCCTGCAGCTAGTACAGCGGTGAAAATAGAAAATTCGGTTCCTGATCAACCTGCTGCTATAAATGGCAAAGTTTCGGCTTGTATTAACGAACAGAACATAACTTACTCCATTGATCCTGTTGCCAATGCCACTTCCTACAGATGGGCTGGCACAAACGGCTGGACAGTAACTACAGGGCAGGGTTCAACCAATGTGACAGTAACAGCTGGTACAGCAAACGGTACTATTTCAGTGGTGGCTGTTAATGTTTGTGGCGATGGTGTTGAAAGACAACTTGCAGTTTCTGTTTCAAATGATGTGCCGGCAATGCCAGCCGCGATCACAGGTATGGCCACTCCGTGTGTGGGCAGAGAATATACTTACACAATCAGTGAAGTGGCTGATGCACTCGGCTATACATGGTCTAAGCCAGCTGATTGGAGAGTGGTTGAAGAAAATGGAACTACTTTCAAAGTGATTGCGGGAAGTGACAAGGGAACAATTAGTGTAACTGCCAATAACAGCTGTGGGTCAAGTACAGCGCAAACTTTAGCGGTAACTCCTACAGCAGAGGCACCAGCAGGTATCACAAACATTACTGGTACAACAAGAGCTTGTGTGGGCGATGTGCTTACTTTCAGTGTAAATGCTTCCGCTAACGCCGTTTCTTATGCCTGGAACGTGCCAGCCGACTGGACAGAACTTACCGGACAGGGAACAACACAGATCTCTGTGAGAGCAGGTGCTACAACCGGCCCAGTTAGCTTAACCGCAACAAACGAGTGCGGAGAGGTAACAATAAGCAAAACAGTGGCTATCTCAACTACAGCTCCAGGCACACCAGGTGCAATAACAGCAGCACCTGCTTTATTGTGTGAGGGTGCCGTGGCGACTTTCACTATCGAGGAGGTTGCTGGTGCTGACTCTTACGCGTGGAACTTCCCGAGCGATTGGATGAAGATGGGTGGTACAGACGCCAGAAGTATACAAGTAAAGGTTGGTAAATCAGCAGGTGACGCGACGGTGAAAGCTATCAATTCCTGCGGAAGCAGCACCGAAAGCACATTAGCTGTAGCACCTCAGCCAAGTACGTTAGTTGCTCCTGCTGCGATCACTGCTTCAGAGCCTGTCTTCTGCCAAAACGCAACCAACCTGAACTACAGCATACCAAGCGTAGAGGGAGCAACTAAATACGAATGGAATGTGCCAGCTGGCTGGTTAGTAACATCTGGTTCTGGAACAACAGCTATAGTAGTAAACGCAGGTTCAGAAGGCGGAAACATAACTGTTACCGCAAGCAATGAGTGTGGTGCAACAGTGAGCAAATCACTGGCTGTTCAGCCTAACAAGGCTCCGATGGCAGTAACCATTACAGGTCCTGT
Source organism: Pontibacter locisalis (assembly GCF_042684605.1). Taxonomy (NCBI): domain Bacteria; kingdom Pseudomonadati; phylum Bacteroidota; class Cytophagia; order Cytophagales; family Hymenobacteraceae; genus Pontibacter; species Pontibacter locisalis. Next base: position 322,494 of record NZ_JBHULU010000012.1, read on the forward strand.
AACGCCATGTGCCGGAGAAGCGGCAACTTATAGTGTAGCAGCTGAAGCGGGTGTAACCTTCACATGGAACTTCCCTTCCGGCTGGACAATGGACCCAGGTCAGCAAGGCAACAACACAGTTACAGTAACGCCATCAGCCACGGCTGGTCCTGTGAGTGTAGTTGCATCAAATGATTGTGGAACCAACGATGTGGTAGAGTTGCAGGTGCAGCCAACGAATGGAGTGCCGGCAGCGCCTGGTGCGATCACCGGAACAGCAAAAGTATGTGCGGGTCAAACCATAACTTACACAGCAGGTGCTTCAGCAGGAGCAACCTCTTACGTGTGGACACTGCCGCAAGGCTGGGCACTAGTGCCGGGCACACCTGCTAATACAACACAGATACAGGTAATAGCAGGCAGTAATCCAGGTACTATTTCGGTAGTGGCGAAGAACAGCTGCGGAAACAGCGCGAGCACCACGAAAGCCCTGGACGCTAAAGTATTGGTTGTACCAACTGCCATCGTAGATAGCAGCTCGCCATGTGTCGGGTTGGTTTACGAAGTAACGCCAACCGCTGGTACTACCTACAACTGGACGCTGCCAACTGGCTGGAGTATTGCCTCTGGTGCAGGCACGAATAAGATCACGGTTACAGCGGCGGCAGGTGCTACCAGCACAGGAACTGTCTCAGTAGTAGCGGATAACGGTAACTGCGCCAGCCAGCCAGTAAGCATTATAGCTTACAAGGATCTGGCGAACAGTGTACTTGAGCTGCCAAACGTCTTCTCTCCTAACAACGATGGCAACAACGATACCTGGAGGGTTAAGAATCTGGAGAACTATCCGGATAACGACCTGACCATCATCAACCGTTGGGGTAACGAAGTCTTTAAGGCCAAAACTTACAACAATGGCTGGACCGGAGACGGCTTAAGCGAAGGCACATACTTCTACATGTTGCGTGTGAAGATGTGTGATGGCTCTGATAAAGTATTTAAAGGTTACGTGATGATTGTAAGATAATAGTTATGAAGACGAACAAATGGAGTATAATTATAGTGGTGCTAGGCGTGGTAATATCTCATTTTGCCACTGCCCAGCAGGCACCTCAGTACACACAGTACATATTTAATGAACTGGTGATAAACCCTGCTTATGCAGGTAACAAAGGAATCCTGAACCTCAATGCAACTTACCGTAATCAGTGGTCTGGTTTAGAGGGTGCCCCTACTACTCAGTTTCTGAGTGTTGACGGGCCTACAGGTAAGTCAAACATGGGATGGGCCGGTTATATTGTACATGATGAGATCGGGGCGCAAAGCCAAACAGGCGTATATGGTAGTGCTTCTGTAGGCATAGACATGAGTAACACAGCAAAGTTATCGTTTGGCCTTTCGCTCGGTGCTGTGCAGTACACTATTGATGGAACAAAGCTGACAACAGGTAGTGAAACACCGGATGTGGCCGTGCCGCAGGGCCGCGAGTCGAAAGTGCTGCCGGATGCCAAGATTGGGGCTTTTCTGCACACAGACCGTTTCTTTGCCGGGTTAACAGCTGCCAGCCTGATCCCTTTCGATAGCGATAACATGTTTATCGCTACTCCGCGTCGGCATTATTTCCTGTCAACAGGGTATACCTTTGACCTGAACAGCAATTTACGTCTGAAGCCAAGTGTGCTTTTCAAAGAAGACTTCGACAGCCCGACTAACATTGACCTGAACTCTTTCCTGGTGTATAATGATCGGTTCTGGTTCGGTGTATCCTACCGTACCTCGGCACCAATGTTTACCGATGTGGAGACAGAAAACCTTAAGAAGCGTAACGCCCTAGCTATACTTGCTCAGGTTTACGCCACCCCGAGATTCCGTGTAGGCTATTCTTATGACATCAGCCTTGGGAAGATGAAGAACTACAGCACACATGAGATTTCCATAGGTTATTCCTTCTTCAAATCAGAGAATGGCCGGATTCTAAACCCAAGAAATTTATAGTATCGTACTGATGATGAAGTTACGTTTAACAATTACCATGCTACTGCTGGCAGGCTTCTGTGGAGCACCTGTAGCCCTGAAGGCGCAGGTGATGGAGCAGGCTGAAAAGCATTTCAACAATTATGAGTATGCGCAGGCACTGGAGGCTTACCAGAGTGCCTTCCGGAACGGTAAGACGAGCCTTACCGTTGCACAACGCATTGCAGACAGCTATCGCATGCTAAATAACAGCCAGGAGGCAGAGCAATGGTATGCGAAAGTGGTAGAGTATCCAAACGCTGCTCCTATCAATACCTATTACTATGCAATGGCTGCAAAGCAGAATGGTAATTATGAGAATGCGAAAAAGCTGTTTCAGGAGTATGCACAGAAGGCCCCGGAAAAATCAGCGTTGGCTATGCAAATGGCTGCCTCTACTGATACTGCTGCCGCTTGGATAAACACCCCTCGCTCTTTTGAGGTGAAGAAAGTGGAGAGTCTGAACTCAAGTGCCGCTGACTATAGCCCTGTTAAAGGAGACAATGGTTTATTTTTCGCATCTAACAGGTTGTCCGCAGCAAGTGCGCAGCAGGGTGTGGAGGGTAACTTGCCAAGCAACAATTACATCAAGATGTATTTTGCAGCAGCTAACCCGGACAGCACATTTGCGACACCTGTTCCGTTAGGAGAGGCTATCAATGGAGCTTACCACAACGGTCCGGCAGCGTTTTCAGAAGCTAATCAGACACTATACTTTACAAGGTCTCAGGTGAATAAGCGCATCACCAGGACAGCTATATCAGATCCGACCAGTTGGCTGCGTGGTAAAAACAACCAAACCCCACATACCAACTATCATGGTATTTATATGTCAGAGCGTAAGAACGGTGCATGGGTAAACGTAAAACCTTTCAAGTATAACAACACGAAACAATATTCTGTGGGTCACCCTGCTATTACAGCAGATGGTAGTATATTATACTTTGTTTCTGACATGCCAGGAGGTTTGGGTGAAACAGATATTTACTACTCTGAGCGTCAGGCTGATGGCTCGTGGGGAGCACCGGTAAATGCAGGAAGCGTAATAAATACTCCAGGGCGTGAAAGTTTCCCAACCATTGGCGCAGACGGTAACTTATACTTCTCTTCTAACACACATGTAGGGATGGGTGGCCTTGATATCTTCAAAGCAATTGGCACGCATAAAAACTGGGCCAGCGTAGAGAACATGAGAGCGCCGATAAACTCTTCTAATGATGACTTTGGTCTAAGGATAGATGAGACTGGAAAATCAGGCATGTTCTCTTCAGGTCGCACCGCACAGGGTGGTTCTGATGATATCTACAGCTTTACTTACAAAGAAATCAAGCCATTGCTGCTTGAAGGGCAAGTGATCGCCAAAGCAAGTCCGGCAGATTCTGTAAGCAATGACGGCAGTCCGATTGACAGCGTTTTATTGCAGTTAACAGAAAATGGAAAAAGCAAAACGGTAGAGTCTTACTCAAATGAAAATGGTGAATTCACTCTGGAGCTTATGCCTGGTAAGAACTATACCATCCGTGCTTCTAAAGAAGATTACCTGGCGCAGAGCATGAAAATAGAGGCTGATCCAAACCGTTTGTCTGATTCAGAAAAGCTAGAGCTTGTGCTGGAGCCGAAAAGAGAAAACATTCCGGTTAAGCTGAATAACATCTACTATGATCTAGATAAAGCAGATCTTAAGCCAGCCGCTAAAGTGGAGTTGGATAAGCTCGTTAAGATGTTGAAGGATAATCCGGATGTAAAGATTGAAATAGGATCTCATACGGATAGCCGGGGCCATAGAAAATACAACAGGCTACTTTCAGAGCGAAGGGCTAACTCTGTAGTAGAGTACCTGATCTCAAAAGGCATTGCGCAGAATAGGCTTACGGCAAAAGGCTATGGAGAATATCGGCTAATCAATGAGTGCAACGACTCAAAGAGGAGGACATGTTCTGAAGAGATGCATCAGCAAAACCGCCGTACAGAGTTTAAAATTATAAAATAAGTAGCTTAATCTATAAGTATAAAAGCCAGGGGGCTGCAGTAAACTAACTGCAGCCCCCTGGCTTTTATACTACTTACTAAGTTTCTACTGCGCTGACCACCCGCCATCAATAGGCATCATGGTGCCAGTTAGTTGAGAAGAGGCAGGCGAAGCTAACAGCAGGGCCATCTGTGCAATGGCGCAGACATCTACAAACTGTTTTACAGGCTGCTTTTTCAGCATCACCTTTTCTATTACTTCCGCCTCCGTCATCTGATGTGCCTTAGCCTGATCTGCGATTTGTGCCTCTACTAAAGGAGTTCTAACATAACCAGGGCAAATGGCGTTGCAGGTGATATTAAAAGGTGCACCCTCTAGGGCCAGAACTTTTGTAAGACCTGCAATTCCGTGTTTTGCTGCTACGTAGGCAGCTTTATATTCTGATGCACGCAAGGCATGGGCTGAAGCAATATTAATTATCCTGCCAAATCCTCTCTCTTTCATTCCCTTCCAGACAGCCTTAGAAGTATGGAAAGATGAGGAAAGGTTAACGGCGAGAATAGAGTCCCATTTTTCTTCCGGAAATTCATCAACAGGAGCTACATGCTGTATTCCTGCATTATTTACCAGAACATCTACCTGCCCCAACGCCTTTTCTGCCTGCTGCACCATTTCCCGGATCTGTGCTGGCTGCATAAGGTTAGCTCCTGAAAAGTAGACCTTTACGCCATGCTCTGTAGCCATGTCATGAGCAGTTTCTGTCCCGTTTCTTTCCAGTCCATTTATCAATAAATTGTAGCCATGGGAGGCGAAGTAGCGGGCAATTCCTAAACCAATCCCACTGGTGCCTCCGGTTATAAGAGCGTTCTTCATACTTTAATATTTTGATACTTCCGTAAAAAGGCAAAGCGCCCCATAAGAGCGCTTTACCAACTAATAAACATCTAACCTATTTTACTTTATTCTTCCCTCCGAAATTGAAAGTCAGCTCTGCGTTATACAGTCGGCCAATTTCAGGTGAACCAACATATTCGCGCTGCGCTGTATCAAAAAGGTTTGTAACACTGGCTCCTAATGTAAGCCAGTTGGTAAACTTATAACCTGCACTAAGATCTACAGAAGTAAAGCCGCCAAGAGGACCATAGTTGTAGTTGTAAGGAGCCACACGTTTACCAGCGTTTTCTTCGGCAGCTATCTGAACTCCAGAATAAAAATCATATTCTGGCAGGACGCGCACATTCACTGAGCCGAAGAACTTCTTATCAAAAAGGTCACGAGCTGTAAAGTTGAAGTTAAAGCGGTGCTGGGCTGCATTCAGGCTACTTTCAGCAGCGGACACTTTCTTATCGCCATTGGCATCGTTATCCAGATTATCTGTATCTGTGATGTCTGAGTCGAAGTAGGAATATTTTGCACCAACGCTGAAGAAGTCGTTGATATAGTAGTTTAAACCAAGGTCTGTACCCCAGGAGTTAACATTACCATAGTTCAGATAAGTAAGGTAATAGTTAAGAGCATTAGATGCTTTTTCTGTTACATCTTTGTCTCCTTTCTTGATCACCTTTTCCTTGCCTAAGATAGGTGTGATGCCGGTCAGAGGAGAGATGAAGTTTTCAGACATAGAATACCAGCTGCTTAGGTCAACGAACAGTTTCTCTGTTGGAGTACCTTTGTAGCCTACCTCAAATGTTTGTACCTGCTCAGGCTCCAGCTTTTCAATTGTTCTTATTGCACCAGTCTCTGTATTCTGAATAGTTAAGCCTGCACCGTTACCAAGAATGGCAAGGGCGCCATTGTTAAGGTAAAACTCCTGGAACTGAATTGATGGAGCAGAGTAAGCACGGCCATAAGTTGCTCTGAAGGAACCGTTAAGGGCTGCATAAGTTAGAGCTGCTTTCGGGCTGAATTGTGTGCCGTAGTTATCATGCTGGTCAACACGGGCAGCTACTATAGCACGAAGCTTTGACGTAAGGTTGCGCTCTACCTGGGCTACTGCACCATACTGGTTCAATACGATGTTGCCATCTGCGTCATCCAGGTAAGTCTGGCGGCTGTAGGCTACATCTCGCTGATAACTTAATCCGGTGATTATATCAAAACCACCGAAGCTGTTGTTGTATTGGATTTCACCATTGATACGGTGGCTCTTATCTATGAAGCCAGGAAAAGCGACAGCAGGTGAGCCAGGGAATATTTCGCCAGGCTTGGCACCTGTTTTGGAATACTTATCAGCCTGTGCCGGAGTGGCACCTCTGGCCAAAAGGGAATAGTAGTTTGTGGTGCGTGCGTTTATCTGGTATGTGTCTCCTGCATCGTTCCAGGTGCTATATAACTGTGCAAATACACGAGGAGACACGATTCTACCCTGCAGGTACTGGAAGGTCCAGTCGTTGATCTGGTTACGGCCGTTGTTAGTAACGCCTATGTTAGAGCCTTGCCCGATGCCATAGTCTAAAATGATGTCAGTTTTTTTAGTGGGGCTGTAGTAAAGCGCTGCTCCTCCTCTTTTAAATTTAAAGCCATTATCAACACCATATTCTGGCAATGCTCCCAGGGCTGCATTGTATACTGTGTCAGTAAAAGCGAAGTCCTCACCTTCAGTGTACTCACCGGTTACTTTATAAGCAAATTTGTCTGAGATAACACCAGCATGACGGGCACGGGCACTTAATACATCCTGGTTACCGGCTCCTAAAGAAACCGTAGTGCCAGGGTAGCGGCGTGGGTCTTTCGTAATTGTGTTGATAATACCGTTATGGGCATTTGGGCCATATAAAGCAGAAGAAGGTCCTAAGATCACTTCGATGCGCTCGATGTCTTCTTTCACAACAGTGTTATACAAGCCTGCCGGTAAGCCTGTACCACCAGGTAGCATGGAGTTACGGCCATCTGTGAGCTGGAACATTTTAACGTTGAAGGCATTGTTGAAGCCACGGGCGTTAATACCTACACCAACCACACCAGAACGCACCACTTCCACACCCTGAACTTTATTAAGGAGCTCCCCTACGTTAAAAGAAGGAAGAGTTTCTATATCGCGGGAGGAGATAACACTAATCGCTGCCGGAGCCTCAGTCAGCTTTTCAGGACGTCGTGTAGCTGATACCACTACTTCTTCCCCGATCACGTTAGACGACTTCATGGAAATGGTGCCGATGTCTGTGGTGCCGTTTGCTGGTACCGTCACATCTATTTTAGGATAGGAGTAGCCAACGTACGTAATGCGCAGGTTGTAATTGCCTGCCGGAACGTTAGCAATAACAAACTCTCCGTTTGTGTTAGTGGTCGCCCCTTTGGAAGTGCCTTCTACCAACACAGTAGCGCCAATTAAGGCTTCTTCTGTATCAGCTCCGACCACTCTTCCTTTGATGGCTCCACCTTGGGCAAGCGCCGCCTGCGCAATGCACAGCAGCGAAAGCAGGATAAGGTAAATCTTTTTCATGTTAGGTAAGGTTAGGTTATTGATTATGAGTATAGTTTCATTTTGCACTTTTCTTCAGGAAATCGTGAACAGCTTTGTTAAAAGCTTCAGGCTGTTCAAACTGTAAAAAATGGCCAGCTTCCGGTATCAGAATTACCTGGCTGTTCTGGATTCGTTCTTTACCAACTGCAGCTACATTTTTAGTTGTAAGGGTAGGGTTGAGGTACTTATTAGGTATCAGCGCATCCTGTTCCCCGAAGACAATTAGCGTAGGCACATTTAGCTGAGGTAGCTTCTCATACACAGGTTCATTTACCATGGCTGCCACACTACCCGCTACAGCTTTACTATAGTCATCAAACTGCTCAGATTTCATCATTTGCAGGCGCTCATCCACCATGTGTTGTGCATCAGCAGGCATGATGTAGAAGTTTGATTTATAGTTTGCAGCGACTTGTTCTGGTGTGGAAGCCTGAATACTCTCGGGAGTGACTGTCATCTTAAACAGTTGCTTTTGCTGTTCAGTAAAAGTTTCTAATCCGGCTGGTGCGGCAAGGATGAGACTTTTAACCCGCTCCGGAGCCTGCAGGGCAGCAGTAATAGCAATCTGTCCGCCCATAGAGTGACCTGCAAGAGTAGCCTTCTTTATTTCAAGCTTATCCATGAGTTCAAGAACAGTCTTTGCATAGCCTTCCATGCTGACCTGTACATTCTCTTTAGATGATTTGCCGTAGCCGGGCAGGTCCAGGGCGATGGTTCTGTAGTTGCTCTTCAGTTCAGAAATGTTTTTCTCCCACGCAGGTAAGTAGCTGCCCAGACCATGAATAAAAACAATAGTTTCCTTTCCCTTGCCTTCGTCTACATAAGCAACTGACTGCCCATTGGAAAGCATCATCTTCTTTGCCGGGAACTTGTATTGAAGGCTTTCAAAAACAGGATCTGCTGAGGCTGTGTTAGCAGACTTTGCTGCAGGTGATTGACATTGGCCGTTTAGCCCTGCCAAACACAAAAAAGAAAGCAGAAGCGGGAGTTTATACTTAGTTCTCATATGCAGGTTGTTTAAGAGAGTTAACAGGGATGATCTCCTCCACAGGCACTGGCTTTCGGAAGGAGAAGTACAAAGCGAAGCCTACTATGACAGAGGCAAGTATGGCCAGCGCAGCAGCTATGCCAGGATTGCGCACAGGGGCATCCATATAAGAAGTAAGGCCACCATAGTAGATGGCAAAATGTACTGTTACGGAAGTAACAGAAGCAACCACGGGAGCAACAAGGGGTACCCTCTTCAGGAACATACCGAAAAGTACAGGCACGAAGGCGGCAGAAAAATAAGCGTACACACCGTTCTGTGCAAAGATGCCCACGCTCAGGTTAGGGTACAGGAGCTGGTCAAAAGTTAGTAGGATAGTAACTGCAGCCAGTGCTACAATCACCAACCTATTTATCAGAACACTTCGAACTTCTACCCTTGGTCCAAAAACAGGAGTCAGAATATCAGAGGTAATTGTTATGGAAAGCGACTGGATCAGTCCCTCAAGGGTAGATAGTCCTGCGGAGATAAGACCTAATACAACCAGCAAGCCAACGTAAACCGGAAACTCACTTACTACATAAGCTGACATGATGCCATCCAGAGGAATAGCTTCACCATTTACAGCCAGGTCCGGGAATGAGAGGCGGGCATACAAGCCGGCTATCACGACCAGGAAGAAAAGCGCTTCCGCTGCCACACCTACCAAAAGGTACAGGTTTACGTCTTTCTCATTCTTCAGCAGCAGTGATTTGGTGATAATGTGCGGCTGGCAAACAATTGCTACTCCTATAATTACCTGGCAGAAGATTATCTCGAAGTAATCCCGGAAAAGGAAGCTTTTGGGGTTTACAGGCTCCACGAGCAGCGGATCTACGGCGGCTAGCTTATCCAAGAAACCATGCACGCCATTACTGAAGTGTTCATAACCAGATCCAAGAAGTATAAAGGCAACTATTACCATTAGTATTGCCTGGATCATGTTTGTGTACACCATGGAGTTAGCGCCACCAAACATCATATAGCCAAAGACAAAAACCACTATGCCTATGCACACATGTAGCTCATTAAGGTTTAGTACACTGGCGAGTACTTTTGTTAAGCCCACACAAATAAGCACAATGAATGTGATCAGCAGGAGCGAAAGAAACGCAAAGAAAGTCGCATAGCCCCTGCTCTTGTACACTGCTCCCATCCACTGGGCCATTGTTTGCGCTTTTACGGCAGTACCCATACTTCTAAAGCCTTTGGTAAGTACTACTAAAGATAAAAGCGCAGCAGCCGGCAGTGCTATGGCCATAGAGATAAACCCGCTCACGCCGTACAATGCCACAAAGCCAGGGTTAATGATAAAGGTAGCGGCACTGGTCATGGAGGCGGCCAGTGCCAGTCCTACAGCTACCGGAGAAAAGGCTACGCTTCCTAAGGCATAATCTGAAATAGACCGGATGCGCAGGGCGCCCCGCACTACAAAAAATAGAATAAGTGCAGCGTAAGCGATAACGAGTATCCAACCAGCCGTAACGAGTTCTGAAGGGGCTAAGCTGTTCATAGAGAGCAGTGTTTGTGTAATGCTTTATTCTATTAATTTAGAAAATAATGCACATAGCTCTATAGCTATACTTGCCAACAAAGAATATTTTAAGGTGAAATCAGGAGTGGGTAAGGTGAGGCTTTTTGAAAAATAATTTTTTAAGCTAAAATCCAGAAGAAAGACGGAGACTACAGAATCTGTAACCGCTTTAGCAAAGACTCTTTGTGCGTATTACCTATCGGAATGCTCTTTCCTCCGATCAGAATGTTATTATCTTCAATTGCTTCAATGGCAGTGAGGCGAATAATGTAAGACCGGTGCACACGCATAAAAGTGTTGTCAGGTAAACGTTGCTCCAGGTTTTTTAAGCTTTGGCTAACAAGGTAGACATGCTTTTGAGTTTTAATATTGCAGTAGATATCCTGAGCTTCCGCCCAAACAATATCCTCCAGTTCTACCTTTTCCAACCGGTTACGCACTTTTACAAACAGGGAACCGTGTAGCAGATAATGATCCGGGCTCTCTGTATTCGGTGCAGCTGCAGCATCTGTGGTAGTAGCTGACTGGCTTCTGCTGGCATTATGGATGGCTACTTCGATGCTGCTTTGCAAGGTGCGTATATCAAAAGGCTTTACCAGGTAAGCATGTGGGTTCGTCAGCTTGGCACGATCAATCGTCCCCTTGTCAGAAAGGGCTGTCATGAAAATGAATGGCATTTTAATGGATTTTGAAAGTATGGTAGCGGTATCGATACCATCAAGCTTTCCATCCAGCGTAATGTCCAGTATCACCAGGTCAGGGTTGTGTTTGTGTACCTCCAGTAACAATTCCTCCCCGGAGCTGACTGTAGCACATACTTCATATCCTAACTCCTCCAGAGAAAGCGCAAGGTTATGGGCTATCACCACATCGTCTTCTGCAATTAAGAGCTTTACTTTGGCCATATAAGTGATGCTAAACTCCATCAATATATAAAAATATTAGTGATTCAGAAACTCCAGAGGCAAGTGGGGAAGAAGTATTGCTTTTCAAAGCTTTTTTGTAAATTGATAGATGCTTTTGTCACTTCTCGTTTTCCGGCTTCAAGTAAGAGTATGGCTTACCAGTCTCCTGTTGCTGATGAGCTGTGCCCTAGCTTTTGCTGCAGAGCAAAAAATGGATACGGTAGAAGTACAGCCTAATGGACAAGAACTGGTAAACCAGCTGCAGGTATTTCATGATAGAAGTGGGAAGCTCACATTAGACGAAGTGCGGCTACTCCCTTTTGAACTTCTGGATTCCACATCAACCCCTCAGGCAGGTAAGACAGTACACTGGGTACGTGTGGCATTGCGCAACACCAGCAATTATGAGCAGGAACGCTATCTCTATGCTGGCGACTGGAGTAAGGTGGAGCTATACATGCACCAGACAGACGGCTCCCTGGAAGTGAGGCAGACAGGGCAGCTCTTACCTGTGAGGGAACGTGACGTTCCACAAAGCAAACCCTATATGCGCATCAAGCTGATGCCCAGAAGTCACACTTCACTTTACCTGCGTCTGCAGGGAGACATAAACCTGTACAAGCCCCAGAGCCTTAGCCTGCAGTTACACACGCCTGAACAGATTGTGAAGGCAAACAATAACCGCTTGCTGGTACAAGGCATATTTATGGGCATCATACTGGTGATGGCACTCTACAACCTGGTACTCTTCTTTTCTGTCCGGGACCGAAGCTACCTGTACTACGTTTTGGCTCTCCTTGGCACAGGATTGTACTTCATGTTCTATCACGGTTTTGCGCTGGAGTTTCTCTGGCCAGACTATCCTTACTGGAATGCACATAGCTTCGCTTTTATCGTAACCTTCAATGGCCTGTTCCGATTGCTTTTCACCAGGAGCTACCTTGGCACCAAGCAGAGCCTTCCTCTTTGGGACAGGTTGTTGCTGCTGCTTGCCTTGCTGTATGCGTTGCCGGTGGCAATGGGGCTGCTCTCCTACTTCACACCTCTGGATCTGCTGCAGGCCTGTGTAGACCTGATTGGTATCATTGGGGGCTGTGTCTTAATTGTGATGTTGCTGGTAGGTGTGGCATCGCTACGGCAGGGGTATAGGCCTGCTTTATACTTCCTCATAGCCAACGTATTTTTCGTAGTAGGAGCATTACTTTTTATTCTGAAGGAAACGCACCTGCTACCAAATAACACAGTAACAGTTTATGCAGCACAGGTAGGAATGGTGGCTCAGGTCGTCCTTTTTTCACTTGGTTTGGCCTACAGGCTTAATACTGTTACCAGCGAACTGGCTGCGAAGGTGTTGGAAAAGGAGCGCCTGGAGCGCGAGAAGGAGGTAGAGCGTAAGCGCCTGATTGAACAACAGAAGAAGGAGCTGGAGATAATGGTAGCCAACCGTACTGCCGCGCTGCGCCTCAAAACGCAGGAACTGAACCAAACAGTAGGGCAGCTAAAGGCATCAGAGCACAAGCTTCGTCGCCTTAATCAATTGAAAGACCGCTTTTTCTCCATTATCTCACATGATATCCGTACTCCACTGGCAACGCTTGATTCGTTCCTGAACATCCTGCTGAACTACTCAGAAAAGATGAAACCAGAGCAGATGCAAAAGCTGGCCAATCATACACAGGTCTCGGTACGAAACTTACAGGCGCTGCTGGAGAACCTCCTGCAGTGGGCTGCCTCCCATACTTCCTCTGATCAGGCGATGCAGTTTAAACCTGAGCCACTAATGCTTCAGGACATCGTACAGCGAAATATTATGCTGTTGCAGGATACTGCAGATGCCAAGCAACTGCAATGGCAAATACAGGTGTCAGACAGGATACAGGTATTTGCGGATGCAAACATGCTCGACTTCATCATACGGAATCTGCTCCACAACGCAATCAAGTTCTCTAAACCACAGGGTGAAATAAAACTAAGTGCCAAGGCTACCGGTATTCGTTTTGCTGAGATAGCAGTAGAGGACACAGGCGTAGGCATGGCAGCAGATAAAGTAAAGTCTCTCTTCATGGCAGATCAACCTACTGCAACTACCAAAGGCACATCTAATGAAAAAGGCACAGGTTTGGGCTTGCTGCTGTGCCGCCAGTTTGTAGAGCTTTGTGGAGGTAGTATACGGGTACAAAGTGTTGAAGGCAAAGGCTCCTGCTTCTGGTTTACTGTGCCCCTTGTTCCTTCCAAAACCGATCGTAATCCTAAGCGGGAGTTGGAGGAGGAAATCTGCTAAAGAGGGAAAGAGCAGAGATATTATGTAGGCCCATAGAGGATGCCCGAATTTCTCTTTTTCAAATATTACATTAGTTTTGTTTTCAATCAGCTATCAAATAAACAACTATGAAGCATTCGCTACCAGATGGCCTGCAGCTATACTATGAGCTACACGGAAGCTCTGATGCTACACAAGCCATTGTTTTTCTAAATGGACTTTCGCAATCTACTGCAGCCTGGGCGGGATTGGTGCATGCCCTAGGTAAGAAGTACAGACTTATACTGGTAGACCTGCTTTTCCAGGGGCAGTCTGATGCTGCTCCCGAACATAGAAGCTTTGATGCCCATGCCGCCGACGTGGCTGATCTACTGCAGTCGCTTAACCTGCCTGACACTGTGCTAGCGGGAATATCTTACGGGGGAGCTGTAGCGCAACGATTTTTAGTTAATCACCCGGGCCTGGTACAGGCAGGCGCATTGTTGTCCACTTTCCCTTACAAGGATGCTTATTTCGATGCCATAGGGTATAGCTGGGAAGCTGCATTGAAAGTCGGGGGTTACCCGCTGATGTTGGATGTGATGTTGCCAACAGTGCTGGGGCGAAGCTACTTTCTTGATCCTATCATCAGCATAGAGAATCTGAAGAACAGCAAAGCCAACCAGAGCCCTACTCCCGAGAATATACTTAAACTGACTCAGGCTACTAAAGAGAGTGGCAATTACCTGGAACACCTAAAAAGAGTTCAGGTACCGGTGCTGGTAGTACAGGGAGAAGAAGATCCCTTGTGTACGGTGGAAATGGGAAAAGCAATGTACCAGGCGCTCCCCAACGCAGAGCTGGAGATACTGCCAAATGTAGGACATACGCTGAACCTGGAGTGTATTCCGGAGCTCATTCAACTTTTGGATACTTTCGCCGCTAAAATAAGGCAGGTAGTTTAATAGTTAGAATTTCTCCTCTAGCCATAGATAGCTGCTACTTAGCACGAAGAGCACAAAGAACCAGATTAAAGAAACCGGCTCTTTTTTATAGGCAACAGTACCGGACGAAGGTTCAATAGCTTGTTTTGCTATGTACTCCTGTGTTGCCCGCTGCCTTACCTGTATACCTGTATGAGGCCAATCTGTAGACTCATGTACATAGAAGTAGTGTGGCTCTGAATCTGTTGTCTGTACCTGAAACCAACCACTACGGCCTGGCCAGAAGGTGCCTGAAAACTGCTCTGGCTGGTGTGTGTTCTGCGCCAGTGCCAGGTTTACCCTTGCCGAATCAGCCAGGCGTACAACAGCGGCATCAGGTATTGTTGATGAGACATCAGAAGCATAATCTGTAAAAGTTAATACAACAGGCTTATCTGGTTGTGGTACCTGTGGTTGGTCTACTTTCCAGAACTTCTCCTGCACCTGCTCTTTTGCTATTCCGGTAAGTAAGTTTGCCCAGTAGCTGGCATAAATCTCACTCTTGCCCTCTAAATGCCATGCGAATGTTTGTGGTACATAACTCATCGCTACTTTTCCCCATCCTGCTCGCTTTACCCCGACTAATAGATTGTTTTTTTGCTCCTGCACCAGGCTATTAACAGCAGTAGTGTTGATAAGTGTGTAAGGAGCAGCGGTAGCAGTATAGGATTTCCCTGCCCAGGACGCGCGCACGTTGCGGGTATCCTGCTGTGACAGGCGCTTCGTTTGAAAGCCGGTAAAGAAGGCCGTGTGGCGGCTATTTAAAGGTGCCGTGGCAATGGTAAGAATCCCCAAGCCATCCTCAGTAACAGCTTTCTGCAGCACTGCCCTTTCCGTACTGCTCAGGTTTTGCAGCGCCTCCGGCTCCACAACTACAACATCAAAATTTTTCAGCAATTTGGGTGAGATTCGACTAAGGTTGATACGCGGCATGTTTAGCCATTCGCTTTGGCTAATCCCTTTGCTGACCGTTGTTTGCATGGCAACACGATGGTGCAGTTCTCCGAGATGATTTTTCAGAAACTTGAATTCAAAGTTAGGTGCTGATGCTAGCAATAAGACTCCCAGTTGCTTTGGTGGCAATACCTCTAAAGGCAGTTGACCTAAAGAGTCCAAACGTCCCTGCTGCTTTGTAAGGAGAGTATAAGTGTAGCGACCTGTTGCTTTTGGAGTGTAACTCAATTGAAAGGTTTGAGTGCTGTCAGGAGTTACTTCTACAGAATCCTGTGCTCTACCTGCCGCATAGAGGTACAGCATCATCTTTTCTTCATTTCCCGGAAAAGCTTTACCTGTTACCTCTATCGCCTCACCAAGATGCATATTAGGTGTCCAGGTAACTGCCTGGACTTCTGCAGGGGCGGCAGAAAGGTGTGGAACGATTTTTATCCTGTCAAGCATCTGCAGTTCCTCTTTATAAAGGCCATAGCCAAAGAGGTGTAGCTTCTGCAGGCCAGGTTGTTGCTGCCGAAGGGTATGTAAAGATGGTACAGCTACTGCGTTATTGGCTGAAGAGGTTTTGTAAGTATACAGCTGCGGCTTTGCCTCCAGTTTTTGAAGTAAGGCGTCTAATGAGTCAGAATTAAACCCTTCTGTTAAAAGTACTGCAGTGCTGGGGCTTATGGCTTGTTGCACAGCAGGCGGAAATACAAGTAGCACCAGGCTAATGCCTGCCACTGCGCTGGCAAGCAGGCGCCATACCAGCCTTTGCCGGTTTGGCCTGCGCCACGCCAGCCAAAACAGGAGAAGCACTATGACTCCTCCAATAAGCCAAGGCAAGTATATTTGTCCGGTTATCATTCCTTAAAAATTATTTGGGGGGTAGTCCAAGTATTGCCCTGAACTCCTCTTTACCCTCTGGTAGTTTCTTTAAATTTTCGATAAGCGATATAGAGCGGTCCACCCGCAGCTGTACGCTTTTCACTGCCCCTACATGATTGATGATGTAGCGTTGCATGCCAGGAGTCAAAAGTTCAAATCTTCTGGCACCTTCATCATCCTGCTTCAACAATTCTTCTAACTCCTCTGGTACTGTAGTGCCATACTTGCTCTCATCCCTCTCTAACTTAACAGCAACCCGATCACCACATTTTACTCCCAGGGCCTGCATCCTTTTTTTACTGATGCTGATATAGGCCCTTCCCTGCCCCAAGGCCATAAGACCGCACTGAAATGTAAGATTCTCATTTACTGTGCAATACAGGCGGAGCTGTAGTTTGCCACCTAATTGCTGCACGACTTCCTGCGGTATCTCCAGGTAGTGCATTCCAGGCAAGTGTGGCAAAAGGTCTATATGTGTGTTAAATTTTTTCATAAAGAATTCAAGACTTCATCTACTCTTCCAGCTGCTTTAGGTATTTTTTTGCCAGCTGGCTTCGCACTGTTTTTTGTGGCTGTGGTGTGATCTTTGGCGCAGGTAGCAACTCTGCCCAGGCTCGCTCTACAGTAGTTAAGCAGGGGCTGCATAGCTTCTTCCCTGAGTTTATCTCTGTGATCAGCTGCCGGAGGTCTTGCAGAGTCCGCAGGTTTTGCCCTGGCTTGTTGAGGGCCTGTTGTGCCAGTTCCTGCCCCGCTTTCTCCAGCAACTGTGCATCAGCCGGTTTATAACTGCCTGTTTGTTTATACTTTGCAAGCCACTGTAGTGCCGCCTGTATGTGTGGCAGCTTTTCTTTCTGTTCAATTACTCTCCTGTCAGAGGGTGCTGTAATCTTGTCCAGTTCTCCTGAAAGCCTCAGTTCCGGCTCTTTAAGTGGAGGTGCCTCAAAACCTGTTTTCGCTACATACGCCCGCTGCGACTGCTGTACTTCTTTTAACATCCGAAGGGCTTTGTACTCATAAGGCAGGGCTTCTTTTGGTTTGTGAGTTCGTAGCCTCAGTTCCGCTTCCCACATCTGCGCCAGTGCCCCTTTTAGTTTAGCTTTTACAGCCGGTTCGAAGATGGTCGCCTCGCCCTCCTGGTCGTGTTTGTGCATGTAAGGATCAAGCAGTGCTTCGGGGCTGTTATTGTCTGCAAACTCTTCATGGTCGTGGCCATCGCCAGGGAAGTGGTCCTCTTCTTCATGGCCTTCCTCACCCTCCGGTATACCGCCTCCCGGACCAATGCCGCTTTCAAACTCTTCGCCTAAAAATTTGCCATAGCGTAGGCGCAGCAGCTTTTGGTCTACGCCGAGGTTATTAGATCGCGCTTCAAAAGCAGCGCGGCTGATGCTCTTTTGCTCTTTCAGCAGCTTTTCGGTATCGATGATGATCTGGCGCTGGCTCCTGAAATACTCCGGCACCGGATTTACCCCCATCGACATATCAAAGGCCGCCTCTACAATAGTTGTATCTTCTATCTCCACAAAATAGGTTTCGGAGCGGGTATAGCCACGGTGGTTGTCCCAGGCCTGCAGATAGAAGTATAACTCATCGCCATAGGTCATGCCTAATTTCTGCAGGTCCAGTGTTTGATTGATGCTGTAGCTCCGGCGGTTGCCACTTAGGTTAAGTTTGATCTTTTCCTCTCTGAACTTTACAGCCTCGCCCGTCCCTTTGGCTACAGTGGCTATCATACTGGCTTCCCTGATGCCGTACTCATCCGTTAACTGTGCCCGTAACTTTACTCTCTGCGGCTCACCAAATAAAACTTCTGTATACTGCTCCGGCTGCTGTATCTGGATAACGGGTGCATTATCCGGAATTATTTCTAAAGTATAAAAGGCTGACTTTTGACCATTCAGGTTGATGGTGTAAAGTGCCGGAGAGGTAAAGCTGCGCGACAGGGTATAGCTTTTGCTATCGCCTGTAAATGGCAGTGGCTTCTGCTCATTTATTTCTAATTGTAGCTGATGAGGAGGTTTATCAGTGCGGACGTTCCAGGTAACTGTTGCACCCTCTTCTATACGCAGGTTAGGATCCATAGCGCTATAGGGCTGTTTCCCTGTATAAGCAGGAGGAGTAACCAGAATTTCTACTTGCTCTATTTTTACAGCAGTATCAGCGACAGCGGCAGGTGTGTCAGGAAAGTCTACTTTGATTGGCGCAGGCTCATTGAAAGCTTCTAAGGGAGCTGCTGGCAAGTATAAAATACCAATCGATGCCGCAATGGCTAACCCTAATAGCAGGTAAGATGGAGTGCCGCGTAAGGTAAACGTCTTTTGCTTCTCCGGATGTAGCTCATGTAGTATTCCTGCTATTTTCTGTTGTTGTAGTCGTTCCAGCAGATTCTTTGGCTCGTAGAGTAAGAGTGTAGTGCTGTCTTCCAGCTGAGGATACTGCCGGTTCAGGTGACGTGCTACCTGTTGAAGGTTTGTTTTAGAGATGCGCCTCCAACGAACTACTAAATAAACGATAGCTGCAAGTATGATAGCGAAAGCAGCCGCTGCTAACACAGGCACCTCCCATTGCCAGCGCAGCAGTATAGCCACACCCAACACCATTGCTGCCATTGCCTGTAGCGCATACAGCCAAAGCTTCGCCTGTACGTACTGCCTGCGAATATGCTGTAGTATATGTATGCTTTCTACCTGATTCATACTGATGCTTTGCTGCGCCTGTTGCTAATAACCCGCTCTATTAAAAATAGCACAAAAGCAGCTAATATTATCCATGGTAAAAGCGGCTCTCGGTGAGGATTAGTTGTGTTTTTAGCTACCAGAGAAGTTCGTTCTGTTGGAATTAGTTGCTGCTCGTCCAGTGCCCGAAGATCGAATAGTATTGCTTCTGGAGCTGGTAACAAAAGCGGGAGCAGTAACTCAGGTAGCTGCGCACTTCGCCCTAGTTCGCTCCAGGTGGAGGTAAATCCGCTCCTGAAAGTATAAACTTTGCCAGCACCTATCGGCTGCACAGAAAGTACAGGTTGGCTATTGGCAGCTATCCATAGATCTGTAGTCTTGTCGTTTAAACTGTTTACTGCGCTGATCTGGCGCACCTTAACTCCTGTCTCCCCTGTAGCTGCTATGTTGGTTTGGTAAGTCCGCGGACTCCTTTGTTGTTGTACCCAAAGCTTAGACCCCTGCTGCACCTGCTGCATTACCTGCTCAGGTACCTCTTCTGCCCGTAGCCAGAAGAACCAGTCAGCGGTGGTAGTGTCGGCATTGATATTGATGGGCAGGCTGGTGTAACTGCTGATAGACTGTATGGCTGCCTTCAAAAAGCGTGCTTCTTGCTGCTGTGCCTCATCGGCTAGTATGGAGACTTGTAATGGCTTTGTCTGTACCTGAACGTTGTTGCTGGCACTCCCGATCTTTGCCTGTAGCGTATCAACCAGATTCTGCAGTTGCAGGGTCTGGTTGTTTGGCAGACGCACACTCTGAGCACCTGCGCTAATGTAATGGCGGCTATATGTAATACCATTCCGGGAACTGTTTCCAACAATTAAGAGTAGGCTGTCCTGGGAAATCTTTACCGCTGTTTGTAGCCAGGAAGTCTGGGCATCTGTGGTAATCGGAACCCAGCGGATATTTATGGGTAGCACTTCTGGGCGGGAGCCGGCAAAGAAACGCTGCTGATCTGATGTAAAAAGCCAGACGCTGTCGGAGGCTTGTTTATGCTTTTCAGCCAGAACCGGTAAAAGGCTCCAGTAATTGGTGCTGCTGTGTAAGGTGCTGTCTGTTATCCTGGAACTGATCTGTTGCCACTCCTCCTGTGGTATCTGCCTGAAATCAGGCGTATACGTACGAAGTGAATAGCCTTGCTTCAGGAGTGAATCGACAGTAGGTTTTATCTGTTTTAGAGCGGAAGTATACAGTAATTCCTGCCCCAGGTATACTACCTTCTTCCCTTCCGGTTTTCGTGGCTGCTGTACCAAAACCGGCTGGGCCAGAGCCGCAGCCAAAAGTATAAGTATAAGGCACCGAAGTGCTAAGAGCCAGGCATCCGTTAACCTGATGCTGCTCCAGCGCCTGCTTGACGAGGGTTCCAGCCAACGCAGGCTACCTACCTTCACCGTTTTCCCCTGCCGTTTGTTCCAGAGGTGAATAGCAATGGGGATAAGTATAGCCGACGCTGCAAAAAGCCAGTATGGTGCTAGAAAGATCAAATTTAGTAATTGAATTAAAGGCCTTTGTATAAACTACACTTTCCCAACTCTTGAAATTATTTCGAAGCTGACCGTCTTATGAGGATCATTTCCCCAAGCTTGGCGTAACTCCTGCTCTACCAAGCCAACCGGGTTTTCCTGGTGCTGTTTCTCATAATGCTTCACTGCTGACCAGGTATTTAAATAGCCAATAAGTTGCTCCAAAGTCCAGGTAGATGTCATGGTAAAGTGCGGCACCTCCAGCTCTGTAAAAGGAAAAGGAATCGTTCTGTAGTTTTCGTCAATGTAACGTCGCTCTACATCCCAATAACTGCTAAGGATGCCATCGTACAACCTTTCAATCACCTTGTCTACTGAAGAATCTATTCTGATTAGCCCGTACCCAATGAGGGCAAGAACTCCCTGGGGCTTCAGTACTCGCTTTGCCTCCTTGTAAAATAGCTCAAACTCAAACCAATGTACTGCCTGCGCTACTACAATTAAGTCTACAGACGAGGTGGAGAGAGAAGTATGTTCTGCCGGTTCTATAAGGTATTGTATGTTAAGTAGCTGTGGAGCATTCCGCAGCTGTTGTTCGCTAATGTCTGTTGCGACAACGCTTGCAAAATATTCGGATAACATACCAGCCACCTGTCCATTGCCAGTCGCGCAGTCCCATGCCAATGTATGTGAAGGGGCCAGGGCTACTAAATGTGCTATTAATTCATGAGGATAGGTGGGCCTGTACTTTGCGTAATCGGCAGCGTGTCCTGAGAAGTTATCTTTCATGTCTCTAAACTCTTTCCGGTGCTTCAGCTATAGATTAATCGCTTTTGCAGAAATGTTCTTAATGCTTTATCCAGTGGTTCATCGGTTACAAACCTGTCATAGGCAATCTGGTGATCACGCATATCTTTCTCTGTTTCCTGTAGCCATGCCTTTTGGCGCTCCAGGTAAAGCTTCCGCTGTTCCGCTGTAGCTACCTGCAATGTTTGTCCCGTTTCAAGATCCTCAAAAGTTAGAGTGCCACTATAGGAAAATTCAAGTTCATTGCGGCTCATTAAATGAAACAGCAGTAACTCGTGCCGCTGTGCCCCCAGCTTGTAGAGCAGGTCTTTTATTTCATTTTCGTGCTCATACAAATCAGTTAGAAACACCGTTAGCTCTTTCTGCCTTCGGTCTGTAAACATGTTCGCTGCATTTTGTGCACTCGGGAACCTGCCTTGTGGCTTAACCTCTGTCAGTTGGTGCCAGAAGCGCTGCAGGTGCATATTATCAGATCGCGGCGTCAGATTAATGAGTTGATTCTCGTGCAGTACGTAAAGCCCCACCGCATCGCCCTGCGTAGTTGCTAAATAAGCCAGCGACGCCACCAGGAAGCGCGCGTAATCCATTTTGCTGATGCCGCTTATATCCTCATGTGCCATAGAGGCGCTGCCGTCCAGTATAAACCGTACTGTGATGTTTGTGTCTACCTCAGCTTCACGGATATAATAACGGTCGGAGCGGGCAAACATCTTCCAGTCCAGCTGCCGCAGGTCATCCCCAGGCTGATAGCTGCGGTACTGGCTAAATTCCAGTCCAGCCCCGCGCCGCAGGCTCTGGTTCTGGCCCGACAGAAAGCCTTCCACTACTGTTTTAGCCAACAGCGGCAGGTCTTTGATGGTAGCCAGTACCTTCGGGTCGATGAACTTGTTTGCGTTACTTGCCATATATTTGATTCTCTTGCAGCTTCAGATAAAGAGAAAGTATTGTCATCTAGCGCTAAACTATACTTTGCCTTAGCTTCATATCTGCCAGTTCTGCTTCGATAGCCGCCTCATCAAGTATGATATCCACTCCGCCAATCAGCTCCTCTCGCACTTTTAGCATGTACTTCCTGATGTCGGTGTAAAGCACGATGGCTGTGTCGTAGTGGATGGTTTCGTCGAACTCCTGGTTCCAGTCCTGGTACACTTCTATCATCAGCACCTGCGACGACAACAGCTTGATTTCGGAATGTTGCCCGGACTGCAGCAGTTTCTCTTTTCTTAAGGGTGTTTTGCTCTCTTCAAGAGTAAACTCATAATAGGTGGTAGACGATTTGGAGGTGAGCTTATAATCGGCGCTGATGTTGATAAAAGTCAGGTCGCCCCGGTTAGTTTTAAGGCCAAGTGCAAACTCTGGAGCCCAGTACAACACCTTGTTGCCGGTTGCCTCTACTTTAATGTTGTCGGTAAAGAAGTAGCAGATCCTTTCTCCCACGATCTTCTTCAGGAGCTGTGTACCTGCCTCCGTCAGTTTTATAGTTGCTATCTCTTCCATCTGTTTCTTTATTATATTATAGCGCGAGCGTCCTCGCTCGTGTTTAGTATAGTAAGGCCTCTGGCCGCTTTATGCAGAGCAAGCTGGGCCAGAGGCCCCTGCTATAGTTAGTTACGAGCGTGGACGCTCGCGCCATCATACCAACACCGCCTTTGGCAACTTTATGCTTTGCAACAGCTCCTCCACCACATTGTCCGGTGTGATACCTTCCGCCTCTGCTGTAAAGTTTATGAGCACCCTGTGTCGTAGCACAGGATAAGCCATGGTACGGATGTCATCCACAGTAACAGCAAAACGGCCATTTAGCAAGGCTCTTGCTTTAGATGTAAGTATAAGTGCCTGACCGGCGCGTGGCCCTGCACCCCAGCGGCAGTATTGTTTTACAAAATCTACACTTGTGCTGTCGGGGCGGGTGGCGCGTACGAGTTGGTTCACGAAGCTCAAGAGTTCATCGCTTATACTTACCTCGCGTACCAGTTGTCGTAGCATTAGCACTTCCTCACCGGTAATTACTGGCTGTACCTGTGCCTGTCGTGTGCCTGTGGTACTGGTAAGTATGTTCAACTCCTCTTGCTCAGTAGGGTACTTGATTTTGATGTACAGCAGAAAGCGGTCCAGCTGCGCCTCGGGAAGCGGGTAGGTTCCGGCTTGCTCTATCGGGTTTTGTGTGGCCAGCAGGAAGAAAGGCTTCGGCAGGAAGTATGTTTTACCGGCGTAAGTTACCTCATGCTCCTGCATGGCCTCCAGGAGCGCCGCCTGGGTTTTAGGCGGTGTGCGGTTTATCTCGTCGGCCAGCACAATATTAGAGAAGATCGGCCCTTCGTTAAACTTAAAGAAGCGCTTGCCGGTGGCGTGGTCTTCCTCCAGTACTTCGGTGCCAAGTATATCCGTTGGCATCAGGTCTGGAGTGAACTGAATTCTACGGAAGCCTAAGTCCATCGCGTTGCTGAGCGTGCGCACCAAAAGGGTCTTGGCAAGACCCGGTACGCCTTCCAGCAAACCGTGTCCACCAGCCATCATGGTAATTAGCACTTCGTCGAGCACCTCTTCCTGGCCTACAATTACTTTCTGTATTTCCTGCTTTAGCTGAGGTAGCTTACCGAGCAGGTGGTTTATGTCTTTTTCAGTCATTTTATACTTGACCTGTTTTCATTTTATTTAAGCCTCAGCTTATGCTTCAGTTGCTGAGATCTCTGCCGGCTTTTCGCCTCGCCGGCTGGGCCTTACTTTTCTCCTTGATGGGGGTAGGGGCCCTCGATAAAGAGAAAAGTGAGCAAAAGAATCAAGGCAATTTTGTTTATCGAGGGCCCCTACCCCCACTCGCTGACCGCTCAGACAAGAAATCGTCGGTGGTGCACTTAGCTAAAGGCTTTACCTTGTAGAAATAAAGGACTTAATCATTTGCCATTGTTGGTGTTTTCACCAACATTTAATACATAGGCCATTTTGCTTACTGCTGAGAACACATTGCATGGGCGGTTGCAGATCAACTGCTAACTGGTAAGCGCATACATAATGATATTCACTCCAAATTTTGTGTTATCCTCTGCCAGCCAACGTTTGTTCCGGAAGTCATAGTCCCACTCGCAGCCGTAGTCTTTGTTGCTGTATAGTACCGCTATGCGGCCGTTTACTTCTATTGCTTTCAGGTAGTCGTGCACCAGGTCGTCGCCCCAGCCGTTTAGTTCGAAGCTAGTAGTGGGTGGTCCCTCTTCAAAAGTAAAGAAGCTACTGTAAAGTTTATGGTTGTTCGGGATCTTCTTCAGTGCGCTTGCTCCGAATATCTGCCGCATCTGCTCCTCAAACGATTTTGCAAAAAGCCCGTCGATATCGTGGTTGCAGTCGTCTACGAACACAAAACCACCATTCTTCACATAGGTCTCAAAGTTCTGCCGCTCCTTCTGGTTAAACTGCACCAGCTTATGCCCGCTCAGATAGCTAAAGGGGTAGTTAAACAACTCCGCACTTTCCAGTGAAATTACCTTTTCCTGCTCGTTTACCGGCACCGTTGTGTACTGGATAAGCGAGTGCAGCAGGTTACTCGGCATGCGCGGATCAGTATCCCAGTTGCCGGAGCGGTATTGCAGGCGCACGAAGGTAAATGGTTGCACAGGTAGTGTATTGGTTATTGGATAAAGTATGAAAATGAATGCCGCACACAGCAAGCTGCATACGGCATCCAAAGTATAATTCAGCAGCTTTTAAACCGCATCTGAAAGGCTTGTAAATGTAAAGTCGCGGATCTTCATTGGCGGAATCAGGCTGCCATTGATGCGTTGCGGCTTGCCGAGCGCCTCCAGGTTATTGAGCATGATCACCGGGCTTTCGTTGAAGCGGAAGTTCTTCACCGGATACATGATTTTACCGTTCTCGATGTAGAAGGTGCCGTCGCGGGTAAGGCCGGTGTAGAGCAGCGTTTGCGGGTCTACTGTGCGGATGTACCACAGGCGCGTCACCAGTATGCCGCGCTTCGTGCTCTTGATCATATCTTCCAAGGATGCGTTGCCACCTTCCATGATCACATTACTTGGTGGCGGAACAGACACAGCACCTTTGTTTGAAGCCCAATAGCGGGTGTTGTACAGGTTTTTCACCACACCTTTGTCTATCCAGGTAATTTTCTTCTGCGGACGGCCATCTCCTGCAAACGGAGAGCCCGGTACATCAGGGTGTGACGGATCTGAATACACGTTGATACGCTCATCCACCAGTTTCTCGCCAACTTTCGTTTTACCACCCGGCTTGCTCAGGAAGCTTCGGCCTTCTTCGGCGTTACGCTGGTCCATGTTGAAGAACATGTTTTGCAGCAGGTCGATAGAAGCGGCTGGCTCCAGGATAACCGTATACTTGCCTGGCTCTAAGGCTTTAGCGTTCTTGGAATTAGCCGCTTTCTCGGCGGCTATTTGCGATGCTTTACCTGTATCCAGTTTGCTTACATCTGAAAAATCCTGCGTTACATAACCTGAGCCAGTGCCATCTTCGGTACGCATGGTTACTGAGAAATCCACGTAAGTAGAAGGATGATAAGCAAACAAGCCTTTGTTGTTCATCTTCGACGTGAAGCTAGTATAGTGCTCCAGGAAGCCGGCAGCTGTCAGACCTTTGGCTGCGGCGGCCTTTATGCTTTTAGCGGCTGCCTCTGCTCTGTATGCCGGGTCTATATTAGCTGTAGAGTCAAAGTGGGCTTTGGTGGAGATGTACTCCTGTGGCCCCAGGAACTCTATATACTCCGGGCTTTCCGGTGCCAGGCGCGCTGTCTCCTCGGAACGGCGAATTACCTTCTCCAAAGATTTATCGTCGAACTCGTTGATGGTGGCCACACCGGAACGTTTGCCAAAACGAGACTCTACAGCCATGGTCGTGTTTTCTTCCGCACCACTGGTTGATACCTCGTTACGTGCATAGCGGATGTTGCCGCCACTGTTACCGCTAAGTGTTATCTCGCACTCATCGGCTTTTGAATAAGCCAGCGCCTTCTTCAGTATCGCCTGAGCTTCTTCTCTTGTTAATATTGCCATTTTACTTAATGCTCATTAGAAGGTGAAAGACTAGATTTTACGCGCTGTGTTGATCACGTTCACACCGTTAAAGCGGGTGTGGGCAGAGCCGTGTGATACCGCACTAACCTGGCTCGGCTGTCCTTTTCCATCGAAGAACGAGCCGAACAGACGGTAATCGCTTTCGTCGCAGGAGCCGGCGCAGGAGTTCCAGAACTCCTGGGTGTTGCTTTGGTAAGCCACATCCTCTAGTGGGCCAACTATTTTACCGTTCTTGATCTCGTGGAAGGTAGTACCGCCAAACTGGAAGTTGTAGCGCTGCTGATCGATAGAGTAAGAGCCACGGCCTGCAATATAAATACCTTTGTCCACACCACTTATCAACTGATCCACGTTCATCTTCTCTTTGCCCGGCGCCAGCGATACATTTGGCATACGCTGGAACTGCACCGAGCTCCAGCTGTCGGCATAGCAGCAGCCATGCGATTCCGGCTCGTTAATAATGTGCGCCTGATCCCGGATAGCCTGATAGTTTACCAGCACACCATCTTTAATCAGATCCCACTTCTTCGTTTTCACACCTTCATCATCCCAGCCAACATAGCCTAGTGATCCTGGCTGTATTTTATCGGCGAAGATATTCACCTTATCAGAGCCATACTTAAAGTTCTTAGACTTCCACTTATCCAAAGTGGCAAATGAGGTTCCAGCATAATTAGCTTCATAGCCTAGCACGCGGTCCAGCTCCAGCGGGTGGCCAACAGATTCATGGATAGTAAGACCAAGGTGGTTCGGATCCAGTACAAGGTCATATTTGCCTGCCTGTACTGATTTAGCTGTTAATTTTTCGCGGGCTTGCTTGGCAGCCAGAGCGGCATCTTCCAGCATATCATAGGCATAGCGGTAGCCCATCAAACCTGTGCCCTCCGGACCTTTTATCTTTTCAGAGGCCTTTGGAACCATGTATTCCCAGCCCATACCCATAGGCGCGCTCAGTGCCTCGCGGGTTTTAAACTTGCCGGACGCTTTATCAACAGCCGTTACGGTAAAGTTTGGCCAGATGCGGTGGATGTCCTGATCTATGTATGAGCCCTCTGTGGAAGCAAAGTATTTTTGCTCGTTCACCTGGAACAGGGCAGAGTTTACGAAGTTTGCGCCATTATCCATGGCAGCGGCGTTGGCAGCTAAAAGCAGGTCAGCTTTCTCACCAACAGGCACTTCGAAAGCGCTCTTCTCGATTGGCGTTTTCCAGCTTACTTCGCCATAACCAGGAACTGGAGCCAATTTAACAGGCTCCTTCTGGAGCTTGGAATTGGCTTTAGCAATGGCCACAGCTTGTTCAGCAGCTTTTGCGACACCTTTATCTGATACGTCAGAGGTGGCGGCAAAGCCCCACGTGCCGTTCGCCAATACACGTACGCCTACACCAAAGGACTCTGCGTTTACAATATTCTGCACTTGCTTCTCGCGGGTGAAGACGTATTGCTGCAGATAACGGCCAATCCGTACATCAGCATAGTTAGCACCTTTTGATTTGGCAGTATTCAGGGCGACGTCGGCAAGGCGCTTTTTTAAGGCTACATCAACAGTCTCAAGCGCTCGCTCTGGCGAAATGATATCACCGAACACAGGAATGGAAGGCATCATTAAGCCTCCGAATCCCAGCGCTGATAATTCAATAAAGTGTCGTCGTTTCAAAGTTTAGTCGGTTAGGTTAAAATTTGTTAAGTTTAGTTTTGGGTAACTAAGTATAACAAATCTGTTTTGTAAATCAAAGTGCAACCACTGACTATAAGCTCAATAGCTGGTTTTTATAGATGAACAACCGCTTGCCTTCTATAAAGGCAGCAGGTGTAAAAACGCAAAAAGCGCAGAACCTTTACCAGATCCTGCGCTTTTTCTATAGGTTACTAGAAGTTAGGCTATGCCTCTTTTACTAAACCAGAAAGTCCTTCTTCCTTCAAAAGTTCATTAAAAGCCTCTGCTTCCTGGCGGTTGTCAAAACGACCTGCTCTGATGAGATGGACCTTTTTGCCTTTTACTTGCTCTTCTATTAGCTCAACCCTCAGGTGCTTATCAAACGCCTTTAGCTTTGCCGTAAGTTGCTGTGCGTTTTTGTAATTCGCATAAGTACCCGTCTGAATTGTGAAGAAGCCGGCATCAGTTGATGCATAGTCTCCTGGCAATTCAAGTATCTCTACTTTTACATTGCCAATGCCTTTGCCGCGGAATTGCAGCTTTCGTGCCGCTGCCTCTGAAACATCAATGATACGGTCACCTACAAAAGGGCCTCTGTCGTTGATGCGCACAATAACTGATTCGTCATTGTCGAGGTTAGTGACTTTCACTTTCGTGCCGAAAGGAAGTGTTTTGTGAGCGGCGGTCATGTCGTTCTTGTTGAAGGGTTCACCGCTGCTGGTTTTTCTACCGTGATATCTGCTTCCGTACCACGAAGCTTCTCCGGTTTGGATGTCCTGGTTCTGTGCGAAAATTGGTTGATGAATGCCAATAAATAGAAGAATGATTACTGTAAATAGGTAGCACTTTCTATTATTTATCATATCATTAATTAGTTGATGAAGCCGCAAAGTTACGGAATATTTTGCAAACGAGGCGTTTTAGGCGATTATTGCATGCAGGATGTGGGGGGATACAGGTGGAGATGCAAAATTTGCTATAAGTCAGATTTTTGTAAAAGCTGCTTTTAAAGCATTTAAGGCTATTTTTTTTAATGATTTCTGTATAGAAAATAGCCTATAAAAAATAATTAAATTTTTTTTTATGACCAAGGGAAAATCAGTTAAAAAAATCGAATATTCCTGAATATTTTGAAAACGGAGACCGTAACACCGTACAGTTTTGCTCCTATGCTTAAGCAGGCTCGTATAGACTCTTACAAATTAAAGGTATGGATTTCGGAAAGCTACAAGATGTCAGCCACGTAGACTTTAAGCTGCCCCCAAATCACCCTGATACACTGCCGTTGCTAAAGCGCTCCGGTAGTTATCTGAAGCCCCAGGCTTATGTAGGGTTGCCTGTGTGGGTGAACAAGGCTTGGGTGGGAAAATACTACCCTGTTGGGATGCCAGAAAAGGAGTCTCTACTATGGTATGGCAAGCAGTTCAATACCATTGAACTTAACAGCACGCACTACCACATTCCCAGCCCCGACACAATTGACCGCTGGCGAAACATGGTGCCGCGGGGATTTAAGTTCTGTCCAAAGTTTCCGCAGCTCATCAGCCACGAGGCTGCCTTGCGCAGCACACAGGATGTAACGGCTGCTTTTTGTGAGTCCATTGCGGGGCTGGAGGAGAAGCTGGGAAGTTCTTTTCTGCAGTTGCCGCCATACTTTGCGCCTAGTCAGCTACCCGACCTGGAGGCTTTCCTTACCTTTATCCCTGAAAGCATACCTGTTACTGTTGAGCTGCGCCACCCCGATTGGTTTGTGGATAACGTGGCAAGCCTGGAGCTTTTTGAGGTGCTGGAGAAGTACAGAGTTGGAACCGTACTAACGGATGTGGCCGGACGCCGCGATGTGCTGCACATGCGCCTCACCACGCCTTCTGCCATGATACGCTTTGTAGGCAATGGTTTACATCCAACGGATTACTCCCGCATTGATGCCTGGGTAGAGCGCCTGAAAGTATGGTTTGATAGTGGCTTACAGCAACTATACTTTTTCGTGCATGAGCCTGATAATACCTTAGCCCCGGAACTGGCAGCTTACCTGATTGAGAAGCTGAATAAGGCTTGTGGTTTTGATCTGATCCCTCCCAGGAAGATTATACAACCGGTGCAGGGAGAGCTGTTTTAGAGGGTGGCTTGGCTATAGTGCACCATAATGCACTATAGGTGTTATTGGGCAGCGTTTTGTTTAACCTGCTATAAGCTTTGGCATCTGCCTAGAAGCTCTAGCAAATAACATAGATTTTCCTTCGGTATAAACTATAGTTTAAAGATGTTTCTAATGAAGGAATTTATTCTGCGATCTATAACTAAGTTGAAGTAGTGTGGCAGTAACACAATGGTGCGATTATAACTCCAATCCTCAATAGGCATGATAGCCATCATTATAGACTCAGCACATATATAAGGAACCACCACGATTAACAGTAAAGCTTTAATATATACCCACACCCATGCTTTAGCATGAAGTGGGGTTCCCATGAACCTATTATATAGGCTGTGAAACCTATAATGATAAGCATAATAGAAAACCAGCATTGTGATTATGTGTAAAACTAAAGCCATAGATTAATTTAGTTTAAATGTCTTTTACTGAGCTATGTTAAATTTCATTACTATGCATTTTGATTGCAAATTCAGCTCAACTAGTAGGTTGTCAACTTATATCGCAGATTATAAGTGAAGTGGAGTACCTAAATTCTGAGTTAAATTTTCAATGTTTTAAAAGAATGTCACATTAAGCCCTAATTCTTACTTCAAAAGGCTTATGTGTATTGATTCACTTTCTGGTTGATAAAATTTCTTGCTTGAGCATCGCTTGTAGCGCTCCCCATAAAGTATGATGTCTTGATGCCGCACCGGAACACCATTCATGGTAAAGTCAGTTAGAGAAAAGTCTTTTACTTTGGTTCCGGAGAAGCGTAACCGGATGTAAGCCGTGCCATCCGGAGGGGAGAGTATTTTAGTAAGTTTCTCTTCAGGCAATAGTTGTGTTGCTTCGTAGTCTATTAGTTCCTGATCCTCATTCAGGTAATTAATAGAAAGTTCTACTCCTTTCTTGGCCTGATAGGTATTTAGGGTGCTGTAGGAGGTCGTACAGGAGATCCTGAGGGTGTTGCCCTGTAGCAAATCGCGATGTCTTTCCTTGTCCAGCTCCAGTTCCATGTTGAAACCATACAGCTTCCTGACCTGAAGAGGAGTGGATTCTCTGATGTAGAAAACTCCATCAAAGGCTTCTGCCAGATCTTCAGTGCGAGAGTACATGGGTGCGGGAGAGGCAATACCCATCGAGATGGTGTGACTTCGGTTAAAGAACTCCCTTAGCGCTGGCGTCGCATTCAGGTGCAGCAGGCCGGCAGGAGAGTTTGTTGCCTTGGCTATGGCTGTACCTATCTTACCCATTTTTTTAGCAATGGTAGTAACCTCCTCTTTCTCAGAATAGATGTATCTCCCTTTCCAAGCTTCAGTGCCGATGACCGCATACTTATCCCGGTGATGTTGGTTGAGGTGCCATCCTAGACGAGCAATACCAGGAGAAATATCTTTGTAGCCAACCTTCTTCGCAATGTGCACATTATGTGCGTACACAAGCATTTTCGCCTCCGGCCTTTGCTTCAAAACCCACTTTATGTTACTGTACATAGTAGAATCCCTGAAGGAGTCTTGCGAATGGCTTGCAGCGTAGTAGGACCTAAGGGCATGATTTAGGTTAGTGATGCTTTGGTACAGCCATAGTTGTTTCAGGTTTAGGCTATCCTGTTGGTGGTTGCCTTGCTGTATCAACCTGTAAAGCGGTTGTATCTTGTTCAGGATATCCTCCAAAGGGGTTATCTGACGAGTGTGTTGTGATACGCTATATAGCGGGAACTCCTTGACAGCTGTCAGCGCCTGGTGTGTTTCGGAGGGGAGAGTGATATTGTTCTCTTCACAGTACAAGAGTGCGTTACGAGCCGCCTCATTGGGCGTATTCACATCCGCTCCAAGGAACCACACCTTTTCGTGCGGCGGCTTATCGCTGTTGTAGGCACGAATCCATTCTATCAGCTGTATCCTGTCCTCCTGCAGGAATGCGTGTGGCGTATGAAGTCCTGCTTCGTCTCCTTCTAGGTTTTGCAGTACGTAGTGGTTGAGTGCCCACGTATCGGCGAAGTTCATCTCCGCAAATACCACCACATTAAATCCCTTCTCCCGGATAAGCTTTTTAGTGATGAGGGCAAAGGCTCTTTCAAATTCTGCCGTCCCGTGCGTAGCCTCTCCAAAGCCTAAGATAGACTTATCGTCCACGATCTTGTACAAGGATTCGTGAAAAGCTGCTGTATCCCTGCTGGTGCCCGAAAAATCTAACGGGGCAATGTGTGCAGCTATTTGTGGCGCAATCTCCCGCTGCAGGTGTAGCACCCACATTCTCTCAAAAAAGAATGCAACCAATGCGGCAAGCAGGACATACAGTGTCCACTTTACCGTCTTTTTAAGTTTGCTCATACTATATCTATGCAGTGCAGTCTTTATACAATAACTCTAAAAAAGTAGGAATCTCTTCTAGATTTGATTGCCCCTCGTGTTGGTATATTACTGGCTTTTTGCCTCTACCGCCATCTTAGGTGCAAACAGGCCGCTACTGATTATATTCCAGTCGGCCTGGCTGGCGGTTCGGGTAAATACAGTACCGCCGAAAGCTTTCCTGGCTCCAAAGTATAAACCAGACTGCTCTTTTCGGGTTAGGTCTACCTTCTTAAGTCTCTTGACATATTCTAGGCTAACAACAAAGTCTTCGTTTACCACAAGGTTGTAGGGTTGCAGGTTTATATTTGCTTTCCCTTTCTTTCCGGTAAACTTGAGGTAGACAGGCTCGTGTAGGATGTTATCTTTTGGCAAGCCATTTTCTACAGTATAAATGTTCAGCCTAAAGAAAAGTGTGTCGTAGTCATTCAGGAAGATGTCCACGTTAAATTCCTCCAAGTACGTTGTTTTGCCTTTTACCTTGCACAGTAACCCAATTTCATTGCCCAGGTTGCTGAACTTAAAAGGAGTCATGCCGACACCGGCTGGAGTAGCTTTGTTGCCCAGCGTTACGGTTCTTAGTTTCTTGCTTGTTACCTCAACCTCATTTAAAGTATAAGTCGCAGCCTCCATGGGTATTTGTGGGTTGGCCTTGAGCAGCTGAGACAGCTCTTTCACGGTGTACCGTAATTGCATGTACCCTACCATGGAAATTACGACTGTGTCTGAGACGTGTTTTTCAGCTACAGATAACTCAAATTCGCCGTTGCTAGTGCTAACAGTGCCAAGGTCGGTGCCTTTCAGGCCCAAACTTACAAAAGGTAAAGGTATATGGTTGGCAGCATCAACGGTAATGCCTTTTAGTTTGATTGTGTTGGGTTGTGCCAGTGCGATAGCAGGAAGTAGAAGTAAGCCTGCAATTAATAACCAGAAGCCTTTCATGTTTGTGTTTTATCAGGTGATAAAGAAGTATAATCACACAAACATAACAGGTACTAATCTCAAAGAAAGCTGTTTTCAAAGCCAGTATAGCCCATTTTCTGAAAGTGATACTCTTAAAACACCTGCTTCAGGTGCTGCTCGCGGTATGCCTTCGGCGATGTGCCCTCCATCTCTTTAAAAACTCTGTTAAAGGTCGCTTTTGAGTTGAAGCCGCAGTCTTCGGCTATGGCAATGATGGTCAGGTGTCGGAACTGCTCATCCAGAATGCGGCTCTTGACTTCTTCTATTCTGTAGGTGTTGATAAAACTGGTGAAACTGTGGCCTGTGCGAAGCTTAATAAGTTGCGAAACATATTTCACGTTAGTCTGAAGTAAAGATGCTACTTCATTAAGTTTAAGGTCGCTTTTGCGATATAGTCTCTCCTGCTTCATCAGGCGCAGCAGGTTGTTAAAGTATAATGTTTCCTGTTCAGGGCTTAACGTATAAGGAGCTTCTTTTTGAATGGTGTGGATTTCATGCATGTGCTTAAAACTGAAAATGCTGATAGCAAACACAGCTATAAAATCCATTAGAGCAAAAAAGCTAATAACCTCAGGTGTGTACTGTATTACTTCGTAAGACTGGACAAGTACAAGGACAAAGTATAGCGACCAGAACACAAATCGCCCCATAAAGTAGTATAGAATATACTTCAGCCACCTCTGTTTTATAGCAGACAGACCTGCAGAGCTCTTAATGAGACTCAGGGAGCGGAATGTAAAGTAGATAGAAAAAAGACTGGCTGCGAAGCTGTGAATGGCTGCTCCCCAGGTAAAGTATTCGTTGTAAGCAAGTTTGAAAAGTTGCTCGGTGCCTAAGCTCAGGAGTATGAAATTGCCAAGCAGTTCCGCTGCTGCCGGAACAAACCACCAATTGTAGGAGCGTTTCCAGGTAAAATTATTCGTGGCAACTGAACTAGTGTAGAAGTATAACAGTGGCCCAAACCAAAACACAAATAGAGATGGGAAACCAAGCAGCCATTTATGTTGATCTACTAGCCCCGAACTTAGGAAGAAGCTGTGAAGCGAACCAAAGTTAAACAAAAGCAGAAAAAGGCCGAGCAAAATATTGGCATGTCGGTTCCCTTTGGAGTTGCTTAGAAAAAGTATTCCAAGGAGCACCCCCTGTGAAAAGGAAAGCAGATCGGCAATGGCAAGTAAATTCAGGCTCAAGGTTTGTTTCCGAAGATGTATTAAAAGTATAAAGCTACGAAATAGCAGGTGATATTACGGTTAGCTCCAGGAAAAGCAGCCAATACTAGTTCTTTAAACAAAAGAGGCTAACCAATCTGGCTAGCCTCTTCTAATATCAAAGTATAAAATTATACTTACAGCTTAAACGTATCGTCGCTCAGGCCTTTGTTTACTTCAACTTTTTGTACTTCAGCTTTAATCACTTGCGGGCCAACAGTAGTCTCAACCACATAAGGAAATTTCACTCCATTCACCTCTTTGTAGTTGCTGTAGTTCTTCGTTTGAGTCACTACCCCCTGTGGTCCTTGAAGGTTATTTACTTCTTTCAGGCGCAGGCCGGAATCCTTAGCAAAATAGTGAGTTGATTTTTGTCCGTTTGGCGAAGTTACCTCAACGGCATAAGCATCTTTACCATCTACTTTCTCCATACCCTTCAACTCTGTTTTGATGCCTAATTTGTCATACTGCAAAGCTGAGAACAGGTTTGCCTCCAGTTTCTGGGTTTTCAGCTCTTCAGCTGTCATTTCCTTATTTACGCCCTGCATTGGCGCTTCCATCTTGCCTTTATCACCATTGATGATCACACGCTGCATCGGGTTGTTGTTCATAAGTACCTGAATGGCAAACTTGTCATTGCCCTTCTGCTGCTGAATAAAAGTAAGTGGCATACCCTGAATAGAGGCGTTGCTGGTAACGGTAATGTCTTTCAGCTTCTCGATGTTTGCTTTGCCGCCAATTGCTTTAATGTAATCCAAGATTACCTGGTCGGCTGTTAAGCCGGCAGGTACGCCCATGGCTGCACGATCTACTTTCTCGCCAGTTGTGCTGTAGTAGTCGATCTTACCGTCTTTGTCGAACTTCTGTAGTTTATCGGCTACCTCACCTGCATTACCTACTGCCAGAATGTACATATTGTCCGGCTGGATATATTTCTGAGCCACGCGCTGCACATCTTCTGCAGTTACCGCCTCTACTTTTTTCAGGTAGTTTGCATAGTAATCCTCTGGAAGGCCATAGCGTGCCGTATTGATCGCATAAACAGCTACAGTGGCAGGATTCTCCAGGCCACGCCCAAAGCTACCCATCACATAAGCTTTAGCATCACGTAGTTCTGCATCAGTTACACGCTCGTTTCGCATCTTGTTCAGCTCCTTCATGAACTCTACCACAGCGCTATCTGTCACAGCGTTACGCACATTGGCTGAAGCGTTGAACCGGCCCAGGATTTCGTCGTTATTGATCGAAGAGTAAGCCCCATAAGTATATCCATGGGTCTCGCGAAGGTTCTTGAAAAGACGAGAGTCCATGCCACCGCCTAAAATGTTATTCATCAATGAAGCTGCTACAGCATCTTCAGCGCCAGGCTTTAGTTCAGCTGGGTTAGTTAATATCAATGAACTTTGCACTGAGCTAGGACGATCTACAATCACTACCTGTGTCTGCTCTGGCTTCTTGGGTAAGTCGTAGTTAACATCTTTTACCTCACCCTTCTCCCACTTTGCAAAGGACTTTTTCAGGAGCTTTTTAACCTCTTTTGGCTTTACATCTCCTACCACAGCCAGGTAGCCAATATTTGGCTTATAATAAGTGTTGTAGTAGTTCTGAATGTCCTGCAGCGTGATGTTGTCTACAGTCTCTTCTGTCATTATTTCGCCGTAAGGATGAGACTCGCCATAAAGCACCAGATTACGTGTGCGGCTGGCAATAGCATCAGGATTATCCTTAGACTGTGCCAAATTTGCCTTCATCTGTTTTTTGATCTTATCCAGTTCCTCCTGTGTGAACTTTGGGTTCATCAGAGCGTCCGTTGTGAGATCCAACAATGTAGGCAAGTGTTTCTTAAGCGAAGACGCGGTAAAACCAGTAGAAGAAAAGCCGAGGTTAGCACCGATGAAGTCTACCTGCTCGTCAAACTGATCTTTGGTGCGGTTCTTGGTGCCGGTGCGCATCATTTGGCCGGCTGCCTGTACATAACCTGCTTTATCGCCCTCCAGGATGGGATCTCTGTCTAAAACCAAAGACATGGATACCACCGGCATCTTATGGTTTTCTACTACATACACTTTTAGCCCATTCTTTAGCGTAAAGTGCTCATATTCGCCCAACTCTATTTTAGGGGCAGGCCCTGGTGGTGGCGGGGTTTGTTTTGTTTGGGCTGGCGCTACATAAACAAATGCCAGAGCCAGAATTACGGTACTATATAATTTCTTTATCATGATTCAGATGGAGTCTTAGTTATTTGTTTTGTGCTGATTTTGGCAGGTAATGCAATACCACACGGTTATTTTTGGTCAGATACTCATTGGCAACGCGCGTGATGTCTTCTTTAGTCACGTTCATGTAGCGCTGAAGTTCCGTGTTGATGAGGTTGGCATCTTTAAAGTAAACGTGGTAGTTAGCTAAACTTTCGGCACGGCCAGCCACAGTGCTGTTCTGCTGCACAAAATTGCTTTCTATCTGGTTGCGTAGTTTTTGGAACTCACGATCAGAAAGCTGTTCCGTTTTCACGCGCTCAATCTCCTTGTTCATAGCTTTTTCCAGTTCATCAACTTCTACACCCATGTTGGCAATGGCGAAAGTTAAAAACAAGCCTGGGTCTTCCGTTGGGAAGGGAACAGAACCTGCTGCAACAGCCTTCTGCTGTTTGTCAACCAATGATTTTGGCAAACGAGCGCTTTCACCACCAGAAAGAAGGGTAGTAAGCATAGATAAGGCGTAATAATCCTCAGTACCCTGTGCTGGGATATGGTAAGCCTGAATTACAGCAGGTAGCTGTATATTATCATAAACTATCTTGCGGCGCTCTTCCGTCTGCTTTGGCTCTACCACATTTGGGCGAGGAATCTCTTTAGTGCCTTTCGAGATGCCGCCAAAGTACTTCTCGATCATCTTCTTGGTCTCCTCAATGTTGATATCGCCGGCCACGGAAAGTGTAGCGTTGTTCGGCACATAGAAGGTTTTGTAGAAATCACGGAATTCATCTATGCTCGCGGCGTTCAGGTCCTCGAAAGAACCAATCGGCATTGTTTTGTACGGGTGCTCTTTGTAGGCAAGGGCAAATACGTTCTCACCCATAGAGCCGTAAGGCTGGTTGTCGATGCGCTCGCGCTTTTCTTCCTGCACAACTTTCCGCTGTGTTTCTACGCCTGTTTCATCAATCTTAGCATGTTTCATGCGCTCAGCTTCTAACCACAGGCCCAATGCTAATTGATTAGAGGGTAACAGCTCATAATAGTATGTGCGGTCGAAAGATGTATTTGCGTTCAACGCCCCACCGGCTTTCTGCACAAGAGAACTGTACTCACCGCGGTCAATGTTTTCGGTACCCTCAAACATCAGGTGCTCGAAGAAGTGTGCAAAGCCAGAGCGGCCTTCCACTTCATTTTTGGAGCCTACATGGTAAAGCACTGATACAGCCACGTTAGGCGTAGACTTGTCCTGGTGAAGAATAACGTGCAGTCCGTTCGGGAGGGTGTACTCTGTAAATTCAATCTTATTGCCTTTGGTTTGTGCTACTGCTGCAAAGCTGGTAACACACCACAAAAGGCAGAAAAAAAGCTTTCTTTTCATGGGGTAATTATTTGTTTAGGAAGTGTTCTGAATTAGTTTTTCCGATGTTAGCAAGATGAAATCATCTCTACTTACTGCCAAGATATCACTTTAGTGGCTGCAAAACCTGTAGATTCGGCAGAACTGGTATGTATGCAGATGAACTTAGCTATTTTGTAGACGAAAATATGCAGGTTCAATAGCTGACGATAATATGAAGAAACAGAATGTGCCGGAGCAATCAGAGCATCTGTTTAAAGTGGCTCAGGATGTACTCTTTAGGTAAATTGAGCAGTAGGGATAGGATGAAGAAGGCAAAGACCATGTATTTTGCCCATACTATAGTTATGTGTTGCTCTGGCAGAGTAACTAAAATATTGATCAAGGCTATAATTACTAAAAAGGAAGCGGGAGAGAGCAGCCTGTAGTCCAAGTCATCAAAGTGGGATATCTGGCGTAATGTAAGTATGGTAGTAAAGTATAAAGCAGCTATAACAAAGCAAATAAGTGAGAAGCTGTTGAAAATATATCTAAGGTCTCCAACCTTCTTAATACTATTATAGATGTATAGTAGTACTGTTAGCTGAATGGCTGTTGTTAAATAAAAGAGGAAATCAGGTTGACTGGCGCTTCTGAACTTCCGGATTATGAAAAGTTCGTTAGTAAGTCCCTGCAACAGCATGAGCAAAAAAATAGTTGTATTTTCTGTCTCCTCTGCGAGCCTATTAATCCCTGTAATGTAGCCACTAAATTTATAGTTTATATACAGGTAAGAAGCCGCAAATATGACTAATAAAGTTGTTGCTGTTCCAAATACTATTCCTACCCTTGGTTGTCGCTTGTAAAGGAAGTGCAGGCTAAGCAGAGCAGGTATACTAAAGGAGAAAGCACCAACGTACCGTGTCAGAAACAAGAAAAGACAGCAGAAGAAAATATATATTACTAGCCGCATACTATGAGGTTTTCGCAATACCTGATCAGTTAAATAAGCCAGCATTAGAACCCCTAATAGAAAGGGAGCTTCAGACCAGCTAAAACTGTAGACTTCAAGAAAAGTATAAGCACCGTACACAGATGCCAAAATGAATGAATAAGGGCGATAGGTCTGGCGGAGTAACAGAAAACCACAGCCTAATAAGATTAAATTTAAAACTTTAGAAGCCCAAAAAACAGTAAGTCCGCTTGCCTTGGCGAGTATAAAAATGAGAACAGGGTAACCCACAGGCCATATAGTAAAGTAGCGCCAGTTATTATCGTGCTCACTAAGGGTGTAAAAGCCAGGCCCATCTAAGAGACTTTGAGCTAGCCCCAGATAAGCTCTGGAGTCGGGACTGAGATAGCCTGTACTTTCTATGCCTACTCTAAAAAGTATAGCAGCAGCAACAGCAAGGTAAAGCAAGAAAAGCAGTAAGTCGGAAACTCTGTCCGTTGCTGATAGATTTTTTTGCTTTGACAGTCTCCGCACTTCTTAGCTCAGTTTAGACAGAAGATAAACCTTTGGCAGGTTCATTAGCAACGAAAGCAGGAAAAAAACAAAGAGAACATATTTTGCTCGCTTTGCTCCGTTAATTCCATCAGGCAAGGCCACAACATAATTTACTACTGCAAATAACATAAGGAATGTAAAAGGAGACAGCAGGCGGTAGTTAGGTGGGTCAAACTGTGAAATGGTTCTTAAAAAGACCAGCACCACCAGGTATGCAGAAGCTGTCAGTATAGCCAAGTGAGATAATAAATTGCCTTTGAATGCAGCAGTTATAGCGTTAGTCTGCTTTCTTAGACTGTATAGAATATAACCGAATACTGAAAGCTGCAAGGCCATAAGAATCAAAGTAAGCGCATCAATTGTATTTTGCAGGTAGTATTTCCGGATCAAGAACAATTCTATAGTTAATCCTTTTAGGGACATCCAAATAACTTCCGGCGGGCTTTCCATGTCTGCAGTCAGTCGCTGTGCATCTGTGTCATAACCAGCTATCTGGTAATTGCTAAGAACATAGCCCCATACAAAGGCTACATTTAAGAGAAAAGCTGTAAAAAGATGATTGCTCAGGTTTTTCCTATTTTCTAACCTGGTGAGGATGGCGAGCATTAGAGTAAGACCACCCACAAAAAAGCCAATGTACCGGTTCAGGAATAAAAAACCTGCTACAGCTAAAAGCAAGTATACTAAAAGAAGATTGCTGGTGGTGTAAATCTTGTAAAGAAGAACTACAAACAGCAGGCAGCCGAATAGAAAAACGCACTCTGACCAAGTGTAGGAGTACATTTCCAAAACTGTGAAGGCGGCATAAACAGATGCCAGCACAAACGAGTATGCTCTGTTTAAATAACGCATTAGACAAAAACCCAGCCCGGCAAATAGCAAATTAACTGCCTTAGATGCCCAGAACAGGTTTAGTCCACTTACCCAAGATACTGAAGCAATTAAAAAAGGATATCCTATAGGCCACTGAGCAAAATATACTTTGGCGTCTACTATACCTCTGTGTAGGCCATAAAGATCACGAATTATGAACTTCTCTCCAGCCATAAAACTCCGGGCCGCCTCTAAATAGTACTCTGAGTCTGGACTAATGTATCCTGTTGCCTCCACATGAACTCTAAGAACAACAGCGGCACAACAAGCAACAAAGAATAGTAATAGAAGCAGGTCAGCTCTTTTGAGTTTATCTTTGAACATGCTGTTTCACTAGTACATCTTTGGCAACTCTATACCTTTAATTTTTCGATATAGTCCCAGTGCGGCCTGATCGGTAAGGCTAGTGACGAAGTCTGTTATGTGGATGATGCGGTCATAGTCTGTGGCCGTATCAGGCAGCTCCAGGTACTGAGGTGGAATAAGTGCAGCTAGCTTCCGGTGGTGTTTAGAGTCAGGTTTGAATACTGCTTTTATGCCTGCATCCAGTAAGCCGCCCAATACTTCAAAACCTGCAGCTTCTATTTCCAGCACCGGCCTGTTCTGATAAATAAGTCTCACAGACAAGTCTCTGATCTTATCGAGCACAGGCTTACAATCCAGTTCATTGATGAGAGGTTTGTCGTATGTGCCCGCTAAAATCTCCTGCTCATGTTGCAGGAAAACCGAAGTTGTCTCGTCTATCAACTTCCCAATTATTCGAGCCCTCAGATAACCTATTTCCTCGCGCCAGTCATAAAACGTAAGGCTTGATTTACGTTCCGGATCATCATTCAGAATCTGGCGCAACAGGTTTAAGCCTTCTTCCTGCGGCACCAGCCCCAGCTTAAGTCCATCCTCAAAGTCTATGATGCGGTAGCAGATATCATCGGCTGCCTCGACTAAGAAAGCCAAAGGATGCCGGTGGTAGAACACTTCTCCGGCTTGCCCTTTTTTGAGCAGGCCCAGCTCCTGTGCAATATTCTGAAACCAGGCTTTCTCGGTCTGAAAGAAGCCATACTTCTTTTCGCTGGTGCTTTTAGTGTTGAGGATGATAGGTAGTGATTCTTTTGGATACTTGGTAAAGGTGGCCAGAGTGGTATAGGTAAGGCTAAGGCCGCCGGGTAGGTTGCAGTGTGTAGGATACGTGTAAGTTAAAACCCTGAAACCTGCCGCATTACCTTCGTACCGGTGCAGGTCTGCTTTTTCAGCTTCGGAAAGAGTGGCTAAGTATGGCTGTGCCTCATCGCTCTGGAAATAGGAGGAAATGGCATCTTCGCCGGAGTGGCCGAAAGGCGGATTGCCTATGTCATGCGCTAAACAAGCTGCCGCCACTATGTCTCCGAAATCAGCTTCCTGTATATTTTTCTCCTGAGCTAGCTGAGGGTGTCTCTCCAATATGCTCTTGCCTACAATCCGTCCCAATGATCGGCCCACTACCGATGCCTCCAGACTGTGCGTGAGGCGGGTGTGCACAAAATCACTCTCGGGCATAGGCATTACCTGTGTTTTATTTTGCAGTCTTCGGAAAGCAGATGAAAATACAATCCGGTCGTAGTCCCGTTGGAATTCCCCTCGTACCGATTCATCAGAAGTGTATTTTGCGTCTGTTGATTCGAAGCGCTTCTTGGAAATAAGTTTGTTCCAGGTGGTGGTTTGCATAAAAGTATAGGTGAAGTGCTAGCTTAATAGAATGCTAATGGCGAGTGTTCCCAGTAAGAAAATTGTAAGGGTTAAAACATAGGTAAAACTTATCGGGATAAGTTTTAGGAATGTGCCCACATACGATGTCTTATAAACCTGCTTTAGAGCAAAATACAGGTAAAGCAGCATGATAAAGATAACCACTCCCGTCAGGTCTAAGTCAGGGAAGATAAAGGCTGTCACGACTGCAGCTATGATCAACAGGAAGTAGAATGTGTGCAGGTGAATGGAGAACATCAGGTGCTCTACATAGTTCCGGCGTTTTTTATAGTAAAACAGATAAAGCAGATAAGCGAAGAATGGCATCAGGAGAAACATCATAAAGGAGGTATTCTTCAAAAGCTTCTGTTTAGATGCTTCGCCCCCCTCTGCAAATTTTTCGACTTGAGCTTCTAGTTCTGCCCATTTAAGGTTTTCCTTGCGAGCTGTATTTAAAGCAGCTGCTTTATTAACTAGTTTGGCAGTAGCTGAGTCCTCTAATAATCTTGCTGCAACGGAATCTTTTATAACAGCAGCCACATCAATGTTTCTTAAGCTGTCTGGTGCAGTAGAGCCAATATTTACACCCGGGAAAGGAGTTAAAGTAGTAGCGCCTTCTTGTTGCTTTGTTACTGTGCTTTTGCTTAACGCCAGTACAAAAAAGAAAATTAAGCTGATGAACACGTATAGCCTGAAAGGCGGAACATAGGAAGCCCGTTGACCAATATTAAACTTCTCAGTAAGCAGGCCAGGCCTCAGTATCAGGCACTTTAACGTGCGCCATGCCTTCGTGTCGAAGTGCAAAGTGCCTTCAAAGAACTCTGCTATCAGGTGCTTTACAGGTACATTCAGGTCATGATTCTCCTGTCCGCAGTTGGGGCAGTAGTTATTGGCTTCTTCAAAGGTATAGCCACAGTTTGGACACTGTGTAAACTTGCGTCTTTTTTTCGCCATTTGTGTAGGTGTTCTTTTTTCAGGCTTAAAACCAAGTTCAAATATAATCTTATGCTAATAACAAACCCAATAAAAGAGGTGCTGCTTCTCAAATCTCTGATAAAGTGCAGGAGTGGTTTTTACAGTAAATCATAAACGTTACTTATTGAATGTTCTGTTGTATATGTCTGGCGTGTTTGTATTTATTTAAAGTATCCTAATTGATTTAGTGAAAATAAACCTTTGAATTGCATAAGTTACTAAAATGTACAAATTAGGCTTGTGTAAGGAGTACGTTACCTTCATATTTGTACTATACGCTACAAACCTTTCCAAGCTATCAAAACAAAATTGCCCCTGCTACAATCAAGTGCTGTAAAACTTTACAGCACTTGATTGTAAATCTAATCTTTAGTTGTTTGTGAAAAGCTAGTAAGAGCATCTGTAAAAGGTGCTCTTACTTCTTTTTTAAAATAGCTCTCCTCTTAGTTATTTAAAAAGTTAATGAAGTGTGATGACATAGGTTAAAAGTAATTTTAACTGAGTAAGCTGCTGTTTTCTTATAGTTAAAAACGAATGTTAGTGACAACACCCTCATTTCTAGAGCGTAAAAAAGTTTGTGTAAGTTCTTCTTGCATAGTTTATACTATTGATTTTTTGCAACAATCATAAACAAGGAGGAAATTATGGCAAACTTAACAAGAAGGAACGGTGGGGCTTCCACACCAACCCGTTCCACATTTTCGAATTTCTTTAGCGACATGGATCGCTTTTTTGACAACGACTTCTGGGGAATGCCCATGCAAATGAACCGGCAGATGATGGCTAATATGCCTGCCACTAATATTCGTGAAAACGAAAAAGACTACAGTATTGAGGTGGCAGCTCCTGGTATGAAGAAAGAAGACTTTAACATTGATGTGAACGAGGGGATGTTAACCATCAGCTCGCATAAAGAAGAGGAGAAGAAGCAAGAAGAAGAAAACTATACTCGCAGAGAGTATAACTACAGCTCTTTCAGCCGCTCTTTCAGATTGCCTGAATCTGTGAATGAAGATGACATAAAGGCTAGTTATAAGGATGGGGTGCTGCACCTTTCTGTGCCTAAAGGGAAGGAGCAGGAGAAGCCTAAGAAGAAGATAAAGGTTGATTAGCAAAAGGTTGTTCTTGTCTAAAATCAAAACAGCCGGGGGAGCATTTTGCACCCCCGGCTGTTTTATTCTTTAGGTCTTATAACCTTATTATTTTAAACTCTCCGCTGTTAATCTTTTCCTGCCAGCGCGCGATGTACATACCTGAGGCAAGACCTTGCAACGGCAGGTCAACTGGTGTATTTACATCAGTCAGCTCTATTGTATACTCTCGTACCAATTTTCCGGTAGTATCATAAAGGTGAACAGTCATGGTAGTACTTGCATTCACCAAATAAAGCAACCTAACAGAGTGTCTTTCTGGTGGAATTGGGTTAGGGTAAATGCGAAGTACGCGTAATGAGGCAGGATCCAGTACGCGGACGCGTGGAGAAAGCCTGGAGGCCCCGTCTACATACACTACTTTAATGCGGTAGTAGCTTATATCAGGTAATGGATTTGCATCCGTATATGTATAGTCAAGAGTGCCGGTGCTTGGTCCTTTTGCATCCACTGTGGCTATATCTGACCAATCATTACTGTTTTCGCTGCGCTGCACTACAAAAAAATCAACTGCGAGTTCTTCATTTGTTTGCCAACTTACCAGAACCCGTTG
Source organism: Pontibacter locisalis (assembly GCF_042684605.1). NCBI lineage: Bacteria > Pseudomonadati > Bacteroidota > Cytophagia > Cytophagales > Hymenobacteraceae > Pontibacter > Pontibacter locisalis. Next base: position 367,074 of record NZ_JBHULU010000012.1, read on the forward strand.
GGCCTGAAAAGCAGCGCTTAAAGTAAAGATTTCCGGAGCTAAATCGCAGTCTCCCTCCGGTTCTGGTACCATGGGTGATTGTCGGCAAACGCTGGTACCTGTGCTGTTTGCCAATACAAAGGTACCGCCTCTCACGTCTGCTGCACTTAAGTCCCGAAACAATTGTTCGAATGCAATAGCATAGTGCATAACAGCACGTGGAAGAATAACATGCCCTAACTGATGCGCGTGACCTAACTCGTGCAGCATAACAGTTTCAAAATCGAATTGCCGTGAGGAAGGTGCGGGTGGTGCAGGGCCATACTGCCAATTTATACTGTTGTTTATCTGCATGTCAAATTCTGAAAGATAAAAGAGAGTATCTGAGCTACTGGCACAACCTTCGTAGCGACTGATTGTAGAAGCAAGTACCATTTCACCTAAATCGCTGGGGGCAACAAATCGGATAATATTTCTATTATCCTCAGCTGTTGTCTCAGAAGTTGAAGGTGACCCGATTTCCCAGTTTACCTCAGTAGCACAGACCCAGCTGTTGAGGGCTCTTAGGAAACCCTCTCTCGCCGCAGCGCGATTCTGTATGCTAGGAGCAAGCTGTATTGTGTATCCTCCTTGGCCGTTATCATTAATAAGCTTCGGCTGAAAAGGCTTATTTTCAAAGGAAAGATTTGAATATACGTATTCAATAACTAACTCTTGTGAGGTTGTGATACTGGTGCCGTCATTCGATGTAACGCGAATAGGGCCTGTGCCTGCAACACCCCGATCAACACCAATTGAAGGAATATATAATTTAATCTGTGTATTGCTCCAGGAAATGTAGTGAGAAGGAAGTGGTGTCATGAAAAGGAGCCCAGTTTTATCTCTGCCTCCTCGTTGAGCATCCAAGAACTGAACCATACCATTGCCACGTGTGGCGCCAAAGCCAGTGCCATTTATAGTAAGCACAGTACGCGTTCCGGCTGTGGCCAATGTTGGAGAGAAGCTGGTAATAACAGGGATAGCCAGTGAACTTTGCTCCTGTGTTTGGGAGTTATTGGCATTTTTTTTTAGCTTTTCATTTTCTGAAATCACCCTGATCTGTGTGTTTGTAATAGACTTGATCTTTCTATAAATATCCTGCACAGAGCTATATTCATTAAACACGTCCTTTACAGGGCCTCCAGTCAAGTTATAATCTATAAAACCCTGTGGTCCGGCATAAGCTCGTGTTTTCAACCTTTGCCCCCCAGGTGTATTTTGAATAGGCTGATTCTTGTTAAGGAAGAATATACCCTGTTCTCCCTTGTCCAGCTCAAGAGCAGTCGAATGCACATGCATTTTCAAGCCTACTGTACCTCCCTTAGTAATCAACTCAATCTCTTCGGCTTTAACTTCGCCTTTAAACACTTTGTACACTCGTATGATATTTGAGGTGTAAATGTTCTCATGTCTGCTGTCCCAAAAAGACTTTTGAGAGATAACTTCCCCTTCTATAATTATGTCTGAGTTTTGGGTTCGTTCTTCGAGGGAAACGGGCTCCATGTGCTGTCTTTCGTCTGCGAAACCGCTTACTGACAGAAGAAGCAGAGTTATAAGGAGTAGGTGTGTTTTGATACACATAGTGGTAATTTTGGCAGCGTATAGTTTTATCATACAAACTGTTACAGTTTAATTTGTAGTGTTTGGTACAGCAAAGGCTACAGGTTAACTGCAGCGTGTTATACTTACGGAAAATAACTTATTAAAGTATACATTGTTTCATGTAATAAGACAAAGCTATACAACAAGTTAAAAAATAACCTGCCGAAATCATATTCCGGCAGGTTATTAAGGTATCAGCAGTATAGTTCTACTTGAGGTTGTACTGGAAGTTATAGTTTCCTTCGCCTTCAACTTTCACATCTAGCAGTTTTTTATATTTTTCGAAAAGCTCCTGCGATTGCTTCTCTCCATTAACATAGAAGCTGTCTTTGGTCATGCGGATGTCTATCTCACCTGTGTCCTTTTTCAGAAGCCCGTCTTTCACCATTTCTTTCTTAAGCTGCTGCATACGCTCCTGGTGTAGCTTGGCCATTTCCTTGTGTTTAACAGCCATTTCTTCATGGCGCCTTGCCATCCCCCTGCTATGCTCTGCCTGTAAAGCGGCTCTTTCATCATGGCGTTGTACCTCTTTAACAGAACGCTGCACCCGTTGCTCAAACTCCTTTATTTCCTTCTCATACTGCTTCATTGCTTCGCTATAGCGCTTTTGAGCTTCTTTGTCGCCAGAGAGTGGAGGAGCAGGTGGTGCCGGAGGCATGGGCGGCATAGGAGCCATAGGTGTCATAGGAGGCATGGGTGGTGCTGGTGGGTAGCTTAATGAGTCACCCTGACCTGCATAGAACCGGAAGCTGTAATCATAGTTTTCCTGCTGCCTGCGCTCTGCCTTAGCAACAGCATTACGTTCCTCTGTCATTGCTTTTGCAACCTCAGCAGCACTTGCTTTCGGAGCGTTCTCTATTGCCTGTAAGCGTTGCTCAATCAGATTGTTATAAGCAGCTATGTCTTTTTTAGGAATGCGTTTTCCATCCACATATAACTCCTTCACTTTACCTTTCTTGTTTTGAATGATCACCACATCGCGTTTCTGACCTGTTGAATCCTGTGCAGTGAAAGAGAAGGCGTTCGTTTCCTCTGAACCGGCAGTTATGGCAGGAGTGGTTTCCTTGCTAAAGGTAGCGGCCTCTACCTTTTCAGAAATTTTATTTTCAGGTTTTAAGCTGGCCATGGCTCCGAAAGAAAATGCGAGAATACCAGCCATTAAAACGAAAGCAGCAACAAATCCTTCTGTGAAAGTAGGCCTGAAAGACTGCTGCCCAGCCAGGCGCTTAATGCGGCTTATCAGAGATCCGCGGCTACCGGAAAAAGCTACAGAAAGGGCCGGACCGGCAGGCATACGCATTGCCTCCAATTCAGCAAGGGCACGTGCATAGATCAGATTGTTGCCACAGACAGAAACAGCCATATCATCGCAGCAGTTTTCACGCTCGGCCCGTACCTGGCCTGATATCCACCACATCGCCGGATGATAGAAGAAAAGTATGTCTATTACCGACTGCAGTAAGTTGAACAGGTAATCACGACGAAGAATGTGCGCTAATTCATGTGCCAGTATCGCCTCTACCTGTGCCTGCGATAATCCTGCTACAGCACCAAGGGGCATCAGGATAACTGGTTTGGCATAACCGATTGCCATTGGAACTTTCACCATCCCTGACTCAACTAAACGGACCGCCTTAGACATGCCCAGCTCCTGGCGGAGCAATGAAAGCCTTTGCTGCCATTTTTCGGAAAGAGGAGTTGTTTTATAGTGACGCAGGCGCTGCATATAAGCCAGGCCGCCCAAAAAACGTAGCGTCATCAGCACAAGCCCCATCAGCCAAAGGGTTACCAGCAGTGGCAGGTGCTGCTCAAAGTACAGTTTGGCTGAAAAGAGCGGTGCGGTCCAGAAATAAGTATCTGCTGCCAGCGTAGTTTCCTCAAAAGGAGCCGTACTGCTTATGGCTATGGCGCCGGAGCCAGAGAAGGGTTCTTCAGATGCTCTTAAGATGTAGTGATCAAACGTTATTGCTGAAAGCAGGACTTGCACTAATAACGTACTGCCAGCAATAATATAGCGGATCCTGGCTGTATGCCGGTGCAGGAGCAGCATAATAAAACCTAATAACAGCGCTAATAAAGCTCCTTGCCACAGGGAGTGTAGCAGCGTCCAGCCGATGGCCTGCACTATTTTCTCTGAAAATAAACTCAGTACCTGGTTCATTTTTTACCTCCTTCCAGTTTGTCTAATAAGTTTCTGATCTCGTCTAATTCTTCTTTAGAAGCGCTGCTGTTGCCAAGGGCCTGCATTACCAATTTACTGGCTGACCCTCTAAAAGCAGCATCTAAAAAACGGTCAAGCAGTTGCCGCTGCGTGTGCTCTTCCTCTAACAGGGGGCGGAATATATGAGAGCGACTGGTCTTGTCTGCCTCAAGCATTCCTTTCTCGGCCATAATCTGCATCAGCTTGAGTGTGGTGGTATAGCCAACTTCTTTTGATTTGCTTAGTTGTTCATGCACAAAGCGTACGGTGCTTGGCCCATGCTGCCAAAGCACCTGCAGTATCTCCAGTTCAGATTCGGTAGGTTTAGGGGCTTTCTCCATAGTAGTAGTTAAAAGGTGTTTAGTGGTAGTGTTTGGCTCACTACAAGTATATACGAATGATTTCGTAAAAGAAAGATTTATTTACGATAAATTTCGTACAATGAAATCAAAGCGGGTGAAAAACGAAGGTAATACAGGAAAGAAGCTGTAGGCAAGGGAATTGGAGAAGGCAAAAATTAATGCATCAGCGCAGACTTTATCATGATAAATTCATTGATGTTATCTGTGTTAATTACACCGGCTAAACGACCGTTCTCAAGTACCGGGTATAAAGGGGCGCGTGTTTTCTGAAGCTCCGTGTAGGCTTCAGAGAGCTTGTCCTCCACATTGAATGTTTTAAATTCCTGCGACATCACATCCAGAACAGGGGTTGCCATTTGCTCTTCTTTAACAGCCTGGATAAGTTGGGAGCGAGTGAGGGTTCCAACCACCTGTCCGTCGAGCTCAACAATGAATTCATGTTCTGAGCCCATCAGCAGTTTATTTAGTGCATCCCGCACAGTATCAGTTGGTGCTAAGGTCACAAAGTTTGTCATCATGCCTTCGCGTACCCTATGCCCTTTTAAAAAGTCCAGGTGTTGCACCAGCATGTTCTCCGCGTATGCTCCGAAAAAAACAAATGCACCAATTAAAATGAGGAAAGGACTATAAAAGAAGCCGATGAAGATGAAGAAAATAGCCAATAACTGTCCCAGATTGGCAGCTATTTGAGTAGCCCGCACACGGCCGAGTTTAAAAGCCAGCAAAGCACGGAGCACACGTCCTCCATCCATTGGAAAGGCAGGAATAGCGTTAAATACAACTAAAATAATGTTTACGAACAGCAGTAAGTAGAAGAAGTTAGCAGGTGTAATGCGCAGGAAGAATTCCTCACCGGGTACGTTCTGAAGAGAAGGTAGCACAAGCCAGAGAATAAATGCAATCACTACGTTTACGGCAGGTCCAGCCAAGGCAATTAGTAGCTCCTGTTTCGGCTTTTCAGGCATTCGCTCAAGGCTGGCTACACCGCCTATAGGTAAAAGTGTGATCACTTTTGTTTGTATACCAAACCGGCGGGCAGTCAGCGCATGTCCAAGCTCGTGCAGTACCACGCAAAAGAAAACTGAGAGTATAAAACCAATGGCCAGCAAAGTGGTAAACAGGTCGCTACCACGCTGAGACTCGGTAAATGCAATCCACCCTAACAGTAGCGCAAAAGTCCAGTGTACCAATATTTTGATGCCAGCAATTTTCCCCAGGTTAAGAGACCATTTCATAACTGAAGGTTTTATGCTTAAGTAAACGCTAATGCGGCATGTTTGTTTACTGCTTTAGAAACCAGCTATTTATCCTTTTTGCGGCTTTCCTTCTTTTTTTCTGGCAGAGCGTGTAGTCTGAACCAACGGTACCCATAAGGGTTAATCTCCACTTGTCCATCTTTTGGTTCTTTGTATTCCCCGTTGCTGAATACTTCAGTCATATAAACGCCTTCTTTGTTCAGGTCATCAATCAGGATCTGTACTTTCTCTCCACTAAGGTTATGTGCAGCAATAAGCTTGTACTGAAGTTCGCAGTAGTGTACAAACACGCGGCTATCCGGTATTGAAATTACACCGCAATTGCCATTGCCGAGTTCCGTGCATTGCCTGCGCACGCGTATCACCCGCTCCATCCAGTTTAGTAGAGAGTTAGTATCGCGCTGCTGTTGAACAACATTAACTTTTTTGTAGGAGTAGTCTCCCTTGTTTATCACAGGGCGGATCAGATCTGCCTCCGCCGATTTGGAGAAACCTGCATTTGGTTCATCTGTCCACTGCATGGCAGTTCGTACGCTGTTTCGCTCTTCTAACGACAGGTCATCGCCCATACCAATCTCTGCCCCGTACTGTATCATGGGTGTGCCAGGTAAACTGAACAGCAAGCTGTAGGCGAGCTCTATTTTACTTCTGTTGCCTTCCAGTATCGGGGGTAGTCTTCTCCTGATGCCGCGGCCATACACCCGCATGTTTTCCTTTGGTGCAAACTTCTTGAAGATGATCTCCTGCTCGTCCTGCTCAAGGTCCTCTACGTTCAGTTCATCGTGGTGCCGCAGAAAGTTTAGCCACTGCTCTCTGTAGCCATTGTCCGGAAGCATCTTCATCCCTTTTGCTATAGAGCTGCCTTTTTCTCTTGCCAGTCCCAGGAATATGTGCTGGTTCAGCAGAAAGTTGAACATCATGTGCATCCTGTTCTTCCCCTCAAAAAAGCGCCCGACAGCTTGTGGAGGTCCGGAGGCTTCAGCTAGAAGTATTCCATCACGGCTGTGCATGCCAATGTAGTCGCGCATATCCTCAATCAGGCTGTAATGTTCGTCGTTATCATACTCCTGATCACTTTGAACCAGTATGTGCGCAGCGTCTATTCGGAAACCCGATACACCGAGTGCCAGCCAGAAGCCCATTATGTGGTGAATTTCCTTACGTACCTCTGGATTATTGAAGTTCAGGTCTGGCTGGTGTGCATAGAACCTGTGCAGGTAGTAGGCCTCCGCTTCTTCATCGTAACTCCAGATGCTCTCCTGGAACCCGGAAAAAGATGGTTTATAGGCTGGGTTTTCGGGTTCCTTTTCCCGCCATGTATAATAGTTGCGGTACTTGGAGTTCTTGTCTTTCCGTGCCTGTTGGAACCACGGGTGCTGATCAGAAGTATGATTTATTACCAGGTCTACGATGACCCGCATTCCCCGTTCACTTGCTTCTTTCACAAAGCCTGCAAAGTCGCCCAGAGTACCCAGTCGGCTGTCTACGTTGTAATAATCCATCACATCATAGCCATTGTCGCGGTTAGGCGTAGGGTAAAATGGTAACAGCCAAATACAGGTAATGCCTAAGGTAGCCAGGTAGTCCAGTCGTCCGGTAAGTCCTTGAAAATCGCCGATGCCATCTCCGTTAGAGTCTTGGAATGTTTCTACATCCAAGGCATATACAATTGCTCTTTTATACCATAAATCTCGTTCTCTCATAGGTGCATCAGCTTTATTTTGCTTGCTTTACCTACGGTTATACTTAAAGGAATGGTTGCGTATGATGAAATACAGTAACCTGTATCATTAGCAGACGAAGAGTAATAATGGATTTAAAAGAAAGAGACTTAGAGAAAGAACTTCAGTTTCAAGCATCAAGAAGCGGAGGGGCTGGCGGCCAGAACGTAAATAAAGTCGCCACTAAAGTGGAGCTTAAGTTTGATGTGCAGAACTCAGAAAGGTTGAGTGATGAGGAAAAGGCACTGGTGCAGGAAAAGCTGGCCAGCCGGATCAACAGCGACGGTTTCCTGCAGGTTGTGTGCCAGACAGAGCGAAGCCAACTCCGGAACAAAGAGTTGTGCTTGGAAAGGTTTTATGAACTGCTGCGGCAGGCGCTCACGAAACAAAAAAAGCGCAAAGCTACCAAGCCATCCAGTGCCTCTGTGCGTCGGAGGCTGGAGAACAAGAAAAAGCAGGCCGAAAAAAAGGCGAGCCGCGGCTACCGGGGGAGCTTCTAAAGTTCGTGCTGTTGCCTTACTTATTTTGTTTCATCGTCCCATGCCATAGAGGAGATCAGCCATTTCCCATCCACCTGTATGAACTGAATGCAGTTAACACCTACCACTAAAGGTTCAGGGTGAGCCTCATCGAAGCGAGCCTCATAGGTGCTGAACCGCTGCGCTACTTTGCCAAACACTTCTGTTTTATGGGAAACCTCCTGCTCATGAAAGGCCTCTATTTCTCCTTTCTCAATTTGTTCTCGAACTTCTTTTGCAAACTGCTCTGATGTGAACTCCTTTGGTTCACTGCCGCTGTTATTTATTAGTTTCCCGCTGCTGAAGAAAAGAGTTTTAAGCTTTTTAAGATCAGGCTTTTCGCCTTTTTTAAAGCACACGCAGCTATAGAGTTCCTGTGTCAGTTGATCGAGCTCTTGCATGGTTGATTCCTTGTTTGTGTTAGTAATGAAGTGTTTGAGTCCGCCAGGCAGTTACTATGCCTTGCCTGGCAGACTTAAGTATAAGCTACTACTTTTGGCTACCAGAGTTGGCAGGAGTTGGTTTGCCTTTCAGGTAAGTGTCTAAGAAAGCAAGGATAGCGCTGTAACCTTCTATCTGGTTTTCCTTCTTCACAAAGCCATGTCCTTCATCGTCGAATACCACGTACTCTACAGGAACGTTGTTCTTCTTAACTGCTTCCACAATCTCATCAGATTCTACTTTTAATACGCGTGGATCGTTGGCGCCCTGCAATACCATCAATGGCTTCTTGATCTGATGAGCAAAAAACAACGGGGACTTATTGTACAGAGCCGCTGAGTCCGTTTCAGGGTTTCCCATCTCTTTGTACAGCGCCTCCCGGAAAGACTCCCAATAAGGAGGAATGCTTTTTAAGGTGCGCAACCAGTTTGCCACACCGAACAGGTTTACCCCTACAGCAAATTCATCAGGAGTAAAAGCCAGCCCAGCCAGCACCATGTAGCCACCGTAACTGCCACCCATAATGCCGATTTTGTCTTCTGCCACATAGCCTGTACTTGCCAGATACTTCTTGGCCTCTATCACATCTTTCAGGTCTACGTCGCCATGTTTCTGATCGTCGGCAGCGAAAAAAGTTTTTCCGTAGCCGGAACTGCCGCGGTTGTTAACAGCAAGCACAGCATAGCCATGGTTAACCAGGTACTGCATCAAAGGACTGTAGTTCAAGCGAGTCTGGCCTCCTGGTCCGCCATGTATCCAAAGTACGGCCGGTACCTTATTTTTGGGGCCGGCGCTCTTAGGCTTCATCAGCAGGGCTGGTATTTCCATCCCGTCATAAGACTTATACCTGACTACCTCTGTCTTCACCAGGTCTTCCTGGTTGATATCCGGGTTCATGGTGTTAGTCAGTTGCTTAGTCTCTTTGTCTTCAAAGTCGTGCACATAAAGATTGCTCGAGGAGGTGGGACTGTTTACGTAGAAAGCCATCATGTTCTCATCATCCGAAAAGTTCACTCCTGTTATATCCCCGGCAGGTACATCAGGCAGCTGTATTTGCTTGCCTGTTGCAGTATCATACACTTTCACCTCGGTGCGGGCGTCGTTATTTATGGCTGTCACTCTGTACTTTCCGTCACGTGAGAAGTAGGTATACATAATGTCCCAGTCTGCTTTCTCAACGTTAGAAATATTACCAGTAGCAAGGTCATAGCTTTTTAATTCCATAAATTCCCCTCCCTCATCGGTCAGGAAGTATAGTTGCCTGTTATCTGGTGTAAAAGTCTCAGGAGCGTATTTGATATCTTCCTTGTGGTCCGTTAGCTTTTTCAGCTGCTTAGTTTCCATGTTATACAGATACATATCGCTGCTGTTGGTGTTAATGCTCTTTACCAGTGCAATGTGTTTCTTGTCTCTTGAAATAGCAGCAACATCCAAGCCCTGCTCGTTTTTCATCACTAGCTTTGGCGTCAGCGTTTGCAGATCCATCTCATATAGGTCAAAGTATTTTGGATCGCGCTTGTTGGAGAGAAAGAAAAAGCTGCTCTGGTCGTGGCTCCAACCTGCAAAAGATGCCTTAGCCTCCGGTTCTGGTGTCAGATTCTTTACCGTGCCATCAGGGCTGCGCATGTACAAGTGCGTAATTTCATTGCCTCCTTTATCGCTGGAGTACAAAATGCGCTCATCTTTCGGGAAATAAGATATAACAAACACGGAGTTATCCGTTGAGTTGGTGAGCTGCCGGGGTTCACCTCCTGTTACTGGTACCTCAAATGCATTGTAAACGCCGGTTTGATTGCTGGAATAAAGTATCTTTGAGTTGTCAGGCGAAAAATCACTGCCTGTAATAGAAGTGGTGTTCATGAACTGATCAATGGTATAAGTTTTTACCACCGGTTCAGTTGTCTGATTTTCACTGGATGTGTTGCTCTGGCATCCGGTAAACAGGGCCGCAACTACAAGGGCAGCAGGTGCCCATGCTAAATTTTTTTTCATGGTTTATAGTTTTAATGTGCGGTAACAGTAGGTTAAGCTACTGAATTTCAGCAATAAAACAAATAGGTGGTTCACCACGACATAAAAATTATCATTGAGGTTAGTCGCTTGTGTTATTCTAGCTTTGCAAAAAGGAAAGGTTTTTGTTTCTGAAGCTTTATTTCACCCTTTGTATATGATTAAGAGGATACTGATTATTGTCTGTTTTTTCTGTGGCATAAGTATGGTAAGCCATGCGCAGAAGTACCGTACTGCTGCCGGTGTGCGAATAGAAAGTGATAAGTTTGGGCTTTCTCTGCAACAAAAGTTGCATGAGCAGGGAACGCTGGAAGCTATCATAGCAGTAGGAGCCAGGGAATACAGTGGCACCGCCCTTTATGAATGGCATTTCCCAATATTAGGCAAAAGGTTTAACTATTATTTAGGCGCCGGAGCTCATGTGGGTAACCTGAAGGATAATGGGGTATTTACAGGTGCTGATGCTATTCTGGGTGTAGAGTATAAGGTTAATGGGCTGCCGCTGCTTTTCTCTGCTGATGTGAAGCCTGCCTTTCATATAAATCATGAAGACTGGATAAATCTTTCTTCAGGCATATCTGTGAGGTATGTACTTGTAAAAGAGAAAAAGGAGAAAAAGAGCTGGTGGCCGTTTGGAGAAAAAGAGCAGTCTAGAAAGAAGAGAAAGAAGCAGGACGAGAAGGGTAGTATTCTGGATATCTTCAAAAAGCAGGAGAACTAATCTTTTCCAAGTACAAATCTACTCATACTACAAAAGCTGAAGCCCGGCGGGGCCGGGCTTCAAAGGAAAAAGAGCACTGTTTAGCAAAGCATTTTTTGTCTAACCTATTTTCTGTTTAAGTTTGTTTTGCTACGTATCTGCAGTTGGGGAACCTCCAGCTACGCTCATGCTCGGCAAACTATAGAGGCTATGCTACACAGTAAAAGTTGGTATTATAGGGTTGTAGCTCTTTTTCCTGTTTCTTCATATATGCTATTCCTTTAGAGGTAATTCTTATGTACATTCTGGATGCCCTGTACGTAACCTCAACCAGTCCCCTGGCAGCTAAATCTTCTCCTAAGTCTAATACAAGGGTTCTGCTGAGCTCCGAAAGCTGAGGCATTGCCTCAAGGTCATGAAACTGCTGATGCTCCTGATAGGAAAAATGCAGTGCCTGGTGAGCGAGGTACAAATGAGATGTAGGGTGAGTGTACGATTGCTGTAGGGGAGGTTTCCGTAAACCTGAGTATAAAGAAGATGGTGTTATAGCGGGCACCGGGAAAAATCGGGATAGTATGGGTCTTATGTTATGCAGTGTAACCAGAAAACATTTGCTTATGCTGATTACAGTAATAACAAGAGGGTGTCTGGAAGTGTTGCTGTACGTAAAAACCCTGAAATTCATTGCCTTATCCCTTCATTTGCTGTTCTAACTGTAAATTTAGAGCAGCAAATAATAAGATAAAAGGTATTTTGAAGGTGCATTGTAACATGGGTATTCCTGCTTAATTAAGCTGTTTTTGTCATTAATATCTATCTATTGTATTTAGGCTGCTATTTTTTTGCAGGAATGACAGCAGTTTGTAACATCAAGAAGGATTAAATTAAGTGAGTGTCATGCAGGAAATGGAAGGATGTTGTTGCTCAGGCTATAACATATTTATAGCCTGAGGCTGTACAACAGTGGGTGCATTGGTTGATGCCAATAATTGCTGGCGTTGGGCCACCTGATTTTTTACATCAAATGTGTCTTTGCAAACGAGGCAGAAGCCAAGTATTATTCCGAATAAAAGGACCAGGATTTTCATAGTTGTATTTTGACTAATGGCGATAATGCAGGTCTGATTAACTTGGTAAAGCTGTGATTTTTACTTCAGGCAACAGGTTTGGATAACTCTGGTACGACTGTGTTTCAACTCTTGCACTGATTTCTTTTTGGTCAGCTGCTGATTTTTTTAGAGTAGCACCAAAACCTAGTAAGATGGCGATTAAAAGAATGATGATTTTCATAGTGTTAGTGTTAATTGGTTCTTTTTAATAATTCAGAGTTTGCTCAGGAGACTAGCTTCTCTCAGCTACAATTTCTACTTCAGGCAGCAGGTTAGGGTAAGTCTTGTATTCGTTAAGCTCTGCTCTAACTTTGATCTCTTTCAGGTCGTCACTTGATTTTTTTACAGTGGCTCCGAATCCGAATACTAAGGCGAATAATAAGATGATAATTTTCATAGTAGTAAATTTTTAAAGTTTTAAGTTTTATTGTCTTCTGTTCTAATAGATAGCAGGTTAAGTGTAAAGGTTGCTTAGGGCTGCTATAATTTTTTTTATTTCTGATTATCCTATTACATCTTGTGTGCCAAACTGCGCAAGTTATTGATAATCAAATAATTAAGTGTTGATATTTATTTTGTTAACTGTTAAAGCTGTCCGGGTGCGAACAGTTTTATGTTCGCTACCGAACAGTTTTTAAAAGCTGCTCCTGAGGCACCTTGTATTTCTGCTTTTGCTGCTCCTCTTTTCCCTGAAAACAGACTGCAACTAAACACTGGATTTTGAGGTAGCAAGGCTTATGAAATTCCTGTTCCCAAAGTTTGATAAGGTGGGTATGCCTTTGCTTGGAATGGTGGCTGCAACCTTGTTTGTATTAGAGACTAAGAGGCAGTTGCGAAAGCGAACCCGCCCCCGATCAAAAAGGTTAATTGAAAATGGTGCTGTGGCAGCTGCATCTTTACCAGCGCTACGCTTAGTACTGTTGCCCTTTATGTATGCTGCGGCAAGCTGGGCAGATAAAAGAGGCTTTGGGCTTATGCACTGGCTTAATTTCCCCCGCTGGGCTCGCTACTTAGCTGGTTTTGTGGCACTCGACTACTCCAACTATCTGTGGCACGTGCTGCTGCACAAGTCTGACCTGCTGTGGCGCTTTCATAACGTACATCATATAGATCTGGACCTGGATTTATCTACTGCGTGGCGCTTTCATGTTGGTGAAAATATTGCATCTGTGCCCTATCGTAGTGGGTTCAATGCCTTGCTTGGTGTCCCTGCCCCTCTTGTTCTTTTTTATGAGGTGATTTTCGAAGGCTGCACCGCTTTTCATCATACAAATCTGCGCCTGCCCTTCCAGGTTGAGCGCAGGCTCTGCAATATTTTGGTAACACCCCGAATGCATGGCATTCATCATTCAATTGTGGCCAGAGAGACCAACAGTAATTTTTCAGTAATATTTTCGTGCTGGGACCGCCTTCATCGCACTTTACGGCTAAACGTGCCACAGGATGAAATCACAATTGGTGTACCTTCATACCGTGATCCTGCGGAGCAATCTCCAAAGAATCTGTTTTTGCTGCCTTTTAAAGAGCAAAGGCCATGGAAGCTGCCAGATGGAAGTGTGCCGGAGCGAAATGAATTGCCTCTTAAAGAACTCTTGCTGCCTTAAATTGTTAATATTCTGTAGCTTGTATAACACAGGTTGCTTTATTCTGTTATTGCCTCAACTTAGAAAAGCGATATATAGTATAAGAAACCACTTTAAGAGTAAATGCACATATGAAAGAAGTAAAGGGAAAACTTATAGCTCTTGGTGGAGGAGATGATGATGGATTGATAAAGCTCATCCGGTCTGAGATATGCAACATTTCTTCCAACATAGAAGTGATAGCCACTGCTGGCCCAATCGCTTCCAATGCTGTAGAATCAGGACAGGCCTATAAAGAGGCGTTTGAGGAGCTAGGTTGTTCAAGCGTACGTTATATGCGTATTGATGAGGAGCATGAAGCCGATACAGCGCAAAACCTGGAGCGTATCAAAAAAGCGGATGTGATCTTTTTTACCGGAGGTGATCAGGTAAGGCTTGCAAGCTTTCTGCACGGAACAAAGCTCCTGGATCTTATGTGCCGCAGGTACGCAGAAGAAGAGATTATCATCTCTGGCACAAGTGCCGGTGCAGCGGTAATGTCAGATCGAATGATTTATGACGGGTACGGGCATTATTCCCTAATCAAAGGGGAGATGAAAACGACCCATGGCTTCTCTTTTATTAAAAATGTATACATCGATTCACACTTTGCTGAACGGGGTCGTTTTGGACGCTTAGCTCATGCTGTGGCGCATGATCCTGAGTATGTTGGAATCGGATTGAGTGAAGAGACAGGTATAATAATCAAGGAAGGTAACCAGGTAGAGGTCTTCGGACCAGGGGTTGTAACCATTATTGATGCCAGCCAAATAAAATTCTCTAACACGCGGGCGGTTGCCGAAAATGAACCGATCGCTGTAGAAAACCTTAAGATGCACTTATTGGTAAACGGCTATCGCTACTGCCTGAAGGAACACCTGTTTCAGCCTATACCAAAAGAAGAGATGCTTGATGGCAAGCAGCAAACTTCTTTTGCGGACCTTGTATCAGGAGAATAGATTCGGTGCCGGCTTACAGGCCGGCAATCTTATTTCCTTTCTTCTTTCTGTAGTTCCATGTTTATGGCAACGCCAGCCTTGGCACCCTCTGCGGCAGCCACAATCACTAACTGAACATCCCTGTCCGCGTCGCCGGCTACATACAAGCCGGGGATGTTTGACTGCTGAAGGCGACGGGTTTTGATGATTCCTTTGCTGGTGAACTCACATCCCAACTGCTCCCCTAAATCGCATTGCTGCACAGTACCTGTAGAGAAGAACATCGCTTGCTGTTCACGTTCCTCCCCATCCTGAAGAATAATACGTTGTAGCCTGCCCTCTTTCCCCTGCAAACGGGCTATGGCTTTGGTGCAGACCTCTACTTCGTTGCGGCTCAACAGTTCTAAGTCTTTTCGATTCAGTTTGCTTGTGCCATCCGTGTAAAGGGTAACCTTGTCACTCCAGTTTTTCATGGCAAGAGCCTGCCCGATCCCTTTGCGGTCCTGTCCATAAACTGCAATGGCCATGTCTTTGGATTCCCACCCATCACAATAGGGGCAATGGTGTATACTCTTGCCATACATTTCTTCAAATCCTTCCAGGTCTGGGAGGATGTCCCGTAATCCCGTTGCCAGTATTAGCTTGCGCGAACGGTGAACGGTGCCTTCTGTATCATTCACAACAAAAGCCCCTTTACTATAAGTGGCAGAGGCTACTGTTTTGTTAAAAATATCTACATTATACTTCTTCAGTTCTTCTCTTCCTTTGTCCAAAAACTCTTTTGGGCTCATCCCGTCACTGCTCAGGAAGCCGTTCATAGCCACAGCCCATCTGTTTCTGGGCTTGCCATTATCAAAGATGACTACTTTACGCCTCGAACGTCCTAATATCATCCCGGCATTCATGCCAGCCGGTCCTCCTCCTATTATAATAACATCGTACATATATGTCCTTTTCTATGAAAGTATCATAACGTAAGGCAGCTTTATAAGATAGAGAACAATAAGATAAAAAATTACACTTGTTCAATAATTGCGGGTGCTTTATAAACTGAATCGGCTTTCCAGATAAAATGTGGCGGAACTTTTAGCCAATTTCCATCATTTTCGACTCATATTAAAAAATATTTGAAAAAAGGGAAGATAGTAGGTATGCCGAGTATGATTAATTTCTATATTTGTTTAGACGTATTATCACCCTAAATTCAAAATTGCGTTTTTATGAAAAGTAAAATCTTAGCCTTACTAGGTGGTGCACTTTTATCAGGCACAGCGATGGCCGGAGGTTACCAGGTTAACCTGGCGAGCCAGCGACAAATAGGTATGGGCCACACTGGTACAGGTATTCAGACTGGTACTTCCAGCATTTTCTTCAACCCTGGTGCTATGAGCTACCTTCGTGAGAACGGAGTGACTTTGGGGGCCAGTGCGATCAACTCAAAAATAGCATTCCGTGCTTTAGAGGCAACAACCTCTACAGCTGAGGCTGATAATGACTTTGGTACTCCTTTCCAGGTTTATGCAGTTTATGGCATAAACGAAAAGTTAAAAGTAGGCCTTGGTGTTTATACTCCGTTTGGCAGTGGCGTAAGATGGGGAGATGAGTGGCGGGGGCGCTATAACCTGAATGAAATTGACCTTAAAGCCGTTTTCTTTCAGCCAACCATTAGCTACCAGATCACTGATAAGATTGGAGTGGGAGCGGGCTTGGTAATAGCTACAGGCGCCGTAAACCTGCAGCGTGTATTACCTTTACAGAATCAGGATGGCACTGAGGGTGGTATAGAGCTAGATGGTGGTGCAAACACTGCTTTTGGATTTAACGCTGGCATTTATTTCCAGCCAACAGAGAAGTTTTCATTAGGACTGAGCTACCGTTCCAAAGTGGACCTTGAAGTTGAAGATGGAGATGTTAATTTTAGCAATATACCTGATATAGCAAAGCCTCTCTTCCCGGATGGTACTACCTTCTCGGCAGAATTACCAATGCCTTCTACCATATCACTTGGTATTGGCTACAGACCAAGCGAGCGCCTGACATTGGCAGCAGATGTGAGCCGCGTTGGCTGGAGTGCTTATGAAAAACTTCGGTTTGACTTTAGCCAGGCAGTAGGGCGTCCAGCGCCTGAAGGTCTTGTATCTGAGAGCGACAGAAACTATGAAGACGCTATGATTTACCGTATAGGTGGAGAATACATGGCAACAGATGCACTTGCTGTGCGTGCTGGTGCTTACTATGACCAGACTCCTGTACAGGATGGATACCTGACTCCAGAAACTCCGGATGCTGACTCCAGAGGTCTTTCTGTCGGTCTTGGTTATACCATCTCTAATTTTGTTATCGATGCCTCTTTCCTTTATATCAACAAAAAGGAGAGAACAGACACAGCAGAATTATCAGGTAGTACTGCCGGAACTTTTAAGTCAGTTGCTTACATTCCTGGTTTAGGTGTAACTTATAAATTTTAATTTTTCAAAATAGTCATGAAAAAGTACTTATATAAATCAAGCGTACTAGCCCTGTTTGCTAGTGTGTTGCTTACAAGCTGCGACCCTGAAGTAGATGCACCTGCAGCAGTATCAGGTCAGGCAGATTTTTCTTCTTACCTTGCTGTTGGTAACTCTCTGAGCGCTGGGTATGCTGATGGTGGATTGTATCGTGAAGGACAGTTGACTTCTACTCCCGCAATACTGGCACAACAATTTGAAGTGGTTGATGGTGGAGAATTTGTTCAGCCTCTGTTCTCTGAAGCTCAAAGAAATGGCTCTGGCTATCTCCGCTTAGTCGGCTTCACTCCTCAGGGTACTCCTATTACTGCGAAAGTAACTACAGACCTTGCAGTACGTGGTGTAAATGACAAGGGTATGCCGCTTTACACTAAGTTCACTGGTACTATTAACAACTTAGCTGTTCCAGGCATTAGAGTAGCTGATGTTAAGACGCCAGGATATGGTAGTGTTCAAGGAAACCCTTTCTTTGAGCGCCTGACAGATAACCCAATGCAGACATACCTGCAATTTGTACAGGAGAAGGCGCAGGCTGTTAGCCATACTTTCTTTAGCTTATGGATGGCTGAGAACGATGTACTGGCTTATGCAACTTCAGGTGGTGCGTTTTCAGGTGGTGCATTAAATTCTGATGCCCAGAAAATTACACCGGTACCTACTTTCGATGAGAATTTCTCTGCTTTAGTGAATGTGTTAACTGCTGACGGAGAAGAAGGTATTCTGGTTACGATTCCAGATATTACTGCTATCCCTTTCTTTACTACAGTAGGAGGCTCTGTAAAGCAGTTGCTTGCTGCTAATAACATACCCGGTTTAGTTGCCCTTACAGGTTCTGGTAGCTCCCGTATTCAGATTGGAACAGCTCAGATAAATGCGGCACAGAACGGTGTTTTCTTTCCACTGACTGCCTCTACTTATGCTCCTTTGGTTGGTCAGCCAACAGGTAGATACTGGAGAGAATTAGCTCGTCAGGTTAGCCCAAGTCAGGATCCTGTTATTGTAAGAGGTACATTAGCGTCTTTGTTAGCAAACTATCAGGTTGATACAACTGCAATGTTTGGTCTTTCTGCTGGAAACCCGCTTCCAAGTGCTTTAGTGCTTGATGCAACAGAGCAGCAAAACATTAAAACAGCAACTACTGCTTTTAACAATATCATCAGAGCGCAGGCCGAAGCAAAGAATCTTGCCCTTTGGGATGCACATACGTTCTTCAATAACATCAAAGGTGGCTTCTCAAGAAACGGAGTTTCTTATTCTCCTGCTTACATTACAGGTAACCTGTTTTCTCTGGACGGTATTCACCTAACGCCTAGAGGTAATGCGATAGCTGCAAATGAGATGATAAAAGCCATCAACAGCAAGTATGGCTCTAACGTGCCTTTAGTTGATGAAACACAATACAGAACAGTGTTGCTACCATAACTTTAGCTTACACAAATTGAAAAAGCACCTCCGCAAGAGGTGCTTTTTTTATGTCCTATACCATCATATATAATCCTTAATGTGCTTCCAGCCAATTATCGCCTACGCCCAGGCCTACCTCCATTGGTACGCTCAGGGGTAGCGCATTGGTCATGAGCTCCACAATTTTTGGGGTTACGATCTCTATTTCCTCTTTGGGGGCATCAAACAGCAATTCATCATGCACCTGTAGGATCATGCGTGTTTGCAGCTTCTCCTGCTGCAGGTAGTCATGTATGTTGATCATGGCTATTTTTATAATGTCTGCAGCGGTGCCTTGAATAGGAGCGTTAATGGCGTTTCGTTCAGCAAAGGCGCGAACTGTCTGGTTGCGGGAGTTAATGTCACGCAGGTATCTACGGCGACCTAAAACGGTTTCAGCGTATTCCAACTCCCGTGCTTTTTCCACTGCTGTGTCCATATACTCCTTGATGGCAGGAAACTCCAGGAAGTAAGCTTCAATGATATCAGCAGCCTCACGGCGAGGTATAACTAAACGTTCTGCAAGACCGAAAGCAGAGATGCCGTAGATGATACCAAAGTTTACCATTTTGGCTTTACGGCGCATTTCACTGTCTACTTTATCAAGCGGGACATGAAACACTTTGCTTGCAGTAGAAGCATGAATGTCTATGCCGTTCCTAAAGGCTTCTTTCATGGTAGGATCACCGCTGAAATCAGCCATAATACGGAGCTCTATCTGAGAATAATCAGCAGAGATGATCTGGTGTTTGTTGTTGCGAGGCACAAAGGCTTTTCGTATTTCGCGGCCACGCTCCGTACGGATAGGGATGTTCTGCAGGTTTGGGTTCGTAGAGCTTAACCTACCTGTTGCAGTAACCGCCTGGTTAAAGGAGGTGTGCACCCGTCCGTCCAGCTCACAAACCAGCTGAGGCAGCGCATCCACATAAGTGGATTTTAGCTTGCTCAGCTCCCGGTGTTCGAGGATCAGGCGGATAATCTCATGTTCGTTTGCCATTTTGGAAAGGATCTCCTCTCCTGTAGCATATTGTCCTGTCTTCGTTTTCTTAATCTTGGATTTCCC
The DNA here is from genome assembly GCF_042684605.1 of Pontibacter locisalis. Taxonomy (NCBI): domain Bacteria; kingdom Pseudomonadati; phylum Bacteroidota; class Cytophagia; order Cytophagales; family Hymenobacteraceae; genus Pontibacter; species Pontibacter locisalis. The sequence goes on from NZ_JBHULU010000012.1 coordinate 386,584, forward strand.
GTGCAGCTGTAGCTTATCGAAAAGTATCTCCCCCAGTTGTTTCGGTGAACCTATGTTGAACTGCTCACCAGCTATATCAAAAATACGCTTTTCTATGTTGATGATCTCGCTTTCAAGTTGTGTGGAGAAATCTGCCAGTGCATCAGAGTCTATGCTTATTCCCTCCTTCTCAATACCAGCAAGCACCTGCACCAGTGGAGTCTCTACACCCTGATACAGTTTCATGAGCCCCTGTTCCTGTAGCAGTGGCTCAAAGTACTGCTTTAACTGTAAGGTTATGTCAGCATCTTCGCAGGCATAATCCTTCACCTCTGCTGGCTCCAGGTCGGCCATGGTCTTCTGGTTCTTACCTTTAGGACCAATCAATTCTGTGATCGGGATGGGGCTGTAGTTGAGGTATGTTTCTGCCAGCACATCCATGTTGTGGCGCATCTCCGGCTCCAGGAGGTAATGTGCCAGCATGGTGTCAAAAATAGGTCCCTCTACTTTTACCCCATAGCTTTTCAAAACCAGAATATCATACTTGATGTTCTGGCCGATCTTTGCAATGGTAGCATTTTCAAGTACATCCTTAAACTCCTCAACTATCCGCTGCGCCTCTTCCAGGTTATCGTGAGGTACTGGCACATAATAGGCTTCTCCCGGGCGGTAGGAGAACGACATACCAACTAAAGCGGCCGTGATAGGATCTATGCTTGTTGTTTCAGTATCAAAAGATATTTCATCCTGCATCAGCAGGTATTTTATGAGGCTTTCCCGTAAAGCGGGCGTATCGATCAGGTGGTAGTGTTGTAGCGTAGTTTTAAAGCTGCGCATTAAAGTTGGGGCTGCCTCTCCTTCAATAGCTTCTGTGGTGGCTGTTGGAGCAGCTGCAGTATCAAACAAAGAAGTCTGGTTATCTGCCGCTGCTTTACCTTTACGGGCAGGCCTGGCAGCAGGGGCTGTAGTAGCAGAGGCTAAAGTTTGTCCAAATACGCGTTGTGCCAGCTGCCGGAATTCCAATTCTGCAAAGAGCTCCGTCACTTGCTCTTCGTTTGGTCCGTCATAGTGCAGGGCATCTTCGCTAAACTGTACAGGTACATCACGGTGAATCGTTGCCAACTCTTTAGACATTAGTCCCTGGTCGGCAAATTTTTCCACGTTCTCCTTCTGCTTTCCCTTTAGCTGGTCTGTGTTGGCTATAAGATTCTCTACAGTGCCAAAGCGCTGGATCAGCGATTTAGCTGTTTTCTCACCAATGCCAGGTATGCCAGGTATATTGTCCACAGCGTCGCCCTGTAGGCCCAGTATATCTATTACCTGCTCTACACGCTCGATCTCCCACTTCTCTAATACTTTCTGCTCATCCCACACTTCGATGGCATTACCCATAAAAGCAGGCTTGTACAGGAAAATGTGTTCGTTCACCAGCTGGCAGTAGTCCTTATCGGGTGTCATCATATAAACATCGAACCCTGCCTTGTCCGCTTTACAGGCCAACGTTCCAATTATATCATCAGCCTCATAACCATCCATGATTAGTACTGGAATATTAAAGGCCTCCACAATTTTCTTGCAGTAAGGTATGGCGATCGATATATCCTCAGGCTGTGCCTGCCGGTTTGCTTTATAATCGGCAAAGCTATCGTGCCGGAATGTCTTTGCGGCGGAATCAAAGGCAACACCAATATGAGTAGGTTTTTCCTTTTGTAATACCTCCACAAGGGTGTTGGTAAAGCCTAGCGCAGCGCCAGTGTTCATGCCTTTAGAGTTGATGCGCGGATTTTTGCTGAAGGCAAAGTGCGCCCTGTAAATCAGTGCCAGTGCATCTAGCAGGAATAGTTTTTTGCGTGGTTCACTCATGTGTTAAAGGTAACTAATTTTGAGCAACCTTTTTAAAGAGATGAAGTCGCTTATGGGATTTTGGTTGTAAAAGAGGAGCCTTTGATCAAGAGATAAGTGTTTGCTGAGAGTGCCCACTTTGTAGCGCAATTCCACAAAGTGTGGAAATATTCTACACTTCTTTCAGCTGCACTATATGGAGTAAATAATAATAAAATATATAAAAGTCTAGTTTTCAATATTTTGTGATTGTGTTGTGATCTCTGGCATGGTTATGTCATATAGGTGGATGACCTTAATGGTTAAAACATCTCACTTTAAGCACGCATTAGTACAAAAAATAAAACATGAAAAAGACAATTGTATTTGCCATTGCACTAGGCACCATTGGTGCATTTTCAACAGAAGCCAAAGCTCAATCCGATAAATTAAACTCTACTCAGCAGCCACAAACTATAGAGCAGACACAGCAAAATGACAAAAAGCAGCAAATTACAGCTGAGGCATTGCCGGAGCCTGTAAAGGAGATGCTTAAAAATGATGCTCTGAAAGATTGGCAAGTTAGTGAAGTGTATAAAGTAGCTCCAGACGCACAGGTTACAGATGCTAAAGCTACTTATGAAATACATTTCACTAACGCCGAGCAGAAAAAAGCTATTGCCCGATTTGATGAAGAGGGTAAAGTGATTGCTGGCAAAGAAGGAAAATAAAATAGATATTTTTTAAAGCATTAATAAAATAGTTCATGAGAAAAAAGGATGTGTTAGCTGCAGCTTTTGCTCTTTACGGCCTCACTTTTGTGGCGGATGTTCAGGAGCAAAATGTGGCCAGGCAAAATGCTCCGCCTGGAGAGCAGGAGCAATTAGCAAAACAGGTATCAGGTGAGCAGCTGCTAAGTAAATTTAGTGCAGCCTCTACCGAAGAAAATCTGACAGTCAGGAATGATCAAAGATTTGTCTGGTAGAGCTGATTGAAGGCTAATGCCATTCTTATATAAGTTATTAAGGAAAAGCTTCTGTTGGCGCGGGAGCTTTTCTTTTTTTTTATGCTCCTTGAAGTAAGTAAAATTCGTGTGAAAGAAGAACGAACAAATCTGCGCTCTTAGTCGTTACAAAGTAGCCCTTGCAGCCAGAGTACGGGCTGTGGAAAAGTGAAAGTACTATGCCAAGAATCCTCCTGATAGATGATGATCCAGCTTTTTGCCTGATGCTGAAAGCATTCTTGCAGCGGCACCAGTACGAAGTTGAAGTAGCCTACACAGCCCATGAAGGGCTGCAAAAAGTTAAAAATAACTCCTTTGATTTAATTCTTACGGACTTTAGGCTGCCCGACAAGGATGGCCTGGAGTTAATGATGCAAATAAAGATTCTCTCAGAAGATATGCCTGTAATTCTGATGACACATTATGCTGATATCAGAACAGCTGTGAAGGCAATAAAGATGGGAGCTTTTGAGTATGTTACCAAACCTATCAACCCTGACGAAACACTGCTTCTGGTGCAGAATGCGCTTCAGAAGAGGATAAGTGAAAACCAAAAAGAACCTGCGGTAACAAGTGCAGAATTTGTACATGGACAGAGTGAGCAGGCAGCCCAGATAGAAGAGTTTATATCATTGGTGGCACCTACAAACCTTTCTGTAATCATTGAGGGGGAGAGTGGTACCGGTAAAGAGTATGTAGCCCGTACCATACACCAAAACAGCAAACGCCATGACAAAACCTTTGTAGCCATAGATTGCGGTGCCCTCTCGAAAGAATTGGCTGGGAGCGAGCTGTTTGGCTATGTGAAAGGAGCGTTTACTGGTGCCGATAAGGACAAACAAGGGCAGTTCGAGGCGGCAGAAGGGGGTACATTGTTCCTGGATGAGATCGGGAACCTGCCCTATGAAGTGCAGGTAAAACTTCTGCGGGCACTGCAGGAGCGCAAGGTGAAGAAGATTGGCAGTACCGTTGACCTGGATGTGGACGTACGTGTTATTGCTGCAACAAATGAGGATCTGGCGCAGGCCGTAAGTAACGGTTTGTTCCGAGAAGATCTTTACCACCGCCTAAATGAGTTTAAGATTAATATCTCTCCTTTGCGGGAACGTGATGGAGACATTGTGCTTTTTGCCAGGCATTTTTTGCAACAGGCAAATGAGGAACTGGAGAAAAATGTAGCGGGATTTGACGCTGCTACAGAATATGCGCTTTTGAAGTATAGTTGGCCCGGTAATCTACGTGAGTTAAAGAATGTAGTAAAACGTGCTGTGCTCCTGACAAGGAACACACATGTGGCACCAGAAGCACTCCCTTCAGAAGTAGTTAATTACAATCCCAAAACTGCGAGCCCGGAACAGGTTGAGTCAACAGGGGCCGATACTGCTGAGGGTACTAACCTGAAGAGTATTAACGAGCGTAATGAGCGTGAGCTTATCCTAAAGATGCTGGAGAAAGTGAAATACAACAAAGCTAAAGCAGCTCGTTTGCTGAACATCGACCGCAAAACCCTTTACAACAAGCTCAAGCTATATAACATAGAGGCATAGGTGACTTAAGCAGTTTCCTGTACAGTTTCTTTTATCTGCACTAGTTCGCACTGTAGCGCCAGAAGTACGGCTTTTACCTTTATGGTTGTATCGGCTACAACTTCGGACAATTTTGATTTATCAACTGTTGCTTCCGGAGAATGCAAAACCTGTTCCAGCCTCTCTAGCCCTGGAGTAACAGTAGCCGACTGCAGGTGTTTGAAGGCAGTAAGCATTTTATGGGCAACGTTTGCCACTTTTATCCAGTTCTCCTCTTTTGCGGCAACCTGTAGCTGATCAAGATTATCATTCTGGTCATTCAGCAACACCTCCAGAACTGCAGCTAATGTAAGGTTATCGTCGCCTGTAAAGAGGCGCATCTCATGCAGGCTGTAGAGCTCGCTTTGTGGCTTTGGCTGCATGTTCTGATTGGGGTCAACTTCAAGCTCTTCTGTAGGTGTTGTAGAAGGGAGCATAGAAAGTGGTAACACCTCCTGTAGCTTCTGGTGCAGCTCCATTTCAGTATAAGGCTTTAACAAATGCCCGTTAATTGACGAACCTTTAAAGAAGTCAGGGTCATTACTAAGAATATTCGCTGACACAGCAAGAATAGGCACTTCTTTATCGTACTTTCTGATAGCCCGTGCTACTGTTTTACCGCTTACTCCCGGTAGCTGTAAATCAGTTAATATAACATCATACCTGTTCTCTTTTGCCAGTTCCAGTGCTTCCTGGCCATCATTCGCTAAATGTACCAGCATGCCCCATCTGCTCAGTATAAGTTCTCCCAGGGTGCGGCTATAGGCATCATCATCAATTACCAAAGCACGAAGCCCTTGAAACGACTCCTGCGCCGGTACTTCTTTTGCCATCATACCTATTGTTTCCTGCGCTTTTTGCAGTGGTAGTACCAACGTAAAAGTAGTGCCCTGGCCTTGCTCGCTCTTTACAGTGAGTGTGCCTCCCTGCATATCCACCAGTTTCTTACTGATCGATAGTCCAAGGCCTGTGCCTCCATACTTCCGAAGAATAGAATCGTCAGCCTGGTTGAATTCCCCAAATACGTGCTGTACCTTGCCAGCCGGAATACCTATGCCCGTATCAGACACCGTGATACATGTTACAATGCGGTTACGGCGCTGTTTCTGGAGCTTAACATTAATGCTTACCTGTCCCTGGTGCGTAAACTTAATTGCGTTATCCACCAGGTTAAACAGCACCTGCCTGATACGAAGTGCATCTCCTACTAAAGTATCTGGCATACTGTCTTCCATACGGCAGAGGAAATCAACATTCTTGCTTGATGCTTTAAGCAAAAATGCCTGCTTTACCTCTGTCAGCAGTTGCTGCATGCTAAAAGTAGTGGAGTTGATGTTTAGCTTGCCCGCTTCCATTTTAGAAAGATCCAGCACATCGTTAACGATATGAAGCAGGTGCTGTCCAGCGCCATTGATAGCCTGTACATGCTCCTGTTGCTGTGCCTCTAAGGGAGCGTGATGTAATTGCTGTGTGAAACCAAGTATAACGTTCAAAGGTGTTCGCATCTCATGGCTCATGTTAGCCACGAAAGCTTCTTTTGCCCTTGCGAGCTGTACTGCTTCCTTCTGTGCCTTTATAAGGCTGTGCCTATACCTGTTGCTGCGGGAGATGTCGCGCAGGATGAGGACAATAAAAGCTAACCCGCCGCCCAGGCCGGCTACTCCGATCAGCAACAGTACCATAGAAGTATCTCTTGCCACTACACGTGCTTTAGCAGAATTCTCTACTGACTGCTCAAGTTCGTGACGCTCCAGGTCGTACATCATGTTTCGGATCTGGTCCATTATCTGCTTATCCTGCTGTAATAGTGCCAGCTCCTTTACCTGTAACTCTTCTGCTTTTTGTTCTGCTTCGCGCTGTACATTGTGTAAGATCCGCCGCACTTTAGCTAGCGGAGCCACAGGAGAAGTTGCTACACTGGTATCTACTTTTACTTCGCGCGTCACATTTATTTCTGGTATTATAACAGCAGGAGGCGTTTGTGGCTCCTGTTTGTTTTTTTCTTTGCGAGAGAAAAGTTTACCCAGAAAACTTTTCTTTTCTTCCGGCTCTTCATCTTTCGGTCTATCTTCCTCCTCTTTTAAAGAAAGTTTGTCTGAGATAGTAGTGGTGGTATTTTGTTTTATGGTGGTGGAAAGAGGCTTTTCTTCTGCTGAGGAAGCAATTTGGCGCATAGCTTTTGCAGATAGATTAAGATTTTGCTGCTCCTTCTTTAATGCGATAAAGTTTTGCAGGCTTTCTTGCTTTTCCTGCAGTAAGCTGGAAACGGAGTCCACCTGAGCAAGTTCGTGGGGATTATCATCCATTAAAGCCTCCAGTGTATCCAGCTGCTCTTCTATGGAAGTCAATTGGTTTAGGTATGCATTAAAATGCTCTTCCTTAGTAGTAAGTGTATAAGCACGAATAGAGCTTTCTGCAGCAGATATCGTAGCTAACGTGTGCTGTAAACTGCTGAGCTTCCTGTTTGGCTCTGAAAGCACATCTACTGAGTGTAGCAGCTTTGTAAAGCTGGCATAGGTAAGATATATAGCGAATACCACTATGCTTAAAGCAAGGCCAAACCCGACTATAACCTTTGCTTTAATGCTGTCTCCAAACAACTTCATGTATAACCCTTCCCTTGACTAATCGTTTTCTTGGTAAAAGATAAAATACTACAACGCTTTCCAACTTAAAATGATTACAAAACTCATAAAAAGCACCATTATTTGTTTTAACTCATATATAGTATTTAAACAATATTAAATTTATATATCCATATATTTTCTATTTACGTTTAAATATTTCGAAGATGAAATATATAGAAAGTTCCTCTGTGAGTTATAAAATGTAAAAGTGAAATATGGCTTTGTATGTAAGAAATTTACTATTAGTTGTTTTGTGCCTGATTGTGACAGGCTCATGGGCGCAGGATGTTATTGTTAAAAGGAATGGAGAGCAGGTTGTAGGCAGAATAGTCAACTTAAGCGCTGATTCTGTACACTACCGGTACTTTAGTGATCAAAACGGACCTCTTCTGGCGATGTCGAGGCAGGATGTTGCACACTTGAGGTTAACCGTGCCCGAAAATCCTGAGAAATTGGCAGAGCAGACTTATGTTGACGAGAAGACAACTGTTGTTGAACAAGCAGAATTACGACTGCAGGCCAAGTTAGACGCCAACGCCTATTATAAAGCGAGAGGCGTTTTCTGGACAACTATGGGGTCTACCATTATGCACCCGGCAGCAGGTCTGGTGACAGGTGCGGTTATCTCAGCAGTATCACCAAACATCAATTCAGACTATAATCCAAACAGACACCTTCTAAAAGAGCCTGTGTACCGTGAAACATTCCTGAAACAAGCCCGAAAACGCAAAATAGGTAAAGCTGCTGCAGGATTCGGGGCTGGTGCGGCTGTGATCAGCGTTGTGTACATGGCCGTTATTATCAGTATAATGGGAGGTTGATATACAATACTCCTTAAGAGAGATAACAAAAAAGTGCGGCAGGAATCGTTGAATCGGTTCCTGCCGCACTTTCTATTTACAACGTCTACTTATTTACCAGCTGCTACTGGCGCCTCCTCCTCCGAAAGAACCGCCTCCAAAGCCGCCGAAGCCACCTCCTCCGCCGCCGCCTCCAAACATGCCTCCGCCAGAACGGAATGTGCCAAAGCCACCTGGTACTATCACCGGACCACCAAAAGTGCGGGAGTAGCCTCTGCGGCCACCTCTTCCTCCGCCCCCTCCCATTCTGGAAAGTATAAAAACAACCAGGATCACAATGATGATTATGAATAATATAGAAGGGCCTCCTTCTTCCTCTCCGTCTCCCATCGCATTAGGGTCTGCCTGGTAAGCGCCGCTTGCTAGGTCGATAATAAGGTTGGTGGCCCGGTCAAGCCCCTGGTAAAACTGGCCTTGTGAAAAGGCCGGCTTCAAGGTGCGCTCCGTAATACGCTTTGCCAGGGCATCGGGCACATAAGCCTCCATGCCATAACCGGTTTGGATAGAAACTTTCTTTTGCTCTTTTGCTACAAGTATAATCAGGCCGTTATCATTCTTCCCGGTGCCAACACCCCACCTTTCACCAAGTTCAGCAGCATATTGGTTAGGATCATAACCACCAATAGAGTTTAATGTAACAATAGCTATCTGAGTAGAAGTTGTGTCGTTGTAATTTTTCAGCTTCTCCTCAAGCGCACTTTCTTCCTCGGCTGTAAGCATGTCCGCCATGTCGTTAACGAGGCGTGGCGGGTTGGGCCTTGGTGGGAAATCGCTGTTCTGACCAAATGCTAAAAAGCAAAAAAATAAAAAGGAGGTAAATAGAATTGAATGCTTCATGTATAGTTATTCTCCGAACGACACATCATCGTTCAGTTCATTTATATCTCCGTGGCGGTCGTAAGGGAAGTGAGCTTTCAGCTGCTCCCCGGCCATCAGAATTCCTTTAGACAGGCCTTCTGCGTACTGCTTTTGCTTAAAGTGTCTGATTACCTCTGCTGTAATGTCTTCCCAGAAATGATCAGGTACAGTGGCGTTTATTCCAGCATCACCAAGCACGGCAAATTCATGATCTTCCAGGGCTACATAAAATAGAACACCATTACGCTGCTCCGTTTTGTGCATATGCAGGTCTGCAAAAACTTCTGTGGCGCGGTCTAAAACATCGCCCTCACAGTTGCTTTCAACATGTACCCGTATCTCGCCTGATGTGTTCATTTCAGCCTCTTTGATAGCGGCCTTTATTTTTTCCTCATCAGCAGGAGTTATCGTGTCTCTAGGCATAAGTGTGGTTGTTAGTAATTACTTATTGTACCTGTGTAGCGTAACCAACAGTTGGCAAGGTAAATTAAAACTCTACAGTCGGAGCCGTCTGAGCACCGGCATCGGCCTCAAAGTAACCCTTCTTATCAAAGTCAAACATGCCAGCCACCATATTGTGCGGGAATGATCGGATATAAGAGTTATAGTCCTGCACCGTCTCGTTAAATTTTCTGCGTTCAACAGATATCCGGTTTTCTGTTCCCTCCAGCTGCGCCTGTAACTCCAGAAAGTTTTGGTTGGCTTTTAGTTCCGGATATCGCTCTACTGAAACCAACAGCCTGCTTAAGGCACTGCTAAGTTCTCCCTGTGCCTGCTGAAAGCGTTGTATGTTTTCAGGAGAAAGATTATCAGGGCTAATATTAACACTAGTTGCTTTAGCGCGCGCCTCTATTACATCTGTAAGAGTTTCTCTTTCGAAATTGGCAGCACCTTTCACAGTATTAACAAGGTTGGGTACCAGGTCGGCTCTGCGTTGGTATGCGTTCTGCACATTGGCCCATGCTGCCTCCACAGTTTCGTCCTTCGCTACCATTGTGTTGTAGCCGCAAGAGGATTGAGACGCAAGTATAACAAAGCCAATAAGGTAAAAAAAAAGTTTTTTCATGGTTAAAAGTATAGTTGTTTTGTACGTTTTGAATTGCCCGCAGGCCCTATGAGTACGAATTTAGTAAACTCATGTTAGGAAAGGTGGGTAAATATGGAAAAATTAACAGTTCCCTATGTTTATTGCGTTATAACATTAGGTGTAGTCGCTTGTTTAGCTCAATAACCCCCGGGTTAGCTTTTTATTATATGGAAGAAAATCAATATATTGCGGGAAAAGTATAGTGTATGAAAGCAATTATACCTGTTGCAGGAGTTGGTTCAAAGCTTAGGCCGCACACGCACACGCAGCCTAAATCGTTGGTGCCCGTAGCAGACAACACTATACTAGGGCATATCATTGAAAAGCTTCTGGAAGCGGGCATAGATGACTTTGTCTTCATTATCGGCTACCTGGGGGAGAAAGTAGAGCGTTATGTTCGGCAGAAATATCCGGCCATAAATGCTGAATTCGTGGTGCAGGAGCCCCGGGAAGGTCTTGGCCATGCCCTTTGGATTGCCCGCCACACTTATGAGCACGATGATAGTGTGCTGATCATGCTCGGCGATGCCATTGTAGATGTGGACCTTAAAGCTGTAATAGCAGCTCCCACTTCTGTACTTGGTGTTAAGAAAGTTGCAAAGCCGTCTCTCTTTGGTGTAACCGAAGTAGGCAATGATGAATATGTTGTTAAGGTGGTTGAAAAACCGAAGATACCAAAGTCTAACTTTGCTCTTGTAGGTTTATACAAGATACTCAACCCTAAAAAGCTTATTGCTTCTCTGGAACATATTATTGTTGAAGACCAGAGAACTCAGGGCGAATATCATCTGACAGATGCCTTGATGCACATGATCAAGAGCGGCGAGAAAATGGTGCCATGGAACGTTGACCACTGGTTTGACTGCGGCCGGAAAGATACACTTTTGCAGGCTAACGCTACATTGCTTGCCCGCCCAAAGTTTCGTGACCGGGACTACAGCAAGATGTGCCCTGGCTGCATCATTATTCCTCCCGTGAGCATTGGTCAGGATTGCACGATCACAAACTCTATCATTGGCCCTAACGTAGCGATCGGCGATAACACGACCCTTACTAGTTGCATCCTTAGCAACTCTATTATTGGTTCTTTCTCAGAACTACGGTATGCAGTTATGGAAGATTCTATTATCGGCAGCGACGCCTCCTTCAAAGGCTTTAGCCACAGCCTGAACATCGGCGATAGCACGGAGATCAATTTTGGTCAGTAAAGCTCTCCTCTATAAAAACGTAAGCTCTTTCAGCTGGTCCAGCATCCAGCCCGTAAGGCTGTAGCGGTGACGGGTGGCCGCTAAGACTTCATGCGGAATCAGGTCAGCCCGAAAACATGCTAAACGGCCTGCTATAGGTAAAATGTCTACCTCTTCCTCAGAGCCGTCCTGCTTCGGCAAGTATAAGCGCAGGTTTCCACCATGCTCCGGCAGCCAATCCTCATTCAGGTAGCAGATGAAAGACAGGCGCCGGTGATCATTTGCTTGAAACTGATCAATGTGGCGTTGGTAAACGGTACCTGGGGGGTATACTGTAAAATGGAATTCATAATCCTTCAGCCCAAGAAAGCAGGTGCGGTTAATGTAGCGCATTACCTCATTCATACGATCCAGGAACACCTGTGTAGGCGGTAATGCCTGCGAAGGCTCAATCCAGCGGATATAATCACCACGAACCTGTTTGTCCACTGTAAACTGATCTGCTGAGCCTATGCCTGCTTTTTTAAATGTACCCTGTTCCTGGTGGTGCGTTAGTACCTCCAGGAGGTTCTTTACCTCGTGTGGCTCAAGGAAATTATCTACAATAGCATATCCTTTTTCAGACAGCCTGTCAGCTATCTGCTCATATTTCTGCAGCAATCTTTCGTCTTCCAGTTCTTCTATCATAAGCCAGTGTTGCTAAGACCTTTTATACTTATATCGCCCCCCTGTGGTTCGATACAAAAGCGGGCAAAAGTACTATAATAAACTTTAGCGTAAGCTTGTTCTGGAATAAGAATTTTTAGCACGAAATTAGCTGAGTATTAACCTATACTGGGATAATTAGTGATGTCTGCCAGACTTAAGGATGTGCAACTCTTCCTATTTTTACGTAACTTGGTTAATTGCTTTATCAATACACTTAAACGTTTATAAGGCTAAGCCATCATGAAAAAAACAACAGTTTTACTGCTTGCCGGCGGCTTAACAGCTGTATCGGCTTGCAAATCATCACAAAACGATACAACTGCCACAGGCATGACTACAGAAACAACTACAGCCGCTGTAGAGGCTGAAAAAGACTTGGATTTAGATTACCCTGAAACAAAGAAAATGGATCAGGTAGATGATTACTTCGGAACGAAAGTAGCAGACCCCTATCGTTGGCTCGAAACACATACGGAAGAGGTAGATGAGTGGATAGAGGAACAGAATGAGGTAACACAGGAATACCTTAGCGACATTGACTTCAGGGACAAGATCAAGAGTCGCCTGACTGAGATCTGGAACTACCCGAAGTATGGCGCTCCGTTCAAGGAAGGTGGAAAGTACTATTTCTTCAAAAACGATGGTTTGCAGAACCAGAGTGTGCTGTACGTGCAGGAATCACTTAATGCAGAGCCAAAAGTATTCTTTGACCCGAACAAGCTAAGCGAAGACGGTACAGTGGCACTTACTGCCCTACAGTTCTCCGAAGATGGGAAGTATGTGGCCTATGGTACATCAAGCGGCGGCTCAGACTGGAACACTTACCACGTTATGGAGACTGCAACCGGTAAGAAGCTGGATGACCAGGTTGAGTGGGTAAAGTTCTCCGGCCCGAGCTGGTATAAAGATGGTTTCTTTTATAGCCGTTATGAGGCACCAACCGAAGGTAACAAGCTGGCAAATAAGAACGAGTATCATAAAGTATACTACCACAAAGTAGGCACTCCGCAGAGCCAGGACCAACTGGTGTATGAAGATAAAGCGCATGCGCTTCGTAATTTCTATGGACAGACAACTGACGATGAACGCTTTCTGGTCCTGAATGCTTCGGAGGGTGCCAGTGGTGCTAATGCACTGTATTATAAAGATCTCAAAGATCAGAAGTCGACAATCAAGCCAATTATTGACAACTTCGAGAGCGAGTACAATGTAGTGGATAACTTCGGTGATAAACTGCTGGTGATGACAAATAAGAATGCGCCGCGTTACCGCCTGGTGATGATCGACCCAAAGAAGCCACAGGAGCAGAACTGGAAGGTAGTGGTGCCTGAGTCTGACAAAGTGATTCAAGGTGTTTCCTCAGTGGGAAACAGAATTATTGTTACTTACATGAAAGACGCTACCAGCCAGGTAGTAGTGTACGACCAGAACGGGAAGCAGTTGAACGAAGTGCAGCTGCCAACGCTGGGTACGGTAAGCGGCTTTAGCGGCGATAAAAATGATAATGAGGTGTTCTTTACCTTTACATCGTTCACCTATCCACCTACTATTTACCGCTATGACATCCCGAACAACAAGGTAACGCAGTTCCGCAAAACAGAAGTGAATGTGAATACTGATGCCTTTGAAACGAAGCAGGTGTTCTATACCTCCAAGGACGGCACTAAAGTTCCGATGTTCATTGTGCATAAGAAAGGGCTGAAGCTTGATGGTAATAACCCTACTTACCTTTATGCTTATGGAGGTTTTAATATATCCCTGACACCAAGCTTCAGCATTGCCAATATGCTATGGCTGGAGAATGGTGGTGTGTATGCAATGCCTAACTTGCGCGGAGGTGGTGAGTACGGCGAAGAATGGCACAAAGCCGGTATGACGCCGAACAAACAGAACGTGTTTGACGACTTTATTGCTGCTGCTGAGTACCTGATCGATCAGAAGTATACATCTTCAGAGAAGCTGGCAGTAGCAGGTGGTTCTAATGGGGGCCTGTTGGTAGGTGCCTTCATGACACAGCGCCCTGATCTGGCAAAAGTGGCTATTCCTGCTGTAGGGGTTATGGACATGCTGCGTTTCCACAAGTTCACTATTGGTTGGGCCTGGGTGCCAGAATATGGTTCTTCAGACGAACCAGCACAATTCAAGAACCTATATACTTTCTCGCCGCTGCACAATATTAAAGAAGGCGTGAAATATCCGGCAACACTGGTAAAAACAGCAGATCATGATGACCGGGTAGTTCCGGCACACTCTTTTAAATTCATCTCTGAACTACAGGAAAAAGGAGCCCCTGGCAATCCATACCTGATAAGAGTAGATGTTCGTGCAGGGCATGGCGCCGGTAAGCCTACCTCCTTGCTTATACAGGAGTATGCTGATACGTATGCCTTCATCTATAAAAACATGGGTGTGAACCCATACCAGGCACAACAATAAACAAGTATAATCTGCCATTATACTTTAGCCGCACTGCCTGCTTGAGGTAGTGCGGCTGTTTTTAGCAGTATTGCAACTGGTTTAAATTAATATTTTTATATATTAGAGAATATTATAAAGCCACAACTTATGGAATCCAGTTTTTACGATAATAGTCCCAATTCACAATTAATACTTGTTAACAGTGACTCAGTCAGCTTTTTAAGTAGCGCAGCAAAATGGGGTAAGTTTTTGGCTATTGTTGGCTTTGTGGTGATTGGGCTTACAGTGCTCTTCGCCTTCTTTGCAGGATCGTTTTTCAGCCCAATGATGAATGAAATGGCAGGAGGTGCAGGGCTTGCCGGAGGAGTTTTCTTTGCCATGTTCTACCTGCTTCTTGCCCTGCTTTACTTTTTTCCGGTATTATACCTGTACCGTTTTTCAGCTAAAATGCAGGATGCGCTGCGCCTTCAAAGTGAAAATATAATTGCTGAGTCGTTTAAAAACCTAAGGTCACTGTTAAGGTTCATGGGCATATTAACAATTGTCTTTTTTGGGCTTTACGCTCTGGGGCTGGTATTTATGATGATAGGATACAGTGTTGGTTCTATGATATAGTTTCCGTAGCACTACAAACAAAACAAAAGGCACACCTTGTACAAGGTGTGCCTTTTGTTTTGTTTTCTTTTAACTTAGCGAGCAGCAAAAGCCAGCAGCTATGAAATCAACAGGAGGGATAACGGAATTTAAAATACGTTCCAGTGAGATAGATCATAAAGGACGATCGACTTTACCGGCTTTAGTTGGGTACATGCAGGAGGCGGCCTGGGAAAATACCTTTGACTTAGGAATTTCCATGTATGAACTGCTGGAGCGAGGCTTAACGTGGGTACTGCAGCGGATACGAATAGAAATGTTTGATTATCCGCGACATGGCGAAAGTATAAAGGTAGAGACATGGGCCTCGGGCAGAGAGCGCGTTTTTCTGCACCGGGACTTCAGGATTTATGGTTCTGGAGGAGAGCTGTTGGGGCAGGCAACTAGTGTGTGGCTGGTGATGGATGTAGTAAAACGCCAGTTGGTATCGGTGCCGGATTTTATTTTGGCAGTAGAAATAGTACAGGGAAAGGAGCCTCTGCCCTTTGCAAAGGGAAAGCTTCCGCAACTACAGGAGACAGCTTTTTCACAGAAGATGGTAGTACGCTGGCACGACATTGACCTGAACAGGCACGTGACGAATACACGCTATCTACAGTGGGTGCTGGACACCTTGCCGACAGAGATTTTAGAGCAGGACTTGCAGGAAGTAGACATTATTTTCAGGGCTGAATGCTTACTGGGTGATACTGTTCTTTCAGAGGCAGGGCCCGGGGATGGTGCAGGCGTAAATCTGCACAAACTTAGCAGCGAGAAAGCCGGTAAAGAGCTGGTTCAGGCCAAAACGGTTTGGAAGAGCCAGGGGTATGATAATTTATAAGAATCAGAGATAAAATTTAAATGATACAAATAAGAAAAGGAATCATTGATGACCTGCCTCAGGTACTGGGATTAATCCAGGAGCTGGCAGAGTATGAGCGTGCGCCGCAGGAAGTTACCATTACATTAGAAGAGCTGCAGCGGGATGGATTCGGTGAGAACCAGATTTATAAATTTTTTGTAGCTGAGTCTGACAGTGCGATTGTTGGTATGGCTCTTTACTATACCGCCTACTCTACCTGGAAGGGCAAAACTACCTATCTGGAGGATCTTGTAGTGACGGAGCAGTTACGGCGTAGCGGTATTGGCAGAAAGCTGTTTAACGCTGTAGCACAGGAAGCTAAAGAAACAGGTGCAAAACGGTTTAGATGGCAGGTTCTGGAGTGGAATGAGCCGGCGATTGCGTTCTATAAAAAGATTGGCGCTGAACTTGACGCAGAGTGGATTAACTGTACAATGACAGAGCAGCAGATACAAAACTATATTGCCTGATTATACTAAAGAAGGCTAAGATGAAGGAGCCGTTGACGCAGTTTAATAAACTATGTGTCAACGGCTCCTTCGTTTTTAATCATTACTTTTCATCAGTGCGTTCTACATTTATTCCTACAACTTCCAGCATAGTTCTGAATGATGCGTATTTGCCCGCATATCGTTCGTTTACTTTCTGCTGTAGTTCGGGAGAGTGCTCCCGCTGGTACTCCTGTAAATCCTCTACACTTCTGCAGGTGTATTGTACTGCATAGGTCATGCCTCCTGTATCCTCTTCTCCCATTACCCGGCAAATCTGATTACCTAAAAAATAGCCGGTTGCCATTACCTCTGGTATGTGAACTTCTTTCATCCACTGCAGCCACTCCTCGGCTACATTGGTGTCAATACTTACAGTTACATTATATAATATCATTCCCAAATTTAATAAATAGACTTCGCTTTGAAGGAATTACGTGTAAAATAGGGATACAGACCACTATAAAAATTTAACAGTGCCTGATACAGGGCTAATTTTGTTTATAATTCGTATAATTGCATATAATTAATCTAATTTACACTATGAAAAAAATAACATTAGTTTTCTTCCTGAGTGCAGGTATGGGCTTAGGTATATTGCAATACACTGCTGTTGCAGGTCCTGCTCAGGTAACCGCAGCTGTTTCAAACATAAGCAAACATCCTACTGAAGAGAAGTACGACAGGATTATGGAGAAGTATGCTGTAGGGCTGAAGACAGCCTTTGCCGAAAAGGACGACAAGAAAGCCATTGTGATAATTAATAAAACAACGAATGAGTTTATAACAGAAATCGAAAAGATAAAGCCGGAATTGGAGCGATGGGTAAAGGGATTGACAGAAAAGGATAAGGAAGAGCTGGAGAAGCGAGCAGGAGAAAAGGCCTATTTGAAAACTATTTTCGAAATAATGTTTGATCCGGAAGTAGGTAAGCGTTTAGAGCAGAATCCTGAGCTAAAGAAAGCCCTGGATGCTGGTAATGAGAGAATGCAGGCGCTTGGCTTTGAAGATGAAAGTACGGAGGAGGAAGAGATAGAAGAGGAAGTAATAGATTAGAATAAAGCAGAGCGGGCTGTAAGGGTGATACAGCCCGCTCTGCTTTATCGTTTACTTACAACTCCAGCGGCCAAGTGTGCCATCGAAGTATCCATCCTCAGGCTGATAGGCAACCACAATTGGTGCGGCGCTGTGGTAAGGCTTCAGCTTTATTTCCCCTTCGTTAAGCTGTAAGAAAACAACGCCTTTCTCATCATATTTGGCCTGAAGAGTACCGGAGTTGTTTATCAGGTAGTTGTTATTCGTGTTTAGTCCGGTAGCAGTTAGCTCTGTTACCTCGTAAACTTTTGTCTTGGAGATCGCTCCTGATTTACTCAGATGTACTTTGTCTGAGCTTTCCAATTTTCCTCCTAACCAGAGATCTTCTCCAAGACAGTTAGAGGTGTTGGCAATCAGGTCGAAATATACCTCATCAGATGGCCTTTCTATGGCTGCCACAGTTACAGCAGTTACTTCTTTAGATGCCATGATTTCAGTTTCTGCCTCCGCTGTTTTCACTTCCTGTTCGATATGCGTAGAGCAGGAGCTAAAGATGAGCGCAAAGGAGAAAAGAACTAATAAAGTATAATCGGAAAATTTAAGTGTAGATGTTTTGTTCATAGGCAAGTAATATTTATAGTTAAACTCTATATTATATATACTTGCTGTGCAATATTTATGTTGTATTAAGGCCCCGGCCTTTGGTGATAGATGTCATCTAACAAGATGTTTGTTATCAGTTGTTTATGGTGTTAGACTGAGGGAGGCTTTCTGGCTTGTTTGTCTTGCCATAGCTTGGCTAAACTGGCTCCATGTAGTCCAAGTCTTTTGCGTAAGTTTCTTCCAGAGAAAGTATGGAAATGAGTGCCAGCACAAGGCTGATGCCCCCTAGTATCAAGGCTCCCGGAACAAGCCCAATTCCATCTTTTAAAAAGCTGAATGAAATGGTAAGTGGCACCACAGCTCCTCGTACAAAATTGGGGACTGTGGTTGTTACAGTCGCGCGTATATTGGTACCAAATTGCTCGGCAGCTATAGTGACAAATACTGCCCAGTATCCGCTGGCGAATCCAAGCGCAACACAGATAGTATAAAAGGTGTTTAGCTCAAAAGCGTGCCCCAGCAGGTAAACACCTACAAAAACAGCTGTTAAAAGTAGAAAAGCCACTACGATATAACGCCTGCTTTTAAACCTTTGACTTAAGAAGCCACTGGCAAAGTCTCCAAAAACAAGACCGAGGTAACAGAAAGAAACAGCTTTAGCCGCAGAGACCGTCTCTTCCATGCCAAGGGCTATGCCAAATTCTGGGGAGAAGGTTATTAGTATACCTACTACATACCAGATGGGCACACCAATTAAGATACACTTCAGATATTTCCAGAAGCGCCTGCCATTCGTAAAGAGGCTTACAAAATTTCCACGTGTAACATTTTGAGTCTTTTTGAGATTGTTGAACATTCCAGACTCATACACCCCAACCCGCAGGAACAGTAACAGCAGACCAAGTCCGCCACCAATGAAGTATGAGGTTCGCCAGCCGAAATATTCCCCCACTACTCCTGCCAGTATAGCGCCTGAAATACCTATGGTTGCCACCACCATAGTGCCGTAGCCACGCTTTTCCTTTGGCAGCACTTCAGAAACCAAGGTAATTCCTGCTCCCAGTTCACCAGCCAAACCAATACCTGCTATTAGTCTCAGGAAAGCATACATGGGTATGCTACTGACAAAGCCGTTCATGATGTTAGCTACAGAATACAGAAAAATGGACCCGAAAAGTACAGAGAGTCTGCCACGCTTATCACCAAGTATGCCCCAGGCTACTCCTCCAACGAGCATGCCGAGCATCTGCATGTTTAAAAGAAGCACGCCTTGCTCTAAAAGCTCGTTCTGTCCGGTAACTCCTAAATCCTGTAAGCTCGGTATACGAACAATGCTGAACAGTACGAGGTCATAGATGTCAACGAAGTAACCAAGTGCGGCAACAATTACAGAAGTGTTGAATAAATAGTGCTTTTGTTTCTTTTCGGATATTTCTGGCATAAGCATTCAGTTGTCTGTTGCTTAAATATAGTGTTTGTTGCATAATCCGGCAAGCGCACTTGTTTAGGCTTAGGTAAATGATGATTTTTAGTAGATTAGACTGTAAAAAGATTTCGAAGCTTAAGAAAGTAAATGCTATGACGGCAATTGGTAAGAAATTACAGCTGAAGAACGGTCAGTCTCTGCTCTTGGTAAATGCTCCTGAGTGGTTCGGCCAAAGCTTAGTAGCTGAAGGGCACAACGTAACCGTTGCTGATGAGGCACCCTCCATGGGTGCTTATGACGCGGTGCAGCTGTTTGTTCGAAGCAAAGAAGAGTTGGTGCATTTCGCACCGGAGGCAATTGCTTTGCTGAAACCAGGCGCTATGCTCTGGATTGCATACCCAAAGAAATCATCAGGTATAAAGTCAGACCTTACCCGCGATGAAGGGTGGAAACCTGTAGCAGAATTAGGTTTTGCGGGGGTAAGGCAAATAGCCATTGATGAGGCCTGGTCATCTTTAAGGTTTAAGCAAACATCTGAAAGGAAAGAAGCCTCCATGTTTGGAATAGACATTCCAGGTATAGATCGTAAAACAAAAACGGTTATACTACCGGAGGACATGACAAAAGCATTGAAGCAAGCAAATCTGGTGGAGGAGTTTAATAAGCTAGCCTTTACACATCGAAAAGAGTATGTGGTGGCAGTACTTGAGGCGAAAAGACCTGAGACCCGTTCCCGGCGGATACAGCAGGCAGTCGATTATTTGACAGGGAAGAGCAAAAAGTAAAGCAAGAAGGGAGGATCATACCATAATGATCCTCCCTTCTTGCTTTACCTAATTACTATCAACCTTAATTCTGGACATCAATCCAGTAGGTAGCGTTAAATACCGTTCCGTTCATGGAGGAGTTGCCCTTACTTTTTGCAACAAACAACTCCACATTAATCGCATCCATGCCCGCGGCATCAGTTTTAAATTTGGTTTTAAAACCTAGCGGTGTACCATCTGCCTTTTTATCTATGACAGAAACATCTACCTCTATTGTTGAGGTACTATTACTGTTCGCGAAATATTTAACGGTATAATAAGCCTCTTCCCTCTTAATTGCTTCATTCTGTTCCTGACGCACACCACCTTTATCAGAGAAAAAGGTAATAGTAGCATCATAAGTGGTATTGGCCTGTAGGATTATGTCTTCACGCTTAAATGTTCCATGCTCTCTTCCTGCATTATCCATAACAGTAGTGCTCATCGTAAAGCTTTGCGAATCTCCGCCTGCTTGTGGTGTAAGGGTAACAGTCATGCCATTAACAGGCACAACACTTAGGTTGATCTCTTGCTTTTCACAGGAGGTTAAAGTAAAAGCAGACATTAGTGCCAGGCTACCGATAAGTTTAGAAAAGAGCTTCATTGGATTGGGAAATTAAGTTGATGTATATCTGTATTAGTATACACTAATATTGTGCCGGAGAGAATATCTGCTTAGGGGCTAGAGCAAAAAAAATAGGCACTTTTTATAAGTGCCTATTTCTCAGAAAAATAAAATTTACCTATTGAATAACTACCGGGAAATCAGCTTCAACGTCAGTTTCTCCCTTCGTAATATCACTAGTGTTCCCTTTCAGGCCAGGTTGGTGCTTCAGCGTTACTTTCATTGTTCCAGAGCTGGCTGCTCCAGTAACGAAGGTTGCTTCTAACCCTATCGGACGGTTATTCTTATCTAGGTCTGTCTTAGACACTGTTAAATTCAGGCCAGAAGGAACTGTATAAAATAATTCATGCTCATCTCCCTCTGCCTCTATTTCTGGAGTAAGGTTTCCTGCTCCGTTTGGACTATCATCACTCACAGTGATCGTTGCAGTGTAGGTAGTATTTGGTACCAGGTTTAAAGTGCTTACTGTTGGGTCACTGCCTCCCGGACCATCAGGATCACTAAAAGTAGCTGATACTGGCTGTCCTTTACCTGCTTCAGGCTGTAAATTAATAGTAAGGGTTGTGATCAGTTCCTGTTCTTCTACCGGCTCCGGATCATCATCGCTACAAGCTGTGGTTGTGAACATCAAAGAACCCATCATAAGTAGTGCAAGATACGGTCTGAGTAATCTTTTCATAAGTTTAATATGTGGTTTACTGTAATCTGTGAACCCTTTTAACGAATAGAAATTAATTTATGCTATAATTTAAAAGTATTTTATATGCAGTCGCTACTTCTTTAATATATAGATACTTCATGTCTCGTCCTGAAATAAGTTGACGGATTTTAGACGAAATTACTCTTTAAACTGAGACCTCCAATGCGTTTGTGTTGGAGGTTTTCTTTTTCCACTGTTTTATTTCCAGTTCCTGCTGTCGGTGC
>NZ_JBHULU010000013.1:0-63885 GCF_042684605.1 Pontibacter locisalis
TACCTCAGTTACCACTTGTAGTTTAAAGCCTAAGGGATAATCGCGCTGACTGCGCTTGCTTTTTTTCTCTGCTGCTTTTTCCATAATAGGTTGTTTTAAGTGTCAACCTATTTTAGGACGGGACAAAATGAACAAAAAAGCCCCGACTGTACAATAGCCGGGGCTTTTTGCTGTAGTAGATCGAAGGATTGAGTTATCGAACCTTATTCACATTAATCTGGTGGCTGCAGGCAGAGGAACAATCTGATCTCTCTGTGCTTCTTGTTTTCCTCAGAGCATATGTATTATAGGCTTATGCCTACGCTCAACCCATAGGGCGCATACAGAATGTCTTCTGTGTCCAGGCCCGTAAAAGGCACGCTTCCGTATATTCTGAAATTAACTTTTTTTGACCTTAAGGGATGTAGCCTGTATCCTACTATAGGGTATGCTAAGTATTTCTCGTCGGTGTTTCCATTGATGAGAGTACCGCCCAACCCAAATTCGGCAAAGTGCCTACCTTTCCCCAGGTTTCCGGTTATGTGGTGGGTAATGGTCAGGAATCTTTCTGGTGAACAATCTCCAGAGGAACAAATACTGAATTCCTCATTGTAGCCTACACCTGCTTTACCCGAGAAGAAAAAGCCTGGGGTGATGAAAAGCAGCCTTTCATAGTTCAAGGAGGCGATGGAGGCATCACCCAGTAGGTTTAAGTATATGTTATGCTGAGGTCTTATATCCTGCGTATCCGTTAAGAATGCTTTGCTTTGGGCGGATAAACTTATGCTTGATACAGTAAAGGCAAGAAGCAATATAATCTTCTTCATGTGGTTTGTCTTAGGATTGTTTTCTATATAATAGTTATGGTTGTTCTAAAGGTGAGCAAAGGCAAACTTAAGCCGGGTCCATTTGCTCTGTTGCCATTCTTTCCTTTCCTGGTCTGTCCCAGGGTATTAGTGCTGTTGTAAATACCTTAACTATAACACTAAGATTCTTAATCCGAAGAAAAGGTTGCTCTGCCTGAGAAATATATTTAGAGGAGAGTTTCGGCAGCAGGGAATCAGGAACTTTTCTCTTTTATCAGCCTCAGTTATAGGTGGTTTTTTGACGCATCTACACGTAAGTGGCTCCTGCTATTGTCCTGGCGAAGTTATCTTGATGTTTTGGTTGTTTTATAACTTAAAACCTTCACTGGCCCGTAAAATGTCTTTGTAGAACAGGACCATGAGGCAACCGGCTTTGTAGGTTCATGACCTGCAGTTGCTCCGGCATGAGGCTATGCTGGAGCAACTGCAGCCTACGGCAGAAGCAGAAGTGCTGGTGTGATGCACCAGCACTTCTGTCTTTGTGCCTTCTAAACGACAATGGGTGAGACCCAGCTCTTAAAAAAGGTTATAAGAGACGGGGTTGGCAGGTGATCTCTACCTTCACTTAAGTTTCAAGGTATCCAACTCTTCAGAGTTCATACTATACTTAATGGTTGACTTGTCTCTGAACATCAGGCCAAAAAAGCTTTTGTCATTGCCTATCATGTTGCTGTTTTGGGGAGCAATGCCCAAAAAGCCAAGTGTGCCCTTGCCCATAATTCCAAGGCCTGCCGTACCGTCCTCCAAAATTGAGAGTGCCACACCTTCTGTACCTTGATTTGTGTCGAGGCCTAACACCATTCTGTTTTTACCTTTTACATTGAGAAGCTGATAACCGGACCTTTCGAAGCCAAGTTCATCGTTTATTACAACGCCTGTTCCCTGACCTATTCTTTTGCCAATGTTCGGGTCTGGAGTATCCCCAATCGCAACCCGGTCAAAACCGTTCTCATCGAGTATCACCATTCCGTTGGCCGAGTGGTTATAGTTTTTGTACCATCCCATATATTCTTTAGACATGTTTTTGCCCCAGATTTGTTTCACCCTCTCCAGATTTGTTCTTACCCTGTTTTTAGCCTCAGGAATAGGGGCTCCAATCAGGATTCTTTCCCTGCCCAGTTCGTCTACAATCACTATGCCTTTGGTCCTGATCACGTCATTGTTCTTGCCGGTGAACGACAGCAACAGGAACAGGCCTAAGGCACAGGAGGTAATGAGTGTGTAGGCTCTCTGGAGCTTGAGTTTTTTTTCGATTTGCTCTATTCTTTTTTCCATAGTTTTTGAATTTGGTATTTGATTTAAAGATTTAGTATTTGATTTTGATTTGTGGTAGATGCGGAAAACAGCCAGTGAACTCTTTTTCGCCATATTTCACCTCTCCGTAAAGTGACTTTGATGTGCGGACTCTTTTAACATCCTTTGCTATTGCTCTTCAGTTGCTGTGCAAGGAAAACAGGGGCAGCGGCATAGTATGGTTTTCCTCCTTGTCGTTTACCGGCGGCGTTACTTTGTAGGAGCGCTCTGTTTGTGGGTGGAATTTATCACTGTGGGAAAGGAAGGTAAACAGTGCGATTAACCATAAGCAGAGATTCATCCCATTGGTTGGGCCATTTACGCTTCGTGTCGTGCACAGTTTGTTTCTGTATAGTGTACGGCAGTCGATTTTGATATAATTTGTTAGCATAATTAACATGTGTTTACGCGAGGTGAAGAAATATACCGATTTCCTAATATCACATTCTGTGCCATCTTTTTAAAGCATTGATAATAAGTTGTTTGGGAATTTTTTTTTTGATTCTGGTTGGAGTGTGCTTGCACAGTGAATGTGCGTTATCGTACGCGCTGGTGCACGTTAACGTACAGTGGGTATTTGGAGTTGGTCCCTTTCGTTTTTAAATCTAATTCAGTTTCTTTTGGTTGTCGATGTGTAGAACACATGTGGCTTCTAACACATGTGGTTCCTGCATGAGTAGACTTACTTCAAACATACAGTAAAGCGCCAAGTGACAGCTAAAGCCAATCGAGCAGAGTAGAAAGTGTGCGATGATTTTGTGTTTGCTTCTGTCTTGTACGGCCACACCGGTTCCAATACCCGTAATCCGGCCTAAGCTGAGCAGGCGCATTGTTTAATCTTCTTTGGTAGAAATAAATCTGAGCAAATGAATGTTAAGTAAGCTTTGATAAAGTTAAAGCGAAGGGGATGGGTTATCGAACCATAAGGGTGAACGGCTTTTTCGCCCTTTCCAGCGAAGTAAACAACTACCTAGCGAAAAAAGAAAAAGGGAAAAGCGATGCGAATGATCACTTTTCCCTTTCAGTAGCCCGTAGGGGAACACAGTATGCGAACATCAACTTCTATCTCCCAATAAAACCTGCTAAACTGCGTTTAAACCCACTTTTGCTTTCGTGTTGGTGGGTCTTTTTTGGTGATAATAGGAGGTTGTAAAATAAAAAATGTTACTTTTTTGTTACTCTATTCAGCTTTTGCTATGTTTGATGGACTTCAAAATATTCCTCTGAAAATACAACGACAGGATGGCAAAAGCTTCAAACGAAACGGTGGCCGACAAGGCCCCGAAAACACGCGTAATCGTCAAGGGTAAACTTGTAAAGCTCCGGGCCCGCAGGCTTCCTGCCGGGGGCGAGTCCCTGTACCTGGACTACAACGAAAACGGCAAGCGCAAGTACGACTTTCTCGGGCTGCACCTGATGGAAAGTCCGAAGACCACTAAAGATAGGTTGCAGAACAAGGACAACCAACTGCTGGCCGAGCGCATCCGCTCTGAGCGTGAACTGCAGCTCTCGAAGAACTCCATGATCGTCAAAGCCTCCGTGCAGCGCAGGGCTGATTTTATAGCCTACCTGGATGAGTTCATTGACACCTACCCCAAGAAAGATAGACGCGTGATCGTGGCCATGGCCGGTAAGTTCAAGAAGTTCGTGGATGAGCCCGAGATGCTTCGGTTTTCAGAGGTGACCGTCAGGCTCTGCGGCAGATTCCGCGATTACCTCGAGCAGCAGTGCAAGGGGGAGACACCCTACAATTACTTCAAGAAGTTCCGCAAGGTGCTCAAGCATGCCGTGAAGGAAGGGCTGATCCCTGCCAATCCTGCCGAGGAAATAGAGAACCGCAAAACCGAGGGCATCAAAAAGGAAGTGCTCACCGTCGAAGAGATCCAGAAAATGGCAAGTGAGGAGTGTTTCCTGCCGGAGGTAAAGCGGGCTTTTCTTTTCAGCTGCGTCACCGGTCTCAGGTTCTGTGATGTGAACGAGCTGGACTGGAAGTCTGTCGTGGGCACAGTGATGCGCGTGAAGCAGCAGAAAACAAGCAAGGACGTGGTGGTGAACCTTAACACAACAGCCATGAAACTGCTGGGAGAAAGGCCTAAGCCAGCGGTAAAGGAAAAGAAGGGAAAAGCCAATCCCAGTGAGGCAAAGGCAGAGCGGCAGAAGGTGTTCACCCTGCCCTCAAGCACGACATGCGGCAAGCACCTGCAGAACTGGGCTGACAAGGCCAAGGTGGGCAAAAAGGTCACCTGGCACTGCGCCCGCCACTCCTTCGGCACCAATCTGCTCATATCCGGCGCGGACGTTCGTTCCGTTTCCGGCCTACTAGGCCATTCCAGTTTGATCGAAACGCAGAAGTACGTGCGGCTGGTCGAGTCGCTCAAGGAAAAGGCCGTGGAGAACCTTCCTGAGATCCTATTTTAACTATTGAAGACATGGAAGAGTATCAGATGGATTGGGACGCTGTGTCGTCCTGTCACGACCACTGGCAAAACGGTGATGAAACTATTAAGCAGGAACTGTTACGAGTAGCTCGGTTAAGTTTAGCAGGGGGAATAGCCAATGCAAAACTTGTTATGGAGGGCATGGCCACTAAGTTTAAAGCTGCCTTGGTTAGTCCCAGAATATACTTAAGTACAGTTGATGAAGTTCTGCATGCGCACATCGGGATGATGGATGCCAAGAGCGTACGCAACCCTTTTATGCAGCTTAACGAGAAACCCCAAGTTGATAACTTAGCTCAACGCTTTGCTGCTGCCTATTTAACGGGTACTGCGCCGGAGAATGCCCTCCCCTGGTTGCAGGAGTTAGACAGGTTGGATGAGCGCGTACAGTATTTAGTGGATGGGGTCTGTCAGGCTATTGTCAGGCTTAAGCTCGTGGAGCTGAGGGAAAAGGCAGTAAGATTGGTTCATAAAGAAGGTAGGGGCTTGTACTCTGATCTTCCTGACCGTCCTGCGTTACCTGTAGAAAAACCCGAAGAAAGTACCGGTGAAACTGGCACCCCGGTTATCACAAACCAACCTCATATCTTAGATGAACAAGCCAGCGGGAGAGACAACACTTGGAAGACAACGCTAAATGAACCTTTTAAAGAAGGCTCAAAAGAGGAGTTAATGCAAAGAACACACGGATTCCCGTGGAATAAAGGTCCTGCACCAGCTGCAGCGGCGAAAATCCACGGATTTTTTGTTGAGCAAAAAGTCATACACGCTATAGAAACTCCTTCTTCGGTTATAGCCAGTTTGTTTAGTGCTAGTGGCCCCTCATCTCCTGTTCAGCTACTCAGGGGGCCTGGCAAGGTGATTCAAATGCTCAGATGGCTGTCAATCAATGATGTGTTGAACGCTGAGGATGGTTTAGGGCTGGAAGACTATTCAGAAGATGAGCTACGTCGTTTTGGCCGGTGGCTGTACCCGCGCTTTATTGGTACCTTTAGAAATGTTGATGGAGAAAGATTTACTCAGAAACAATTGAAGAATGCTGCCAATCGTCTGAAGTATGAGCAGCTGATAAAGGAAAAGTGGTACATTAAAATGGAGGCTGAGTTGAAGAGGAGTATTAGCATAGTTTAACCTGCCACAGATGAATAAAAAGAGACCGCGATGAGTGGTCTTTTTTTTTGCGTGACAATTTGCAACACGATTTTTACTGAGTCTGAAACATGAATATTTGAGGCCTGAGATGAGGCTGTTTATTGGATAATGAGACTGGAAGTTGAAAAGTGAGTCTGCTTTTTACAGCAGCATTGTGAAGGGGTTAAAAGCTTCCTAATTATGTGCTGTAATCAATTATTCACTATTTAAAATTTACAACACACATGACAACATTAAAGCAAGAGCTCCTTGCCATCAAGAGCATCCTGGCGTCCTTTAAGCTGGCCGCCAAAACCTTCTTCAACGTCTCGGAGGCGGCCAGTTACCTGAGCCTCTCCGAGGACGCCGTCTACAGGCTGATGGCCGCCAAAAAGCTCAAGCACAGCAGGCCCAACGGCAAGGTGATCTACATTCAGCGAGAATATTGCGACCAGTACGTGCGCCTGAACACCGTGCGCACGATCGATGAGATCGAGGCGGAAGCAGCCCTTCGCGTTAACAAGAAAGGCGGGAAATGGTAGCGGTAAAAATTCCTAAGAACAACTCCGTTGTCCATCATTCATTCCGGTTTAGTAAGCTCCTGAATGCGAATGAAAAGCTACTATTGGCAGAAATCAAATTGTTGTGTGGGCGCAACAGTCACTGCTGGCCAAGGAACAGGTACTTTGCCGAGCTCTTTAATAAGTGTCCGAAGACCATTTCCCGCTGGCTTAAAAAGCTGGAGAAACTGGGCTTTATCCGGATTGAGATCAACCGTTTGCAGTGTGACCGTCGAGACATCTATTTTTTGTCTCTACCCGGGACAGATGTGGGAGAGGGGGGAGACAATCCTGTCCCGGGGGGTGGACAAAAGTGTCCCCCTTTATATAAGAATGATAAAAGTAATGATAACAGAAATGAAGAGAGAGAAAGGGAGCGTAACTCCCGCTCGTTTGTGGTAGATAACTCTTCTTCATTTTCTAAAATGGCTACGCCTACTGTTGAAGAAGTGAGGGACTACGCTTCATCCCTGGTATCAGAAACCACACCGCCTATACGACCAGCAGAAGTGGCCCAGAAGTTTCACAACTACTATTCGGCCAAAGGCTGGAAGGTGGGCAGCGCTAAAATGGAAGACTGGCGCGCTGGCGTCCGGAACTGGATTTCTAAAATAAACCAATTCGAGAAAAATGAAAACAGAAACAGCCAACCTGGCGTCACTGCTGGCCGAGGAAGCATGGCGCATCTGCGGGTCGGTGGGCGCGGTTAAACCATACCCTTGGATAGATCCCAATCAGCTCTACTTTCATCTCATTGAAGGTATACAGTTAGATAATTGGAACCGCAGGCCGATCCAGGCTTTGGCAGCCTATTTTTCTGGAGATGTTACTGCCATGGAAAAGATGGGCCTGGATGCAGGAAAGAATCTTTACCTGCATGGGCACACGGGTTGTGGTAAAAGCTCCTTAATTAACAAAATCTGGAGGATAAGAAACTTTGTAAAGCTGGAGGCAAAGAAGTTGGCTGGAATGGTGATGGAAACAGGCTATGAACCTTTCTATAAATACGGTTCAGGCATAGGAATGCATGGCACAGGCGGGCTTCCCCCGGAGCTGTTAATCGATGACGTGGGATGGGAGCCTCCTGTGAATCGGATGGGAACAAAGATTGAGGTGATAGACGAAATGCTGTGCTACAGGGAAAATGCCTTCAACCAGTATGGTGTCAGAACGATCCTCGTCTCTAACAACCCACCAGATCAGTTTCTTCCGGACTATGGGGAAAGAGCCCATTCGCGCCTTGCCCACTATAACATCATCAGTTTTCCGGATGGCGGCCCCGACCGCAGGGCACTGAAGAAAATAGAGTTAGTAACAACACCAAAAAACAATATATCATGAAAAAGAAAGCAGAACGCACGATGCCCGTTGCGGGACGCGTCGATTGCTTCACCGACGCGCAGCTGCGGAAAGGGGCAGCCGGACTGGAAATGAGCATATCGCAGTACGTTTCTTACCTGCTCACCACCACCCTGTTTGGCACAGACACGCATGTGCTGCAGGAACGCCTGGTCGAGGTGACGAAACAACTCGAGCATTTGCAGCAACAGGCAAGGGAAGAGAAGGAAGCTGTATGGGAACAGGAGCCATATGCCTCGCTACTACAGAAGGTGCTGCACAACGAGCGTGTGCTGGAAGAGCTTCACGCTGCCTATGGCGCTAAGCCTTTCGCCGTGCAGCTGAGGCATGACAGGGGCTTTCATGTCGGTTTCTGTTTAACCGGCGAGAAAATAGACGAGAAAATATACCAGTGCACGGGCCGCTACGCCTGGGCCTACGTGGACAGGAATAAAACTTTAGTAACCATCCTCAAGCGCAGTTAACCTATGGAAGCATTCGAATTTGAACTGACGGCAGCTGACCTGGAGCTGGGTCCTGCCGCAACAGAGGCAGGCAGGTCATCCGGCCTACTTTGGCTACTGCTTCTGGTAGGGGTGTTTGTATTGGGTGTGGCGCTCTACCTTGCACTTGCACCCGGTCCGCCCCCGAGGAAAAAATCGGAAACAGAACAGTAACAGACAGGATGCTTCCCCCGGCATCCTGTTTTTGCTTTTTTGCCAGGTGCAGATGCGGAAGGAAAATCAGCTGCTGAGAATATGTTACAAGTTGTAACGGCGGGCACAAAAGTGCCGCGCTTATACTTAACTTTCACTATATTTAAGTGTGCTCCTCGCATGGCCTGCTGGCGTAACCTTTTGTTACGGGCTCTGCTTATAGGAATGGGCGCAGTTGCAGATCTACTATGGTAGGTAAACAATCTAAAAAACTTTCTCTATGAGGCTACTGGACAAATGGTGGGTCATGCTTTTTATATACTTTTGGACCATCCTGTTTGTGGTTGGTTTTGAAGTGAGCGGAAGCAATAGTGTATACCCGCTGTACCTGGCGCTGGTGGCTGGTGTGCTGGTCTTTGCGTCTCTTGTATACCAGCTAGTCAAAAAGCAGTGGCTGAAGGCCGTAGCCGGCGGCGTGGTGTCCTTTGGCATCACGGTAGTGGGAGCAGGCGTGATCTTCATTGCCGGCGCGTTTCAAAGCGTAACAAAGGGTAACACCAATACACTGGATGAGGCTTTTTACAGGGCGGAGTTTGAGGATCACACGCGCACCCTTTTTCCGGCATCGGCCAGCTTTCTGGCGAAAGATGAAATGGTACAGGGGCTAGGCTTTGAGAACGAGTTTGACGCGCACTGCCTGGTCCGGCTTCCGAAGGCGGAGTACCAAGAGCTGCTGACCCGGATCAGCTCGGACCCGGAGTTCATGAAGAATCATGCCCCACCGGATTTCAGCGGAACAGTGCTGGCCGGAAAGGTGAAAGCGGAAGATTTTCCTGCTTCGTACTCACACGATGATCCGGGCTACAGCTTGTACACCGTCAGCTTTCATAAAGGCGGAGAAAGCGTAGCTTTAAAGATCTCGACTTACTAAATAGCGGAAACAGAAATAGGTGTTACAAAAAGTAACAAAACAACATATGTGCGGCAGGTATTCCGTGGCCACTACGGTAAAAGACAAGAACAACAAAGCTTCCCGGGTAGCACGGTTGCTCGAGAAGCATAAGGTGGAAGCGCTGTATAATGCCGCACCCTCGCAATTGTTACCCGTTGTAACCAGTGATGAGCCGGAGAGGGTGCAGCTTTTTTCATGGGGCCTGTTGCCGCATTGGTCCAAAGACAGAAACCACAGGAACAAACCGATCAACGCGCGTGCGGAAACGCTGCTGGAGAAGCCCAGTTTCCGGGAATTGGTCAGCCGCAGGCACTGCCTGATTCCGGCGGACGGCTTCTATGAGTGGCGGAAAACAGGTGCCGGAAAAGTGCCTTACCGCTTCCTACTGAAAAGTGAAGAATTATTCTCCTTTGCCGGCCTGTGGGATGAGTGGGCGGACGCGGAAACAGGAGAGGTGCAGCAGACTTTTACCATTATCACGACGCAAGCCAACGAACTGGTAAAGCCGAC
The DNA here is from genome assembly GCF_042684605.1 of Pontibacter locisalis. NCBI lineage: Bacteria > Pseudomonadati > Bacteroidota > Cytophagia > Cytophagales > Hymenobacteraceae > Pontibacter > Pontibacter locisalis. The sequence goes on from NZ_JBHULU010000013.1 coordinate 9,724, forward strand.
GCACGACCGGATGCCGGTGATTTTATCTCCGGAAAAAGAAGAGGCCTGGCTGAATGTAACGAAAGGTAACCACTTGTTACAGGAGCTGCTACAGCCTTTTCCGACACAGCAGATGAAAGCTTATGCCGTTTCATCGTTAGTCAATGCTGTACCTAATAACTCAGCTGCTTTGCTAGCGCAGGTGCCGGAGCAAGGAAGCCTGTTTTAAGCATGTTACAAATTGTTACACCCCTCAGAAAGCTTATTATTTAAACACATACTTTTATATTATGAATATTAGATTTTTACTCCTTTTAGCTCTGCCAATTCAGTTACTCACGAGCTGCATGACAGAAAGCTCGAGGCACAAACAAGTCAACTTGGTGGAGAAAGCAACACCTGAATTTGTAGACTTTACATTCAACGAAGCGAAAAGCGTCTACGAAGTAAAAACAGAAGACTTAATCTTGGATAGAGCCTGCGAGTCAGTAACCTACTATGGCGAGAAGTTTGACTTGGGAATGCGTGAAATGTCAGGAGAGGATGTGAATTACTTTTACTGCAAGCCATCCTTGATGAAATTAGATAATGGAGTTGTTTTGAAGCTGGCATATGGTGCGGAATCCCCAGGAGAAACACTTCTTGTTTTTCTTGATCCAGTAAAAGGCTTGACAAATAAATTAGAATTGGCAACAGGGGGTGAATACGATTATAAATTCATTTATAAAGTTGCAAATAGTAACCTGTTGGCAGCAGTTAATGGTACTCTTTATAATATTGACCTGAATAGCGAGACCCTACTGGAGCAGTTTGAGTTGAAGTACCGCAGATTTGGTGATCAGACCAAGGAAATCCTTATTAAGGCCCCTACAACAATCGAAGTTATTCGCACCCAGGAAGGTAGTAACGAAAGGTATGTAGAGACTGTACACCCAGTAACTGCCCTAAAGCTTTAGCTAATGATATGAAGAAGTACAGGAATATTTTATTGCTAGCTATCTTTGTTGTTATACTTACAGGTCTACTAGCTTTCCCACTGCGCTACAAGATCAAAAGAAAAATAAGGTATTTGGCAGGTAGGAGCGTGAGTCTTCTTTATGGCCGCACAAGCAGCTGTGATAATTGTGCAACACTATTTGATGATAAAGTGGCTGTTCATGAGCAAGCGTATCAAACGGAAGGTATTCTGCCACAAACCAATGATGCCGGACTGGAAGCGCTTTTAGCCAATGAAACCTTGATAGAGCTAAGTTCAAATCAGTTTTATAACGTTCGGGATTTCAATCATTCCAAGCCTTATTTACTGCCTAAGGCACTGAAGTTTATTGATACGTTAGCTTATACTTACCATGCTAAAAGCCGGGAGAATAGACTGACATATTTTCCTTTTACGATCTCCAGCGGAACCCGTTCTGTTGCTTCAGTTGAAAGATTGATGAAGCAAAACAGCAACTCTATCAGAAACAGCAGCCACTTAAAAGGAAAAACGTTTGATGTGAGTTATACTTCTTTTGATAAAAACGAAGAACAACGAGTGGCTTTCATTGCTGCGCTTGACCAGCTGCGCAAAGAAGGAAGGTGCTACGTGAAGTATGAGCGTAATGGCACGCTCCATATAACGGTAATCTAAGTTACGTCCTTTCATTATAGGCCATGATTACACATCTTGATCTGCCACTTTTATAATAGCTACTAAAACATGAAGAAGGTTTACAAATGGATACTACTATGTTGCCTGTTAGGTGTATGTGCCGCAGTAGTTATTGTCTACTTGTTTATTATGAAGACAGCAGGAGTAGAGATTGACAAGACTATGTATCCTGTAACAGGAATTGATGTCTCTAACCATACTGGCAAGATCGATTTTGCACAAGTAAAGGAGCAGGGTGTTGACTTTGTGATTATTAAAGCAACAGAAGGTGCCAACTTCAAAGATGAAAGCTTTGAGAGAAACTATAGCAATGCTCAAAATGCTGACATACCTGTAGGTGCTTATCACTTCTTCAGGTTTAACAGGAGTGGAAAAGAGCAGGCAAAGAATTTTTTAAAACACATCAAAGGAAAGCGATTTGAGTTACCCCTGGTACTGGACGTGGAAGAGTGGGGGAATTCTGGAAGCTCTAAACGAGAGGAAGTGGTGGCTGAACTTCAGAATTTTATAGATGAGGTAGAAAGTCAGGTAAAGAAGAAAGTAATGATCTATACTAATGAGAGTGGCTATAGGACATATATCAAGGGAAACTTTGATACAAAAAGCATCTGGATATGCTCATTTAGTAAAAGCCCAAATATTGATGCAAAATGGACGCTTTGGCAACACTCACATATAGGTAAACTTAAGGGAGCGGAGGGGTGGATAGATCTCAATACTTTTAACGGCAGCAGGGCGGAGTGGAACAATTATTTATCAGCAGAATAATCTCTGGTTTACCAACTTTACACCCGCCTAATAGCACAACAGAAATTTTTGTTACTTTAGTTAAAGTATAGCCTGCACTATTTTTGACTGCTATCTAACAGGTTATCTTTAATACTTTAATACCAAGTATGGTAATTTGAGGATGTGTTAAAGAAAAGTAATTACTTACTTGCTTGAAAATAATAGCACTATCTATGAATGGGAAGAACGACTTTGATCTAAGCTAAGACAGCGTTAGCCATTGTATAATTTGTTTATAAATGGTCTTTTGCCAGGTATCAATATTATCCGTAACGGGAAGAGAAACAATGCTACACTCTTTGTCTGTCAGGCTGCCTGTGTCTTGGCACAAGTACCTCCCGCTTCTTGAGCTTTGAGCAGCACCAGGGTAAACCAGAGCTACTTTCTTTGCCCGGTAGTACTCATGGTATACATACAGCTGCCGCAGATCATCGGGAGAGGGATTGTAACCGTTCAGGTTCTTCCATTTAGTGTCTAGCACCACACAATCCGGCCTAGATTTATTGATAACAATGTCTGGCTTGATCTTGCTGCGGCTGCCGTGTTCTGGCTTCCAAAAGTACTTGTGCACCTGGTCCTGAATAATAAATCCTGACTTTTCTCTTTGCAGGCCTTTCCGCAGGCTCACATACACAAAACTCTCCCAGAGCAGGTTCATATCAAACATCAGCGCCAGCACATGATTTCGGCCTTTGCTCACGTCAGGGTGGTAGTTTAATAGAAGTAGCCGCGCAATATCCAGCGCTTTTCGGTAGCTCTCGGTCTTGCGGTTGAAGGTGATCTTCTCGAAAGTCGCCTCCGTTACCTTTACATCCTGCTGTTCCGGAAAGTTTAGTAGGAGAGAGCCGACCTTACTTTGCAGTGCAGCATTGGTGTTGATGTTTTTTAGGAGCAGGAGCGTCTTGTACAGGATCTGGTGCAGCTGGTGCTGCACATCATAAGTGGTGTGGCGCACATAGAACCGCTCCTGGTGCACCAGGTTTTTCTGGATGTGCTGCGCGAATTTAATGCTGCCTTTTAGGGCCGTGGTGTTATGGTCCGTTTTACGGTACTTCTTCACAAGGCCCCGGTGCAGCAGGTACTCCACCTCCTGCAGGAACAAGGTAAAGTACAGATCGAGAACAGAGTTTGATTTTAGCCGCAGATCACTAGTGCTGGGTGCCTGAATATCAAACACGCCTACGGCTTTCAGCATCCCGATCAGTACGCTGCGCCACTTGCCTTTGTCCTCACTCTTATCGGCTTTTGGGAGTACTTCAATGGTAAGATGACCTACCTGCAGCACGCCTACATACTCCGTAAACCTGACGCCTTTATGGATAAGGGTATAGTAAGGAACACCGTCCTCACCATGAAAAGCCTGTAGCGCCTGTAGTTGTATTTCAGTAAGGCGCTTCTCACCTTTATGCACCCAAAGGCTGCTGTGCTCAAATATCGTAATAGGGTTCTCTTGTTCAAGCATGCCTACTGCATCAACTTTTCAAGCGCTTCCTTGAAGTCTGTATCCGTCATTCGGTTTGCTCCAATCAGATCGGCCAAGTGGTAAACTTCTTTCTCGGCCAGTCCTGACGAGTCGTAGTCGCCAAAGCTGGCGAATATATCATCGTCTTCGTCTTCTTTGGCTTCAAAGAAGCCTTCACCCAGTACTAATCCAATCTTGCCGTAATCGCCATAAAAATACTCCTGCAAGAGCGGGATGATCTTGTTTTGGAAAGCAGCACGCAGATCACCTGCATCTTTGACGCAAAGAAAATAGCTGTGCCCGATAAGGTTGTCCTTGCCCAGAAGCTTTTCAATGCGTCGGTTAACCTTCCTCAGGATGTCTGCGAGCTTGAAGCCTTCCACTTCTTTTTGAAGCTCCTCAAGATCATACTTCGGTGGCATTTCAACAAAGTTGAAACGGCGGCGCAGTGCTGTGTCCAAGGCTTCTACGCTGCGGTCTGCGGTATTCATGGTGCCGATGATGTAGAGGTTAGCCGGCACGCCAAACTTCTCTTTACTGTAGGGGAGGGTTATTTCTAACTGTTCATTTTTACCCAGACGTTTGTCTTCTTCAATCAGAGTAATTAATTCTCCAAAGATCTGGGAAACATTGCCGCGGTTGATTTCATCAATTATAAGCACACAGTCTTTCTTCTGCTTAGTTTGTGGTAGAACAGAAACCTTGTACTTAACTTTAATATAATCGCTGATACCCAAAATATACGGCTTCCAGTCCCGAATCTTCCCATAGAAGAGATAGTCCCTCACCATGTCTTTCGTTACGACCATAGGGGTTGCCGTGTCTGTTTCTGGCCTTGCCACACAATTTTTGTTTGAGTTCATTGATACCCTGAAGGGTTTGTTATGCCGGGGAGTATGTAGCAAGAGTGACCCCTCTGCCTGAACATCCTCTGCAAACTGTTCATAGACTTCATCAAAATTGTCAGAATCTTCTTCTGTATTAGCTGCGTCACATATCTTTTTAAAAATACCCGGCTCAACCTTATAGGTGAGAATGGTGTTACCTTCCTTATCATAAGCTTCCTGTGGCTTTATACCTTCAATAAAGTCCTCATAACTCATGCTCTGGTGGAAAGTAGTGAACATGATTTGCCCCGTAGCCACCTTGTCCTCAAACACTTGTTTCAATGTAGCCCGGTCTACTCCTTCAACCTGTTCACCCAGTATCTCCAGCGCTCTGTTAACAGTATGGTAGGTTTTGCCGGTGCCGGGAGGGCCGAAGAGGATCTGATTGAGCGGTAGGTATGGCTTACCGTTGGTTAGTGTCACAGTTGTAGTCGGCATAATATCTATCTCTTGAAAATCAAAAAATGTGGCTCGATAATCTTTGTCGAAAGCAGCCTTCCGGAACGCCAGATTATCATATTTCTTTTTGTTGGAGTACTTATTGTTCTCCAACTCAAACTGAACAGCCTGTTTGATGGCTAGGTAATGCTGCATGACAACACTAACCGAAGCCTTATGAAAAAATGATGGATGTGCTTGGCCATCGAATTGCCCTTTCTCTACTCCCTCAATAATATACTCTTCAGGTGCTATGAAATAAAACTTGTCTCCCTTGAGGTTGAGGCAATACCTTATGCCTATCTGGAAGCTAAGCTGGTCGGACGTGCTGAAGGCCAGGAGAGTCTCATCAGCTATATTCAGCTCTTCAATCAGCCTGTCTAGTATCTGGAAGTAAGCATTCAAATCTTCTGGCGAGGATTTCTTCAGTATATCCCGAAATGCTTTCTCTTCTTTCTGTGAAGGGCTTGTCTCACCGTCTAGCATCACATACAGAATGTCCTGACCCAGCACCTTGTGGTTCTGATCCTTAAACGACCCTTCCGGTAAGAGTTGATTTACCCTAGAAACTAATTCTGTGTTTGGCTTGATGTGTGAGTCAATAAAACTTTCCAATAGCCCGAGGTAATGAGGGTATTTATCACCGGGTTTTTCAGACGGAACGCCTATAAGCTTGCAGTACTTGCGGTAGAAGGAATCTTTGTACAGTGCGTACTTGTCTGGATCATAATAAGCAAGCATGGTGCCGATGGTGCGCTCATCATGGTGGTGGTGGCGTTTGGGGTCGTTTTCAACTGATCTGAATAACGCATTGACTTCTGAAGTGAACAGTTTTATCCGATCCCCAACGGGTTCTGTTTCATCAAACAAGATCTTAAAACAATCACGGTACTGCTCCGGCTTCTCTTTCGCCAGTTGCTGTATGACACCAATTCCCACAGGGTAAATCAGGTTTGCATAGTCTATGCCTTTAATCTCTTCGTAGAAATCCGGAGCACTCAGGTCTGGTCGCCCTTTAAACTGCTCCAAAAGTTCCCATTTATAACCTTCGGCTGCTAGCTGGTTCTCCTCGAGGTGCGCCTTATACTTCTTGATGATGGCCTGTACAAGATCAACTGGTGTTCCGTTACCATTCAATCCGCATTTAGAGGCGTAATCAGCAAGAACTGATAAAGCATGCTTGAGACGGTCCTGCACATTGTCTAGTTTGCCATAGCCTTCGGGAGGATAATCTCTTCCTCCGGTTATCAGCTGACAGGAGGCTGGTATAATGGGCTTATCTGTTACGTCCTTCGCCTGAACCCAGGTGGTGCATTCGGTCCCTGAAATTTCGGGCCGTAGCTTAAAACTCCAGCCGTGTTCGTTCATTTTCTGCTGTAGTCCTTCTCGAATAAGGGTAAGTGCTTCTGAGTTTTTCATGCGCTGGTATGTCTATCCCTACAAAAAAGGCGGCTACCAATTTCTTAAAGTAAATTTTGCTATTAAGCTTTCACCTTGTAGAGCCTTTATACAGTTTAGGAATCCGTTATTAGTGTATAAATATAATGTATTTTTAATATATATTATTCTAGTTAAAGCTTTCGAAAGTACCCTTGTATCAAATTAAATTTTAAGGAGTTTAATACAAGAAGAGCTTTAATATTAAACCATGTGCGGAAGATACACGATCATACCTAAGAAAGGAGCCAAAGGCGGCTCTAAGGCTGTTAAGCTGCTGGAGAAGTACCATGCTAATACGCGCTATAATGCCGCTCCTTCTCAGTTGTTGCCGGTGATGACGAATGAGGAGCCAGACAAGCTGCAATTCTTCTCTTGGGGATTATTGCCTCACTGGTCAAAGGAGAAGAGTTACAAGCATAAGTTTGTAAATGCACGGACAGAGACGCTCACAGAGAAACCGATGTTTCGGGAGCTGATCAACAGCAAGCGTTGCTTGGTGCCAGCCGATAGCTTTTATGAGTGGAGAACATCTTCGGCCGGGAAACAGCCTTACCGCTTCTTGCTAAAGAATGAGGAGCTATTCTCTTTCGCAGGGCTTTGGGATGAGTGGGCGGACAAGGAAACGGGGGAGGTAGTAGGCTCCTTTACCATCATTACCACAGAGGCAAACGAGCTAGTGAGACCTACCCACGACAGAATGCCGGTGATGCTGCATCCAAAAGAGGAGGAGGCGTGGCTGGATGTGACAAAAGGTAACAAAGTGTTACTCGATCTTTTGAAGCCATACCCGGCAGAGGAAATGAAGGAATATGCAGTGTCGCCGCTGGTGAACTCACCTGTCAATGACTCTCCTGCCGTAGTGGCTCCGGTACCGGAACAGGGTAGCTTGTTTAGTTAAGCGTGTTCTTCGGTTACATTATTAACAAACCGTTACTTACCAAATATTTCTTAAGGAGTTTGTTTTGAAGGCTGGGCTTGTGATGTGGCGTCAGAAAGGCAAGAGAATTTCGAACTATATTTTCGCTCATTAGGCAAAGTGCTAGATAATCAATAGTTTGAATAAAGGAACCAAATATAAATAGAGCATGAGAAAAAGGAGAAATATCAATAACACTCCTGAAGAGTTTAAGCAAATAGAGCCTTCAGTTTTATGGACCCACCATGTAAAGGCTATAAATTTTGATGAGGGGAGTTGTCGTAAAATTTATTGGACCTTTAGGGATGATCTAGGTCTATCCCATTGTAGTGATGATGAGATAAAAGATCGAGTAGCAGATCTTTATGATGTAGCAACGGTAATAGCACATATTACTTTGAAAAAGATGGAAACACAAAAGATTTAGATAGCGCCACTTATAAAGTAACTGAACAGAGGAAAAAGGCAGAATTGCTGAAACTTTGGTGGAACAGCTATTTCTTTCGTTGGGTTTTCAGGTGTTCAAGTACGGTATGGAAAACACCATACCAGGCATCATGGACTTACTTAAAGGCGTGCGTGATGAGGTGGCTATGGAAATTAGAAGGATGCCTGATCTAGTGGTTTATAAGGATGGAAAGGCACACTTTATTGAGGTAAAGTTTAGAGCTAGTGGCACGTTCCAACTAAAGGATATTGATAAGAACAAAGACTATCCTTATCAGAATGCTCTTATCGTACTTGTTTCTAAAAAGCATATCAAGTGCATTTCGTATCAAGAATTGAAAGATGGGAAAGAGATCACTCCAACCTGCCGAAACTATTTGGGAAGCAGAAGCGAGTTTGAGACTGATAGGGAGAAGATTATTGAATACTGTCAGTACGCGGTGAAGTTCTTTGAGAATGTATAATGATAGGCGACACTCTGATAGGTAGCTGTTAAATCTAATTCTGTTGCCGATTAAATATTATACAACAGAGAAAAAATAGGCTGCTAAATAGAAATTTAGCAGCCTATTTTTAAATACTAGGGAATGCTAATGTATTAGTTTACTACCTTACCATTTGCAGCTCTAGCTAAAGCTTCAAGTTTGCGTACCTGTAAGTCCATGTGATGCTTTACAGTTTTTTCGTAGTCATTCTCTTTTTCATTCATCTTACTGATCAATACCAGTAGCTCTAGACCTAGGAGGAAAAAGAACCACAATGCCCAAATGCCAAGGGCAACATTTGATCTTGTAATTAAGGAGTGCATAATTTCTAGTTCATCCAGAAAGCCTACTTTATCACTTATATCTTTCTCAACTTGCTGTCTTATATTTAATAAAGCTGTTTCCTTTTGGTCCTTTTGCTTACGAAGATCGTCTATGTTCTTTTGTACGGGCTCAATCATACTGGCCTTTGGATTGGGTATGTCACTTACAGTTACTGATTTTGCGTTTTGAACGCGCTGTTTAGTGATAGTTCGTCCAGTAGAATCAACTTCTGTTTGACTTACTACTGTAGGAATTATGTTAGAAGAAACACTCTTAATATTAGGGTTTTTCGCAACATCAGCTATCAATGCAAGGCGTTCTTCTTCTTTAGTAGTAATTGCTGAATCTAATGCCGCAATTTGATTTCTTAGCTCTGCTGTTTTAGGTGGTAAAGCGGTTTTTACACGATTTTCTATGAAGGTTACTTTCTCAAGTTCGATGTCTTGTTTGAAGATGATCTGGTCAACAATAACGGCTCCTATGAGAGCCATCATAGTTGCTATTAATCCCCTGGAGAAGTACAGCCATCTACTTGGGTTAATGCTTAGTATGATTTGCCTCTCTATCTGAATAATGATGATAATAGCAATGACAGCTCCAGCAATTGATTCCCATAACCCACCTTCTAAGTATCTTTCTGTAAATGAGTAACCAATAAATGACCATATAATACACACAATGAGTAAGGCCGAAGTATAGCGTTTTACTGCTTTCGCTGCTACTTCACTTGAGTTTCTGACAATACCGTAGTTATAGCCTGTTAAAAAACAGCCAAAACGCATCCATAAATTTCTCATAGCTTTAGAAGTTTCTTCTTAAGATGGAGTGATGTGAAATCGAAGCAAGGCCATTTCTGAAGCCGCGGGTATAGCTAATAATAATACCCTGACCTAGACCTTCATTATTCTTCGCTTGCTCTTCTATTTCGATTACTTGTCGAATGTGATCTTCAGCAATCTCTCGCTTCATTACAAGCTCTTCTACTGTATCTATCATCCCGCTGCGCCCACGGCTGTTAATGTGAAAGTTTATTTCGCGTATAAAATCCTCATAGAATGTCTTTACTTTTCTGATTGTTCTTGCTAAGTCGTTTTTAAGTGCTTCCAGGTTTTGGTTAAGATGTGTCGTATCTGGATTAATCAAGGCATCATCATACCCTTTTGCTTCGTAGTTTTTTTCTAAGAACTGAAACAAGGTGTTAATACCTGCATCTGTGGTAGTGCCCGCTTGCTCAGGAGCTACTGTATCAGCTGGCTTGTTTCTTTCTACAAATACATCCTCTGTGATCTCAGGTAAAGGCTGAGTGGTTGTTGGTCCGGTGTTGCTAAACCCGTTTGTGTGTCCGTTCTTAGAACGGAAGAAGCTAAATAGTCCCATAAGTATTAAGTATTGAGTATTAAATGTTGATAGTAGGTACCTTGAATTTCTTATGCCCTCTGTTGTGGCAGGAATTGCACAGTGTAATTAGTAAGTGCCCTGGGTAATCCCATGGGAGCTTAAACTGATTTTGACGCACTACAAAATGGTATTGCCTGTGGTGTACCTGAAGGCCATCACTGCCACTACACACAACACAACTGTGGTTATCTCTCTTTATTATTTCTTCTCTTCTTGCACGCCATTCAGGTCTGAAAAGTAGCTCACCATAAGAACCATGTGCGGGAGTATCCTGTGAGTTGTAAGGCATGTTTACTGGCTCTAAAGACTTGTCTTCTTTAGCTTGTACAAAGCGGCGATAGGTGCCACTACCTTTAAATGTGAGATACCTGTACCTACTGTTGGTCGGGTCATTCATAAGCTTGTTTTAGTTCATGTTAGTGCCTAGAAAATAGTATACCACTTAACTTTCAGTATACTTTGTCGGCGTAAGGTTTTAATAACTAATTACTTGTATGGTGTATGCTATATGCAAAGCTTGTAAGCTTGTGTCAACTTCTGATACACTATCTTCTTTTTTGACACAGTACTTTTAAAAGGTGCCAATGTATTTTAGTAGTGTAATTGGTGTAAAAATAAACTAATCTATAAAAATATATGCATTTTAAAATGTAAAATATAGGATCTTTACCTATTGTTAGCAAACAAAGGTGGATTAGTGTCTCCTGAGCTGAATAATTATTATCTATATTAGTCGCAGTAATCGAATACTAATAAATATACTTACATGGCAAAGCTGTTGGTGTCTTGGATCGCATATAATCACGACTTTATAAGAGAAGATGGGGTGTTTAAGAGCGTTAATGAAGATGGACCTCATTATCAGTTTCACAAATACTTTTATGAGTCAGGTAAATATGATAAGCATGTACTTCTTTATTCAGAGGGCAAACAAGAGGGGTATGCTCAAAGGCTTGGTATAAAATTAAGGGCTGACTTTCCAGGCCATCATGTAGAGGAAGAACTGTTGCCTGTTAAGAATGTAATTGATCTTGAGGAGGTAAAGACGAAGGTTGAAAGTTTTCTTCTCAGGCATAAGGAGGATGAAATTGAGATTTTCTTCTCCCCAGGTACATCTATTATGCAGTTGAGCTGGTACCTCTGCCACCAAACCTTAGGGCTTAAGACTCGGCTTATTCAAACAAAGCCAGGTCGATTTTCAAAAGAAGGTAAACCAGAACTGTTGGAAGTACAGATACAACATTCTGAAACACCAGTAACCGCAATTATTAAGGAGCAACAGCTAAGAGAAAAAGAAGCCTTTGTTACTGATTACCTAATTACTGACTCCTTAAAACCTGTCTATGAAAGAGCCTTCCTATTAGCGCAAACAGACAATGTTACTGCCTTCATTAGAGGAGAAAGCGGAACAGGTAAAGAGCACTTAGCCCGTTATATACATGATCATTCCATTCGTAAAGAGGCGCCTTTCATACCTATAAACTGCTCTGCTCTTTCTGAAAATCTGCTTGAGTCCAGGTTGTTTGGTTATAAGAAGGGTGCATTTACCGGAGCAGATAAGGATACAGACGGTTTATTTGCTTTTGCCCATGGTGGTACCATTTTTCTCGATGAGATAGGTGACATAACTCCTATGATGCAGCAAGCTTTACTAAGAGTTCTACAGGAGAAAGAGATTCAGCCAATAGGTGGTACTCCTCTAAAAATTGATGTCCGTGTTATAGCTGCTACTAATGCACCACTAGAAAACCTTTGTCGGGATGGGAAATTTAGGTGGGATTTGTACTACCGCCTTTGTGTAGCTGAGTTGGAATTGCCGTCTTTATCTGAACGGGGCAAAGAGGAAGTAGGAGAGATGCTTGACTTTTTTATTGAAAGTAAGAAAGTGGCTTTGCGCAAGAAAAAGGTGCTCCAATTTTCAAAGGAGGCCAAGCAAATGGTATTACGGTACTCCTACCCTGGTAATATTCGAGAGCTGGAGAATCTTATAGAATCATTATATGTTTTTTGCCCTAACGAAGTAACACCCCAGGATCTTCCAAAGCGGGTAAGACAGGTACATCAGGAGCACTCCTTACTTTTAAAAGATGTAGAAAGGGAACATATACTAAAAGTTCTGAACATGAATAATGGTAATCAACGCCAAACAGCTATTTCTTTAGGAGTGGCAATCAATACACTTAAAGCTAAACTAAGAAGCTACGAGGAAGTGCAGTTCGTGGAGCTAGAGACACATCTGTAATGAGTTGATGTATCAACTTCTGATTAGTGGGGAAATGAAATTGATATAACGACTTATTTGTAGGGCCTGTTTTGCAGAAAAAAGGCCTGTTTTACCTTTGGCACTTTGCTTGGGAGTAGGGTAGCATACAAAACTTATCCCTATGAAGCTATCAGAAGCTATGAAAGTGGTGCTGCACTACAGGCAAGTTCCCATGACCGCTCCACAAATTGCCTACTTCTTGTGTTCCAATAAGATAATTTTAACTGATCAGTACAATGAATTGATTCAGCATGTTGAGGAGGAGGCACTTTATAGCCCAGCTCATTTTACAGTCTCAGAAGATTTCATTCAGTTAAGTCCATGGGATGAAAGAGAAAGGCAGTTAATTCAGAAAGTGTTTCTAGTAATTCAAACCGCAGTTAATCTTACTAAGGTGAATAATCATGAGTCACACCTAGCCCACAACCAGGTATTAGCTTTGCTTCTATATAAGAGATTATCAGATATAAAAAGAAGCCAACAGCATGGCACCCCGATTGTACCTCCCCAACTCAAGTTTAACTATGTCTTAGCAACAACACTACCAGCAGATTTACCCAGCAAGCTACATGGTGTTATGGAGTACATTGAGTGTACAGATGAGCGACTAGATGGAATATTTAGTATTTGTAGACAGGAATTAATAAATGTATGTGAGGAATACAAAGTCGTTCAGATTTACAGGGCTATGGGTGAGCTGTCAGTTCTGCTTTTAGATGAAGATAATCTGCCTACACCTTTGTTTCAGGTTATATTCAGCAGGCTCTTTACAATTAATGTAAAACAAACCTCAAAAATGCTAAACTAAGGAGAAGCTATGAGGCCTCATTTATAGGTTAAATAATTTTCCTCTTGCATATCAGGTGCTTAGCCATCTGTTTTTCAAAACTTAGTAAACTGCAGCAATACAAGATTTAAGAATTACTATATTTAATGAAGGTTTAAGTATAGTGACCAAAGAGGGTGTGGCACTCCAATAACTTAACAATAAAATAAATGGCTCAAGTTACAGGTATAGGATTCTCTAATTTTAGAGTATTTTGCAAAGCTAATTTTTTTGATTTCGCTCCAATTTCTGTTTTTACTGGAACTAACAGTTCTGGCAAAAGTAGCATCTTTAAGGGACTAAGCTTAGCGTCAGATAATGTAAATAACCCTAATAAGCTAGTCTTTTCAGGCAACAGCCACAAACTGGGTACCTTTTCTAATGCTTTAAATTTTAATTCACAGTCTAAAGAGTTAGATTTTAAGCTTAAAGTAAGCCAAGGCAGGGATGTTAATCTTGTAGATGATTTCATTTTTGTTGGAAAGTACGTAAATGACAAGAAGTATTCTGAGGATGCTGCATTGAGGGAAAGCTTAATTCTAACTGATAATATAGACGATTCTGTTGTTCTTTGTAAAACAAGCGAAAGCAATGGTTTTATTAATTTATTTGTCAACCTAAAGTTCTTCCTTGATCAGGTTAAGATTAAAAAAATCCCATTTGCACAGGGGGTATATGATGAGATTTGCTCAGGGGTAGCTTCTATTCCGGTTGGATTTAATGTTACTCTGCTAAACTTCCTAGATTATGACTTTTCAGTTATTGATAAACAAAAATTTAAAGAGGCTACTGAGCATCTATCAATTGAATCAATAAGTTCAATCAAAAATAAACTTGAAGAGAGAATTCTGGAGGAGTATTCCAATATTACTTTCAATGGTTTTGAAACTAACCGAGCTGAATTTTTAACAGTAGAAACATATTATGGTTATCTACAAAAATATCATGATGCACTAGATGTTAACTACTATTTCTTTATAAGGAATGTCTTAGATCTATCAGCCTTAGAGTTACTGAATGAAGAGTCTTCATCGGCCTTCTCTGTGCTCCCAAACGATTTGAAAGTAAAGGATGTAATCTCTAATGACTTTCTTTTAATGTGTCAGGACATCATTGCCCCTCAAGTAGCTGCTATAAATGAAAATTTAAAACAGGCATTTGCTGAAGTTAAATTAATAGAGGCGGTTAGAGCAAATTCTCAAAGGCTTTATACAAATCAATCTCAAGGCACAGCGTTCAACAAATTATTACTAAACATTGGCCAATCATGGGACACCTTTCAACAAACTGATGAGTATGGCTTTTCAGCTAAAAAATTTGTAGAAAAGTGGCTCGTAAAGTTCAATATTGGTGACTCATTAAGTATAAAAAGAGTAAAAGGTATTGCTACTGAGGTTATAATTGAGAAGGATGGTAGGAATATTGATTTAATTGATTTAGGCTACGGCGTAACACAATTTTTACCTATTTTGTTATATATTGCCTTTAAGCTCAAATCTAAGGGGTACACAAATCATATGGAACTGATAGGTTTCAAAATGGATAGTGCCAATACAAAAATTCCTCTTCTCTTAATTGAAGAACCTGAATCCAACTTACACCCCAAGCTTCAGTCTCTTTTAGCTGATTTCTTTGTTGACGTTACGCAGACATTTGAAGTAACACTTCTAATTGAAACCCACAGCGAATACCTTATTCGCAGACTACAAGTTTTAACTGCAGCGGGTGAAGCAAAACCTGAGGACTCTGTTATATACTACTTGGATGGCAATATCCCGAGCGACTTTGATAAGTTTGTTCGTAAGATCAACATCAACCCCGATGGAAGCTTAACAAACGATTTCGGCCCTGGCTTTATAGATGAGGCTACAAACTGGAAGCTCGAGTTAATGAGATTAAGGAATGCTCATCTCTATAACGTTAACTAGGAATAGGTATGGAGCTAGTAGTAGATAAAGGCTTTTTAGACGGTTTTTTTCAATTTAATTCTTCTGCAGAAAAGAGAGCTGTTTATGATAGCTTTATTCAATTTGTTAAAAGTATTAGGCGAGGTTTAAAAGTAGTATGTAATTTCTCGGATTACTCTGAGCTAGAGTTTTACTTAGAAAGTAATGCACTCTTGCAAGCCATTGAAGAAAGAGAACCACAATACACTTTAGAGGCCCAATTATCGGGGATAGTAAAAGGAGCTTCTTTTTACCAACAGGGAAGCTGCTTTAAAATGTTTTTTATTGGGTCTGATTGCAATGAGTGCGATCAATTAGAGAAACAGGTTGGCTTTAGCTTTATCAACGCAGCTGAGCTTGAAAAGAAATGGAGTCGTTTCCTGACATCTAAAGAAATACTGAGGTATCAAATAACCAATAATCCTGAAATTGCAGCAGATGAAAGATTTGACTCATGGCGTAAATTAAGAGACTATAAACACCCAATTAATGCAATTGTAGTAGCCGACAGGTATATTCTTTGTGATAAATATGAGCAGAAAATACAATGCAACTTAAAACCTTTATTGCTTGAGCTTATACCTGACAGGAAAACAATTATACCTGTCGATCTAACAATTATTGCCTCTCAAAAAGACAGCAAGCACAGCTTTGAGTCAATAAAAACAGATTTAGATACTTACTTTGAAGAGTGTATCCCGAGTGTGCAGGTAAATCTCACGATAATTGATTTTGATGATGAGCTAAAGGCACTCATAGAAAATCAACATGGTACTGATTTCCACGATAGAAGAATTGTTACAACTTATTACTGGTATGAGATAGGAAAGGGATTTAATCTATTCAAGTATAGAGATCAATTGAAGCCATCGAGCTCAAAGTTATACATGGGTTTTAACCTTTATTCTTCTAATCAAGATGATGTAAAACTGCTGTTAGAAGAGTATGCCGCATGTGCATCTATGGCAAAAAATGTATTCGGCTCTAATAAGAATCGTTTATTACTTCCTTATCAATTTATGTATCAAACAACCCAGCCCGAAGCAACAGTTGCCTAGGCTATAAAACATCACATTAACCAACCAATGATTACCGGAGAACTAAAGAGCAAAGTAGACCGCGTGTGGGAGGCTTTCTGGACGGGTGGCATTGCGAACCCGCTTACTGTTATTGAGCAGATCACGTACCTGCTGTTTATCCGCAGACTCGATGAGCTGCACACGGCTAAAGAGAAGCGGGCAAGTTTGCTGAACCAGCCTATAAAGGACGCCATTTTTGCGGAAGACCAGCAGCAACTGCGCTGGAGCCACTTTAAGGACATTGACGCAGAGGAGATGTACAAAGTGGTGAGCCAGAAGGTGTTTCCGTTCATGAAGGAGTTTGGCGGCCAAGACAGCGTGTTCTCGCAGCAGATGAAGGGTGCTACTTTTATGATCCCAACGCCGAATCTGCTGGAGCGTGTGGTGAGCATGCTCTCAGCCATCGACATGAACGACCGCGACACCAAAGGCGACCTGTACGAATACCTACTTTCGAAGGTGGCCACGGCGGGTACCAATGGACAGTTCCGCACGCCGCGCCACATCATCCGCATGATGGTGGACATGATGGAACCAACGCCAACAGACACCATCTGCGACCCATCGGCGGGCACCTGCGGCTTCCTGGTATCGGCAGGGGAGTACATGCGTGAGAAACACCCTGAGATGCTTTTGAGAAGCGATTTGATAGATCATTTTCAGAACCACATGTTCAACGGTCTGGAGTTCGACTCTACCATGATCCGTATTGGGGCCATGAACCTGTTGCTGCACGGTATTGAGAACCCGCAGCTGCACTACCGCGATGCTTTATCAGAGGCCAACACCATAAACGAAGCCTATACGCTTATACTTGCTAACCCGCCATTTAAAGGCTCCCTGGACCACGACTCTGTAGAGAAAAGCCTGCTGAAGACGGTAAGCACTAAGAAGACGGAGCTGCTCTTCCTAGCCCTGATGCTGCGCATGCTGAGGGCTGGCGGACGTGCCGCTGTAATTGTGCCGGATGGTGTTCTCTTCGGCTCCAGTAAGGCGCACAAGGCCATACGCCAAGAACTGATCGACAACCAGAAGCTAGAGGCAGTTATCTCTATGCCTTCAGGGGTGTTTAAGCCTTATGCCGGGGTAAGTACGGCGGTGCTCATCTTCACGAAGACCAATTCGGGTGGTACCGACAAAGTATGGTTCTACGACATGCAGGCCGATGGCTTCTCGCTGGACGATAAGCGCAACCCACTTGATGTCAGCAAGCACGAAAACAACAACATCCCTGATATACTTACCCGCTGGCAGCAGCGCGAGGCTGAGCACAACCGTGCCCGCACCGAGCAAAGCTTTATGGTGCCGCTAGCTGACATACAGGCCAATGCCTACGACCTTAGCATTAACCGTTACAAGGAGGCCGTGTACCAAGAGGTGAAGTATGATTCTCCGCAGGTTATACTTGCCGCCATCCGCCAACTGGACGAAGAAAGACAACATGAACTGAAAGAATTGGAGGAGTTACTAGGATGAGTTGGAAGAAAGTTAAGCTAAGTCAGATTTGTGACATTCAAATTGGAAGAACCCCAGATAGAAACAATTCTTCCTATTGGGGCAAAGGGTATAGCTGGGTTTCGATCAGAGATTTAAAGTCTGATACTGTTTTTACTACGAAAGAAGAAATAACAGATGCTGCAGTGAGAGAGTGTAATTGCAAACTTATACCTGCTAATACACTCTTGATGAGTTTTAAGTTAAGTATAGGTAAGTTAGCTTTTACTAAAGAGCCGGTTTATACTAATGAAGCAATTGCAGCACTTTTAATAAAAGATAGGAGCAAAGTATACAACAGGTTTTTGTATTACGCGCTTCAAGTTGCTGATTTATTAAGGGATACAGATCGCGCTGTAATGGGTGCGACACTCAATAAAAAGAAACTTGCCGAGATAGAAATTATACTTCCCCCGCTGGAAGAGCAGAAGCGCATAGCCCAGGTGCTGGACAAAGCCGACCGCCTGCGCCAGAAAGACCGCCAGCTGCTCCAACACTACGACCAGCTCCTGCAGTCGGTCTTCCTGGATATGTTCGGCGATCCTGGGATAAATAGTAAATCTTGGAATACATGTTTGTTAGGAGATATAATTGAGACTTTAACTGATTATCACGCAAATGGGAGTTATGAAGTGTTAAGAGACAATGTTACTCTCTTAACAACAAAGAACTACGCCTTGATGGTAAGAACTACAGATTTGGAAAATAACAATTTTACAGATAATGTTATCTACATAGATGAGCATGCTTATAATTATCTTAAAAAGACTAAGGTTTATGGAGGAGAGATAATTATAAATAAAATTGGTAGCGCAGGAAAAGTTTATTTAATGCCAAATTTGGAAACACCTGTTTCATTAGGTATGAATGCTTTTATGTTAAGGTTTGATCAATCTAGAGCCACAAGTGAATTTCTTTATTATTACTTAACATCTGAATTTGCTACTACAGAAATTCAAAAACGAGTAAAGGGTGCTGTAACAAAAACTATAAATAAAGATTCAATTAGAGAAATACCTGTATTGCTCCCTCCGCTACAATTGCAGGAAAAATTTATAGCAGTAATAAAAAAGATAGTTAAACAGAAAGCTGCAGTAGAAACTACATTGAAAGGATCCAACAACCTTTTTCAATCCCTTCTTCAAAAAGCCTTCAAAGGCGAACTGCAATTGAAGGATGAGAAGCCTACTGCAAAGCCTAAGTTCGTTGTTTCCTCCATTTTGTAACGCTATAGAGTAGCAATTTAGAGTAGATTGGAAATTTGTTGTATGTTTCCTAAATGTGGTGTAGGTGCAAAGGGCCGGTATGATTTACCAATTATTTGAGACAGCTTTCTAATAGATATTCTAATAAAACCATTGCATACTAAATCTACATGAAGAACAGACACCTTAATTTCTTTCATTTTTACGCTGAATCAGAGTCGGTACAGCATCAGGAAAATAATCTCACCCGTGCACTAGCAATTTGTTTACAGCACGATCCACTCTTTCTGTATACTATCCTTAAGAAAATAGTTGGCGAAGACCTGCATCCGCAGCTGCACCTGATTAATAGCGACGACGAAGTTCAAATAAGTATACAGCAGCAAATTAGTAGCCTTGCCATTGCTGAAAAGGTTTATGCGGTAGCCTTAACCGAAAATGTGTTAGACTTAGAAGGTTATGATACGGTTGACATCTATCGTAATAGTGAGCCGATCACGGATATGGCCATCCGTTTTAAAGATACTCTGATAATTATTGAAGTGAAACGAAACGCGGCAAATTGCCTTGGTCAGTTGAAAGGCCAGCTTGAGAAGTATAAAGAAATAGTAGAGGATGATATTACTGAAATTCCTGTTTCATTAAGTTGGAAAGAAGTACTTCGTCTGGCAGACGACATAAGTAACTTCTCAATTATGTTAAAACAGCCAGCACACCTGGTTAGAAACTTCACAGAATTTATTCGCAGCAGATACCCTGAATGGGATGAGCCTATACCGTTTTCTTCTATTCCTTTCTCAGTTAATGGCACAGTTAACACTCACCCCATTTATCGAAGGCTTTATACCATACTTCAAAAGCAGTACGGCGATGAGCTGATGTACTTGAAAGACAGAGTCTCTATTCCAGTTAAAGAATCTTGGGCTTCTGAGGCTCTTATGGATCCAATAAATGGCCCTAACGATGAAGATTTTCTAAATCTGAGGGTTTATCCTGGCAACACTAAAGGGCAAGGCTGGTCATTATTTACTAATCCAGCAGGCTTGGCATGGGCGAAGCAAAAGGTTCTAACTGCAAATAGTAAAAACTACCAACTAATTGTAGAGCCTTATATCAAATTCGCAAATAACTATGGGTCTTACTTATTTGAGCTCATCCTGTGCAATGATTTGGAGCAATATTCAGATCGCTTTATGAACCGAGGTACATTTGAAGATCTGGCAGGACGTTGGAAAAAAGATGATGCAGCAAAATTAGAGCAGCTTCTGGATTTGCTTACTGATAAGGCTTGGAGAAAACAAATAGGTACCACTTGGAATAACGAATTTATAAACTCTGGTAGAACTGTTATCAATGTAAGTATAGGTTTTGAGGTTTATATTTTGATTCCTTATGAAGAATTGAGGCAATTAGACAGGTCTATAAATGATACTGATAAGGTAGGTAAGCATATTGCTGTTCTTCTTCACGAGTTGAAGGCTCTAATTAATGGTAAAAGCCGAGGTCAGTAATCTGCTATTGGTTTATGTTATTACTGTTTTAATCTCATATTTTATGTTTGAAATTATACTGCATCCGACTTACTACAATCAGGGCTTCTTTAATATAAGTGTGTTGCACGCTGATCTTTTCGGAGAGCATAACACCGAAATAAAGATACAATTAGGAGAAAATTCTAATAATGTAATCATTGGCCACATAAATAGGGAGGTTAATAATAATTATACACCTAGAATCATGGGTCGTGTGCAATTAGCTAATTGGTTTCAGGACAATTTCAATTTACATGATGTAGTGAATGTTGAAGTTCTCTCGCCTGAAAGTATAAAACTAACTTAAGGCGTAGCTCTTGGAACAAACTCTAGAATTGCTCACAAGATCAAAGCCGAATGCTTGCTTTTTCGGTACATAATGTACTATCTACTGTTTTATAAACCACTCTAAAAAATATGTAATCTAATCTAACCAGCAACATGAAAGGGATAATCACTAAATATTTTGAAGATAAAGGTTTTGGTTTCATTAAAGATGAAAATGAGACAGAACGTTTTTTTCACGTTTCGAGCATTAAAGGAAAAGACAAGTTCCTAAATAATATTACAGATTATCTCTACACCACATGGTTAGATAGAAAATGCTATGTAGTAGACTTTGAGCCTTATGAGAATGAAAAAGGATTAAACTCGTTAAATATCGAGTTGACAAATCAGGTATTTAATGAAAAGCCAACAAACTCTGAATTCGAAGCTCTGGTAACGGATATAGATTATTATAGAGATTCATTAACAAGAACTAGTTCGGGGTATAAAAAGGGGCAGTCGGCACCATTCGGCGCAACAGCTGGAGGCAATGGAACATACCGCTTAGGTTATCCAGAAGTAATAAGAGAACTGAACCTCTATTTTAGAAGAGTAGATGATATTGGCTGGGGAACAATTGACATTAGAGATTTAGCTCTAAAAGTAAATGGTAGAAGCAAAATCACGGATAGATTTGTGAGTTCTCTAAACAATCATTTGGTAGGTAGAACAGTTTCAATTCTGCCAAAAAATAATGAGTGGTATTTAAAGGATAGTTCAGTTTTGGTAATATAAACAAGTGCTCCTATTCTTTGCTTGATCCATTTTGGTTCTAGAAATTCAATTAGTATGGTTTGTTAAAACTTTTCACATTAACTGGTCTTATTCATGACTCCAATACCTTTTACGGTTCCTGAAGATAAATTAGCTCAGTTGCTGCTTTCTTATCCGAATACAGGTAAGAACAGTGATGTTGGTAAGCTTGCTGTAGCTATAGTTAAAGAATATTTTCTCTCAATAGATTGTACAGCGACTTTTGTAACCAATAAGAAAGGCGTAGACTTACAAGTATCATATAACGGCTTAACCGAAGATTTTGAGATAAAGGGTACAGCGGATGAATCAATAGCATGGTCAAAGCTTAAAGTATCGAGCCAGCGCTGTTATGACAAACTAGAAGCTGGTATGAAGCTTATTAGAGTGTCTAAGATCAGTAAACCTACAGTAGACCTCTATTTTCTGGAGTATGGAAAGCACTTCATACTTGAGCAGGAGCCGAGATGGTCTGTTAAACGTATAGCTAATCTTTCAGCTTCTTAGCTAAGTAGCAGCTAAATTAAATAGAGTTTCAAGTAAATACTTCACCATGTCAGATCAAAATACACCACCTATACCTGATAAATGGTATGCCCTTACACAATTAGGTAAAGTCCTGAAAGAAGGCAGGCTCCCTGAATTTGTTAGGTCGGATGAGGCCTTTTATTACGTGCAGTGCATGTATTATTCACAACGATCAGGTACTTCTTACTT
The DNA here is from genome assembly GCF_042684605.1 of Pontibacter locisalis. Classification (NCBI taxonomy): domain Bacteria; kingdom Pseudomonadati; phylum Bacteroidota; class Cytophagia; order Cytophagales; family Hymenobacteraceae; genus Pontibacter; species Pontibacter locisalis. Next base: position 32,082 of record NZ_JBHULU010000013.1, read on the forward strand.
TAAATATAAGTTGTTTAATACAGCGCTTACTACTGCTATGTTAAAGTACAATGGTATAAGCTGTAAAGATTTAGAGTTTGCAGAAGTTGCTCATGTACAGGATGTACATTACAGAAAAATCAGATTTAACTTGGTAGATAAATGCAGTGTTACAGAAACAAGCATGTTCGACGGTGGTATCGAAGCTTTCCAAGCATGTATAAAACACATGGATGAATTAGGTAAATACGGGACTATTAGAGAAAGAGACCTTACTAAAAAGGTAAAACACCAGGAAGATATAATAAAAGCAACGTCTGAGGATATAAGTAAGTTAAGGATAAAAATTCAAGAGCTAGAGTATAAGTTGGATGAAATTTATAAAAGCAAATCCGACTTGCGAAAGCTTACACAGTTACTTTACGAAAATTAGGAGGGGTTAATTTTAACTGGTCATAAATGTGATACAAACAACTGAATCATTCCAACCTCTTCTCTGGTGGGTTATTACTCAAACTGGCGATACTTTACCTAAGTCAAGTTTTAACCCTGTTAAGGATGGAGAAATTAAGTATTTAATTCTTCATGCTCGCGAGAGGTATAAGGATAAACACTTTTATAAATTTTATTGGCTGGAGAAATTCATCGTTCATGATGCAAACCTTGTAGTGTGTGACTTAATTGAGAATGGTATAACAGGTAAGATAGGCTACTATGATAAAATAAAGGGAAGTTTATCCTGCTATATTACAGACAAGAATGGTGTATCTAAGACAGTAAATTTCTACGGCGATAATTTGGCACTCGCAAAATGTATTCGCTACATGCAAGAGCTAAGTAATGTACCAACTTGGGATGCTTACGAACTTCAACTCAAAGTGCAGGAGATACAAAGGCTTAAGAAAGAATTAGCGGCACTCAAGGAGGAGAACAAACGCTTGAATGAACAAAATGCAACTATTAGTTAATGTAGCCCTACTACAATGGAAAGATTAAGAGATTCTGCTAAACAAAAGGATGGAGTTTGGTATCTTATAAAAGCAAATAATCATAGCTACAGGGTAGATACCAGAAGCATTGCTGAGAGCAAAAGAAGTATAGCAAAGTATTTTGTTTATAAAAACTATGCTTACCACACTATCGGCGCTCTAGGCCAGCGCTTTAATTTCTGTAGTTATGAATTACTAGATAAAGATTTTACACCGACCACTATCAAAGTAGGTAATTTCGAATGTAACAAAATATCTGAGGAGGAGTGGGAGCCAAGTGTTGCGGGAGCTACGAGAATAGGTTTCTCTATTGTTGACCAAAGAGGTAAAAGAAGAAAGATTTGGTTCTCCTACAGCATAAAAGCCATTGTAATGTGCATAGAGTTCATGCAGGAGGTGTTGAGTCAGTTTGAGTCGTGGCTCGAGTATGACTTACATTGCTTAAAAGAAGAGGTAGAAGATTTAAAGCGAGAGAATCAAACATTAAGAAGTGAGATAGAAAAATTCCATGCTAGTAAAGACAGTATTAAAGGATTGTATAATTTATTGCATAGTACTACTGGTGGGTAAAGCTTTATTTCCTGTATGAAATCAAAAACCAATATAATCAAATCTGATAGATGGCATGCTCTAGGTGATGATGGAAAGCTGATCACATCTTGTTTGTACAAGCAAGATGTAATAACATATAAAGCAAAATTCTATGTTTTACTTAAGGATGCGAGTTCGTACATAGGTAGTTTTTTTGTAGAGCAGGATAATCATTACATTTTTGATAAGAATTTTAACGCAATAAGTTTAGAGCATGAAGGTATAGTATGCACAAATGTTAATGATGGTTATGGTGGTTACGCATTTACTGCATTTACAATAGTAGATAGTTTAGGTGTTGAGAGAACTGTTCCATTTACAAGAGGAATCAAATCTTATGAGGAATTCTTTAGTGCTGTGCAAGAGCTTAGCAGCTATAGTGGAGGTTGGAAGGATTTAGAACAGACTTTGGAGATTAAAAGCCTAAAACAAAAGGTTTATGATTTAGAAAAAGAAAACCAAAGCTTAAGACGTGATGCTGAGAGTTTGCATGAAGCTAAATTAATAATTGCAAAGTTGAACAAGCTGTTTACTGCCTAATCCTATATTTAGATTTGAAATGGATTCAAAACTTACACATGATACAACAAAAGCCATCATGAACTGTGCCACCCGCTTCGATGGCTACGCCTATTTCGAAACGGTCAAAAAGCCAGGTATAGAAGCTCCTGCATATCTAATTGAAGCCCAACGCTATTTCAACAGCACAAGCGAGCTTTTTGGTAGCTCGTCTAAAAACATGCTTGTGAATTTCTTTCTTCACCGCCAGTTTCACCATTGGGGTTGGTTACCAGATGCTTATTCCGATGAGTGGTACTATATGGTATACCTATACCTTCACACTTATCGCCTTCCAACACCCGAAAAGTATCGGATTAACAGCATGGCAAAAGAGTGGGAGCATTGCCCGCAAGGCTCAGCTGAAGCAGCTGCCGCCGATATTCGGAAGATGCTAATGCAGCGCAGGTAGTTAATGTTAACTTGTTATAACAGTCAGATTACTGTATTTAAATCTAGGAGTATAAAAGATTAGTGCTATTTTTATAGCTGTTAACATGCCAGCCTATGAATTCGAACTTTACCTTTTTAAATACTTATTGGCCAGAAATATATAAAGTAGCTGCAGAGTCGGAACAAAATGTACATGCTGCTCCTCGTTATGCTGCCCTTTGCAGCCGAATAGCTATTGAAAATGCAGTACGCTGGTTATACGATAACGATAGCTCATTACACCCGCCATACCAAGACAACCTGGCTGCTCTTATACATGAGCCAGGCTTTAAGCAACTACTTCCAGCCAATCTTTTTCAAAGTGTGAATTTCATTCGTAAGCTGGGTAATGTTGCAGCGCATCATAAAGGAAGTCCTAGCCCGGGAGAGGCCTTTGCTGCGATCCGCCATCTTTACGGATTCATGGCATTTTTAGCAGGTGCCTATAGTCCCGTTCGTCCTACCATACTTCCTTTCAACGAAGCACTTCTGCCTATGGCAGTTGTAAGACCAGATGCTTCGTTAGCTGAGGCTAAAAAAATGGAAGAACAATACCTCTCACAGCAGGATGAGCTTCAACGCAAAGACAAAGAGTTGGCTAAAAACCAGCAGTTGTTGGCCCAGCTGCAAAAGCGTTTACTAGAAGTAGAGCAGATAAAGCAGCAGAACCTGCAGCATCCTGTAGAAGTGCAGCTGCCTATTACCGAAGCCGAAACCCGTCGGCGCTACATAGACCTGCTGTTGCGCGAGGCTGGATGGGATGTGCAAGCTGTGAATGTATGTGAGTATGAAGTATCAGGCATGCCACTTAGCACTAACCCAACAGGTAAAGGTTATGTTGATTATGTATTGTGGGGGGATAATGGAAAACCTCTGGCAGTTGTAGAAGCAAAAAAGGCTTTGACCGCTGTTGAAAAAGGGCGACACCAGGCTGAGCTATATGCTAATTGTTTAGAAAAGATGACAGGCCAACGCCCTGTGATCTATTATACAAATGGTTTTGAAACGTACCTGTGGGACGATGTGCCCGCCCCTGGTTACGCGCCGCGCCAGGTACAAGGTTTTTATACCAAGGACGAGTTGCAACGGCTTGTAAATCGCCGTGGTATCCGCAAAGACCTAACACTATCTGTAATTAATAAAAACATTGCAGGCCGGTATTATCAGGAGCTGGCGATAAAGCGGGTAGGTGAGCAGTTTATGAAAAAGGAGCGGGGTGCACTACTCGTTATGGCTACCGGTTCCGGCAAAACACGTACAGCTGCTGCGCTGGTAGAGGTGCTAAGCAAAGCCAACTGGGTAACACGTGCACTCTTCCTTGCTGATAGAACAGCACTAGTCAGGCAGGCAAAAAATGCTTTCGGTCAGCATGTGCCTTACCTATCCTCGGTTGATCTGACAAAGGAGAAGGAAGAGGATAAGAGCCGCATGGTGTTCTCCACCTATCCAACAATGATGAACCTCATAGATGGCGCACGCACTAAAGATGAGAAGTTCTATAGTCCAGGCCATTTCGACCTTATAATTGTTGATGAAGCGCACCGCTCCGTTTATCAGAAGTACCAGGTAATATTTGAGTACTTCGATGCGCTAGTAGTCGGCTTAACAGCTACACCTAAGGCTGAGGTGGATAAGAATACCTATGAGCTGTTTGGTCTTGAAAGTCACCAGCCAACCTATGCTTATGAACTCCAGGAAGCTGTCAATGACAAATATCTGGTGCCTCCTAAGGCTATGTCAGTGCCATTGAAATTCCACCGGGAAGGTGTGAAGTATAAAGAGTTGACCGATGCCGAAAAGGAAGAGTATGAACTCACTTTTCGGGATGAGGAGACTGGTAACATGCCTGACGAAATTGGTGCGCCTGCCCTTAACAAATGGCTATTTAATAAGGATACCGTTGATAAGGTGCTGCTATACCTGATGGAAAACGGGCTGAAGGTAGAAGGAGGTGATAAGCTAGGCAAGTCCATTATCTTCGCTCGTAGTCATGATCATGCATTATTCATTGAGAAACGATTCCATAAGCTTTTCCCTGACCTAGGAGGCAGCTTCATTCGCCTAATAGATAATTACGAAAAGTACGCACAGGATCTGATTGATGATTTTACGGAAACGAATAAGCTGCCACAAATTGCTGTGTCAGTTGATATGCTTGATACAGGTATAGACATACCTGATATTGTGAATCTAGTGTTTTTTAAGCCTATAAGATCTAGTGCCAAGTTCTGGCAAATGATTGGGCGAGGCACTCGTCTGCGACCAGATCTTTTCGGTCCGGGCCAGGATAAAGAGTTTTTCTACATTTTCGACTTCTGTGAAAATTTTGAGTTCTTTGATGAGTTTCCGGAAGGGATACAACCACCTATTCAGAAGAGCCTAAGTGAGCAAATTTTCCTCTCACGTTTGCAGCTGACAGAGCTATTGCTTGAGGAACCTTATCAGGATGATGAAGCACACCAGCAGTTGCGCAATAAACTGCTGGATACGCTGCACCATACCGTTGCTACCATGAACCGCGACAGCTTTCTAGTTAAGCGTAAGTTACTGTATGTAGACAAGTATAGCCAGCGCAGCCTGTGGGATACACTAAGCAAAGTAGACCGGCAAGACATAAGCAAACACTTGGCACCTTTGGCGCCTGTAGAAGGTAATGATGAATTGGCCCGTCGCTTTGACCTGCTTATGCTGAACCTGATTTTATCTATACTGGAGAAAGATGTTAAGCAGAAGGGGTATATAACACGCGTGCAGGAGATGGCAAATTCTTTGACGAAAAAGACTGCCATACCTGCAGTAGCTAACCAAATGACTCTGATTAAAGCGGTGAAGTCTTCTGAGTTCTGGCAGGAGGTGAGTTCCCCTGCACTAGAGAAGATGCGTGAGAGCCTGCGCGATCTGGTAAAATTTATTGATAGAGAAAAGCAGGTAATTGCCTACACCAACTTTGAAGATGAGTTTAAAGGTAATGCTGAAGAAATCGACATTAAGAAGATAATTGGAAGCAACAAATTAGAAAGCTACCGCCAGCGTGTAGAGCGTTACATTCGTCAAAACGAACACCATGTTACCATAAACAGGCTCCGTACTAATCAGCCAATAACACCGGCTGAACTTGAAGAATTGGAGCGACTTTTATTTGATGGTCAGGAGCGTGGTACCAAAGAAGACTTACTGCAGGAGCTGGGTGTACCAAAGCCACTAGGAGCATTTATCAGAAGTATCATAGGGTTGGATGTTAACGCCGCTAAGGAAGCTTTTTCTGAGTTCCTGGTAGGGCAGACCCTGCAAGCAGATCAGATTACATTCGTTAACCGACTAATTGATTTCCTGACTATCAACGGCACGATCGACAAAGCCATGCTTTTTGAACCGCCTTTCACTGAGATTAATCATGAAGGTGTTGCAGGTGTGTTTAGGGAAGAGACGCAGGTGGTGAAGCTCTTCGGAATAATAGATGAGATAAACCGTAATGCGGGAGTAGCGTGATGCTGACTTTCCTTATCTATTAAATGTATATCAGAAGTTGATATACATTTAATGTGTTTTGATATACATTAACATCAGATAGATAGCATAAAAGCTATTTTATATGTTGGCACAGTTTTGCATATTGCATAGGTAAACATGGCAATATTGCCTGTTACGATCTTTGAAAAGTCTGCCCTAAAGATATTGAACCGTGCATGCTGGGTTTGGCTGTTGCAGCCAAACCAATGATCGGCATGTTCCCTGCAAATGCGGGGGAAATGTGTGGGAAACACAATGCTGTCGTTGCTAGACATAATGATATAATATAGAATATCATTAGGCTTTTAAGTCAGCAGAACGTCGTGCTTATTTCCCTTTATGTTTCTGTTTTTGTTTGATTTTTTTTTCTCAAGTACATAAAGAGTATCAAGGGCAGGCTTTTCTTTTATTTATGTGATATGAATTTAGGAGAAGTACAGGTACATGAGATCAGGTCAAAATTTGAAGCTATTCAAACGAAAGAGGACTTGTTAGCCTTACTTAATCTTACTCTTACTTCTATTTATGGTGATAAAGCCCGGAAGATTTCTCTAAAGTCTCTTACATACTATTCTAACCCAAAGCTTTCCAGAAACAGCTATGAAAAGTTTAGTATAAGTAAAAAGTCTGGCGGTACAAGGACTATACATGCACCAACCAGAGGGCTTAAAACTATTCAGCGCTGCCTTAACATTGTTCTCCAATCTGTATTCGAGCCTCACTGTACCGCAACCGGATTTATACCTGGTAAGTCAATTGTAGATAATGCTATTCTGCATACAGGAAAGCGCTACGTTTATAACATTGATTTAAAAGATTTTTTTCCAAGTGTGGACCAGGCTAGGGTATGGAAGTGTCTTCAGCTTCACCCTTTCTATCTTAATGCAGAAAGGTCAAGACTCCATTTAGCTAATATGATCGCTGCTTTGTGTTGCACAAGATTAGAAGTGGAAAGACAAAACTCTATAGGAGATTGGGTAAAGCAGTATCGTGAGGTCTTACCACAGGGAGCACCGACGTCACCTACTCTTACTAACGTTGTAGCTCACAAGCTTGATGTAAGGCTAAGAGGCCTCGCAAAAAGATTTAAGATAAAATATAGCCGCTATGCCGATGACATTACTTTTTCATCCCATGAAAATGTTTTTGTAAATGATGGCGACTTTTCGAAGGAGCTTCAACGGATCATAAAAGATCAGAATTTTCAGATTAACCCTAAAAAGACCCGGCTCCAAAATTCTGATTTCAGGCAGGAAGCAACAGGTCTAGTTATAAATGAAAAAGTTAATGTTCATAGGCGTTACATTAAGCAGATAAGAATGTGGCTTTACTACTGGGAGAAGTATGGGTATTTAAAGGCTGGAAAAATTTTTATTAGAGAGTATGGTTTTGAGAAAGCTAACAGGAAAAAGAAGTCTCCGACTCTTAAAGCTGTCATAGAAGGAAAGTTAAACTTTTTAAGTATGGTAAAGGGCCCGGAAGATTCAACATACCAAAAGCTTCATGATCGTTTTACGAAGCTAACTATGCATACTGCTCCAGTAATAGAGGTGAAAACAACTGAGCTTGATGATATATTAGATGCCCTTGTACATAAGGGGCTTGAGAATGCCATGTCATTATTTACAAGTATGAAATAAAAGCAGATGGAGCCAACAGAGAAGAACATAGCTAACCTAAAGTCCTTATTAGATTTTATTGAAAACATTCTGTCAGCTACACAGGGGAAGGATGAATTTGATTGGTTTATACAGGACTTTGGGGCTAGGTTCAGTAAGTATTTTTTACCAAATGATCAGGGATTACCTCATATTTCTGCCGAAGGACTAGGACAGATAGGAGTGAATGTCGATTGGATTATCTCTTATCTGAGAATAAATATCCCTGTTAATAAATTAATAGATTTTTCTTTTATAGGTGAACAATTTGATAGGGCCAGGAAGCAGTTAGAAATAGATAATGTGCAAATGTGGCGTGCAAGGTATGGTAAGAATAATGAGGATGGTTGCCCAGATTTTGAAGAATTCTGTCGATTTGCTCATTACCAATTGGAGGAGATCCTAAGTCTATACTTTTATATTTTTGAAAAGTATAAACCAGATGAGCTAAAAGAGCAGTGGCTTAATTCTGTTGCAACTGTTAATATTCATAAAGATGATGAGTGCTATTATAGGGGGGATATTTTCGAGAGCTATGGAAAAAAAGTCATTTACTATAACAAACTTTCAGAAAGTGGAGCATTAAGGCATAAAACCAAATATCGTACTAAAGCATTAGAGAATTACCTGCCTTACGGTACCTCATCCAAGGTAAATTACTCATTGAAAAGAAAGTTTTTTATTCAACTGCATAATTATAATGAGCCTAATTGGGAGAAGAAAATTTTGAACTTCAAGTATGCTGAATATATAAGTTGGTATAGAAATGAGTTGTCCCATAGATCTTCTATGATTGAAGAAAAAGAATATGTTTCTGATGAAAAGAAACATGAATATTTAAGCTTTAAGTCTTTAAAAGATTTTAATACTATTTCCTTGTGTATAGAAGAATGTATTGGTAAAGTAAAAGAAGAACTACCGAACCTCATGAAGATTGAGGAACCAGTCTTATCCTAACTCCAAAACAAACATATTGTAATGAGTATTTTTACGCACTTTCAACACATTAATCTTACTACAGATCAAGCTAATGCTCTCAATGAAGTAGATGCATTTCTAAAGAGTGAGGAAAATGTGTTTATTCTAAAAGGGTATGCAGGTAGTGGTAAGACTACACTTTTGCAGGGAGTGGTAGAATATTTAGAAGCCACACAGCGAGGTTATGCTTTGATGGCTCCAACAGGTCGTGCAGCTAAGGTAATCAAGCAGAAAACGCTGAAAGAAGCTGTTACTATTCATAAATGTATTTATAGTTTTAAAGATCTTGATGAGATCAAAGAGTTAGATGGAGAAGGTGCGGAGAGCTTTATCTATTACTTTAAGCTAAGGAACAATACAGAAATAAATAACAAAGTATATATCATAGATGAGGCTTCTATGGTATCAGATGTGTACAGTAAAGGTGAGTTCTTCCGGTTCGGTTCAGGATTTTTGCTTACAGATCTGATTGAATATTCCAGAGTTAACCTTCCTAATACAAATGCCAAAATAATTTTTGTAGGTGATCCTGCCCAGCTTCCTCCGGTTGGAATGAGCTTTTCACCCGCACTTGATGAAGAATATCTAAACGAAAAATTTTCTGTTAGCGTCCGCTCTGTTGAGATAAAGGAAGTAAAACGACAGGGTGGTGAAAGCGGCATATTGAAAGCTGCTGCAAAACTGCGCAAATGCTTAACATCCGGTTACTTCAATGATTTTGATTTGCGTAGTAACGGAAGAGACATTCATAATCCTTCTTTTGCTGACTTTTTATCCACTTACAATTCCATCAAAGGACAGAAGATAATTATCTGTTATAAGAATAAAACTGCTCTTGACATCAATCAGAAAATTAGAGAAGATAGATTCGGAGCCAGATTATCAATTCAGGCTGGTGATCATATTATCATGGGCGGGAATAATTACCGCTTGGATTTAATGAATGGAGAGTTTGGGGTAGTTGTAAAGAGCACACCTACTACAGAGTCAAGAAACATTCCTGTAAATGCTAAAGGAGGAGAAAGGAAACTAGTTACCCTGACTTGGAGATGGATTGAAATCATGGTCTCCGATGATGCAGGTGGTGAGAGGGTAGTGGGAGGTTATATGCTGGAAAACTATCTGGAAGGAGACAACTTTTTAAAGCCGATAGAACAGCAGGCGCTATACATCGATTTCAAAAATAGGTACCCAAACCTTAAGCCAAAGTCTCCGGAGTTTAAGGAAGCTATTAAGTCAGACATATATTTCAACTCCTTACTATTGAAGTACGGCTATGCTGTCACTTGCCATAAGGCACAGGGTGGGGAATGGGATGCAGCTCTGACTATTTGGGATAGAGTGGCTGGTGAGAGCTTTAATTTCAAAGAGCAGAAGCATAACTTGAAAGGTAAAACCAATTCAGACTTCTATAGATGGGCTTATACAGCTATAACACGTGCTTCGAAGGATTTATACTGCATCAATCCACCTTATTTTACATCATACTCTAATCTTATTTTTATACCGACTACTGTTCAGGATGCTTATGAAAGCTTAACGGGTAAGCCAGTGAAAAATGAAAGTTTTGTATTAGATGCGGATGCGCTTACTGCACTCACAGGATTTAATTTGCAAGAGCAACCACTTTCTATTCAGGACCACTTTGTTATTCTGCGATCACTTGTGAGAAAGAAGTACATGGAGATAACCTCCTATAAACGACAAGGCTATGAAGTATGGTATACGGTAGGTAGAGAAGCTGATCATGCCACCTTTAAGTTTTGGATCAATGGGAAGAATGAGTTCAACGGTAAGTTCGCTCAAGTTCCTTCATTAACGAATTCTGCAGCTTTTGCCGATGAAGTACAAGCATTACTAGGAAGCATAAATCAGTTTAATGTATCTAGAAATACTGCTTCTGGTATATTATCAAAAATTGAACATGACTGGGAGTTAGAAGAGTCTACTCCATTCCTGATAAACCTCTTCGATTCTTTGGAAGAATCATTAGGATCAAAAAAAATTCAGGTAGAAGATGTGGAACATCTAAACTACAGGGAAAGGTACAGATTTAGTCGTGGAGATGAGAAAGCTGTAGTTGACTTTGAGTATAATCAAGATGGATTCTTTGGTAGGGCTCTTCCTCTTAGTAAGCAGTGTAACAGCAAGCTTCTGTTAGAAAATGTTGAAAGTGTGTTGAACCAATATTCACAAAAGGAACATGTCATTTAACGAAGTAAAAAGCTTAAGACAATCTGGTAAACTAGAAGAAGCATATAGTCTTGCAAAGCAGGACCTTGAAGCAAAGCCTCATGATGTCTGGAATAAACGCTCAATGGCTTGGGTGCTTTATGATCTGTTAAAGCAGAATGCTTCTGCTGAATCTTATGATACATTCATTAGCTATCTGAAGGAGTTGAAAGACCTAGAGTTGCCGGAAGATGAAAAAATGGTTTTTGATAATACAGCCTGGCAAGTTGGTAAAATGATATATCAACTCTTAAAGGAGAATGATCAAATAACAATAGCAGGAGAGTCTTACCAGCTAGCTCATCAAAGACAAATTGATATAAATAAAATAAAGCCCGTATTTGAGATCGTTCAAAGCTTTCACTTCACAAAACCCTCTGAAGGATACTCATTCCTCTTCAAAGCTTTTCATAAAAGTTTTAAAGACCGATTTGATTATGTGGAGTTAGTAGATTGGTGGAATCTGGATAGTTTTGGGAAGGATGACTTTCAGCAGGAAACACTACCAAATGGGAAGAATGTAATGGCTCTGGCAGAACAGGCCTATATTGCTTATGCCAAGAAGTTGTTAGAAGGATATAAGGCAGACCCTTTTACATCGGGTTACTCTGGAGACAAGCCTAAGCTGGGGGCGTTTCTCGTTAAATTAGATGAGGTTATAGATTCTTATCCAGAGCTTCAGTATCCTCCATACTACAAGGCTCAAATTCTTTTAGCTGTCGGAGATTCTGAAAATGTTTTATCTGCTTTCTTGCCATTTGCGAAGAAGAAGCGAAATGATTTTTGGGTTTGGGATCTTCTGGCTGATATTTTTCAGGATGATGAAGAGAAAAGAATTGCTTGCTTGTGCCGTGCTATGCTATGCAGAACACAGGAAGACTTTCTATCAAAAATAAGGGAGAAGTTGGCCGCATACTTTATCAGCAAAGGCTTTTACAATGAGGCAAGAACTGAAATCAAGATTATTGTTGATACCAGGGTCTCTAATGGCTGGAAAGTTTCTAACAAGGTACAGCAGTGGCAAAGTGCGCAATGGTATACTAGTGCTGAACCTTTCAGAAACAACATGAAGTTCTACAGAGGTCATAGTGCTGTAGCTGATAACATCTTGTTTGCAGATACTCCTGCGGAGTTAGCCGTGATAGAATTTGTGAATTCAGATAAGAAAATAGCCAACTTCATTATAAATCAGAAAAAGCACGGTTTCTTTAAATATGATAGGTTCTTTAAGTCACTTGAAATAGGTGATGTTGTAGAAGTAAGGCTTAGTAATGATGGAGATGGAAACCGATATAAACTATTAACTGCAGGTAAGACTAATCAGCAGCCAAATGATGCAATTCTAAGGCTATTTAAAGGCAACCTTAGAAAGAAGGAAGGGCAGGAGTTTGCCTTTGTAGATGATATTTTTATCGAGCCAAAGCTCGTTAAAGAATTGAATATGTCCAGTGACAGTCAAATATTTGGTAAGGCCTTATTGAGCTACAATAAGAAAAAAGATAGCTGGGGCTGGAAGGCAATTTCTGTTAATTAGTATTGACTTAGCCTACTCTGGAGAAAATGCATTACCTCCTCCAAGGCTTTTTTCCTTCTAGAGTATTAGTTGTGAATTCAATTATACTTTCAATCTTAGAGAAAGAAGAAACTTGCTTCATCAATACCTCAGTACTAAAAATATCTTCACATAAAGGTCTGACAATAGACATGAGCTTTATATCTCTGTCAAATGACTTCTTATAATAAGTAACATCATACCCAAATGATTTACAATTTTCGAATGCAAACTCTATTTTAGAGTAACCATATTTAGTCACATTTCTTTTTGTAGACTCTGCTTTAGTCTTAATTACATTTAAGAAGTTTGACAATATAAATTCATCCCAGCAACCAGTTCTTGATAGCTCTTTGAAGAAGGGCCAAAAGTCTTCTCTGAAGTTTTTTAAGCCAATAGTTTCGATTTTTCCTTTACTGTCTCTTACGGTAACTGCACAGCCTGTTCCTGCCGAATTGGATAAAGCAAAAGGGAAGATCCATCTGATTCTTTTCCTTCCTATCTCATTTAAATTAACAAATTCATAGTAGGAGGAAGCAGGTGACCAGCCTTCATCACCAACTTCTAAAAACTTACAGCCATTAAGATTTGGAAAGATTCTCTTATTTTCAGATGTGTAAAAAGAGTACCTGTAGTAAAATGTACTACCCGATTGAGAAGTACCAGCAAATTCTCTCTTTACAATGTATATGCTATCATTTTGTACTGCCTCTTCAAAAGATTCATAGTAATCCGATGTAGAATCGTTAACATTAATTGAGAACCACTTAGGTGACTTAGACATATAATATTATTTGACTTAGATGATTAGCACGTTTTCAAAGTAAGACATTCGTATAATTGTACATTATACTTTGAAGTTAACAACATTATATTTAGAGATAAGCTTCTCTGCTATGGCTTCAGGAATATCAAAAGCAGATAAAACACTGTCAACTTCAACTCTGCTATTATAATTTACATTGGCTTCAATATCATTAAATGTTCTGACAAACTTATTGATGTTCTCTAACAGCCTTATTACTTGGTTCACTTCAACAGATTGACTTAGGTAAGGATAGAAAACATGGATCTTATTGTCAAAGTCAACCACTTTATTTTTGTTTAACTTCCTATAGCTAAGCGAGTTTATTCTGTCAATTCTGCCTGTTCTCTGTTCCATATCACTAGGGTTCCAAGCGATACCATAGTGATAAACATTTTGGCAGTAGGTATGTAGATCTTCACCTTCCTTGAATATATCAGTAGTGACAAGCACATAAGGATAACCTGGAGTTCTAAACTGAGATGCAACAATACTTCTGTCTCTTTTTGCCTGTCCGCTTATGCCTACCACTGGTGTTAAACCTCTCAATGTTGTGGACACCTTTTTAGAATCCCTTTCCTGAAAGATTGTGCCTATGATAAGGTCATAATCTAGTAGAATTGTTTTGATCTCCTTAAGCACAAAATGAAAAGGTGCATCTTCTTTAATGATGAGATCTCTTAATGTAACATCAAAGGCCCCACCAGCTGCATCTGCAACAAAAGCAGGTAGTAAACCGGACCCATTCCTAAAAACACTTTTCAAGATGCTGCCGAGTACTTCAAAGTCTTTTGTCAACAGTTCCACATCAAGTTTTCTCATCCTTTTGTGCACCCAATCATCAAATTCTCTTTTACACTCTTGTAATAGTAAACTTGTTAAGAAAGTATCTACAGTAAGCTCTTCTAGCCCTTTCTTATCTACCTGAGTAGACGACGGGCCTATGATTCCATTCGAGATTAAGAAGCCTTTATAAGCCTGCTGATAGCTCTCAAAAATTTGACTCTTCTTACTTTCCTCCTTTATATGTACTCCCTGTAGTACAGTTGACAGCTCATTAGGGTCATATTCTATCAATTTATAATGATTAATTAGTAGGAACAGGTTTAGTTCAAACCAATTTTCACGGTAGAGCTTCTGTCTGAAATTATAGCCGGGGCGTCCTTTTCTAAAGTAGCTGTTAAAGAAGTTGCCTGCAGGTTCATCATCGTCATCTTCTTCGGCCTCCATTGTACTAGCATTTTGTGTATTTTGCCAATCTAGATAGCTATCTTCAAGCACTTCCACAAAGGGCTCTGTTAGCTTTTTGGGTACAGCTTTGCTGCCTTTGTCAATGAATTTAATGATTATGTTTCTTAGGGGACTGTCAACCTCCAAGCTTTCAAAAGTAAAGTTTAACCATTCCAGACTTTGTTGTTCTGTCGTATTCTTAATTAGTAGGAGCTTCTTGATTTTGCTACTCTTTTGGAGGACAGTAAAGAAGTTCGGTAATTTTTCGCTGATATACCTTTCACTAAATCTGTCTTTGAGTTTCTTTACCTCTGATGTGTTATACTTTAAATACCTGCCATCAAATTTAAGATAACAGTCTAAGATTACTTCTTTCTCAAAGCGCTGCGTCAGTCTTCTTTCCAATTCATGAGCGGTTGCAACCCTTCTTACAAAAATGAGTGATTTCTCCTGTCGCTTAAGTTGATTAATAACTTCATCTTCCAGTTTACTTTGCTTTGGATGAGGCGGAATATCCTTAAAAGTTGTACTATAAGACTCTAAAAGCTTCTTTATAACATTAAAATCATGGCTCACTTTTTCACTTCTTTTGGAAGTGTACTCATACTCCTTACCTTCAGTTATTTCTTCTCCGTTTTCATCCCATTGTGTTGGTTTTATTGCTTTATCTAAGTCAAGTCTGTAGCTCTCGAAGCCTGCTAACATACCAATCTCGAATGAGGCGTTATGTTTTTGGTTCAGATGTTTTATCGACTTGTATTGTAAGAGCTGCCAAAACACGCTGTTAAAGTCATCTTCAATATTGAGTGGTTCGGCAGTTTCAGACTTATTGACGTTTCCCTGTCTGTGCTCATAGCGACATTGATTCCGGGAGATGGTAGCATCTGAGATATTGTATTCCATATTACCACGAATCAAAAAGGTCTTCAACTTCTGCTCTACATCCTTTGGGGTAAAAGCATTTACCAAAGTATGATTGGATGTGAAGCAAGAGAACTGATTTTTAATTTCTAGCAGGCTACGATCCTTTGGGGTCGCTGATAGACATACTACTTTTTCCGCTAAAGGAAACTTGATTTCATTTTTTAATGAAGGAAACTGCTTAAGTAGTTTTTCGTCCTTTACCGCACCAAGGAACCTTGCAGTCACTTCGTTTCTGATAGCGTGATCATGGTCTTCAGTTCCTAGTCCGTGTTTATAGTTATGTGCTTCATCAATAATCAAGCAATTGATTTTTTCAGATTTGATATTGAGTAGGTAAGCAATAAGCTTTCTCAAGGTGGACTCATGACCTTGGTTAAAATAACCATAAGATTTTGCTTCTGTAAGTATTTTTGTGCAGAAGACATCACCACTAAACAAACTATCACATAAGTAACTGAAAAATTCAGACTTCCTGGTTGATGAGAGGCTGCTGAACGAAGTCATTCTAAAGATAGAAATCACATCATCGCTATTAATACAGCAGAGCCTGTCTTTAATCAGATCTGCTTCTGCCAAATATTGTTTTAAAAGAAAACCTTCAGGTAAATAATTGTTGTTGAAGAAGTTATTTGCTTCCTTCTGCCACTTCTGCTGGAGGTTTTTTTTTGGTACAATAATTAAGTCTCTGTGCTTTTGAGGCTCTTTGCTGAAGTGTCTGAAAAGCGAAGCAATTCCCAATGCAATATAAGTTTTACCTAAACCTACTTCATCTGCTATGTAAATGATGTTATTGTTTTCTTGAGAGAGATAGTCATAGGCCTTTTCAATAACACTCAATTGTCTCGAGGCGATCTCATCCGCTATGGATTCGTTTGTCTTTAGCTGAAGTATCCCAGCATACTTGCTCTTTAGATTAATCATAGTTCTTCACAAGTTGATCCACCACCCACTTCTGTTTTGCATCTAAACCTGGTATGTTCTCAGCTGCCTTTTTTGCATGCTGTTGCAGGTTCTTGCTTTGTCGAAGGACAGCCTGTTTGAAGGGCTCCCAGTCGTCTTTGAGGCCACTTTTGTACTGCCACTTATAAGCTTTTTTATAAAAGTTGTGGATGAGTATTTGTAAAATCATCCAATAAAAGCTTTTGTACTTTTTACCCTCTTCAACCTGAGTTTTTAGCTCTTCAAAATAATAGGGGAGGGTGTCAATGTTCTCACTTAGAAGGTAATATTTAAGCCTGTCAAACTGAGGCTTCTTTTCTGCCTGCTTTAATGAGTGCGAAGGAAATAGGTACCGCTCTAACTTGATGAGACCATTGAAATTAGCAGCCATTTCGTTCAGCAACGAAATTTGTTCCAATCGTTCTTCATCAACAACACCAGACTCATCTGTTGACCTTACTGCTAACTCTCTTGTAAGGCTTTCTGCCTTTATGTCGTCAGACAGGTAGTTCCAATATTTTATAATAGTTGCAGCATCAAGCTTAAAGTCCAAAGGCTTGCTTTCAAAATTAAGCTGGTGTGGATAGTAGTAATAGGTGACTACTTTTGTGTCGGTAGTTTGAAGAACTTCTATTAAAGAATTTTTAGTGAGTAGCTTTACATCTGCCTCACCTAATGTGTAGGTTTGCTTTCTATTCTGAACAACCTCTTGATTTAGTATAGATTTAAAGGAACACGTTTCTTTAATGTTTTTGGGAGCACTTACAATTAATGCTCTGTCTCTCCAATTTATTGTAAACTCAATCTCTGGAGCTTGTCTATCTAGATAAAATTCCGTCTGATTCTCTAAGTCATCTTTTAGGATGAATCTGAAATTGTCTGGGTTAAGATGGGTATATTCTTTTAGTAACCTTACTTCGTCTTTTTTAGACTCATACAGTATGGCAGCTTCTATATTAGCCTCGTTCTTATCAGCATAGAACTGGTTCCAGGCAGGCATAGTAAAGTTAACTGAGCCAACTATGGTATATACTTTTTTTCTGCCATAGAAGCGGTAGATCTTAGAGTGGTTGTTTCTTACCTCTGTATTTAGTTTATTATCACTCCAGCTACTCCACAAATAGCCCTTATCCATGTAAGAGACAAAAGCTTCCCTCTCGATACTTATTTCGCTATCCTTGAGCATAGGGAGCAACCCTTTAACTTTGGAAACTCCTTTATTGATGAGATATTCAAATAAATCAGTATTCGGGCTATAGAAAGGAGAGATTATTTCTACTTCAGCAACTGTATCCTGTGAGAAGATTTTATTTTCGAGAAAGTCCTTAAAAGAGTTATTTAAACTGTGAAAATAGGTTTCGGTTATAGTAACATACCTAAGGAATTCATAGATTTCTGTTTCAGCATCTGAAAATGTTTTGCTATCAGATAATTGTGCAGTATTATGAATGATTTCCTGAATAATGTTTTTTGTTGTCTTATTAGGGTATCTTTTGTTTGGTTGAATTTCCAATATTGAGAAACACTCATGGTTATCACACCAACCTGAAGGTGTTAAATTACCTGAACCTATCAGGCAAATTAATTTCCTGATTTTATTCTGGTCTTCAACTAAAATTAAAATTTGCTTAGGATGAAAATTGGTGATTTTCCCTTTTTTACAAGGTGTTTTAATACAGTTTATGGTATAAGCAAGAGATGGAGCCTCCGTATTGTTTTTGGCAAAGTAATCACAATAGACAGTAACAGGAGGGACTATATTTTCTTTCAGGCATGTGCGCCACATGATTTTATTAAAAATAGCCTCGTCCCCAAAGTTTTTGCCCGACACAAACAGAGGCATAACATAATTTTCAAAAAACTTAGGGTCAAAGTTGAAGGTGTAGAATAAGGCCGCTACTACTTTTCTATCACCAATTTGCTCCTTTATTTTCTCCCTTAAAACATGATGTTCCATCAGTTGTCTAGTTGTTTAAATAGTGAAACATAGGTGTTTAAAAAATAGTAATTGTCGTTGTGGAGGGTAGGATCGTAGTTCCTGGAAAATGAGGCACCCTCAAAATGGTTAACCTCAATTCCTGCGGCATTTTGTTGAATCCATGGAGCAGAGCCTCTTTTTAGTGAAACCTCTTCATTGCGTCTGGTTAAGCCTACCACTAGCTCCCAGTTAGAATCGTTTTTTAGAAGAGAAGCAAGTTGTTTCGGAGTATCATCAAGTAATGTGGTATCTACTTCTATTCGACAGGAATCAATGAAACTGTTCTTTTCGATTTCTTCTTGCTTCCAGAATGACTGTGTTTGCAAATACCTGAAAACTCTGTTTAGTGGACTTAGTACTTTTTCTGTGTTATAAATCAGTTGTAAAGCATATTGAAGCTTATCGTTGTTAGTCCTACTAGAAAGAGCCTGCAGTAAATCATAAAATGAAAGGTTCAGCAGCTCTTTGTTAGAAGCGAACATTTGAAAGAGCTCCTTATTACACGTATCATCTAGCAATTTTGTAGTAAATAGTTCTTTTTCTGTTTGCTCAGGTTTCTCTAGTAGATCATAAAAGAAGCGAAGTTTCCCTTTTGAGATAACGGATGTCTGATCTTTCTCTTTCTTTTTCAGTTTAGAAACCTGTTTTATAAACTCATTATTTCTTTCAATTTTTGACTCGAAGACTTCTATAAAAGAGCTGTCTGAGGTAAAATGCATGTCGCTAAAAGGGCGTGTATATTTACCCCAGATTCCATAGGCTTTTTGATTAGACAGTATCTGATCAGAAAGGCTACTAGAGACCTTTAGTTCTTTGTTTGAGTTTTCATAAACCCTTCTAACTTTGTCTATGCCGTTGAATCCTTCTTCTTTATCACGTTCATATCGGGTATAGGCCATCACTTGTTCTAACCGAATAAAGAACGATTCAAAGTTTGCGTCATCAATATCAAATCTTTCTTTTAGGTAATGTGCAATGCATAAGATTTGAAAGTCTTTCACACTATTAGACACAGTGGATATATGTGGTATCATTGTTCTGCCAGCAGCTTGCCACAGTACCTGGAAACCCAGTGGGTCTCTTGAGCCTTTGACAGTGTAGTTCGGATCTTGTTCAGTAAGAAAGTACATAAAGAAAAATGAAATAGTATAAGGAACTTACTCTATTCTCCAGGTAATTGTCACCGTCTCTGCAACATCTATATCATCCGGTTCGAAGTCAGGAGCGGCATCGGCAGTGGACATCAGCATTTCTGATTCATAAACTGCGTAGTCGTAGCGTCGTGAGCGAATAGTCAGCTCTCGGTAGGAGTAATCGATGTCCATAATCTCCTTCAGTTGGACACCTGTGGCCCCGGCTATAAGTGTGGCGTTTTCCTTGGCTTTGGAAATGGCCTGCAAGATGAGCTGCTGTTGGTGCTGAGTCGCATCCTTCACGCCAAAGGAGATACTGAAGTCCAGATTGTCTAGTCGCTTTGCCACCTGGTTCAGTAGGCTATTGATGATCCCTTTATCCAATGGAATTTCTAACTCTAGGCTATGCGAGGCAGAGAACCCATTGAACTCGCTCTTCTCTGTTTTCTTGCTCCAGGTGGTTTCTTTCCGGACCCTGAAGTCTTTTGTCTTCAGACTCTTCCGTTCAATGCCTTCTTTCTCAATGATAGAGCGTAGCTCCTCTACTTTGTTGTTAAGCGCATTTACCGCCTTCTCGTATTCCCACTCATGTGCCTCAGCATCGAAAGAAAGGATGGCAATATCAGGTGAGACGGAGAGTTTGCCCTTGCCTGTGATCTGTAGTTTGCGTTCCATAGTTGTTCTTTGCTTTTATTTTAGTGAGTCAGGCTTTTGACTCTTAGCTGATCTGTTTACTCTTTGTAAACTTGTTTTTTTATTAAAACTGTCTCAGGCTAATCAGGAGCCGAATTCATTGTTGTACTGCAATAAATCCTCTTAAGAATTTATCTATATTTTATTATTAGGTGAGACCATCTTCTACATTGCAACGGTTTCCTTTGGTGCAGGCGAACTGTTGCGGTTCACTTTCTTGTACTGCCTTAACCTTACTTTCTGCACGAAGAGCAGCAAGAGCAGGCCAGCAGTGAGCAGGGGCCAGATGAGGCAGAAGATCAGCGCGTTCACCTCATAGTAGGAGAGGTGCGTGAGGTTTGCCAGGTTGATCATGAAGTCCGTGCAGTAGTTGAAAACGAGCTCCACCAGGTATGTTAATATCTTAACCATGGCGCTTCTTTAGTTTGTTAATTTGGAGCTGGATCAGCAGCGGCTTTATGAGCAGGTAAGACATGAGCATTGGCCAGAGGGCCACCAGGAAGAGCAGGTTTGCCACGCCGTAGTCGCCCGTCGACATCAAAGCGCGGATCATGCCGAAGTAAAGCGGATCGATAAAGCCGAAGTAGCCGCTTACCAGCTTCACGTGGTGCCGCTTGCAGTAGCCCGTGTCATTGTAGCAGTTCCAGGTGCAGGCATCGGGCGTGGCAACGGCGGAGTTCATCTTAGTTTGCCCCTTTAAGCCTGCGCTGCTGACAGTGCCTCTGGCGTACTCATTTACAGCCACCATGGCCGAGAGGGCCAACAACAAGGGCAGAAGGTACAGGGAAAGCTTTTTCATGCTGTTCATCCAGGTCTTCGCTTATTGCCAGTGAATGGCTGTTATTTTTAAGTTCTCTGCGGCCCTTAGCCCCAGTACCCTTGCCCACTTTTGTTTGGTGAGTGCTGCATGGGCCATGTAGTCTCTTGCAGTGCCGGATTCTCCTTTATTCCCGCTGTCCCCGATGCCGCTCACCGCGGCCACGCGCTTGCCCTGCAGGTTCCAGGCCGAGTAGCCCGTGCTGTCCTCGGCAATGAGGAAAGACTGCCCGTCCCCCTCCAGCATTTTGAGCTGAACAGAATCACTGTAGTGGGCGGTGTGCAGCTCCCATTCAATTTTCTCGCTATCCTGGTACCTGAGCTCGATGGTCCTCCCCACCAGTCCGTCCGGGTTAAGGAAATCCTCGGAGTACAGAACGGCGGCGACTTCTCCGCCCGCTGCCTGAAAGCGAGTGACAGCCAGCTCTTCTCTGGAGGTACAGGAACTAAGGAGAAGGAGGGTTAACAGGAGGCGAAAGGATGTTTTCATAGGGGTAGTTAAAATTTCTTTTACAAGTATAACATAATCTATATATATTGTAAAGATAGTTATTGTGTTTTATTATTATTTTTTTGACTATGGAGAACCAGTTTCTATTCCAAATGAAAGCGGAAGAGGCCATTGAGGCTATCGCCCGGCGCGTCGTTGAGCTGTTAAGTGTCTCAAGGCAAGAGCAGAAGCCGACCTTGGAAAATGGCAAAGAAGACCCTATCAACACGGATGAGGCATGTGCTCTTCTTCGCATCACCAGTGTAACGCTTCTCAACTGGAGGAAGAGAGGTATGATCCCCTACCATCGTAAAGGCGGCAGGATATATTTCTACAGGTCAGAGATTCTTGAGTCTTTAGAGAAGCCATGGGGGCGGCCAGGTAGGAGAAGGGGGTGTTAATACCACATGGATGTAAAACCATTGTTAGTGTGATGAGATCAAAGGAGCTTCTGCTCGTTTATGAGAGAATTCACCTAATTCTCTAAAGAGCAGTGGACGGAGCCTATATCTGGGATCAATATATCTTGATCAAGTTCATTATAAGCAGTGGTAAAGAAGGTGCTGGTAGTTTTGCAGGAAACAAAAATCAAAAACAACAGATTAATCCTCCTATTTGAGGGAATTTGGGTAACCACATCGAACCCCGTTTACGGTGGTGGTGCATCTACCTTGCTACCATTTTGGGTATAGAACATGTTCAGGTTCCGGCTTACTTTCAGTCTTGCCTGAACAGGTGTAGCGAGAACAGGAGAATAAGGTAGACACCTGGCCTACTGTTGGCTCGTATTTGAGTTATTTTCCTTTATAGTCCAGGAGACACAGTTGAGAAGGCCACCTTCGCTTGCTATCTCGTTGATGTTCACGGTTTCAATGATCCTGTCAGGAAAAACCGCTTTGATTGTCTCTACTGCTCTAGTATCCAGATTGCCAGGCAAATCAAAAATGGGGAAGATAATCAGGTTACCAATCTCCAAATAATTTACATAGCTGCCAATGGCTGTGTTTTTGTGCAATTTGTCTTTGTGCGTAAACCAAGGCATTTCCACATAATTAAGCCCTGCTTGCCTAATCATTTTAAGGAAGCCTTCCCGCCAGTACTTGTACTCGTTATTAAGCTGGTTTACCAGAACTGTTTTGTTGTCAACAAAGCGCAGATGCCCGTCTGCATGCCCGGTCATGTCCTCTCTAATGTCAGGAATGAGTAGCACGTCCACTTCCAGCAGGTCTTTCAGTTCACGAAGCAACTCATTCTTGTCAGCTCCCGTGTTCTCTGCAAAGATCCGGCTGGTCATGATCACTTTGTCTGACCATCTGATCACATTGCCACCGTCCAGGTTGATACCGGAGAACCTGGCTTTGATATTATTTGCAGGAAGGACTAGAGAAGGGTCAGACTGTAGCTCGAGTTCTTCTTTCAGGTAGGAAGGTTCGTAGCGAAACTGCACAAAGTTGTTTTCCCCCTTCTGAATAGGTAAGTAGTCCCGGCACCAGATGTCCTTTGTCTCCTTTAGGAATCGGTAGTCAATTTGGTGCTTTTCCAGAACTGGCCGCACTCTTTCAAAAGCATTCTTGTAGTTGTTACCAGTCTGGATCAAGTCAGAGAAGTAGACCACATTTGATTCCTTGTCTATGACCATGTCTTCTTTTTCTCTAAAGCTGGAGTGGTAGCTATTTTGATAACATCAATTTACAATCTGAAAATGTCAACAAAACCTCCGAGTAAAGAAACATTAAGACTGCTTTGTGTTAGGTCAGGGGATGAATGTGCATTTCCGGGGTGTGACCACCGATTCTTAACAACAATGGACTGTATATAGCTCAGTTGTGCCATATAAAGGCTGCGAATGAAGGTAGTCAAAGAATTGATAATAATATCTATGATTGATCAATTGAACTAGATAATTGCTTGAAGAATGTCCTAGCCGTGGGCTGGAATTTTTCAGATGACGAGTGGCCGATGTGATATAGCTGAGTACTTCCCTGAGAAGAGGCTTTGTAAGGCCTGTGAGGTAGCCTATGAGTTTGATTCTAAAGCTTAAACCAGCCAGTTTCACAAGTTTCAGACTGGCTGCTTCCAAAAAAGCCTCTTAATCTCTACTTAGAAGAACAGTTATTTTTGATTAACTATATTTTTATAAAACTGTATACCCTTCGGGTTTCTGTAATAGAATGACTTATCTGAATTATATCGTCCAGATTTAACTAATTTGAAGCTGAAGTCTGATATATATTGAAAAAGGTGCTCATATCGTTTCCTGCTCTCGTCAATGGTAACAATTCCGATCAAGTTAAATAAGTATCTTTCAATAAAATATTGCTTGAAATCATAGCCGATCATCTTTTTGAAGAAATCAATTTCAAATCTAATTTCTCCCTTTTCATCAATAAGAAGTTGATTTTTAAAGTAGTCAATTATGTTATAACTGATAGCAAGTCCGTAATGGAAGGGCTCTACAAAGCCTAAGCCGCTACTATTAATTTTATTTCCATGATCGTCTAAAAAAGTCCATTCTATAAATTCCTTTTCTTCATACTTAATTAAAGCATTTGTATCCGTAAATACATTATCAATACTTTCTGAGAAATATGAAGGCTTCTCTTTTGAAATGTAGAATTGCTTATTAGAACTGTATACAAGCCATGGGTTTACTGAGAGGCATGCCCACCCTTCAATAACCTTATATACATTTTGAAATTGAGGTTCATAAAAAACTATTCCATCCTTATCTGAAAACCCGTACTTACCTTTATATAAAAACTTGTACATCTACTTTATACATTTACCCTCAATATTGTAAGACCATAGATATGTGTTTTCTCTTGAGTCTGCCGCCTTCCCTGGTCTATAGAACTCCCCATCAACAGCTACCTTGTTATAGGAAATTCTTGACAAGTTATAGTGAACATAGCTTATGTTGCTTGCTAGGATATTTGCTCTCATTTCATTTCTATCAAATACTATTTGACCATCTTCATTGATCATAATATCAGCCTTACCCTTAACAACCTTATCATACCCACTATCTATTTTTGCAGAAATTGCTAAACCATAACTAAAAGGCTCAAGTACAGCAAATTTTTCTCTCGGCTTCTGGTTGCCGAAATAATCGAGAAAAATCCATTCATTGATATAAAATTCTTCAAACAGTACCTTCCCAAGTTCGTCATTCTTGTGCTTTAGGTATTCATAATTTGAAACAGTATGACTGTGCCCGTACTTGGATAAATATTTATACCAGCGATTTTTCTTAACACAGGTGTATCCTTCATCAACTTTATCAATAGTTTCGAAGCAAGGTTCGATAATAATACCTGTTTCGTCTGCTAACCCAAACAGCTTCGTCTTGTAATTATGAATTATTTTCATGATTGAGGTACTTACAACATATTATTTGTAAAGGAACATAATCCCTGAATCATATGGGCTTTATAGCGCAAAGAATATTAAGCCCATATGATTCTTATTACTATGAGAATAACCACATATCTCAATATTCAGCATAGGCCATATAATTAACGCAATCTATTTACGTATTCATTAAGACGTGTAGAGACTAGTTCTAAAGCTGCAGTAATCTCCTCTGGGTCAGACAGTGTGTCAAACACGAGGGAACAGAATTCCTGCTGATAGGCAGTCTCTAAAGAACTCCAGACTCCTCTTACATAGGCGAACAGCAAACAGGCCTCCCATGGTTGCATAGCCCAGTCCCCCTAGAACTGCTGTTGCGGGCATCATCGGCCTGTACAGCCCAAATCATTCTGAAGAAGTCCTCACTCTGTCTAGAAAGAAGATTGCCGCAGGTACTTCTACTATGGCGTGCAGGTCGTATATAGCGAACTATCTAATATCTAATTTTTTGTTATTAAACTTGACAAAATGAAAGGAAGAGCTTTATAAGGAGCTTCTTAAATCATCCAAGATGCTATTCAGGCTAACCACCTCTGTTTGCAAAATGGTTATCTCACCATCTAATGCTTCACTACTACTTTCATTATTTAACCTAGCAAGCCTAAAGTCAGCTATCTCCGCTTCAAAAGTTTGTCTTAACTTATCTTGCAGTTGCACCTTTAACTCTAGTTCCGTCTCGTTAATCTGAGAAATAGCTCTTTGGCAAGCCTCTACTTTATCAGCAAAGGTCAGTACTTCCTGACCATGCTCAACCAAGAGAAATAAGCTGCTCTTAGTAAAGACCTCCACTAAGTTGGCTTCGGAAAGCACAGGCCGTAGTTCCGCCCCCTCGAAAAGCGTTCCCACAGCTGACTTCGGTATATACTTGACTTGAGCATAATGTGACCTTATCATCTGGAAGTATTCATCTGCCCCAGGCAGAATTTGGTAACTTACTCCCGCTATTGTTATCTGCTCTAGTGTAGGAAGGCCAGCCTGTTTATTGTGCCAATAGCTCTTCTCTATGCATGATTGGGAAAGCGTTGCCTCTAGCCCTTTTATAGATTCTAAAAACTCCGAGCGCAATGAGTTCACCATTTCATAATGGTCGTATTCATGGTTCCCATGGAAAGGGTTTGAGGGACTTTTGCCGGCTATGAAGTCATAAGCTTTATCGGCACAGGCCGCAAGATCTGACAAAATCTGTGCCCTGTTTTCTATTCTTTCCTGTAATCGTATTGCCTTCCTCTCCAAGCTTTCTTTCTTTTGGTGGAGCTCAGTGAGCTGCTGAGTCAGCTCTGATACAGTACCTTTTAACTTGGTATACTCAGCCAGATTTCTTTGCTCTTCAGCCTTTCTTTGCTCCTGTATTCTGACTTGCGCCGCCCGGAGTTTCTCGGCTTCAATTTTTTGCTCCCTTTCAAGGAGCTCCCTTCTTTTTCTTTCCCTGCCGATGGCTAGCTCCACCTCTCCCTTTTGTTTTTTAGCATCGTGAAAGTATACTTTGAAATTTGTAGCATCAAAGGTTAGATCTGATAAGGTGACATAGGCCATTTCCCAAGCATCTTTGATTTCAAGTCCCTCCTGATAATATTTTTTATAGTAACACTTTAGCACAAGATCATTTTCAAGTTCTGATCTCCAGCTGCATTCCGCATCAAACACGTAGGCATTTTGGTGGTTAGTAAAGATTACATCATTGTAGGTAAGCTTTCTTATATCATCATCAAGATTAAACTGGTGGAACACCCACAAAATGTAACAGCCTTGTTCTCGGTAGAAGTGCTGCCTTCCAGTGATCACACTTAACCAGGTGGTAGAAAGCTGCAGCTCAATAGCCATGCGCTCCCCCTTGAAAAATGCGTTAATGTCAGGCTTCCGCCACTCCCTCTCAATGAGTCTGCTCTTCACTACTTTTTCCACCTCAATGTCTGATACCTCTTTCTTAGACAGGCTGTTTTTATTCAGGTATGAGGCAATCTGTTCCTTTAATTTGATATGCAAGGCGCTTTCCTTCGCACCATTGTACTTGATGCGTTCCACCTCCTCTTTTGAGTAGCTGTTATTGGTTTTGATATGGCAGGCCGCACTATCCTGCAGATGTGCAAAGTGAAAACTGTCCTTCTTCCTTCTGCTATCCCTAAAGTTCCCGCCTCTGATCCTGATCATCTGTTTACAGTAATAGCAGACAAACAGCGAATCCCGGTAACCAGCAATGGCCCTCTGTAGCTCAGACCGAAACTCCGTAACCTCATCCAACGGCTTTCGGAAAAAGCTATAAGCGTCTATACGCTCACCTGTTTCATAATTTAAAACATCTTCAATGGTAAGCTTTTTTGCGCGTTCCATAGGCCTCTACAAGCTATTAATATTAGAAAGATAAATCCAGTATTACCACAAGATAATATTAATTTATCTATGCTTAGCATCTAAAGGCAAATCAATATTAAAGAAAGAAAAATTGTACTATCTTAGCCTAATTTGGATTTGATTCTGGTTATAAAACTTGGGAATGGCAAATTTACAAAGCGTAAGTATTGAAGACTTTGGATCATGTGATAAATGCGGCTCTGGCCGTATGATAAAGAAATTTAGCTCTAAGAATAACCAGCATTTTCTAAGCTGTAATCAGTATCCAAGGTGTAAAAACGCGAAACCATTCCGAGTAAACGTCCCAGCCAATTCTGTCACCGGTATGGTCGAAGTAATGGATGAAATCACTAATCTGTTTAAAATCAACTTATCACCCTTTCCAAGAAAACTGTACATCTTACCAGAGGCATTGAAGGGCGAGTTTCCAGAGGCCGCTTATTATGATAGGACCAATCTAGTTACTATTAGACATGATGCCCAACTGAGAGAACTTCCTTTTGATGATGAAAAAGTCAAGCAAATTCTTTATCGATACATCCGACACAAGTTCAGTCAGCACAGCGGTCTTGCCGTACTATCCAAAAGATTCTCAGAAGACAAAGTAAACGAAGTCATTCTTCCTGATACATCTCATCCTAGCCTGGGTAACAGTTATGTAGAATATTTGCAAATTTGCCAGGCCTTCCGCTTCGCTATACATTATTCTGAGGGGCAGTTTTACCTTTCGGTGGAGCCGACATTAAGGGTTATGAACCAAATGTCAGCTGCAACCTTTGGCCAGTTATTTAGCATGGATAAGCTAAGGGAACGCGAAGACCTTGAGTGCTTTTATTTCACAAAGACGAAGGATGGCAAGATGCGCAGGAAAAGCTTTTTAAAAGATGTTCTGGATGGAGCCTTGGGAAGTAATGAATATTTACCAATAAAGGCAGCAGATATAATTCCAATCCTGTCCCTTAGCCAAATGCAGGGTATGGTAGGATGGTTAGCTGAGCACGGTAAAGTGGGCTTTATAGACCTTAGCGCAAAGTTGAAGGAGCTGACCCTTCTAAAATCAAATGAACGCATAGCCACATCCCTGGCAGTAACCAAGACCATTCAATCAGCTCTTCATGGTAAGATTGCCAACACTCGTGTAACGCTAGACCTGCAGCCGGCATCTCAAAGCGATTTCCAGCAAAAAATTTACATCCAGTCAGAACCAAACCTCCGATTTGACTCTATACAAGATTCCAAGAAAAGCATTAAGGTTAAAGATGGGTTGGCTCAGTTTGGGGCGTATGATAAACCTCATAAACCAATACGTGTATTGTTCTTCCATGCTGCTTCAGCTACAGATAGAATAAAACAATTCGCCTCCCTACTTCAGAACGGAGTAGGAGGGTATTATGGCTTTGAGAAGCATTTCCACACATCGCTTGAAATAAGCTACCAGGCTTTTGATGATGTGACTTTTGGGGTAGACTTATCTAAAATAACATTAAATAGTTCGGATGAACATGATTTAGTTATTTATCAGCTACCAAACAATCAAAATTACACAAAGACGGTAGTTCAGGCTAAATTGATCAATAGCGGAATTGTATCCCAGTGTGTACGGGAGGCTACAGTAGTGAACGTAAATCAATTTACTCTCTGGAACTTTGCTTTAGACTTGTTTGTGAAAGCTGGCTATACTCCCTGGACTTTGTATCCGAAGGAAAGGCTTCCTAATGTAGATCTTTTTGTGGGTATGTCTTACTCTAGTAAGAATGAGGCCGGTGGAGGCACTAAGTTGCTAAGAACACTTGCATGTGTCAACGTTTTTTCATCTGACGGGGAGTGGCATCAAACCTATTACAATAGCAGCTCATTTGAAGAAGGGGAGAAGTATGATTTTGAAAAAAGAGGCAAAAATGTAGGTCAGCTGATACAAGAAGCTGTTCTAGCGGCCCAGCGGGAACAGGGAGCCCTAAAGAAGATACATATTCATTACAACAAGCTTTTTAGTAAGGAGGAAATGAATAGTATATACTATGCTGTAACCGAAGTTATACCAGATGCGATACTCTATTTTGTAAGTATAGCAGATAGCCACACAGTAAGATTATTTAATCCTAATAATAAAGATAGCAGCCAGCACAGGGGAGGCGGCATTGTTATAAATAAAAGACAGCTTTACTATTGCCCCTCAGGCTACTCCCAAATCAAAACAACAGTGCGGGGAACTCCCGTGATCCTAAGGGTAAGGGTTCAGACTATGCCTGAACAGTATGATTTTGACATTAGGGACACCGCATACCACATGCAGGCTCTTACTAAGCTAAATTACAAATCTACATTTCCGTTATCTACCCTGCCTGCCACAATTGCTTTCTCTAAGGATCTAGCTCACACCGTCAATGAGTTTCGGGCAATAAATCAGTTCACCAGCATTGGAATTCGAAACCGCCTATGGTGGATATAATGGTACCAGAGAATTCGTTTAATACTGAGCATGTCATCAGGCTGGCCAGGTTCTGCGTGAGACAGAGGTTTAACCCTTACACAGACACCGATGCTTACCTCACCGACGCCATCTATGTACATCTGCTACAAGAGCATCAAGAGCTCCAAATTGAGGGAGCTGTCGACTTCTTCAAACGAGAGGATGCTTTCTGCGCCTCGAGAATCATTGCGCGGCAGTTTTCCAAGAGCCCTGTCCAGGAAAAAATTGCTGCATGCCTGATTGCCAGTAGCAGGCATAGGGAGATTGGAGCCAGTCTAATTGAAAATTTAAAGGATCTTCTGGAAAATGAGCTGTCGTTCCACCCACAGACAGGATTAGTGAAAGATGTTACTCACACCATCATTTTACTTTATGCCATCGCAAAACTAGGAGTTTGGACTGAAGATAAATTAAACACGCAGATAACGCTGATATTTGGAAAAGGAAGAGTTTACAGAGGGTTAGATGTTGTTTTCCTTACTAAACTGGCTACTTTGCTTCCTCAAAATGAGCAACTGACTACACTTGTAGCTAACTTATATAAAATACCTCTTGCCATGAAGGACGAGGAGGAAAAACTTTTTGTGCATTATGCCCGACTGTGGCATCTCTGTGAACAAGGTGACGGCTCAAAAAAGGATGAATTATTAAATGCCATTGCATTTACAGAGGAAGTACAGCTAGAGGACTTTCAAACCGGAGCTTATTTTGATGACTACAATATCCCTGATAAATGGCGGGGTTCTATTTATCCGTGCTTTCTATTAGGCTACGCTAAAATGATTCTAAACTTATATCAAACACTTATGTCTGAGGAAAAGATACAGGCTGAATTAAGGGATTTTGAGCAATTGGTAGATGATAACGGTAAGCAGGTTATGCTTCAGAAGCATGGAGATCTGTTTAAAAGAAACCCATTCAAGGTCCTAAAACATAAAGATAAGTTCCGTGTTCCCTATTCTATCAAGATACAAATCAATGATACTCTCTGGTATGAGGACCAGGCATTTAGGATTACTGAAATTAAGGATTATCAGGTCAATGGAGTTGTGGTAGCAAGTGAGGTGTCATGTGAGGCTATAACGCATGCATCTCCAGCGCCTCAAATAAACCAGTTCTTCAACTATGGAGAAATGCAGAAGACGCAAGTCCAGCTAGGAGGCAGCGGTAATAGTCAGCAGCAGCACATAGATGAAGCGGCCAACACTGACATTATTATAAAGCTGATAGATCTTTTACAGGAGCTCCCAAGACAGGAGCTGCCTATTGAGGTGATTGAGAAATTGGAAGCTGCAAAAGCAGAGGCTGCGAAACCTTCTCCTATTTGGAGCAAAGTACAAAGTGGCGTGAAGGGAGCCCTAGCATGGGCATTCAATAATCCAGATAAAGCGGGTACTTTGTTAGAGAAGATAAATTATTACATAAGTCAGCATGGCCATCAAATAGGCAGTATTATACCATTGAGCTAGCACCTGTTTAACAGTAGGATTAAATGACGGCATTTATCACCAATTTACTTAATGATTGATAGAGTTCTGCCCATCATACTATAAATAATTAAAAGAGCTTTTACAGTACTCCTTAGATGCTAAAGTTCAGCTTTGTTACATCTGATTTTCTAATTGTTTAGAGAATCTGGTGTTGGTCGTGAGACTGTAGCCGAATATAGTTTGATCTTATAAAAGCAGAGGGAGAAACAGCTTTATAATCCTTTTTGTTACTTTTCTGTTACTCTGGAAAAGAAAAAGCGGCTTAAACTGTAGTCTAAGCCGCTTTTTGCTGTTTGCTATGTAGACCGAAGGATAGAATTATCGAACCATTTCCACAGGGATTTTGATGCCTTAGCCAACTATTTGGAGGCAGGGGAGGAGTAATTTGTTTTCCATGTAGGGCTGCCAGCTCAGCATGAGCACTTTCGCGTCCTTTACCCGCGTGCTCTGTCTTAGATAGATAAACTCTTGCATGTTCGGGTTTCTTACCGCCACAGGTGGCAATCCTTCACATCCGGTTTGCCCACATGGCTTTGCATCAACTACTTTCCCCTAACGGCCAAGCCTTAAGTTGAGGTAAGGCCCCACGTTCAGGGT
>NZ_JBHULU010000014.1:0-45295 GCF_042684605.1 Pontibacter locisalis
TACAAAACCAGTAGCTCTTCCCCTAACTTCACTCATCATCTTATCCAAGGTTACCTCGACACGGGGGAGATACCTGTAAGTACTGTTCAGCCTTTTGGGAAGAAGCACTACCGGAAGGATGTCCCTAGATACCGCCATATCACCAGGTGTATGTTGTTCGATTCCAGTTACCTTCCGGCAGCAGGCTTTTTAAGTACGAATTGTATTCTAGTAGATCTTGGTAAAGATATGAGTTCGATAGAATAAGCCTATGCTATGTAAGGGAGTAATAACGCCTTCTTTTATAGCAATAGCTTTGGTCGGGTGCACCAACGACGATTTTCTGTTTAAGCGTTCAGCGAGTGGGGGTAGGGGCCCTCGATAAACAAAATTGTCTTGATTCTTTTGCTTACTTTTCTCATCAAGGAGAAAAGTAAGGCCCAGCCGGCGAGGCGAAAGCTTGTTAAAAGCAGTTAAACTTCATTAATCATGATGCATAGGTAAAGAGAGAATATCCCATTATAAATCTCCGACAGGGGTAATGATAAACTCAATGCGCCGCTTCTTTCGGATAACACACATAGTACTTCTCCACTTTATAGCTCAAAGCCCTGATGTTAGGCAGGTCAGAGGCCTCGGCTACGTCTATGACATAACCGGACTTAGTGAGCATGTCTATGGTTTGTCCCTCCACGTCGTAGGCGTTGTTGCCTATTTTCCCGGAGATCATCAGGTATTTTATGTTTTCTTCTGATACTTTAAACTTGTCCTGCACCAGCTCCTGAATGCCTAGTAGCAGTTCTTTATCAATAGGTTTGTTAGAAATTACAACCTTAAACAGCTTACGGTTCAGGATGCTGTTGGCTAAGAAAGAAAGTATTTTGTCGGAATGGGAAGCCCATTGTTTAATGCCACTCCATATATCATGGTCATCCAAGCTTACGAACCGCTCGAGAATGCTGCTGTCTTGCTGGAAGTTCTGCATCGTGAGGTCAGAAGCGAGGAAGAACTTGAGGCAGGGGCTAGCCGGTACGTCTGTGCCTTGTTGTAGTAGTTGGCGGGCACGCTGTACCACCCGCAGTACCATGTTTTCGGCACTGATCACTGTTTTGTGCAGGTAAACCTGCCAGTACATCAGGCGGCGGCTTACCAGGAAGTTCTCTATACTATAAACCCCCTTTTCCTCTACCACCAGCTTGTCGTTGGCTACGTCCAGCATTTTTATGATACGGTCTGCACCAATCTTGCCTTCGTATACACCAGTGTAGAAGCTGTCGCGGTTCAGGTAATCGAGGCGGTCCACGTCCAGCTGACTCGAAACTAACTGGTGGAAAAACTTACGCTCGTAATTTCCGGTAAATATATCTATGGCCAAACTCAATCTGCCGTCGAATTGTTCGTTAAGCAGGTGCATGATATGGAGCGACAGGTGCTCGTGGTGCACATTCTTAAAAATAGCAGTTTCGAGGGCGTGCGAGAAAGGGCCGTGGCCAATGTCGTGCAGTAAAATGGCAATAAGGGAGGCCTCGAATTCTTTATCAGAAATTTCGTTATTTTTACTTCTTAAAGTATTCAAGGCTGTATTCATCAGGTGCATCGCACCCAGTGCATGATGAAAACGCGTATGCAAGGCCCCTGGGTACACCATCTCTGTCAGACCCAGCTGTTTTATGCGGCGGAGGCGCTGAAAATAGGGATGATCGATGATATCGAAAATAAGATCAGTGGGAACGGTGATAAAACCGTAAACAGGGTCGTTGAATATTTTTTTCTTGTTCATTAGAACCAGAGATTTAGGTTTGATGGTTTTATTGTTGTACAGTTAATAATCTCCTATGGCGCGAGCGTCCTCGCTCGTGACGTACTATAGCGGGGCCTCCGGCCCTCTGTACGTAAGGAGAATGATTTCTGTACCTGAGTGAATGTCAAGTTCCTCCGGGAATGAAGACTTTACAGTAAAATAAGCCTGGCCAGAGGCCCAAACTATAACAGACACGAGCGAGGACGCTCGCGCCATATGATGCTAATATAAACCAGCAACTATAAGAACTACCAAACAGATAAAACTATGCAAAGATATAATATTTTATGGGCTGATGATGAGATCGATCTTCTCAAGCCACACATTCTTTTCCTGGAAGATCGCGGCTACGATATCACGCCTGTAAACAGTGGAACCGATGCGATTGAAGAGTTCAAGGAAAAGAGCTTCGATATTGTGTTCCTCGATGAGAACATGCCCGGTATCAGCGGTCTGGAGACCCTGAACGAGTTAAAGGCCATGCGTCCTTCGGTGCCGGTAATCATGATTACCAAGAGCGAGGAGGAGCATATCATGGAGGAGGCCATTGGTTCCAAGATATCAGACTACCTTATCAAGCCACTTAACCCAAACCAGATCCTGCTTTCCGTTAAAAAGATCCTGGAAAACAAGCGCCTGGTGTCCGAGAAGACAAACATGAGCTATCAGCGCGATTTCAGACAACTGGGAATGGCCTTTGGGGAGCGCCTGAGCCAGCAGGAGTGGGCGGATATTTACAAGAAGCTTGTTTTCTGGGAGTTGGAGATTGACGAGACGGAAAACAAAAGTATGGCCGACGTGATCAACATGCAGAAGGATGAGGCGAACTCAAACTTTGCCAAGTTTATCATGGACAACTACGAAGACTGGATCAATAAGGAAAGTGACGATGCCCCGTTGATGTCGCACCAGTTGTTTAAAGAGCGGGTGTTCCCGATCATGAAGGAGACGGAGCGCCCGGTGTATTTTGTGCTTATAGACAACCTGCGCTACGACCAGTGGAAGGTACTGGAGCCGCTTATCTCGGAGTATTTCACCGTGGATTCGGAGGAGATGTTCTATTCTATACTTCCTACCACCACGGCCTACGCCCGTAATGCCATCTTCTCGGGAATGCTGCCAACAGAAATTGCTAAGAAATACCCGAATATGTGGGTGTATGATGACGAGGACGAGGGAAAGAACCTGAATGAATCAGACTTCCTGGATATACAGTTTCAGCAGAATAAGGTACCCGACAAGCACAGTTACCATAAGATCACCAACGTGCAGGCAGGGCGCGACCTGCTGAACAAGTTCAGTAACCTGGATAATAACAAGCTGAACGTGATTGTGTATAACTTTGTGGATATGCTCTCGCATGCCCGTACCGATAGCAACATGGTGCGCGAACTGGCGCCGGATGAGTCCGCTTACCGCTCTATCACCAAATCCTGGTTCCTGCACTCACCGCTATATGATACTTTAAAAGCTATTGCTGATAAAAAAGGAAAGCTGATCATCACGACAGACCACGGCACTATCCGGGTAAAAAGGCCATTTAAGATCATCGGTGACAGAAATACGAACACCAACCTGCGCTACAAGCATGGTAAGAACCTGGGCTACACGGATAAAGATGTTTTTACGGTGCGTAAGCCGGAGCGATTTTACTTGCCAAAAGCCAATGTTTCTACTACGTTTGTATTTGCAATAGAGGATTACTTCTTTGCGTACCCTAACAACTATAATTACTACGTGAATTATTACAAAGACACTTTCCAGCATGGAGGCGTCTCGTTAGAGGAGGTTATCATACCGTTTATAACGCTTACACCTAAAAATGCATAGTACAGGAGTAGAAAGAGCACAAATTACGATGTCGTCGTTGGCTGACCTGCCGGCGGCGGCTTCTGTGCTTATAGAGGAGGCGGCGCAGGAGCCTATCATACTTTTCGAAGGACCGATGGGGGCTGGCAAAACCACGCTGATCAAAGAATTCTGTCGCCAGCTGGGTGTGAAGGACAATGTGAGCAGTCCTACTTTCTCGCTGGTGAACGAGTATGAAGGGGTAAACGGGAAACTAATTTACCATTTTGACTTTTATAGGATAAATACAGAGCGCGAGGCAGTGGATATCGGGGCGCTGGAGTACTTTGATTCAGGCAAGATATGCCTGATTGAATGGCCTTCTATGATCCCAAATTTACTGCCCGAGCACTATTTGCTTGTAACACTGCAGCCTGATGCCGAGGGCAGGGTGCGCACCATGACCGTAAACCAGGTATAGTATGGCCGAAAGATATGCTGTTGATTTAGGGAAACTGGCTACCAGTCCCGCTCTTTACCCGAAAGAGTCGATGATGGCCGTTGAAGAACGTCGCCGTAGCCTTTCTATCGGAATACCTAAAGAGTCCTCCTTTCAGGAGAACCGCATCGGGTTAACTCCTGATGCAGTAAAACAGCTCACGGATCACGGGCACCGCATCCGCATTGAAGCAGGAGCAGGTGGTCCGTCTAAATACTCCGATAACGAATATTCCGAGGCAGGCGCCAAGATCGTTTATTCCCCGGAAGAAGTATATGAGGCCGATATTATTCTAAAGATAGCCCCACCTACCTACGACGAAATAGACTACCTTCGTCCGGGCCAGACGCTTATCTCCGCTCTGCACTTTGGGAATTTAACAGCAGACTACATCAACGCCCTGCTCCGCAAGAAGATCAATGCCATGTCTTTTGAGCTTCTTCGTGATAAATCGGAAGCCAAACCGGTAGTAAGAGCCATGAGTGAGATAGCTGGTAGTACGGTAATGCTTATTGCAGCGGAATACCTGAGCAGTAGTGCGGATGGCAAAGGTGTTATTTTAGGTGGTATCACAGGGGTGCCACCAAGCAAAGTGGTGATACTTGGTGCGGGTACCGTGGCAGAATATGCCGCCAGGGCTGCCTTGGGGCTAGGTGCGGAAGTGAAGGTTTTTGATAATCACATCTACAAGCTCCGCCGCCTGAAGCACAACATCGGTTCCCAGATATTTACATCTACGCTTGATAAAGCCGTTTTATACCCCGAGATAAAGCAGTCGGATGTAGTGATTGGTGCGCTCGTCTCTGATGAAGGACAGGTGCCATGTATGGTAGAGGAAAGCGTAGTGGCGCAGATGAATCCCGGTTCCATCATCATCGACGTTTGCATCGACCAGGGCGGCTGCTTCGAAACCTCCGAAATGACCTCCCATTCACGGCCTATCTTTCGCAAGTATGATATTATTCACTACTGTGTGCCGAATATTCCTTCGCGTGTTCCTCGTACTGCTACACAGGCGCTAAGCAACATCTTTATGCCTATCTTCAATGAGTTTTCGAAGTATGGCGGGATAAATGAAGTTCTTTTTATGAATGAGCATTACCGTAGCGGGGTGTATATTTATAAGGGTAGCCTAACTAATTCGCATGTTGCCAGGAAATTTGGGATGCGGTATAAGGAGTTGGGGTTGATGATTGCTGTGAGGAATTAAGTTTATTTTCTTTCATCTCGACGAAAGGAGAGATCTTATTAGAACTCTTAAAGATCTGCTATTCTTCTTAGTTGCTGTTTCATCCTGCTATTCATACTAGCTGCAGCTGTATCCTCAGTCTTACTAGCCTTTCTGTTTCATCTTTTGCTTTGGTTCGCTCCAAGCCCGCGAGGGCTCGTCTTCCCGCATCGCGCTGTGTTCCCTTCCTTTGCTACCCTTCGGTCGCAATGCCTTACGGCACCGGAATCTCACAAGGCGCTCAACGGAAAGACTGGGATCAGTTCGATAGCTTCTGCCTTTGCTATAGGTCTGCTATGTAAAGAGAATAAGTCCCCCTTTGAAGTCGCAGATCCCGTACTTGATTCGGGAGTGGGTAGGGGGGATGATTACACCTGTGCCATGAAACTCCTGCTGCCACAGTGGCAATAGCAGGCTCCCCTCCTTGGCTAAGGAGGGGTAGGGGTGGTTGGACCCGGTGCTGCAATTCAAGTCCTTTCCCCTTCACTAAACCACCTGTTAATCTTGTGTTTTTTGACTCCCAAACTGATTTTCTTGTATTCAAACCATTTGTTCAGACATTTTTTGTAATTTTGAAAAATGGATGCGGCTAGCGATAGCTGTGTTTGATGATATCACCCTTGAATAGAATGAAAATAAAAATCGTATACCTGTTGGGTATAGTGCTTCTTTCCTCCTGTGCTTCTTTAAAGCCAAGAGATATTGTGTACTTCAGTAATTTGCCGCAACAGGAGCTGCTTACGGAGCAGATTGAAAATGCAAAAGAACCTGTTATCAAGCCAGGAGATTTGCTGACCATTACTGTAACAAGCCTGGATCAGAAATCAAATGTACTTTTCAACCAGGGTTTCATAATGACAGGTGAAGGCGGAGCTGGTATGATGAGACAGGGAACAGGAGACTCTAACGAAGGATATTTAGTAGATGAAGAAGGGAATATAGAATTTCCGGTTTTAGGGAGAATAAATCTTACTGGTTTAACTAAGGAACAGGCTATGGCGAAAATTAAGGCTGATTTGCATAGCTATGTGGAAAATCCTATCGTTAAAGTGCGGCAGGCTAACTTTCGCTTTACAGTTTTAGGTGAAGTAGGAAGCCCATCCATCATAACAGTGCCTACTGACAAAGACAATGTGACCATACTGGAAGCTATGGGTATGGTAGGAGACATGACGATCTACGGGAAAAGAGAAAACGTGCTGGTAATAAGGGAAGAGGATGGTGTGAGAACAATGGCCCGGCTGAATCTGAATAAAGTAGATGTTTTTAGTTCACCTTACTTCTATCTGAAGCAGAACGATGTGGTGTATGTGGAGCCTGATAAAGCGAAAATAGCCGGTACAAGCATTATTCGCCGTAACTGGGGCTTTGCTGTTGGGTTAGTGTCTACGGCCATTCTACTGGTTTCTCTATTTAAATAATATTTCACTCTCAGGAGATAGTATAAATGACAGAGTTAGAGTTTCAAGACTCCGAATCGGAATCAATTGATGTAAAAGGCCTGCTGCAAAAGTACCTGCGTTACTGGTATCTTTTTGTAGTTGGTGTTGTTTTAAGTTTAACTGTAGCTTACTTATATCTGCGTTATGCTACACCACTTTATAGTGTGAGCAGTACTCTCTTGGTGAAGGATGACCAGCAGGGAGCTAATATACTTTTCAGTGATTTAGCTATGCTACAAAACACAAAGAGCATGGAGAATGAGATCATTGTTTTAAAGTCAAGGACCTTAATGCAACGGGTTTTAAACGAACTATCTTTGAACACAAGTTACTTTGTTGATGGTCGTGTAAAAAGTATTGAACTATACGGACAAAACCTGCCAATCCAGATTATTACTAGGAAACTGGATTCTACAGCCTTAAGCAAGACTTTAACTTTTCATATCAAAGATGAAAACTCCTTTGAGTTGGATGATAATGTGGAGAGTGCAACATACCAGTTCGGTAAACAAATAAATAAGCCTTATGGTAGCTTTACTGTAGTTGCTACGCCTGGTGCCTCTGTTAGAGGAAAAACAATAACAGTTATATTTCAGGACAACAGAAAGCTGTCAGATTACTATAATAGCAAGTTAACTATAGCACCTTATAACAAGAGTGCTAGCGTATTGGTGTTAGCTTTGGTAGATCCGGTACCGGAAAAGGCAAAAGACATCATCAACAAATTGATAGAAGTCTACATGGAGGAAGGAGTAGAAGACAAAAAACAATTAGCCTCCAGTACTATTCAATTTGTCGATGAAAGACTTGAATATCTTACAGAAGAGTTGACAGCTGTTGAAAAAGATGTGGAGCAATATAAGAAGGAAAATCAACTTACGGATGTTACGGCAGCAGCTGGTTTAGCTGTTTCAAATGAGGATGCGTATAGAAAACAGTTAGCAGATCTTGCTATTCAAATAGATGTATTAGAGTCAATAGAAAACTACTTAAGTAAAAAAGGTGGCAAATATGAGTTGATTCCAACGAGTCTTAGTATAGCTGATCCTACCTTAGGAGGCCTTATTGAAAATTTTAACCAGCTGCAGTTAGAACGGCAGCGACTTTTACAAACAGCCAAACCTGAAAACCCACTAGTAAAAAATATTAACGAGCAGTTGGCCAACCTTCAGGAAAACATACTAGAAAATCTTCGCAGTGTGAGGAAGGGCTTGACCATATCCCAAAATAATTTGCTTGCAAGCGCTTCTCAATTCAAGTCAAAGATACAGCAGGTGCCTACACTTGAGCGCGAGATGCTTGAGATCAGCAGGCAGCAGGGCATAAAATCAGAGCTTTATTTGTACCTGTTACAAAAAAGAGAAGAAGCTGCAATTTCTTTGGCAGCTACTGTGTCTAATTCACGTGTCATAGATCCTGCCACAACTGGTGATGGACCTGTTGAGCCAAAGCCGCAAATGATCTACTTGATCGCTTTACTTGTAGGCCTGGCGGTCCCTTTTGCAGGTATAACCATTACAGATCTGCTAAATGATAAGGTACAGTTGGTAAAAGATGTAGAGAAGTTAACACCTACGCCTATACTTGGTGAATTAAACTATAGTGCCACTACAGAGACCATAGTTGTAAAGAAAGACAGCAGAACCCCTATTGCTGAGCAGTTCCGGCTTATTCGTTCTAACCTGCAGTTTGCCACTATTGGTAAAGAGAATAGGGTGATATTGGTTACATCCAGCATGACAGGTGAGGGAAAGACCTTCTTTAGTATTAACCTTGCCACCAGCCTAGCTCTTACAGGAAAGAAAGTAGTGGTAGTAGGTTTCGACCTTCGTAAGCCTAAGCTAACACAGGGGCTTAATCTTCCAAATGATATTGGTATTACGAATTACCTGATTTCTGATAATACAGCTGTAGAGGAAATACTAAAGGAAGTACCTGGAGCTTCTGGTATGTATGTGGTTGGTGTAGGTCCGATTCCTCCTAATCCGGGTGAGTTGATGGTGATGCCAAAAATTGGTGTGCTGATTGATCAGCTGAAAGAGACCTTTGATCATGTGGTCATCGATACGGCTCCAGTTGGCCAAGTGGCAGATGCTTTTGCCCTGGCACCTTACATTGATTCCAGTATTTACCTGGTACGTTATAATTATACCAGCAAATCTCAATTGGCTATTGTAGATGATATATACAGGAGTAGGAAATTAAAGCACCCGATGATCGTATTAAATGGAGCCCAAAAGAATAATACCTACGGCTATGGTTATGGCTATGGTTACGGCTATGGTGAAGATGAGAAGAAAAGCGGTTGGAGTAACTTGAAGAAGAAGGTAAGCGTATGATGCCTTTGGTTTAGGCTTAGTGATTTAATCTCTAAGTCTTCTGAAGCTCCTCTTAATTTAAAATATACAGAAATACTAGATTCAAAAGAAATGGGAAATGCTAAAATTGCCGTAATTGGACTAGGATATGTTGGGCTACCGCTTGCCGTGGAGTTTGCCAAGAAGTACAAGACCTTCGGATTTGATATAAATGCCCAGAGAATCGGTGAGCTCCAGGAAGGGAGGGACCTGACGCTGGAAGTGTCGGAAGACGACTTGAATGCGGTGCTGACAAATGACTGCAGCACTCCAGTTGGCTTGTACTGCACGAACCAACTGGAACGCATCGAAGGCTGTAACTTCTACATCATCACCGTGCCCACCCCTGTTGATAAATACAACCGCCCGGACCTCACACCGCTTTACAAGGCCAGCGAGACAGTTGGTAAGGTGCTGAAGCAGGGAGATATCGTGGTATACGAGTCTACGGTATATCCAGGCGTGACAGAGGAGGAGTGCGTGCCTGTGCTGGAGAGGGTTTCGGGGTTGAAATTCAACGTAGACTTCTTCGCCGGCTACTCACCGGAGCGGATCAATCCGGGCGACAAAGAACACACCGTTGCTAAGATACTGAAGATCACCTCCGGCTCCACACCAGAGGCGGCAGAGAGAGTGGACCAGCTGTACAAGTCGGTGATCATTGCCGGCACCCATAAAGCCACCACCATTAAAGTAGCGGAAGCTGCAAAGGTCATTGAGAATGCGCAGCGCGACATTAACATTGCCTTTGTGAACGAACTAGCCAAGATCTTCAACCGGCTGGGCATCGATACAGAGGAGGTGCTGCAGGCGGCTGGCACGAAGTGGAACTTCCTCAAGTTCAAGCCGGGCCTGGTGGGCGGGCACTGCATTGGCGTGGATCCTTATTACCTGGCGCAAAAGGCGCAGGAGGTGGGGTATCACCCGGAGATCATCCTGGCCGGACGCCGCCTGAATGACGGCATGGGGGAGTATGTGGCCCATGAGGTAGTGAAGCTCATGGTCAAGAAGGATATCCCGGTGAAAGGGGCAAACATCCTGGT
Organism: Pontibacter locisalis; assembly: GCF_042684605.1. Lineage (NCBI taxonomy): Bacteria > Pseudomonadati > Bacteroidota > Cytophagia > Cytophagales > Hymenobacteraceae > Pontibacter > Pontibacter locisalis. The sequence goes on from NZ_JBHULU010000014.1 coordinate 10,138, forward strand.
GCTGGGCATCACCTTCAAAGAGAACTGCCCGGACGTGCGCAACACCAAAGTGGTGGATATTCTGCACACCCTGAAGGACTACAACACCAACATCACCATCTGCGACCCATGGGCGGAGCCGGCGGAGGTGAAACACGAGTACGGCTGGGACTCTGTGAAAGAGCTTGAGAGCGCGAAGGAGTATGACGCCGTTATCCTCGCCGTGTCTCATGATGAATTCAAGGAGCTTGACCTGAGCAGGCTTTGCAAAGAGAACGCGGTGATCTACGATGTGAAGGGTGTCCTTCCAAAAGAACTCGCCGACGCAAGGCTGTAACTACCAATTCAAACTCACCTCCTTGGTTAAGTCTAAGATTCCGGACGTGCTTCGGAAGAGGGATAGAAGAGGTTTTGCCCGCTCCTAAGCTACTCAACAAAATAAACTATGTACAATACCCCCTACCATACTGAAGACCTCAGCCAGTCTAGTTTCCTTATAACCGGAGGAGCCGGCTTTATTGGTTCTAATATCGTAGAATACCTGCTGAAGTATGGAGCAAAGAAGGTACGGATACTAGATGATTTCTCTACAGGGTCTCATGCGAATATAGATGAATTCAAAGCTAATCCAGCTTTTGAACTGCTAGAAGGAGACATTAGAGACCTGGAAACCTGCAGGAAAGCCTTAGAAGGTATAGACTTTGTTTCACATCAGGCAGCCTTAGGCTCTGTACCGCGTTCCATCAACGACCCCATCACCAGTAATGATGTTAACATCAGTGGCTTCCTGAACATGCTGATGGCTGCTCGTGATTCCGGTGTGAAGCGAATGGTGTATGCTGCCAGTTCAAGCACCTATGGAGATCATCTTGGGTTACCTAAAGTGGAAGATCAGATTGGAAAACCACTTTCTCCATATGCTATCACCAAGTATGTAAATGAGTTGTATGGGGATGTATTTTCTAAAACATACGGCTTCCATACAATTGGTCTGCGCTACTTTAACGTGTTCGGGCCAAAGCAAAATCCGAAAGGGCCATATGCTGCTGTTATTCCTTTGTTTATTGAGGCTGCTATAAAAGGAGAAGCACCTTATATTAATGGCGATGGGGAGACAAGCAGGGATTTTACCTTTGTTGAAAATGCAGTGCAGGCGAATGTTAAAGCATTGTTTGCTGGTGAAGTTGCAAAGCATGAAGTTGTAAACATTGCGTTTGCAGAAAGAACTACGCTTAACCAACTGTGGAATAGAATAACAGACATTGCGGGTATAGATCTAGCTCCTGAATATAAGGAAGAGCGAAAAGGTGATGTGAGGCATAGCTTAGCAGATATCAAGAAAGCTTATAGATTATTTGGTTATGCTCCGGCATATTCTGTATTGGATGGATTAGAGATTGCTTTCTATTGGTATAAGCAAAACATCAACAAAAATTAAATCTAAAGTAGGAAGACGAAATTGATTTGTTCAGCAACAGTCGGATGAATATATTAATTACTGGTGGAGCAGGTTTAACTGATTACCATGTGGTGCGTCTGTTTGTAGAAAAAAATCCACACTACCAGATCTTCAACTTAGATAAACTCAACTACGCGAGCAACCCGGAGGACCTAAAGGTTACAGTAGGTAAAAATTATTACACTTTTCTGAAAGAGGATATTGTAGATGCTGAATTCATTAATGGCATCTTCTATGAATTTCAGTTTAATGCTGTATTCACCTGAAAACTGATTCATACGTAGATGGTTCTATCGCTGAACCATTGGGTTTCGTACGAACGAATGTGATCGGAACAGTAAACCTGCTTGACTCTGCAAAGCAGCATTGGCAGGTGCAGATGAAAGATAAACTATTTTGCCACATTGCCTGGTGCCAAAGCATAGCTACGGCTTGCCAATCAAGATATACAATTGCTCCAACAACTACGGCCCAAATTGCTAGCCGGAAACGCAAAGTGACTTGAGCCTGTAATTTTAGAATAATATAAAAGCTATTACAACGGACAACATTCAGATAGATGAAAGGAATTATATTAGCAGGAGGGTCAGGAACACGATTATATCCTATAACGAAAGGTGTATCAAAACAATTACTTAATGTTTATGATAAACCTATGATTTATTACCCGTTGTCAGTACTTATGCTGGCCGGAATCAAAAAAATTCTAATTATCTCAACTCCTGATGATTTACCAAATTTTGAAAAGCTTTTAGGAGATGGAAGAGAGTTGGGAATGGAATTCTGTTACAAGGAACAGCCAAGTCCTGATGGATTAGCCCAAGCGTTTATTCTCGGTGAAGAATTTATAGGAAAAGATGATGTTTGTCTGATACTTGGAGATAATATTTTTTACGGTCATGGATTAAAAGCTATACTCAATGAATCTGTCAAAAATGTACAGGAAACAGGTAAAGCAACTGTTTTTGGATATTATGTTAATGACCCCACCAGTTATGGAGTTGTTGAATTTGATAAGAACGGGAGCGTAATAAGTTTAGAAGAAAAACCTGCAGCGCCCAAAGGCAATCATGCAGTTGTTGGTTTATATTTTTACCCCAATTCAGTAGTTGAGATAGCAAAAGAAGTGAAACCAAGTGATCGTGGGGAACTTGAAATAACGTCTATTAATGAAGCTTTTTTAAGGGAAGGAAAACTTAAAGTGGAATTGATGCACAGAGGCTTTGCCTGGTTGGACACAGGAACACATGAATCAATGCTGGAAGCTTCTAATTTTATCCATACAATTGAGAAGCGCCAGGGATTAAAGGTTGCCTGTCTTGAAGAGATTGCTTATGATAAGGGGTATATATCACGAGAAGAACTTGTTGAACTGGCGAAACCATTATTAAAAAATGAATATGGCCAATACTTATTAAAGCGAGCAGAGAATAAGTATTGATAAGTTAAGTTGAATCAATAAAAGGATTATCCTCTAATAATTCTAGAAAAATCAAGTCAATGAACATTTTAATTTTAGGCGGGAATGGTTTTATAGGTTCTCATCTTACAGAAGCTTTAAGAACTGAGCATAACGTAACCGTTTTTGATAGATCTCCCAACAGGTTTGTGCAGGAGTGTGAAGGCGTGGAATATATTTATGGTGACTTCAATAATGCTTCGGAACTTAAAAGATGTTTAAAGGGAAAGGACATAGTTTATCATTTACTTAGCACAACTGTTCCGTTAACAGCAAACAATGATCCTGTACATGATGTTCAGTCAAACTTGATAGGAACAATCAATCTTCTTGATGCTGTAAGTGAAAGTAATGTTAGCCGTTTTATTTATACCTCTTCAGGAGGAACAGTATATGGTAATCCTGAATATGTACCTATAGATGAAAAGCATCCATGTAACCCAATAGGATCTTATGGTATTATAAAACTTACTATAGAGAAGTACATAAAAATGTATTCTCAAAAAAATAATTTTACTTATCTGATAGCCCGCCCTTCAAATCCCTACGGACCCAGACAAAATTTTAAAGGTGACCAAGGTCTTATTTCAAACTATTTGTATAAAGGGTTGATTAAGGGAGAATTTGTAATTTGGGGAGATGGATCAGCTATCCGGGATTATATTTACATAAATGACTTAGTTGATTTTCTAAAAATAGCAGGCCTTAGCAGCAAATCAGGAATTTTTAATGTTGGAAGTGGAAAAGGGAGAAGCATTAAGGAAATTATTGAATTTCTAAACGAAATTATCGAAGAACACCCAGTTTTAAAATATGCTGAAAAGAATAGGTATTTCGTAGAAGAGGTTGTGCTTAATATTGAATTTGTAGAAGAAGAATTTCAATGGAGTCCAAAAATATCTATGAAAGAAGGGCTTAAATTACATAGTACGTGGATGAAGTCGCTAGATATTAAAGAGTAGAAGGATTAGCTTCAAGAGGAAACAATTGAATATTTTGTAAATGTAATTATATGGATGTACTACAACTGATTGGCAGAAATGAAAGATTATTCGAGCACGATATTAAAAACCACGAAGAAATATTAGCCAATAAAATTTCAAGTTCTTCTTTTCTTATTTTAGGTGGAGCTGGATCAATAGGCCAGGCAGTAACAAAAGAAATTTTTAAAAGAAGACCACTGAAGCTTCATGTTGTAGATATAAGTGAAAACAATATGGTGGAGCTGGTAAGAGATATACGTAGTTCATTTGGATATATTGACGGAGAGTTCAAAACTTTTGCTTTGGACATAGGATCCATCGAATATGAAGCCTTTATTGAAAAGGATGAGCAGTACGATTATGTCCTTAATCTTTCGGCTTTGAAACATGTAAGGAGTGAGAAGGATCCTTATACTTTAATGAGGATGATTGATGTGAATGTTTTTAATACTGATAAAACTCTTTTACAGGCTATTAAAAATAATACTAAAAAATATTTTTGTGTTTCCACAGATAAAGCGGCTAATCCTGTAAATATGATGGGAGCCTCAAAACGCATTATGGAGATGTTCCTGATGCGAAGAAGCAAAGAAATAAATATTTCAACTGCGCGATTTGCCAATGTTGCATTTTCAGACGGATCTTTATTACATGGCTTCAACCAAAGAATTCAAAAGAAGCAGCCAATTGTTGCTCCTACCGATGTTAAAAGATATTTCGTTACTCCTCAGGAAAGTGGGGAGCTGTGCCTTATGTCTTGTATATTTGGGGAAAATAGAGATGTTTTTTTTCCTAAATTAAGCGAGGCTCTACATCTTATTTCTTTTGCAGATATAGCAGTTAAATACTTAGAACAGCTAGGATATGTGCCACACCTGTGCGAAACTGAGAAGGAGGCCCGGGAATTGATAAAAACACTTCCAACGCAAATGAAGTGGCCCTGCTTTTTTACAAAAAGTGACACTACAGGCGAAAAGGATTTCGAAGAATTCTATACCTATAATGAGGTATTGGATATGGAGAGATTTGAAAATTTGGGAGTTATAAAAAATAATCTAAATGTTGAAGAAGACAAGCTCATTTTGTTTGAAGAGCGCATTAAAGAATTAAGAGAATCCAGGAGTTGGAATAAGGAGGAAATTGTAGAATTGTTCCATTTAATGATCCCCAATTTTGGACACAAAGAAACAGGTAAATACTTAGACTCCAAAATGTAATGCAAAAAGCAGAAGAAACTATTTCCTTCATAAGAGATCATTTTAAAAGCAAAGGATTTATTCCCCTCCACGAACCAAGTTTCACGGGTAATGAAAAGGATTATGTGCTTCAAACAATAGAATCCACTTTTGTTTCTTCGGTTGGTGCGTTTGTAGATCGCTTTGAAGAGATGATGCAGACTCTCACCCAGACCCGTAGAGCTGTAGCAGTTGTTAATGGTACCTCTGGGCTTCAGGTAGCATTACGATTAGCAGGAGTTAAGGCAGGGGATGAAGTATTGACTCAGGCTCTTACATTTGTTGCTACTGCTAATGCAATAGCATACAATGGTGCAAGGCCTGTATTTTTAGATGTTGATCTGGAAACAATGGGTTTATCTCCAGAAGCCGTTAAAGATTTTCTAATTGAATTTGGTGAGGTAAGGGAACAGGGGTGTTATAATAAAAAAACAGGAAATCGTATCTCCGCCTGCTTACCCATGCATACTTTTGGCTTCCCTGTGAAAATAAGGGAACTGGTAGAGTTATGTGATGAATGGAAAATTCCTATAGTAGAGGACGCTGCAGAGTCTTTAGGTAGTACAGCAGAGGGAATACCCACGGGTAAATTTGGGAAATTGGGAGTTTTCTCCTTCAACGGAAACAAGATTGTTACCAGCGGTGGTGGAGGTGCAATAGTTACAGATGATCTTATCATAGGTGAGAAAGCCAAATTTCTTACCACCACCGCAAAGCAGCCTCATACCTATGAATATGTCCATACCGAACTAGGCTACAATTACCGAATGCCAAACATAAATGCTGCTTTAGCATGCGCTCAATTAGAAAGCCTGGAGCATTTCCTCAAGAAGAAAAGAGAGTTAGCAACGAGTTATCAAATTTTTTTTAATTCCATTAACTATAAATTTCGGACTGAGACGGAAGGTACAAGAGTTAATTATTGGTTAATGTGCCTGGAATTGGAAAACCGAAAAGAGAGGGATGCGTTCCTTAAATTCACTAATGATAGCAAAGTTATGACACGGCCTATCTGGCAATTAATGTATAAATTACCTATGTATGAGAATTGTTTGCGGGATAGGCAGGAAAACGCAAAGTACCTGGAAGATAGAATCGTAAATATTCCCAGTAGTGTAAATTAAATCCTCCCTCTGAGGTACTAATAAAGTATTCCATTTTATGGACATATATTTAAGAGCGCTAGAAATCACAGATTACAAAGTAACTTCTTCTTGGCGAAATGATCCTGAAGTAACAGATATGTTGGCCGGCAATGTATATCCGACATCGCCTGATAGGGAGAAAAATTGGATTGAGGAAGTTATCATGAACGACAGAGTAAATATCAGGCTTGGTGTAGTTCTAAAGGAAAGTAATAAATTAATTGGTATGGTTAATCTGGTCAATATAGAATGGATCAACAGGAATGCAGAATTTTCTATACTGATAGGAGATAAATTAGAGTGGGGTAAAGGCTACGGAAAACAAGCTACAGCAGAGATGTTGAAATTTGGTTTTTGGGAACGTAATCTGGAGAGGATCTACTTATTAGTCGATGTTGAACATCAGAATGCAATATCAATTTACGAGAAATTAGGTTTTAAAAAAGAAGGCCTATTGAGGAGACATCATTTTAGGAAAGGAAAGTATAGAGATGTTTTTATTTATTCAATATTAAAAGAAGAATATGTATAAGAGTATTGAATTGGATTTAAGTAATTCTAAGGAATGGCAGGAACATTTAGATCGAATTCCAGAATCTAATAAAGATATTTATTACTCTCCAAATTACTACAGGCTGTACGAAGATTTAGGTGATGGAACAGCTAAATGTTTCGTTGTTACAAATGGAGATGAAGTGGCGCTTTATCCATTTTTAATGAATTCTGTTGAAGGTTATAATTTAAAGGAGGATTATGTAGATATACAGGGTGCATATGGTTATAATGGGACCATTTACACTTCCTTAAATGAAGAATTGATCAAGGAATTTGATAAAGCATTTGCCATATACTGTTCAGATAAAAAAGTTCTTGCCGAATTTACCAGGTTTCATCCGATCTTAGAAAATAAAGAATTTTCCAAAACAAGGATGAAGGTAACAGATGACAGGGAAACAGTTTATCTCAATTTAGAACAGGAAATTGATGAATTATGGCAGGATCAATTTTCTTCACAAATAAGAAATAAGATAAGAAAAGCTATTAAAAAGAATTATTCATCGGAGGTTTTAACCAATCCTTCTCCGGATGATATTGAAATTTTCATTGCAATTTACAATGAAAACATGCGTATGGTTGGTGCTGATGAGTATTTCTTTTTTAATGAACAGTATTTCCGGGATACCTTTAAATATCTTAGTTCTAACTCTTATCTGTTGAACATTAAAGATGAAGAGGGGAACATTATAAGTTCAACCATCCTATTTAAATATGGTAAATTTTTTCACTATCATCTCTCTGGCAGAACAGAAGACGCAATAAGCTGGGCGAGTAATTATTTGTATAGTGAATCTATAAATCTTGCCAAGAAATTGGGGGCAGAAGTTTACCATTTTGGAGGGGGGAGAACCCCTGCACCTGATGATTCTTTACTGAGATTTAAAAAAGGTTTTTCAAAAACCTCTTCAATTTTCTCCCTAGGTAAAAAAATTTATTTTCCTGAGATATATAGTTCTATTGAAAAGAAATGGAACGAGGAAAATCCGAACCTGGAAGAAAAGTACAGAAAATTTCTTCTAAAGTACAGAATTAAAAAAGACTTATAATGGAGAAAGTTTTGATTATTGCAGAAGCAGGAGTTAACCATAATGGGGACTTGAACCAAGCTAAAAGGTTGATTGATGCGGCCAAGGATGCAGGTGCTGATTACGTTAAGTTTCAAACTTTTAAAACTGAATTAAGTGTTTCCAGAAATGCAAAAAAAGCAGAATACCAGATTCTAAATTCTGGTGATAATGTAGAAAGTCAGTTCGAAATGCTAAAGAAACTGGAGCTTTCTGAAGAAGCGCATCATGAATTAATAAGCTATTGCAAAGCAAAGGGAATAAAATTTTTTTCAACAGGATTTGATTTTAAAAGCCTTCATTTTTTAAAATCTTTAGGATTAGAAGTTGCAAAAGTCCCTTCAGGAGAACTAGTGAACCTTCCCTATTTAAGAATTGTTGCAAAAAATTTTCCTCAAATAATTCTTTCCACCGGCATGGGAGACATGGAAGAAGTAAGAGCCGCCTACAACATTTTGATCGAAAATGGAACGAAGCATGAAAATATTACCATTTTGCATTGCAATACAGAATACCCCACTCCTATGGAGGATGTGAATTTAAGAGCTATGAATGCTATAAAGGAGGAACTAGGTGTTAAGGTTGGATATTCTGATCACACATTAGGAATTGAGGTTCCTATTGCCGCAGTAGCGCTGGGGGCAACCGTGATTGAAAAACATTTCACTTTGGATAGAAACCTTCCCGGTCCAGACCACAGGGCATCTCTTGAACCGGAAGAACTAAAAGCAATGGTGACCGCTATACGGAATGTAGAAAAGGCAATTTCAGGGTCAGGAAGAAAAGAGCCATCCTCCTCAGAAAAGAAGAACAAAGCCATAGTTAGAAAAAGCATAGTTGCGGCAGAGGATATCAAAGAAGGGGAATTGTTTTCAGAAGAAAATCTAACTATCAAACGTCCCGCTGGAGGGATAAGCCCCAGAAAATGGGATGAGGTAATTGGTACGGAAGCAAAAAGAGATTATAAAAAAGATGATCAGATATGTTAAAGGGTTTGTGTCATCACCGGTACCCAAGCAAAATACTTGATAATCTTTCAACAAAGAAATGATAAAAATTGGTGTATTAACTAGTTCACGGTCAGATTTTGGGGTATACCTACCTTTGTTAAATAGAATGAAAGCTGATGAGGAGATTAGCTTCTCTATTATTGCCTTTGGTACACATATATCAAAATTTCACGGTAACACAGTTGATGAAATACTTGAACAGGGATTTGAAGTGCAGTATAAACTGCCTACACTTCTAACAGATGACAGTGAAGAAGGAATTTCTTCTTCAACTGCATTATGTGCTCTCAAATTTTCTTCTTTTTGGGCGACTTATAAAGATAGGTTTGATTTTGTTTTTTGCCTTGGGGATAGATTTGAAATGTTTGCAGCTGTATCGGCAGGTGTACCTTTTGGAATAAAGTTCGTCCATTTTTGTGGAGGAGATGTTAGCCTTGGAGCTATCGATAATGTTTATAGAGACTGCTTAACAAGGTTTTCTTCCATTCACTTCCCAACCACAACCACATGTGCTGAAAGAGTCAATAAATTAAAAAATGAAGATGAACCTGTAAAAGCAGTTGGTTTATTGAGCTTAGATGATATTGACAACCTCGAGCTTTTAACTTTAGAAGAATTCAAAGATAAGTGGGGAATAGATTTGGCTATTCCTTCTATCTTAGTCACTTTTCATCCTGAAACAATAGGGTCTGAAAAAAATATAAAATATTCGCAAGTTATTTATGAAACATTGTTAGAGTTGGGTGAAGATTACCAGCTGATAGTAACAATGCCCAATGCTGATACAGAAGGATATTTATTTAGAGAAATATTCTACCAGATAAAAAGTTTACTGCCGGAGAAAGTGATTCTCATCGAGAATTTTGGAAGAACTTCCTATTTTACTTGTATGAAGTATAGCAGGTTATTGATAGGAAATTCTTCAAGTGGAATTTCTGAGGCTGCATCTTTTAATAAATATGCAATCAATATAGGATCTCGGCAGAAAGGAAGGGAAACAGGTCCAAACACTTTCAATGTAGATTTTGATACAGCAGAAATTTTAGCATTGGCTGTCAAGGTACTCAGAGATCCAGTCTTTGAAGGAGAAAATATCTATAGAAAAGCTGGAGGAGTAGATGAAATCATAAAAACGATAAAACATCTAATATTAAACGGCTAGCATTAATGTACTGCAGCTCTTATTTCAAAAATATAATATGCTAAAAGAAAATGTTCTTATCTACAAAGAGAAATCCCTTTTGGAGGCTCTGCAAAGACTTAATAATGTAAGGGATGTAAGTAGATTGATTCTATTTGTTACAGATGAGAATGGTGCAGTGATAGGATCTCTAACAGACGGTGATATCCGCCGATCCCTTACTAAAAATGCAGATTTAGCTAAGAATGTATTTGATGTTTGTAACAAGAATTTTCTTTTTGAACATGAGCAAAATGAATTTTTAGATCTGCAGTCTTACCGGAAGAAAGATATTAAAATGCTTCCGATACTGGATAAAGATAGGAAAATGGTAAAATTGATTGACCTTGAAAAAACCAAGTCTTTATTACCGCTGGAATGTATGATCATGGCAGGAGGAAGAGGGAAGCGGCTAAGTCCTTTAACCGATTCCATTCCTAAACCTATGTTACCTCTAGGAGATAAACCCATTATAGAACATAACATAGATCGTTTAATTTCTTATGGGATAACTAAAATATATATATCTGTAAAATACCTGGGAGAACAACTAAAAGATTATTTTGGAGATGGAAGTAAGAAAGGAATAAGCATAGAATATATATGTGAAGATGAACCTTTAGGTACTGCAGGAGCTCTTGCTTTGGTGGAAGAATTCAAAACAGAAAAGGTGCTGTTAATGAACAGTGACTTATTCACTAATGTCGATTTTGAAGACCTGTATCTGGATATGGTGAAAAATGGATCAGACATGATTGTGGCTTCTACAGAATATAAAGTTGACGTGCCATATGCTGTTTTTGAGACTGATGGGGAGCGCGTAATTAATTTCCAGGAAAAACCATCCTATATCTACCAGTCTAATGCAGGGATATATATTCTTAATAAAAGCCTCATTGCAAAGATTCCCCGAAATAACTTCTATGACATTACGGATCTAATGGAGAACCTTGTAAAGGAGGGGGGCAAATTAAGTTTTAGTCCTATAAGAGGCTACTGGATAGACATAGGCAAGCCAATGGATTATAAGCAGGCGCAGGAATTTGTCAAACATATCAAAGGATAATATTAATCTAAAGAATGTAAATGAGATCACTTTTAACTGTTTGTGCCAGAGGCGGCTCAAAAGGAATACCAGGTAAAAATATAAAGCCACTTAACAATAAACCGTTAATATATTATACACTCAAAACTGCAGTAGCATATGCTTCCCTTAGAGATGATGTTGATATTTATCTATCAACAGATTCGGACGAAATAAGAAGTGAAGTTGATAAATTTAGTTTTGATTCTGTTAAGACTGATTACGACAGGCCAAAAGAATTGGCTACAGATTCATCTGGCAAACTAGGCGTAATTAAAGATGTTCTGGAATTTGCCGAAAATAAAACGGGAAAAAAATATGATTATATTATTGATCTAGATGTTACATCGCCGCTACGAACTGTTGATGATCTTCAACTTGCATTTCGAAAGCTAAAGGATTCCGATGCTATCAATATCTTTTCTGTAAACCCTGCAAGCAGAAATCCATATTTTAATATGGTGGAGCATCGGGAGAATAGTATTTATGTAAAGTTGGTTAAGGATGGTGAATTCTTAACCCGCCAGTCTTCACCCGAAGTTTATGACATGAATGCATCTTTTTACATATGGAAAAGAGAATTTTTTGAAATTGATCAAAAGAATAATATAACTGATAAAACGATTATCTACTCCATGCCTCATTTGTGCTTCGATCTTGATCATCCTTTGGATTTTGAATTTATGTCTTTTTTAATTGAAACAAATAAACTGGATTTTACACTTTTAAAATGAAGGTATTGATAGTCGGTTTAGGTTCTATTGCCAAAAAACATATAAAAGCTTTACATGGTCAAGGGATAAAAGATATCTATGCGTTACGTTCATCAAGAGATTCTTTGCCAAATGAGAACGTAATTGATATTTACTCTTTAAAAGAAATCGAGAATCATGATTTCGATTTTTTTCTGATTTCTAATATCACATCTAAACATTCTGAAATTATAGAGCAACTTTTATTTTTTGATAGGCCGTTATTTATTGAAAAACCTGTTTTTGGCGAGGTTAATTCGATGAATTCCGCATTGGTTAAAAGAATATCAAATTTGAATGTTCCTACATACGTTGGGTGTAGTTTAAGATTTCTTGATTGCCTTATTGAAATTAAAAATCTCACTAAGGGCTCAATAATAAACGAAGTGAACGTGTACAGTGGCTCATATTTACCAGACTGGAGACCCAATTCAGATTTCAGGAAATCTTACAGTGCGAATAAAGAACTTGGAGGGGGGGTGCATATAGATCTGATCCATGAATTAGATTATGTGTATTGGATTTTTGGAGAACCCGAGGCCACAAAATCTGCTTTTTCAGCTAAGTCTTCCTTAGGAATAGATGCTTATGATTATGCACATTATCTCTGGGAATATAAAAGTTTTAATGCGAGTGTGATTCTCAATTACTATAGAAGGGATAGTAAAAGAACCCTTGAAGTAGTAACATCCGAGCGTACTTATTTAGTTGATTTATTGCATAATAAAATATTTCAGGACAGCAAAGAAATATATTCATCACAGCAAAGAATAATTGACACCCTCGATGCACAGATGGAGTTCTTTTTAAATAATGTATTAACTAATAAAATTACTAGCTTTAACTCAATAGATGAAGCTTATAAGATTTTAGAACTATGTTTACAGGATTAAAAGATAAAGTTATTATCGTAACAGGCTCCGGAGGTCTTATTGGAGCGGAAGTGGTATCGTGTCTTATAGAACATGGTTCCAAAGTAATTGGGCTTGATGTTCATAACGAGAACGAAAATACAGATTTTTATAATTGTGATATAACAAATTATGACCAGCTGGATGAGGTGCTGGATAAAATAGGTTCAAAATATGGCCGAATAGACGGGCTAGTTAATCTTGCTTATCCAAGAACCAAAGACTGGGGCGTAAAATTTGAAGCCGAACCTTTATCATCTTGGCAAACAAATGTTGAAATTCAACTTAATAGTGTGTTTTATATTTGCCAAAAGGTGTTGAAGGTAATGAAAGAACAAAAGTCCGGATCAATAGTTAATACAGGTTCCATTTACGGGGTGGTGGGAAATGATTTTACTATTTATGAAGATTTTGGTGGAACATCCCCGGCTGCTTATAGCGCTATTAAAGGGGGGGTTATTAACTTTTCCAAGTATTTAGCCTCGTACTATGGTAAATACAATATAAGAGTAAATTGTATTTCTCCTGGAGGTGTATTGGATGAGAGTAAACAGCATCCTTCATTTATAAAAAAATATAGTGATAAATCACCTATGAAACGACTAGCCAACCCGGAAGAAATGGCTCCTCCTGTGGCTTTTCTTTTGTCTGAAAGCGCCTCATACATTACTGGCCATAATTTGATGGTTGACGGAGGTTGGACAGCCATTTAAATTTAAATCTCTTAGCTCTAAGGGTCTACTTGTTTCGGTGTGTGAACTATGGAAATTTAAATTAAAAAAGCGAAGAAATCTCTTTATATTTTTAAAGTCCTTGGTTTTACCACAGTACTAAAGTTTCAGTAACATATTACAAACTATATAAACTATCAGACCCAAAAAAAGGTCGAAAGATTCCAAAGCAAAACCTTGTTCTTCAAGAGGAAACTTGATTATTAGGTGATGTTTAGCTCCAAATGAACTTGGAAGAAATACTTTATGAAAAATATTTTAGTCGCACAAATTCACGGTTTGGGTACCTTTGCCAGAGGCGTGATGCTGGAAACCCTCCAGGATTTAATAGATGAAAATCCTGAAGCAAATATTTACTACCTAACCTGTTCAAACACCTTTAACGTTTGCTATATCAATACAGATAAAAAACCTGAGGTTTGTTATATCTGCAAAAAAGGGATAAAGAAAGGAATGGATTTGATAAATGGAAAATTCATTCATCTAAAAATAGAGGATATTTTAAACGAAGAAGATCGTAGTATAGGTGAGAAATTCAAAGAAGAAAATCCTTTCATAAACAAAGAAGTTTGGTTTGAAGATTATGAGGTAGGAGAAGCAGCCGTCTCATCATATATTTCCAAGACGCGGGATAAAAGCCTAACGAATATCCAAAATAGCTTTGCTCAAGATCTGGCGGGAAATGATGTGATTTTATATCGTGCCCTTGACAGATTGTTTAATAAAATACAATTTAACATTATTTATAACTTCAATGGGCGCAATTCTTATCAAAGAGCAGTTCTAAACATTTCTCGGAGATACGGTGTGGAATGTATAAATAAGGAAATTGCACGTTCCGGTGGTATTGTTGAGACTTTTAAAAATGCCCTTCCACATCATATTGAAACTAAGAATGCACTCATTGAAGAGGCTTGGGAAAAACCTGGATTAGATTTAAAAGAGAAGGAAGACATAGGGCGAAGTTTTTTCGAAAGGAAAGTGAAAGGTATCTATACCAATGATAAGGTGTACACCAAAGATCAGCAAGCAAATAAACTCCCTGATGGTATTGATTATTCTAAAAAAACCTTTGTCTTATTTACTAGTTCAGACGATGAATTTGCGGCTGTAGGAAAAGATTTTATAAATCCTTATTTCAAAGATCAAAATGAAGGCATAGCGTACGTGGCCGAACTTTTTGCAAATAAATTCCCAAACTGGAATCTTTTGGTAAGAATGCACCCTAATCTTAAGGGGATAAAATATGATTATGCCAATGAATTAAGAGCAATGGATGGTATTGGTCCAAATATTACAGTAATCACCCCAGAAAGTACTGTTGATAGTTACGCTCTTCTAAAAGTTGCTGAAAAGGTTATTGTCTTTGGGTCTACAATTGGTTTGGAGGCTAATTTCTGGGGAAAAACGGTAATCCTACTTGGTAAATGTTTCTGGTATTATCGGGACGTGGCGTACGTTCCAGAATACAAGGAACAAATTGAGGATTTACTAAAAAAGGATTTGCCACCAAAGGAAAAATTAGATGCCATTAAGTTTGGATATTATTTTCTGAAAGGAGGAGAAAAAGCTAAATATTTTTATGATGATGAACAAAGAGGTGCTTCCTACAAAGGTACTCCATTGTATAAGTTGTCTTTAGCAGATCGTTCAATGGCAAAATTAGTGCAGTTGGCTCACCGGTATTTCAAGTTGCGTTTATTGGTAAAGTAGTGCTTTTGCATGAGCAAATATCCTCATTCAAAAATAGACAGGATTTAAGCCAACTCTTATGTTTAAATTTGAGCCGGGTGAATTCATTATACTCAATTTATGCTAGTTATAATACCTGCAAGGGGAGGATCTAGAGGTGTTCCTGGAAAGAACCTGAAAAAGTTAAAAGGAAAGCCGCTAATTCAATACACCATTGAAGCTGCACAAGAAGTTTTTAAAAACGAGAACATTCTTGTGTCTACAGACGATACAGAAATCAAAAGTTTAGCAGAAGAGCTTGGTTTGGAAGTGCCATTTTTGCGTCCTGCACATCTCGCAAGTGACAAAAGTGGAATGTATGAAGTGTTACTACATTCTTTAGATTTTGTAGAATCACATGGGTTAAAATATGAAACCATAGTGCTATTGCAACCAACTTCACCATTTAGAACCTCAGAGCATATTTTGGAAGCAATAGAACTGTTTAACAATAGTGGGGAGGTTGATATGGTTACTTCAGTAAAAGAAACAAAATCAAATCCTTACTACCTTTTAAAGGAGGAGAATAGGGAGGGATTCCTTGAAAGCTCAAAAGCAGGTTTTTTTGTAAGGAGGCAAGATTGTCCAAAGGTGTGGGAGTTGAATGGGGCTATTTACGTCATAAATGTAAATAGTTTAAAAAGTTCTCCAATGCACCAGTTTAAAAAGGTAAAGAAATATGTGATGGATTTTATTCCCTCTCATGACATAGACGATTATGTGGATTGGAAGCTAGCAGAGATTTTTTGTCAAGATTCCAGAGACCACTGATATCCCAGCAGGAAGAATTTTGTCGAAGATTAACAAGCGGATAGGTGAAATTTCTTTGCATTCAAAAGCAATCTTTTTCTGGCTCTATTTTAAAAAGAGCATATATTCTTGTAGAAATATTGTTGACCGGCATTTAAATTTTAATTTTTAGTAATTAATTCCATTAGGTTTCAATGAATATCAAGCAAGCACTTAAAAATAGTTTTTCTTATTTTTTCTACTTCTACGGTTATCTAAGGCACAGGGTGTTCATTGCTTTAACCCTTAGTCTCTTCGTTGGTCTTTTGGATGGGTTTGGACTTGCTATGTTTATTCCGCTTCTGCAAATGCTTGATGGAAGTAACGCAAAGGGTGGAGGAGATTTGGGTAATTTGGATTTTATTCCTCAATTGATGGGAACATTAGGAGTGGAATTTAATATTACCAGTGTTTTAATCTTAATCCTAATTTTCTTTACTCTTAAAGGAGTTGCGCAATTCATACAGGGCTATGTTGCCGTAATTTATCAGCAATATTTTATGCGTGAAATAAGAGTTACCAACATTAAGCTATTAAATGTCTTCAAATTTTCAGAGTTTGTCAAAGCTGATTCTGGAAGAATTCAAAATACTTTCAGCGGAGAAGTAGAGAAAATAAACATGGCTTTTAAGAGCTATCTTGCCGTTCTGCAGTATGCCTCTCTTATTTCTGTTTACCTAATTCTAGCTTTTGCTACTAACATAAGCTTTGCAACTATGGTAACCATAGGTGGAGCAGCTACTAATTTTATTTTTAAATTTTTATACAGTAAAACAAAAGAACACTCAAGGAAAGTAACAGTAGAAGCCCATTATTTCCAGGGCCTTTTAATTCAATATGTAGCCTTTTTTAAATATTTGAAAGCGACTGGCCTCAACTTGATGTTTGGGAAAAAGTTGACTGATAATATCAATAGAATAGAATACTTTCAGCGCAAAATCGGATTTTTGGGTTCTTTGTTAACGGGACTAAGAGAACCTTTAACTATTCTTGTAGTGGTTGTTGTAATTTTGATTCAGGTACGTTTCTTAGACGCACAACTTGGGACGGTAATTTTAAGTTTATTATTTCTTTATAGAGCGTTAACTTTCTTAATGGCACTGCAAGAACATTGGAATAAATTCCTTGCTGTTTCAGGTTCACTAGAAAATATGACAAACTTTATTGAGGAGTTAAAAAGTGGACACGAAACCAACGGAACTATTAAGTTTAAAGAATTCAAAGATCGTATTTCACTTAGAGATGTCAGCTTTAGTTATGGGAAAACCAAGATTCTTGATTCTCTCAATCTGACTATTCATAAGAATGAAACAGTTGCAATCATTGGAGAAAGCGGATCCGGAAAATCCACATTAGTAAATATGCTTTCGGGCCTTCTTCCTCCTACTGCCGGGGAATTTGTAGTTGATGGAATACCCCTGTCACAAATTGATCATTATACCTTCAAAAACAGAATAGGATACATAGCACAGGAAGCCCCAATATTTAGTGACTCGGTATATAATAACGTTACATTTTGGGCAGAAAAGACACCGGAAAATTATAAAAATTTTATTGAGGCTTTGAAGAAAGCATCCATCTATGATTTTGTGATGCGGCTTCCTAAAAAGGAAGAAGAGGAACTGGGGAATAATGGTATTAACGTTAGCGGAGGACAGAAGCAGCGGCTTTCTATCGCAAGAGAACTCTATAAAGAGGTAGACTTCCTATTTATGGATGAAGCTACTTCTGCTCTTGATGCAGAAACTGAAGTGGCCATTCAAAACAATATTGACGAATTAAAAGGAGCTTACACAATTGTAATAATAGCTCATAAGTTGTCTACAGTTAAAAATGCAGATCGTATTATTTTAATGGGTAAGGGCAGGATAAAGGCTGAAGGTTCTTTTCAGGAATTGCTTAATAACTCAAAGGTCTTTCAGAATATGATAAGACTCCAAGGATTGGAAACATCAATATCTTAATGAGTAAAAAAACTTTGTTTTTCTTTGTAGGTTCCTTGAAAGTGGGAGGCACAGAGAAGGTCGCTTCTGTAATGAGTGAAAATTTAATAAAATCCGGTTACGATGTGAAACTGGTTCTCTTACGGAATGTTATAGATTTTCCAGTTAATCACTTAAGGGAGCATATTTTATTTCTTAATACTGAAAAGTACAAGAGTAAATCTTTAAAAATAGTTCATGCTTTTTATAACCTTTGGAAATTTTATTTTAGATATAGACCCCATAGGATAATTTCATTTTCTTCGGAATTAAATGTATTCCTTTTGTTAACCCTATTGCCTAATCAAGTTTTAACAATTGATACAAACTTATTTTGGGTACGAAGTAAGTTATATAGACGACGGATTATAAAATATATCGGATTTCTTCCTAATGTGAAAAAGGCTATTGTACCTTCCCATGAGCTTCGTCTGAGATTCAAGGATTATGTGCCTAAATCTAGTTTCGAAAAGTTAGTCACTGTTCATAATCCTGTGAGCTTTAGGCGTAAAAAAAGTTTAAATTTGCCCGAAGTAATTGAAAAACCTTACATGGTTAGTGTGGGAAGATTGGATATTAATAAAGGCTTTGAGCAATTGATGGAGTGTTTTGCTGAAGCCAATTTTAAGACAGATTATTCTCTTTATATACTTGGCTCCGGGCCCATGGAGGAGAGGCTAAATAAAAAAATAAGCGAGTTAGGATTGGAGAAGAAGGTGAAATTATTGGGCTTCGTAAAGTACCCTCAAACAATCATAAAAAATGCTGAGGTACTAATTTTGAATTCGAACTTCGAAAGTTTCGGAAATGTACTGGTAGAGGCCTTAGCACTAGGCGTTCCGGTTATTAGCAATGATTGCGATTATGGACCCAGGGAAATAATAGAACATGGAACAAATGGTTTACTTTACGACAAGAGAAAAGAGGGTGATCTAACAAGGGTTCTGGAGGAATTTGTTAATACAGATAACTTACGATGCCACCTCAAACAAAACACACCTTACCGGATTGATCGATTTAACTCAAAAAAAATAACAAAAGAATGGATAGAAAAGGTTTTGACGTAAAGATTCTTGACTGCACTTTACGAGATGGTGGGTACTATACGAACTGGGATTTTGATATAAATTTAGTGCAAAACTATTTTGAATCTTTCAATAAACTTCCTGTTGAGTATCTTGAAATAGGATATCGCTCTAATCCTATGAAATCTTATTTGGGCGAATATTTTTATTGTCCGCCTCACGTACTTCAAAGGTGCAAAAAGAGCAGTAATAAAAAACTAGTTATCATTCTCAATGAAAAGGATGTAAGAGCTAAAGATGCTGAGGCTCTTTTAAAACCTTGCATAGGTTACATTGATATGGTGAGGCTTGCAATTGACCCACAAAATTTTAAAAGGGCGCTAAGTCTTGCAGAGGCTGTTAAAAAGTTAGGCTTTGAGGTAGGATTTAATGTTATGTATATGTCTGCTTGGGAAAATCAAAAGGAATTCCTTGGGCAGATAAGAGAGGTAAATGGAATAGCAGATTATTTTTACATGGTTGATTCTTTTGGAGGTGTTTATCCTGAAGAAGTAAAAAAGACTTATGACATAGTACGAAATCAAACTGATGTAAAAATTGGATTTCACGGCCATAATAATTTACAGTTGGGTCTTATCAATACTTTAACAGCCATAGATTGTGGAGTTTCTATCGTAGATGCAACTGTTACAGGAATGGGACGGGGAGCCGGAAATTTAAGTACTGAGTTGCTTCTCACTGCTTTAAATGCAAAAGGTAAACTGGAGGAGAATCTGGATTTTAATGCTTTGAGCAAAGTGGTAGACCCTTTTGCCAAATTACAAACCTCCTATGGATGGGGATCTAATCTATCCTATATGGTTTCCGGGGCTCATTCTCTTCCTCAAAAAGAAGTAATGGAATGGGTTACTAAGCGCTACTATTCTTTAAACAGTATCATTAGAGCCTTGTCCAACCAATCCAAAGGAATAAAAGATAATCAGGAATTAAAGAAGTTGGATTTTGAAGATGTAAAGAAACATGATTCTGTTCTCTTAATAGGAGGAGGACCAAATGCTGTTCGACATTCCATAGCTATAAAGGAATTTTTAGTTAAACACCCTGAAATCGCTGTTGTTCATGCAAGTTCTAAAAATGCTAAAAGTTTTGAAGAGATTTCTAATGAGCAGTTTTTCTGCTTAGTGGGCAATGAGGGACATCGGTTAGAAGAGGTCTTTAATTTTAAATCTAAAATTTCAGGTAAGTGTATACTGCCTCCATACCCGCGTAAAATGGGTACTTATATACCCAATGCACTAAATGATTGCTCTTACGAACTAAGTAAAGTAGATTTCACAGATAGATTTGCAGATTCTCACACTGCCATTGCCCTTCAAACGGCTATTGAACTGGGAGCAAAGCAAATATTTTTGACCGGTTATGACGGATATTCTGGGGATACTATAGGTAAAAAGGAGCAGGACCTTTTTCTTGAAAATGAAATGCTTTTTGATCAGTTCACAAGGACTTACGATGTACCCCTTATTAGCATTACCTCTACTCTTTACGAAGGGCTTAAAGAAGATTCAATTTATAGCAAAATAGAGGAAGAATGATAGGAGTATTTTCGAAGACTACGGACAGCAATTTCGTTGAAGCATTAGGTCTGGCCGGTATGGATTTTATTATTCTGGATCAGGAACATGGACCCATTCATAACGAAACTTTACATAATCATGTAAGGGCTGCTAGGGTAAGTAATATGACGGCTGTGGTAAGGGTTAAGGGAGTAGATGCCAACGCAATAGGAGCTGCCTTAGATGCCGGAGCAGACGGTGTGCAGGTACCCAACATAGGAACAGCAGAAGAAGCTTCCAGGGCCGTAGATGCTGCCCGTTTTTTTCCAACAGGGAACAGGGGAGTGTGCAGGTTTGTGAAAGCGGCAAAGTTTGGTTCAGCGCCAAAAGCTGAGTATTTTCAGAATGCTAATGAGAAGCTGCTGATTCTTCAGGTAGAAGGAAAAGAGGGAATTGTAAATCTCGATGAAATTCTAAAGGTGGATGGTTATGATATCTTATTTATTGGTCCCTATGACCTTTCGCAATCTTTGGGAATTCCTGGCCAAATAGATCACCCAAAAATGGAGGAACTAATGAATGAGGTGGCAGAAAAGGCGAAAAAACAGGGGAAAAAATTGGGTACTTTTGCAGACTCAATTACTACAGCAAGAAAATTAAGAAATAGAGGATTTCAATATTTGGCCTACTCTGTAGATATAAATATCTTTTTGGAGGCAGCATTGAAAATCAAAGAAGAAATTACTGAATAAATTATGAAGAAACTGGTAGCAGTGATTCCTGTAAGGGCGGGTTCCCAACGGGTAAAAGACAAAAATTTTAAACCCTTTGCGGGTAAATCCTTATTGGAACACAAATTAGATATTGTTAAACAGCTTCCGGTAGATGACATAATTATCAATACAGATAGTGAGGAGGCAATAAGGATAGCCAAAGCTGTGGGTGTCTCCTATCATAAGAGAGAACCATATTATGCGAGCTCGGAATGCAGAAATAGTGACTTCCACCATTATCTTGCTAAGGTTACAGATTCTGAAAACATCCTTATAGCACAGGTAACTGCACCTTTGTTAAATAAAGAAAGCTATCTACGTGCTATTGAAGCTTTCAACGAAAAGGACTGTGACAGTCTTATGTCTGTAAAAGTGTTAAAGGAATTCATTTGGCATGATGGGAAACCCTTAAATTATTCTCTGGATAACATGCCTAATTCACAAGACCTTCCTGAGTATCTTGTACCTACCTTTGGCTTGGTTATAGTTAAAAGAGATGCGATGTTGGAAGCACGCAGCTACATTGGGAAAAGACCTTATTTCCATAAAGTCTCCCAAATAGAGGCAATTGATATAGATACAGAACTTGACTTTGATTTTGCAGAGTTTGTATTTAACAGGACATTGAAAAGCTCAAAATAGTTATAATGATTCCTTTCTCTTCTGAAATAAAAAACATCCTGTGGGATTTTGATGGAGTTATAATGGATTCCATGGCCGTTAGGGATAAGGGTTTTGAAATTGTTTTAAAAGAGTATACGGCCAAAGAAGTTGAGAAATTGATGGACTTTCACCGTGCTAACGGCGGACTTTCCCGCTACGTTAAGTTCAGGTACTTTTTTGAAGAAATTAAAAAAGAATCAATTAGCGAGGAAGAAGTAAATGCTTATGCAGAAAAATTTTCTGAGATCATGTTACAGAATCTCGTTAATCCGAGTTTGCTAATAAAAGATTCTATAAATTTTATAAAGGCATCTTTTGCGCAGTATAAGATGCATGTTGTTTCCGGTTCAGATCAAAAAGAACTACGACTAATTTGTAAAAACATAGATATAGATAAATATTTTCTTTCTATACACGGTTCCCCTACTCCCAAGAAGCAGCTAGTTAGAAATCTCCTTAAGGAGTATAGTTATAAGGCTAGTGAGACTATATTGATTGGAGATTCTATTAATGACTACGAGGCTGCAGTAGAAAACGGAATCAGGTTCTTTGGATATAATAACTTAAAGCTGAAGGAAGAAGGAAAGAAGTATATAGAGAAATTTGTGAAATGAGAGTGGTTAACACCTTTGAGGGGTTAATAATGATGATCCAAAATACAAGGATCTTCAATCCTGAGAAAGAATTTAAGGATAAAAGAATTGCCGTTATAGGAGCCGCAGACTCTGCTTTCGAAAAGGAAAATGGAAACTTTATAGATGGCTTTGACTATGTCATTAGGGTTAATAAGGCGCCACACTCTTTAACTGAAGATAAGTATAATTTTATAGGAAGCAGGACTGATATACTATTTCACTCCTTCTTTGAACTTACCGAAGGAGGAGGTGGTGTTATTGACTGGAGTCTATACCAGCAACAGGGTATTAAATATGTCGTGAATCCTAATCATGATCTTAAAGGCTTAAAAGCTCACCTTAACTATTACAAAAGACATCTAAATCCCAATAAAACTTATTTACTTCCATGGAACTTTTACAAAGAAGTTAAAAAGAATTTTGGCGTATGGGTTCCCACGGTGGGCTTTAGTGCTTTATATAGTGCTGTAAGTTCCGGTTGTAAGGAAGTTTATGTAACGGGATTTACTTTTTTTAAAACTCCTTATGCAAATGATTACCGGGATGACTTGAAGGATGTTCAAAAAAATTCAGATTTTCTTAAAAAGCAGGGTTTCCACAACCCGGACCTTGAACTTCAGGAGTTTATAAAGCAGGCAGACAAGCAGCAAAGGAAAGGTACTCAGATTATAATGGATAATGCATTGAGAAGTATTGTTAAGAACCACAAAAGGTTGAATAATGAGCAATAACATTAATAAATCGGTCGCTTATTTCATTATGCCACGCTCAAGTAGTGACTGGAAAGGTGCAGAAGGATTATGGATTACTACTGCGGGTTGGGCAGCTGCCGGTGAAAGAAGATTTGGCGAAGCTTATGTACTAACAACAGACAGGGCTGCAAAACCCGCTGAGGTTGTAAAGTATCCTATTGTAAGGGAGGGAGGGAGCCATAGATCTTTTTTTAAAAGGTTAACTAAATTTTTTCCCCAAGCATTTATAACCTTAGTAAATGATATCCTTCTCTGGCGGACATCAAAAGAAGATAAGAACTATGAATTTTCATATCCCGGTGATGGAAAAAGAGTTGCTTTGGTGTGGGAACAACATGACTTTTTTCCTGGGAATGGTTATAGATTGGCTAAAAGGAACAATGCACCTTTTGTAATTTACGTACATGCTCCTCAAGTTTGGGAAGCTAAAAAATGGGGTGTTAAAAGACCAATCTGGGGTAAACTACTGGAAAAGATGGAGAGTCGCAGCCTTAGAAGAGCAGATGCTGTTGCTTGTGTTTCCTCACTTGTTGCAGAAAAACTTGAGTCGATGGGCGTAGAAAAAGAGAAAATAGTTGTTTCTCCTATGGCTGTAGATCCTTTTCTCTATTTAAAATTAGATACTACAGATATTGAGGAGGAATATAATCTTAAAGACAAATTTGTTATTGGATGGACGGGTTCTTTTAGAAGCTTCCACGGTTTGGAAAGACTCGTAGAAACTTTTCAAAAAGTACATCAGAAATTAGAAAAGGCTCATTTGTTTTTGGTTGGAGATGGAGAAGAGCTAAGTAAAATTAAAAACATGGTTAAAGAACTTGGGTTGGAGAATGCTGTAAGTTTTCCAGGCAGGATGTCCTTTGAAAGAATGACAAAATTTGTACATGTTTTTGATGTGGCTATATTAAGTGCCCGATCCGCCAGTGATTTTCATTATTCGCCTTTAAAATTAAGAGAGTATTTGAAAGCAGGAAAAGCCACTCTTGCACCTAATGCGGGGGAAGTACCACAGATGTTTAAAAATGATGTCCATTTAAAATTATATCAACTTGATGATGTAGAAGGTACCGCCAATATCCTGCTGAACCTTTCTAAAGACCCTGATGAACGGGATAAATTAGGAAAGGAAGGAAGAAAATACATTTTAGAAAACGGTACCTGGGATGTGGAGCTAAAAAAAGTAATGGAAAAGTTAAGTTGATATGAAGATTATTCAGGTGATACAACAGCCTCAATTAAGAGGAGCAGAAATTTTTGCCTGCCAGCTCTCCAACCATTTGATGCAGCAAGGTCATGAAGTACTTATGATCACGATCTTTAAGGGAGATGCAGAGATACCTTTTAACGGTAAGACTATTCACCTAAACCGGCCACTTTCTTTAAGATTGTTTGATTTTGTGGGTTGGAAAAAATTCCATAAAATAATTAAGGAATATAAACCTGATATTATTCAGGCAAACGCATCAGACACACTAAAATTCACTACCAGCTCAAAATTCCTGTTCTCCTGGAAGGTACCAATTGTTTACAGGAATGCTAATAAATCTGGAGATTTTATTGATTCCAGATTAAAGTGGAAAATTAATAAATTCTATTTAGACCAGCTGGATTTTACAATTTCTGTAAGTGAAGAATGTGAAAAGGATTTTAATAAAACCTTTTTTTATCCAGAGAAAAAAGGTAACACTGTAGAAATAGGGATAGAAGATAAAGAGATAGGTGGAATTCCCAGGGATCTTCAGGAAATTTTCGAAAAGGGACCTGTTTTGACAAACATTGCGGGTTTTGTGCCCGAAAAGAATCATAACAGTTTAATAAATATTTTTGGAAAGCTAGTTAAGGATTATCCCAATGCCCAATTGCTCTTAATAGGAAAAGGTCCGTTAAAAGAGACAATCAAATCTAAGGTGAAAGAAACTGGCATTAAAAATCACGTGCATTTCCTTGGGTATAGGAATGATGTACTGGAGATATTGCGTTATTCGAACGTTTTTGTTATGCCTAGCCTTATTGAAGGACTACCTGGAGTGATACTTGAAGCAATGTTCTGCCAAACACCTGTTATTGCAAACAATGTAGGTGGTATAGGAGAAGTGGTAATGACAGGTAAGACTGGTTGGCTTATAGAAAAAGGCAATGAAGAGGAGTTTCTAGCAGCCCTAAGGGAAGTTCTTAAGATGAAGAAAGATGACCTAATTGAAGTTCAAAATGCAAAAACTATGATTCAGGATAAATTTCTTAATGAGAAGATTGCAAAAAGGTTTTTGAATACATATGAGTATGTTTTGAAACTGGAAGGGAAACATGTTACTGCAGCCTCTTAAAAGCTATATCGGCTAAAAAATATGATTAAAATATTACATCTTATCAAAGGCTTAGGAAGAGGAGGAGCAGAGGTTTTACTTCCGGAAACTCTCAAACTTCATACTAGAGAGAAATTTAGTTTTTTTTATGGCTACTTTTTACCTCTTGATGATATGGTGGGAGTTATAGAGAAGGAAGGGGGAAAAGTGATCCACTTCGAGGCTAATGGAAACGTGGACTTGCTTTTTCAGGGAGAGAAAGTTGTAAAGTTCTGTCAGGAAAATCAAATTGATATTATTCATAGCCATTTGCCGCTTGCCGGTTTTGTAGCTCGGTATGTTTATTGCAGAACTAACACCCCAGTAATTTATACAGAGC
Organism: Pontibacter locisalis; assembly: GCF_042684605.1. NCBI lineage: Bacteria > Pseudomonadati > Bacteroidota > Cytophagia > Cytophagales > Hymenobacteraceae > Pontibacter > Pontibacter locisalis. The sequence goes on from NZ_JBHULU010000014.1 coordinate 36,276, forward strand.
ATAACATTCAAGAGAAATATAATATCGCTACTAAGTTAGTCAATAAACATACCTATAATTTACAGAGTATAGCTTTAGGAGTATCTGAAGACGTTAGCATTTCCATAAAAAGAAATATTAATCCAAATATACCTGTGAGAACATTACTTAATGGAGTAAATACCAGTTATTATAGAAGAGATCTAATTGCAGCTACTCAATTAAAAGCTAGGTTAAATATTCCTTCAGATGCAATAGTCATTGGGAACATAGCTGGTTTTAGAGAGCAAAAAGCCCTTCCAACCTGGCTAAAAGCTTTTGCAGAGGTGAGTAGCAGGCATCCTCACGTATATGGTTTATTGGTAGGAGGAGGTTCTCAACAACATGAGGTTGAGAAGGCAATCAAGGAATTGAACCTAGAAGAAAAGGTAAAGCTTCCAGGTATGATAGAAAATACTCTTCCCTATTTTTCTGCCATGGATATATTCATGCTGAGTTCAGAGTTCGAAGGGCTACCAATTGCATTGTTGGAGGCAATGAGTATGGAGTGTGCAATAGTTTCTACAAAAGCGGGAGGAGTGGTTGAGGCAGTTAGGGATAATCATGAAAGTTTACTTTGTGAGATTGGAGACAAAAATTGTCTTGCTAGTAAATGTTCCTATCTTGTTGAGAACGCTAATGTACGCAGGAAGATGCAGGTTAATGCCCGGAAGAGGGTAGAGGAGTTATTTAGTCTAGATGTTATGGTTTCAAAGTTAGAAGGTCTTTATGAGGAATTAGCTAAAAAAAATATATTAAAAGGGGATTTCCCTGAAGCTGCTAAATAAAATTAATGATAGTGAAAGCTAATGTAGAGGGGAATCTTCATTTGTAGGGTATGGGAGTAGTTGTTTTAATACTTATTTTTTGGGGCATCAACCAATTACTCTTTGGTGCTTATAAAAAGAAGCATTCATTTTTTGATAAAAAGAAAATGAATTTGCTTTACCTCTATCACTTGCTGTTTTTCTTCATTTTCCTCTGGTATTCTTATAATAATCCTGCTGATTCTAACAGGTATTTCGAGGATGTGGAAAACTTTCAAGGATCTTGGTTTGAGTTATTTGGTACAGACACGAGATTTGTAAATTTCGTGTCCTACCCTTTTTATACTTTAGGATTCTCCTACGAGATGCTCATGCTTACCTTTGCATGGTTTGGTTTTCTTGGATTCTTATATGCTTATATGTTTATGAGGGAAAAAATCCCTATAAACATTGCAGTTTTCAAAAAGGTTGATCTACTCACCTTAATATTGTTCTTCCCCAATATGCACTTCTGGACTGCTGCGTTGGGGAAGGATTCTATAATTTTTATGGGATTAATGATGTTTACTTATGCAATTATTAATCCTATTTCCCGAATTTTTCTTCTTGTTCTTTCTTCGCTTATTATTTTCTATATAAGGCCGCACGTATTTATGTTTGTTGCAGTAGGAGCTATTATAGGTTATTTGAGCGGTAAAGAAAAAATTGCATTTTGGAAAAAAGCGAGTATTTCAATTGCCATGGTGGTTGCACTTATATTTGTGATGGAGGATGTTTTAAATGTCATGGGTTTGGGGGAATCAGAAAACTTTGTTGAGGATTTTCAAAGTGAGTCAGGTGAGCGTTCAAAGAGTTTAAGTACCTCAGGATCTGGGGTAGATATGTCCAATTATCCCCTTCCTTTCAAGTTTTTTACCTTTTGGTTTAGGCCCTTATTTATAGATGCTCCTAATGTTTTAGGAATAATTACCTCCTTTGAAAACCTTATTTATCTTTTTCTATTTATGAAAATTATCAGGAAAGACTTTATTAGGTTTATTAAGAACTCACCCTCCCTGATAAAAATGAGTTTTGTTATATTCCTGCTTTCTTCCTTTGCGCTCACTTTTGTGATGTCTAATCTAGGAATAATTATGAGACAGAAGTCTATGGTGATGTATTTTATCTTCTTCGTCATATATTACTACCTGGCTCAAAAGAAGTATAAACATCTTTTGAAGAGGAAAAGACTTGAGGAAATCAAAGAACAGACTATAGCTACTAATCATTCGCTGAATCCATACTAATTAAAAGCATAGAATAGTTATAAATAGCACTAGGGGGCTATCGCTTTTATACTAAATCCAAAAGTTACATGTGCGGAATAAATGGCTTAATTAAAAGGGAAGGGAAATCTAAAGAAGAAGTTTCACGGCTCCTTTCTCAAATGAACCAGGTAATCATTCATAGAGGACCGGACCAGGATGGGTTCTTGATTGAAGAAGCCGAGGAATTTACAATGGGGATGGCTATGCGGCGTCTTTCAATTATAGATCTTTCTACCGGAAAGCAACCTATATTTTCTGATGATGGAAGTAAGGCAATCGTTTTTAATGGAGAAATTTATAATTACCAAAAATTAAAAAAGAGATTACTAGATAAGGGGGTTAAGTTTCATACCACATCAGATACGGAAGTTATTCTTCAACTATATGTAATATTTGGGACTGCTTCCTTTGCGATGCTGGACGGGATGTTTGCCTTCAGCATTTATGACGCTGAACTTAAAAAGATTTTTATTGCCAGAGATTTTTTTGGAGAGAAACCCCTGTACTACTATAATGATAGAAAATGTTTTTATTGGTCCTCAGAATTGAAATCCATTATCAAGGTTTTGGATAAAAAGCCGGAGATCTCACCGGAAGGACTTAACCTCTTTTTTCAGCTTACCTATATTCCTGCGCCCTATACTATTTACAAAGAAATACATAAGCTTGAAGCAAACCATTATATTGAACTTGATCTTACTTCTGCATACTTTGAAATAAAAGAGATCAAGCAGGGTTTTGCAAAAGACGTTGATCCTGACATAAGATTTGAAGAAGCAAAGAAAATAACACATGATAAAGTAAGGGAAAGTGTTGTTTCACGCTCAGTATCAGACGTTCCTATCGGAACCTTTCTTTCTGGGGGGGTAGACTCTTCTATAGTTTCTCTTTCTTTGGCCCACAGTTCAGCTACTCCTATAGACACTTTTTCTATAGGCTTTGAAAAAAAGTCTTTTGATGAATCAGACAAGTCCCGTACTGTTGCAAAAATTATTGGGAGTAGGCATCACGAGTTTATAGTGAACGAGGAGGACCTAAAAATGAATGTAGATGATATCCTCCTTAATTTTGATGAGCCATTTGCAGATTCTTCATCCTTACCCACTTACCTTGTAGCTCTTAAAACAAGGCAGAAAGTAAAAGTTGCCCTTACCGGTGACGGGGGAGACGAAATTTTTGGTGGATATAATAAATATTATGTAGGGGAGTTGAATAGAAAATATACGTCTCTAATTCCACAGGGAGTTCACTGCGGTATTAAAAAAATAGTGTCTCCCCTTTTAGCGACTAAAGATGATAACAGGGGGAAGCGCTTTAAGGCCAGGAAGCTGATAAATGCTATCAATTATAATCATCAGTTTTATTATAATATTATTTCTTTGGGCTTCAACGAAGATGAACTAAAGGAAATACTTAAAAAAGAAAAAATTCACCCGGAAACACTCTCCTACTTCAAGAATCAGGTAGAAAATGACGGGAGCTTAACTAGCTTTAGAAGCATTGATAAAATTATTAGCCTTGAAGGAGATATGCTGGTGAAAGTAGACCGAACCAGTATGTTGACTTCTTTAGAAAGCCGGGCGCCATTTTTAAATAAAGAACTCTGGAATTTTACCAATCAATTACCTGAGAATTATCTTTTGAAAGGTTGGAATAAAAAATACATACTAAAGGAATCGTTTAAACAATATTTTCCTGATAATTTCCTTGAAAAGTCTAAAAAGGGTTTTGGTGTTCCTGTAGGCGACTGGTTGAGAAGTTATTTATCAAAAGAACTATTGTCCTTTGTTGATCATGAATTCTTAAAATCACAAAATATTTTTGAACCTGCTCCGGTTATGAAAATGGTACAAAAACATGTTGAAGGTAAAGAAGATAATACCTTCAGAGTTTGGACATTTTTTTGTTTTCAAAAGTGGTATAAAAGTACCTATTTAAAATCATAGTTTTTTTTAACAATTGAAGCTGTGAAAAATAAGCCGGCAAAGTTTTTTTGTAGTTTTACAGCTTTTACTATTTTGGTACTCTGTCCTCTTTTAATCAAATACAGGATTAGCATTTTAAGATGGTTTTTGGAGCGCTTCTTAAAGTAAAAGGTTAAATCATCTTTATTTTTCCTCCTATAGGTGGCACCCACATAATTTTGGAGATCATCCTGAGCAAAGTATGGAATATCTAGGCTTTATACTAGATCATTATAAGATGCTGGAAAAGCAATATGGTATGGTTAGTATGAGTATGGGAGATTGTTACGACTACCTGAAAAACCAGCAGGCATAATGGCAAAGTTATTTCGTGTTACCACCGTTCCGCTCTCCCTGCAGAAACTAATTACAGGGCAGCTGCCCTTCATGCGCTCGAAAGGCTTTGAACCTCTGATGATCTCGGCTGATGGTCCGGAGGCAGCGGCTGTGGTAGTAGAACAGGAATCCGAGCACGTTATTGTGCCTATGACGCGTAAGGTAACACCGCTGCAGGATCTGCGTTCCCTTTGGGCCTTCTACAGGCTTTGTAAAAAGCATAAACCTGAGATCATCCATTCGCACACCCCAAAAGCTGGTATTGTAGGCATGCTGGGTGGTAAACTAGCAGGAGTACCAGTACGGTTGCATACCGTAGCTGGCTTACCTTTAATGGAAGCGACCGGTGTAAAACGCCGTGTTTTGGATGCAGTAGAAAAGCTTACTTATGCCTGTGCTACAAAGGTGTACCCAAACTCTACTGTACTGAAAGATTTTATTTTGGATAGCAGTTATTGTGGTCCGGATAAGGTAAAGGTAATTGGTAATGGGAGTAGTAACGGGATCAATACAAACTTCTTTAGCAAGGATGCTTTAGATGCCGAAGCTTTACAGAAGTTAAGGCAGGAGTTAGATATAACTGATTCAGATTTCCTTTTTGTATTTATTGGCCGGATCGTAAAAGATAAGGGTATCCAAGAGTTGGTAAAAGCTTTTACCTCCTCACAGCAGAAGTTTCCTTTCATAAAGCTTCTATTAGTAGGCCCACTGGAGCAGGACCTGGATCCGGTGGATAAACAGACTCTTCTGGAGATAGAGCAGAATCCTACCATCCTTTCCGTTGGTTATCAAAATGAGGTTCGTCCTTATTTAGCAATTAGTAATGCACTGGCTTTTCCCTCTTACCGCGAAGGCTTTCCAAATGTGCCCATGCAGGCCGGATGCTTTAATCTGCCCAGTATTGTAACGGATATTAATGGATGTAATGAGATCATTGTTGAAGGGGAGAATGGTTTAATTATTCCTCCTAAATCTGTGGATGCTCTACAAGGTGCTATGGAGAGGTTGATCGTGGATAAGGAGCTGTATGCGCATCTGCAGTCTAATGCCCGGAAGATGATTATAGAGCGCTATGAGCAAAGGTATTTCTGGGAGCTGTTGTTGGAGGAGTATAGGGAAGCGTTGAAGGGTGATAGTAAATAATTTTTTTTATTGCCAGGGGATAAGTTGTTTATAGTACTGCTGATTCTTTCTAGTTGTTGTTGATCTTCCTTTATTCGCAGAACGTAGGTCTGCTGATCTTTTTAGCTGATGGTCATCCTCAGTCTTACCTGCCTATAGTTTCATCATTTGCTTTGGTTCGCTCCAAGCCCGCGGGGGCTCGTCTTCCCGCATCGCGCGGTGTTCCCTTCCTTTGCTACCCTTGCGGTCGCAATGCCTTACGGCACCGGAATCTCACAAGGCGCTCAACGGAAAGACTGGGATCAGTTCGATAGCCCAAGCCTTTGCTACTGGCGAGGAAAGTGAAGGCGTAAAAATAATGTTCTTCTTGGAAGGGGGTAGGGGGATGATTACACCTGCTGAAAACGAAGGAAAACGACTACACCCACGCCATGAAACTTCTGCCTCCACCATAGCAGTAGCAGGCTCCCCGCCTTAGAAAAGTCGCAGATCCCGAACTTGTTCGGGGGAGGGGTAGTTGGACCCGGTACTGCAGAACTATTTCACTTACACCACCTGCTTCACCTTCACATATGCTTCTATCTCCGTCACTACCCTGTTCAGATCTTCATTGGTTAAATTTGAGCCGGATGGTAAGCAAAGGCCTTTTTCAAATAGGCGTTCGCTTGTTCCATCACCATAGAATGGCGAATCAGCGAATACAGGTTGTAAATGCATTGGCTTCCACAGGGGCCGGGATTCGATGTTTTGTTTTTCCAGGGCCAGCCTGATATCTTCCCTGCTAATCCCGTTACCCTCTTCATCTACCAAGATCGTGCTCAACCAACGGTTAGAGTAGAAATCACTGTTTGGCTCGTCTGCAAATTGAATCTGCTTGTAATCTGCCAGCGCTGCCTTATAAAACTCATAATTAGCCCTGCGCTTCTCTACACGTCTTGGCAGCACCTCCATTTGTCCGCGACCAATACCTGCACAAATGTTGCTCATCCGGTAATTGTAGCCGATATGCGTGTGCTGGTAATGAGGAGCGGCATCGCGCGCCTGCGTAGCCAGGAAGCGTGATTTCTTTATCCAGTCTTCATTTGCTGAAACCAGTGCCCCTCCACCAGAGGTGGTGATAATCTTATTGCCATTAAAAGACAAGATACTCATGGCTCCGAAAGTACCCAATGGTTTTCCTTTGTAAGAAGAACCCAGAGCTTCCGCAGCATCTTCTACTACCGGTATCTCATACTGATCCGCAATGGCCATGATTCTATCCATTTCGGCAGGCATACCATACAGATGCACCACAATGATAGCCTTTGGCTTTCTGCCTTTGCTGATACGGTCCTTTATAGCCTCTTCTAAGAACTCAGGGGACATGTTCCAGGTTCGGTCCTCGCTATCCACAAAAACAGGAGTAGCTCCCTGGTAGGCAATGGGGTTAGCAGAAGCTGAAAAGGTCATGGACTGGCAGATCACCTCATCCCCTGCCTGCACACCAAGTATGATCAAGGCAAGATGCAATGCGGCTGTACCGGAACTTAGAGCTGCTACATGCACATCACCACCTAAGTAATTCGCTATGTCCTGTTCAAAACCATCAACATGCGGACCAAGCGGGGCAATCCAATTCGTATCGAAAGCCTCTTTTACATATTTAAACTCGTTCTCCCCCATATGCGGAGAAGAAAGCCAGATCTTATCTTGTATCATCTTATATAGTATTCTTTAGACTGACGGAACATTATACCTTATAACTTTGCCAGGCACTCCTACCACTACGGCATAGTCCGGTACATCTTCAATAATAGCAGCACCTGCTCCTATCGTTGCATACTTGCCAATCCTTACCCCTTGAATCACGCTGCTACCTATACCTACCTGTGTTCCTTCCCCCACATGCACGTTCCCAGCAAGGGCAACATTAGGGGAAATATGCACAAAATCCTCCAGAACACAATCATGATCAATCGAGCAATTAGTATTCAGGATTACATGCTCTCCTATTGTACTGTCTGCATTCACTACCACGCCTGCCATTATTACTGTACCAGCACCTGGAGTGCAACGGTGGCTGATTTGTGCGGAAGGATGTACGGCAACAGTAAATTTCTTATCTATCGACTGTGCTAGTTTACTACGCGTGCGGTTATTCCCGACCGCTATAACTAAATCCTGATCATCCAGTTCCGGAAGCTTCGACGTGTGATGAAGCGGGTAATCAAGAAATGAATCCCCAACCGGCTTATCATCCACGAAAATAATATTCGTAAACCCGTTCTTCTCCAGGATCTCTGCAATCACTTTCCCATGTCCACTAGCACCGTAAATGATCATCTTCTATTTGATTCCTATTTCTTTGTCTAAATGCCCAAATGTAGGACCGTTTCATCCTTATAAACTCGACTGTTATGGCGCGAGCGTCCACGCTCGTGTCGAGCTATAGTTGGGCCTCTGGCCCAGTCGGATTACAAATCCGAAGTTTAATCAGACACGGGTTACAAACCCGCGCCAGCAAGTATCTTTACTCTTGCTCGAAACTCCCCTCCTTGTTTAAGGAGGGGCAGGGGTGGTTTGTCTTCGTACCAGTAAACTTCGGCATCGTTACATTTCCTTCCTGTGAAATCCCTTCACTCTTAAAAACTTTGGCAAAGGTCATCATCAGTATCTTAAGATCCAGCTTAAAGCTCACATGCTCAACATACCACACATCATAATCAAACTTCTGCTCCCATGATATTGCATTTCGCCCGTTCACCTGCGCCCACCCTGTAATTCCCGGCCGCACCTCATGCCGTCTTGCCTGGTGGGGTGAATACAAAGGCAAATATTCCGGCAACAAAGGACGCGGTCCTATCAGGCTCATGTCCCCTTGTATCACGTTCAAGAGTTGTGGTATCTCATCCAGGGAAGTTTTCCGCACAAAACTGCCAACAGCAGTCAAACGCTCTGCATCAGGAAGTAGATTACCGGTAGCATCCCTCCTGTCGTTCATTGTCTTGAATTTGATTATCCTGAAGATGCGACCATGCGATCCAGGACGAAGCTGAAAAAAGAAAGGCTTTCCCTCGTTAGCAACAGCTAACAGAATCGTGCAGCAAAGAAACACAGGAAACAGAATGACGAAACCAGTGACACTGAGAACAAGGTCAATAAAGCGCTTGAAAAAATTCCTGTACAAAATATTGCTTTTATTAATTACCTGAGCAAAGTTAATAAAATTCCATCCACCTACTCTTCTATTCAATGGAGAAGTGAGTTTTGCCTGAATCAGGATTTTTAGGATTAGCAGGATTTCTGCTCTTCCAGGTACAGCCCCCTCAATGGGATATTTTCTCTTTGCCTATGTATTCAGTTTGCACGAACTTAACTACTGTTAGCTTGCTTTCGCCTCACCGGCTGGGCCTTACTTTTCTCCTTGATGAGAAAAGTAAGCAAAAGAATCAAGACAATTTTGTTTATCGAGGGCCCCTACCCCCACTCGCTGAACGCTTAAACAGAAAATCGTCGTTGGTGCACCC
>NZ_JBHULU010000014.1:45446-51896 GCF_042684605.1 Pontibacter locisalis
AAGGCAGAAGCTATCGAACTGATCCCAGTCTTTCCGTTGAGCGCCTTGTGAGATTCCGGTGCCGTAAGGCATTGCGACCGCAAGGGTAGCAAAGGAAGGGAACACCGCGCGATGCGGGAAGACGAGCCCCCGCGGGCTTGGAGCGAACCAAAGCAAATGATGAAACTATAGGCAGGTAAGACTGAGGATTAAAGAAAGCTATAAAGATCAGCGAGATTATACATTGCAGATAGCAGAGGATAAAAAGCAGCTAGAGAAGATCAGCTGAAGTAAGATACCTATTCTCCTTATCCTCAAAGAAACCGAAGCCCCCCTTACTCATAAACAGGACATTCAATCTTCCCTTTACGGCCTTTCCCTTTCTTAAAGTTAGGTCCACCTCCTTTACCACCTCGTTCTCCAAACATATAAGCTAAGCCGGCAGAGAAAGTATAGTAGGAATCGTTATTACTAGGGTCGGCAGCCTGGCTAAAACCGTCGAGGTAGTCTGTTGAGGTGAAGCGGTGCATAAACTCTGCGTTTACAGTCAACTTCGGTGTAAGATAGTGTCGGATACCTATGCCAACCATAGGAACAATAAGTTGGCTTGGCAGGGTTTGCGGAATATCTTCTTCGAGTCCCAATGTATAGGGATGGTTTGCTCCATAAGTGTTCTCGGAATAGTCTCTTTGAATATCTAAAGAAGAGTATCCAATACCACCTATTATGTAAGGGAATAAATTTGGACTTATTTCCTTGGATCCCATTCCTAAGACGTCCCAAACCAAAAGACCAGCAAATTCTGTAACTGGTGAGTTGAAATTAAATTTACGAGCATGCAGGGGATTAGCATACTCTTCATCATCACCCTCCAACTTTCCTTTTGCGAAGTTTGCTCTTACGGATAAGAAATTGTTGAAGCGGTAGCTCCCATAAACTCCAAATCCAAATTTTGATGTCTTTCTAGAACCGAATTTATAGGTAGTTAAATCACCATGATAAACAAACATGCTGCCATGTGCTCCCACTTCAAAACGGGGCGGTAAGCTTTGCGCATTTGTTGTATGGCTAACAACACAGAATAGAATTATAAAAGTCAGCCAAGAGTTCTTTAATAATCTCATTATATTAATTTAATTATATTCTTTTTTTAGCTCCTTCGGCAGGATATGCTTTCAGGTGCTATTATGTTATAACGCAATAATGTCTGTCTCATTATATACTATGAAACTGTCTCTATACTTAAAGATGTGAATAAGAGTTCAAAAGTTCAGCTTTATTAGTAAAAACAAATGTACTTTGTTCTAATTATCCAATTTAAGTATGCTAAAAAGATAAGGTAAAATGAACGTGAGAAAATCTGCCTCTACTGAGAAAAACTCAGAGGGTAACAGTCAATATTGCATCCTAAAGAAGATGAATTTAATCTTGATGTAGGTATTATAAGTACTTAAACTATATACAACTGTACTATACTTTTAATTAACGTTTTTTTTATGAAAAGAGTAAAAACATTTTAAGTATTTTTGCAGATATGCCGTATAGCTAAATTAATCTGAAACTTTACGGTTGATCTTATTGACTTGGCACTGTTCAAAGGCATAAAGTCACTTGCAAATAACCGCTTTGCACTTAATTCTGACTTACTATATGAAAGTATTTTTACTGAATAAATCATTACCAAAGTGGATCATACTGCTGATCGATCAGGTAATTTCAAGTTGGTCTTTCGCATTCTCTTATTTCCTCATAAAGCAGTTCGAGTTCACAAATATCCTTAGGGGCCACTTCTTTATTTACATAGGTATTTACTGCCTTGTCTCCCTGGTAACTTTCTACACCATGCGGCTCCATACTGGTCTGATACGGTACTCCAGCACACATGATATTTACAGGATTTTCACAACAGTTCTCTTTTGCAGCCTGATCTACAGTGCCATTATGGGATTTGGCGTAATGCCTGCTTTAAATATTGATTCTCTGAACATCTACCTGGTGCTGCTGGTGAACTTCTTTATTGCTTCCGGTTTGCTGATCATGGTTCGCCTGGGGGCTAAGGGGCTGTTCTATTTTATCAAGCGAAATACTTCCGGTAAAAAAGAAACGTTCCTGATCTACGGGTCGGATGGTAATTCTATTCTGGTAAAGGATGCCTTGGAGACCAGCGGTATGGGTAAGTACATTGTAGCTGGCTTCATCGATGACAATCCTATTAAGGTAAATAAAGACATCCAACAGAAGAGAGTGTATCATGTAGATGAGATAGAGAAGCTACACCAGCGGGTGATGATAGACAAACTGGTGGTGATGAGCGAAGATCTCAAATCGGATGTTAGAAAAAATATTATTGAGAAATGTGTGGAGCTGGGCATTAAGGTACTGACCGTTCCGCCTACCTCGCAGTGGATGTCGGGGCATCTGAGTATGAACCAGATGCAGGACCTGAAAATTGAAGACCTGCTGCAACGCCCGCCGATTGTTATTGAGAACGACAGAATATCTGCGGACCTGGCTGGCAAACGTGTACTGGTAACTGGTGGAGCGGGCTCTATCGGTTCTGAGATAGTGAGGCAGGTAATTCATTACAACCCGGAGATGGTTATTATCTGTGACCAGGCAGAGACCCCTCTTCATGATCTTCAACTTGAGATAGAGGACGAGTTCCCTAATGTTAACCTGCAGATCTGTATGGGAGACATTGCCAATTTTAACAGGATGTATGCCCTTTTTAATGAGTACATGCCTCATATAGTATACCATGCCGCTGCTTACAAGCATGTGCCGATGATTGAGAATAATCCATCGGAGGCTATCATGACTAACATACTAGGGACAAAGAACCTGGCTGACCTTTCGCTTACCTTTGATGTGGAGAAATTTGTAATGGTTTCGACAGATAAGGCAGTAAATCCTACCAATATTATGGGGGCATCGAAGCGAATTGCTGAGATTTACATTCAGTCTTTGAACAGTATCCGGCCAAATGATTCGGATGACTATCATGAGAAGCAGCCTGACTTACCACAGACAAAATTCATCACCACCCGCTTCGGAAATGTATTAGGATCAAACGGATCTGTTATTCCTAGGTTTAGATCACAGATTGAGAAGGGAGGCCCTATTACTGTTACTCATCCGGATATTACCCGCTATTTCATGACCATACCAGAGGCGGTGCAACTGGTGCTGGAAGCTGGTACAATGGGTAATGGTGGTGAAATCTTTATTTTCGACATGGGGCAGCCTGTGAAGATCGTAGATCTGGCGAAGAAAATGGTGAAACTGGCAGGCATGGTACCGGATAGAGATATCGAAATTGTTTTCACCGGTCTAAGGCCAGGGGAGAAGCTGTATGAAGAACTGCTAAATTCTGAAGAGAAAACTATTCCGACACATCATCACAAGATCAAGATCTCTAAGGTAAGAAAGTACAAGTACAAAAAAGTAGTAGTTGATATCAAAGAACTATTAACCTTGAACAAAGAAAGTACTGATGTAGCGGTAGTAAGAAAAATGAAAGCCATGGTTCCAGAGTTCAGAAGCAAGAATTCTAAGTACGAAGAGTTGGATGTGGCAAACTAGAAAGGATGTGATTCAATAGCGCGAGCTTGCTGGCGCTATTGAATTTTAAACCCTCCCACATAGTAACAACACCCTCCATGCCTCCTGCACCTGATTATCCTCTAACAGTTTCTTTCCTAACAACTCTAGCTCCTGGCGAAGCTTGCCGGGCTCATCTTTATATTTATTTAGGGTATAAGCTACAAGCGGATCAGCTTTGAAGGCTTCTACTTCTGCATCTGAAGGAATGGTCTCAGTATTTCCAAGTCTGCCCAGGTTATTGCCGGAAAGAATATTGCTGTTCCGAATAAACTCTGGTAGTTGATCCACTCCAATGCCTTTGTTGCGGATTGGCTTAGCTAGCTCAAAGATACAGTCGCCGTTGGCACGTAGGTAGTAGTCGCCACCCATACGAGCTACCGCATCTAACTTGAATGGATCTATCTTGCCGTTCTCATCCAGGATGTTTTCATTCACGTGCATTAACAGCACCTCGCAAATAACAAGGTTGCCAGCGCCTCCTTCCGGTCCTAGGCTAATAACATCGTTTACCTTGCACTCAAAGGCTACTGGTGCCTCCAAAACGCGTGGTGGACCTACTAATACACATGCCTCTGGTGTTAGACCGGATTTTACAAATTCATTAATGCCTTGGTCATACTCAGTACTGGCCAGCGACATTTGCTCCACAATATCGTAATTGGCGATATTGATCACCACCTCCTTTGTCGCCAACACATTCTCTAGAGTGTGCTTGCTAGTATTATCTCTCACCCGCCGTGCAGGCGAAAAGACCAAAATGGGAGGCTTCGCACTGAACACGTTGAAAAAGCTGAACGGACTCAGATTTACATTCCCTTCCAGGTCGTTTGTGCTGGCGAAAGCGATAGGCCTTGGCGCTATGGCACCTAACAGCAAGGCATGTACTTCTGCCGTTTTTACATCCTGGGGATCTATGGTTTTGAAAGACATGTCTTAGATTAAAATGAAATTCCGGGAATAAGTTCTAAAACAACAGGTTTTGTATACTTGAGGCACCTAAACATTTATTTGGCTTTTCGCCTTGCCGGCTGGGCCTTACTTTTCTCCTTGATGAGAAAAGTAAGCAAAAGAATCAAGACGATTTTGAACTCGCTGAACGCTCAAACAAAAAATCGTCATCTTTGCACCTTGCAAGCTTTTAAGAACTTTATGTACATACGTTTAAATGTACTATGGTAAAAACTGCCTGGTTTCTTCTAATTTAAGCCTCTTACACTTAAACTGCCGGTAATATTTTGCACCTTACTTCCCCAAAACCAATACGTATGCCGTTACGCTCTCCATATCCTCGCATGATAACTGTATCGTTATCATTAACGAATTTACGCTCGGTGCCGTCGGATAGCTGGATCGGGTTTGAACCACGCCAGGTGAGTTCCAGCATGGAGCCATAGGAGTCTTTTTCTGATCCGCTAATGGTACCGGAAGCGTACATGTCACCTACTTGTAGGTTACAGCCGTTGCTACTCTGGTGGGCCAGTTGCTGGCTCATGTTCCAGTACATGTACTTATAGTTTGAACGGCAGATGCTGTTTTCCTCTCCTCCTTCAGGTTGTAGAAGTACCTCCAGGTTAATGTCATAGTTGTGGTTGCCATGGAAATCCAGGTACGGAAGTGGTTTAGGATCCTGAACCGGACCTTTTACCTTAAATGGTTCTAAAGCATCCAATGTTACTACCCACGGTGATACAGATGATCCGAAGCTCTTGGCCAGGAACGGCCCTAATGGTACATACTCCCAGGTCTGCATATCTCTTGCCGACCAGTCGTTAAACAGTACCAGCCCGAAGATATAGTCATTCGCTTCGTCAGGGGTAATGCTCTGTCCCAGTTTTGTTTCTTTACCGGTAATGAAAGCTACCTCTAATTCAAAATCCAGCAACTTGGTAGGTCCGAAAGTTGGAGCCTCTGCATCCGGGGCTTTTGTTTGGCCCTTTGGCCTGTGAAGGTCTGTGCCTGATACTACAATAGAAGAGGCGCGACCATGGTAACCGATAGGGATGTGCTTCCAGTTTGGTAACAAGGCATTTTTCGGATCACGGAACATGGTACCTACATTGGTGGCATGCTCAATGCTGCTGTAAAAGTCGGTGTAGTTCGGCACTTTCACCGGCATTAGCATCTGCGCCTCGTCCTGCCTTACCAGACATTCCCGAATCATGTTACTGTCGCCGCTGATCTCCGTATTGTCGTTTCGCAGGAGGTCTGATACCCTGTTTCTTACAGCACGCCAGATGGGTTTACCATACGCGATAAAGTCATTCAGGTAAGGGCGGTGAAATACATGTGGGTCAATATCAATCAGCTCAAAGAAACTGTGTTGGCCAACTACGCACAGGTCCAGAATGTATTCTCCAATAGCCACGCCTACACGAGGATCTCTTGTTTCTGTTTTAAAAATACCAAAAGGCAGGTTTTGTATCGGGAAGTCGCTGTTAGGCGCTATTTCTATCCAGGAGTGAAGGGAAGGGTCGTTCGCTTTGAGCATGTTGCTTGATAAAAGTTATGTAGACAAATATAGGTTTTTTCCAGTGGAAGGTAAAGTGTAAAGGGAATTCAGACTTTTTTGTAGCTAACGCAAAAGAAGGAGTAGCTGTTGAGGTGAAAGTTTATTGTTATGAGAGGATGGGCGTTTTTCTGAATGAGGAAGGATTCATAGGATAGTCTGTAGTACCGGGTCCAACCACCCCTACCCCTCCTTAGCCAAGGAGGGGAGTCTGCTACTGCTTAATTTAGGGCAGTTGTCTCGTCCTAAAATAAGTTTACAGGTTTAGGTATTAGTCCTGTTAAAAGTTTACAATTTTTCTTAGTCCTGCTATTGCTTTACAATGGTACGTTTTTTTGTATAATAATTCTTCCACACTTTTT